>NZ_JYOV01000011.1 GCF_000963255.1 Streptococcus infantis | reverse complement strand
GTGATTGCGGATGATAGCTTGTGTTCTTCCCTCAAGAACAGTAATGATATTGAGCTGATCAAAATCTTGTGCGATAAAACTCATCTTTCCCTTGGTAAAGGCATACTCGTCCCAAGACATAATCTCTGGAAGACAAGAAAAATCATGCTTAAAGTGAAAGTCATTGAGCTTACGAATGACAGTTGAAGTTGAAATGGATAGCTGATGTGCAATATCAGTCATAGAAGTCTTTTCAATTAACTTTTGAGCAATCTTTTGGTTGATAATACGAGGAATTTGATGATTCTTCTTGACGAGAGAGGTTTCGGCGACCATCATTTTCGAGCAATGATAGCACTTGAATCGACGCTTTTTCAGAAGAATTCTGGTAGGCATACCAGTCGTTTCGAGGTAAGGAATCTTAGAATGTTTTTGAAAGTCATATTTCTTCATTTGACTTCCGCAATCAGGGCAAGATGGGGCGTCGTAGTCCAGTTTAGCGATGATTTCTTTGTAGGTATTCATATTGATGATGTCTAGAATCTGGATATTAGGGTCTTTGATATCGAGCAGTTTTGTGATAAAATGTAATTGTTCCATAGGATTCTTTCTAATGAGTTGTTTGATCGCTTTTCATTATAGGTCATATGGGACTTTTTTTCTACACAAAAATAGGCTCCATAAGATCCATAGGGGATTTACCCACTACAAATATTATAGAGCCGGTTTTTTTGTTCGGCATTAAAAATCTCATCTACAATTTTTACAATTCAAAAAGTGAGCCATCAGTTTGGCTCACTTCTTTTTTTCCATCCTTAGTTACGGTAAAAATGACTGTCTTTGTATTTTGGTGATTGGCCAATTGCCAAGACGTATTGGCTTCTATCCTTACCTGTCAATTCATTTTGGACTCCAGCTGAGGTAAAAATCAGACGCGCACCCTCTCCACCATCGTGCGTATTGCTCGAGATAACTAACTTTTAACGCATATCATTCAAGACAATAGACAAAGCAACTGGTGCCCATTTTGTGAAAACTTATTTTGAATACAGAGCATTTAAGTACCGGCCTCTACGCTACTATTGGTGGTGTTCATCCCAACTCGATAATTTATTCGCTATCCATTAAAGATTCCTAACTTAAGCAGTCACCCAGAATCGTCTAGATTTCTTTTCCAACCACTTCAAGTTAGTTAAAAACTAATCTATTCAATAAATACATTAATAATTTTTAAATAGAACTAATTTAAATATCTAGAATAAAATCTTGATTCATTCTATATATATCAAGCTTCATCTTCTTTTTTGCGTTTCGCAACCAAAGCTAGACCTACAAGACCAAGTGCAGCACCAAGTACAGCAATTTCAGATTTAGATTGTTCACCAGTGTTTGGCAACTCAGGACCTTTAGGTTTTTCTGGTGTTGGTGGTGTTACTGGTGTTGGTGGTGTTGGCGGTGTTGGTGGTGTTGGTGGTGTTGGCGGTGTTGGCGGTGTTGGCGGTGTTACCTTGTTGTTAAACTCAGTATCTTCAGGCATTTGTGAAGTAAGAGTCAACACTTTACCATCCTTAGTTACAGTAACTCCAACAGTCGCTACCATCTTATCGTACTCAATTCCAGCCTCTGTACCTTTCACTTCTTCTACGTGATAGATATATGTACCTTCTTGACCACGTTTGAACTCAAGAGCTGAGAACTTGATCTTACCTTCAGCATCATTGCTTACGGTTTCAATCACGTTACCATCTTTGTCTTTCAATACGAAGCTGAATTCACCAGCTTTCAACGCACGACCATCAAGTTTCTTAGTAAAATTAAACTGTGCTTTAACTGGAGCTACAACGTAGTTATTGAAAATTGTGTCATCTGCACCAGTTGCTTCACCTCCCGATGCAGTCATTTCAGTCTTAGCACTTAAAAGACCTGTAGTAATATCTTTAGTAACAGTAACTTTAACTGCGATAGTCATACTATCATAATCAATGTCTGTATCTGTTCCAGCTACTTCACGAACGGTGTAAGTATGGGTTCCTTCTTTGTCATATGAAATGGCATCAAATTGGATGTTCCCATTAACGTCATTCTTCTTCGTTTGAATGGCAGTGCCATTTTCAAGCAATTCAAAGGTGAAGGCATCGGCTTCAAGAGCTTTTCCTTCCAATTTCTTAGTAAAATTGAATTGGGCACTTGTCGCTGCTGGTGTGAAGGTGTTGTTGAACTCGGTATCTGTTGGAAGGGCTTTGGTTGCTGTAAGGGTATGACCTGCTTTCGTTACAGTCACTGTAACCTCTGCCTTCATTGGATCATAAGTCATTCCTGCTTCTGAACCAGCGACTTCTTCTACTGTATACTTATGAACACCTACTTCCTTGTTCTTGTAAGTAAGCGCATCGAATGAAACTTTACCATCGGCGTCATTCTTCTTCGTTTGAAGAACCGTACCATTCTCATCTTTCAAGACGAAGCTGAACTCACCATCTTTAAGAGTACGGCCTGCAAGAGCCTTACTAAAGTCGAATTGTGCTTTAACTGGAGCTACAACGTAGTTATTGAAAATTGTGTCATCTGCACCAGTTGCTTCACCTCCCGATGCAGTCATTTCAGTCTTAGCACTTAAAAGACCTGTAGTAATATCTTTAGTAACAGTAACTTTAACTGCGATAGTCATACTATCATAATCAATGTCTGTATCTGTTCCAGCTACTTCACGAACGGTGTAAGTATGGGTTCCTTCTTTGTCATATGAAATGGCATCAAATTGGATGTTCCCATTAACGTCATTCTTCTTCGTTTGAATGGCAGTGCCATTTTCAAGCAATTCAAAGGTGAAGGCATCGGCTTCAAGAGCTTTTCCTTCCAATTTCTTAGTAAAATTGAATTGGGCACTTGTCGCTGCTGGTGTGAAGGTGTTGTTGAACTCGGTATCTGTTGGAAGGGCTTTGGTTGCTGTAAGGGTATGACCTGCTTTCGTTACAGTCACTGTAACCTCTGCCTTCATTGGATCATAAGTCATTCCTGCTTCTGAACCAGCGACTTCTTCTACTGTATACTTATGAACACCTACTTCCTTGTTCTTGTAAGTAAGCGCATCGAATGAAACTTTACCATCGGCGTCATTCTTCTTCGTTTGAAGAACCGTACCATTCTCATCTTTCAAGACGAAGCTGAACTCACCATCTTTAAGAGTACGTCCTGCAAGAGCCTTACTAAAGTCAAATTGGGCTGTGACTGGGGCTACTGCATAGTTGTTAAATTCGCTATCAGCTGGCATTGTGACATTTGCTGTCAAGATACCTGTGGCTGCGTCTTTTGTGACCTTAACTGTCACTTCAGCGTTCATAGTATCGTAGTCAATATCTGTATCTGCGCCTGCCACTTCACGAACAGTGTAGGTATGTGTACCTTCTTTATCATATGAAATAGCGTCAAATTGGATCGTGCCGTCTGCCGCATTCTTCTTCGTTTGAAGCACTTGACCGTTTTCAAGCAACTCGAAGCTGAAAGCATCTGCCTCTAGGGCTTTGCCTTCAAGTTTCTTCGTGAACTTGAATTGGGCACTGGTTGCTGCTGGGGTGAACGTATTATTGAACTCTGTATCTGTTGGAAGAGCTTTGGTCGCTGTAAGGGTATGACTATCTTTCGTGACAGTAACTGTTACCTCTGCCTTCATTGGGTCATAGGTCATTCCTGCTTCTGAGCCAGCCTCTTCTTCTACCGTATACTTATGAACACCTACTTCCTTGTTCTTGTAAGTGATCACATCGAATGCAACTTTACCATCGCCATCATTCTTCTTCGTTTGAAGAACCGTACCATTCTCATCTTTCAAGACAAAGCTGAATTCACCATCTTTAAGAGTACGGCCTGCAAGAGCCTTACTAAAGTCGAATTGTGCAGTGACTGGGGCTACAATGTAGTTATTGAAAGTTGTATCATCTGTACCAGTTGCTTCACCACCTGTTGATATCATTTCGGTTTGGGCAGTTAACAAACCAGAATCTTCATCTTTTGTTACAGTCACCTTCACTGCGATAGTCATATCATCGTAGTCTACATCAGCCTTATCACCCTTCACTTCTTTAACAGTGTAGTTGTATACACCCACTTGATCAAACGACAATTCGTTGAAGTTAATCTTCCCATCAGCCTTGTTAGTCACCGTTTCATTAACATTGTTATCACCAATCAATGTAAAACTGAAATCCCCTGCATTTAAATTACCGTTCGAAAGCGCTTTATTGAATTCCAGATTTACTTTAACAGGAGATGATTTAAAGGTATTGTTGAACTCGGTATCAGTTGGCATAGTTGTTTGAGCTACATAGGAATCTCCACTAGCGCTTACCGTGATAATCACATCAGCTTTCATTTTATCGTAAGTCATACCAGTTTCAGAACCCGCCACTTCTTCAACCGTATAATGATAAGTTCCTGCAGAGTTGAACAACTGCGGAATAAAGGTTATATGTCCAAAACTATCATTTTTCTGAGTATCAACTACTTGACCCGTCTGATCAATTAAATTAAAGGTGAATTCACCAGCTTTTAACTTTCTTCCTTCAAGACTTTTTGTAAATGATAAATCGACTCTTGCTGGTTGTTTTGCTTTTGATGCTGAACCAGAACCACCCGCCTTAAATGCAAAAGTTGCTTGATAAGCTTGTTCCTCACCATTATTGTAAGTTATTTTGATGTTATTACCATGTTTTTCTTGTAATTCCTCATTGGTATTTGGTACCTTTTTCAATCTCGTCATATAACGAATGTAAATAAGTTCATTTAATCGCGCTATCTTGAAAGAAAAGCCAGTTGGACTTTCTTTTATATTTTCTAATAACTGAATAGCATTCCCTTTGGAAATCCACGGAGAAATCGACTGAACTCTTTCAGCTCTAAGAGCTTTTCCATTCCATAAATCTACATGATCTGAAGGAATAGATGCTGCACGACCTAAACGCCATGTTTCTTTCGTTTCTGCATCAAATTCGTCCAAAATAGGATCTCCATCTTGAACCAATTCTTGATCATCCGGAAGCGTATCAATTAATTGGTAATTTGTCAAAACCTGAGGAGCTACTAGACTACCTGAATTTAGACGAATGGTCCATTTGATTAGTTCAGGATGACCAATTACTGCCTCACCGTATTTTGTGACCTTGGTCTTTTCAACCGGTACAGGAGCACTCTCCGGTCCTACTGTTACTGTAATCTTTCGTCCGCTGAAATTAAGTTCCGTTGGTACATTTGGTTTAACATATGATTTCCAACCAGTACTAAATGTTAATGTGAATTGTTTAGCAACCTTGTTTTTCTCGAAATAGTCTGTAAAAGTGGTTATCACTTTGTTACTAACTGAATTAAGAAGAACATTACCAATCACTTCTCCACTGGGACCAGTTACATCATAATGTAGGCTCGTAGGAATTCTAATTTCATCTGGAATATCAACAACGACCTTATCATTTTGTTTAATTTCTAGCTCATCGGGTATTTCCATATGAATGATAGTTTCTGTTGGAGCATATAAACTATTTCCATTTGGAAAATTGACTTCAACATCTGGATTTTGTACAGTAATCGTATCACCTGTTTTAACGTAGGTTGTTTCACTACCTGAAGAAGGCGTCTCCCTTTTAGTTCGTCTTAATTTTTCTGTAGATTGCGTCTCCGTCTTTATCTCACTATCTACATTTTCAGGATCTTCTGTAAACTTTTTAGACGATGTAGAATTCAACTCAGTAGGAGCAACACTATTATTAGTAGTAATTACAGCTTCATTTGGTTGATTTTCATCCTTCTTTAATGTTGATATCTCATTTCGTTCAAGGTCATACTCTTTATTTTTATCTCCCTGATTTTCTGCTGTAACAATTGAGGTTTCTGTATTTGTAAGAGCCTTTACCTCATCCGCACAAACATTTCCTCCAGCAAATACCAGCGTTGACAATAAAACGGAAGCAACACCAACAGTATATTTCCGGATCGAGAAACGTTCCTTTGATTCATAAAAGTTATTTTTCATCTATATTCTCCTGTTTTTATAGCTGCATTTCATTTTGATTATAACATTATTAGATTTATGATGCGATTTTTTTCTTATTTATTTGTTTTTAATTTATTCGAATAATTTAAAAATCTCTGGAAACATTCTAGTCAACAATTAATATTTATTTAAAAATTTATTCAAATGATTTTTCAAATTCTATAGTCAAGTTACATTCTCTGTCCTATATTTGCCCCACTCTGAAATAGTTGCACTCAAGGTAATCTCAATTGTTCTATTATTAGAATCCGTTAGAAAAACTTTGAAACAGGACTTCAGAATGTAGACCAATCCCATCCAGTAATTAAAGAATTTTCTTTTTGGAGGTAGCAAAAACCTTAGAAATACTGAAGTATTTTTAAGAGTTTTTATCTAGTAAAATAAAAAGAATGAAGAAAATAGTCCAAAATGGACTTTTTCTTCATTCTTAAGCTCTGAATTTGGCTTCTTTGATATCATCCTTATTATCTTTCACTTTAAAGTGGACTTGTTCATTATCCAACTTAAACGTCGTATAAACTCGAATGATTTAAAATGTATGCTTCGAAAACATAAAAAAAGCAAGGGCGATTACGCACCCTTACTTCCTGTTCTCATGCTTAGTTACGGTAAAAATGACTATCTTTGTCGCTTGGTGATTGTCCGATTGCTAAGACATCTTGACTACCATCCGTACCAGTTAATTCATTTGCTACACCTGCTGGTGTAAAGATGAGGCGTGCACCTTCTCCACCATCGACAAGATGGATTCCTGTCGAATAGTAGCCATCTTTTTCCTCTACTTGGCCCATTTCATACTGGAAGGTTCCTTTTGAACTTTGAATGGTCACGATTCCATCCGTTGTAACTGTCGCTGTTGTTCCTGCATAGTTTTCCCAAGTCCCAAGGAATTTTGCGTAAGCTTCTGGAGATTTTTTCTTCTCTTCCTTCTTATCCGTTTGAGTGCTTGCGGAACTTGATGGGCTCGTCTCAGACTTATGCTCCTCTTTTTGACTAGCTTCTGTTTTACTTGATGACTCCTTGGTTACTTTAGAGGATGAAACCTCTTTGCTTGAAGATGCTGTAGTTTTTTCAGCATTTCCTCCACAAGCAGCAAGTGTCACCGCAGCCAACAAGGCAAGAGCTGAAAGACTGGTATAGCGCAATGTTTTTTTCATGATAATCTCCTTTTAAAATGATGATACAGTCTCATCTGCATCTAAACTAGCTAGCCTGAAATTACATATATTTTTGACGGCTAACCTGTAGTTTTCAGTGTATCATTTATTTCCATATAATTCAATAGTTATTTGACACCAAAAAAGGCTAATCCAATCAGGAATTAGCCCTTCTATTTTTAATAGATAAACATGGCATCACCAAAGCTAAAGAAACGATATTTTTGGTCAATAGCATGCTGGTAGGCTTCAAGGACCAATTCACGGCCTGCAAAAGCAGAAACGAGCATGACCAAGGTAGACTTAGGCAAATGGAAATTAGTAGAAAAAGCATCCACAACCTTCCAGTCATAACCTGGCTTGATAAAGATATTGGTCCAACCAGAGTCTGCTTGGATTTGACCGTCAAACTTGCTTCCGATGGTCTCTAGTGTACGGATAGAGGTTGTCCCCACAGCAATGACACGGCCACCATTATCTTTGACCTGACGCAAGGTCGCTGCAGCTTCTTCAGACAATTGATAAAACTCTGAGTGCATCTCGTGTTCATCCAGGTTATCTACCGAAACAGGTCTAAAGGTTCCAAGACCAACATGCAAGGTCAAGTAAACTAGGTGAACCCCTTTTTGCTGGATCTCTTCTAGTAATTCCTTGGTAAAATGTAGGCCTGCAGTTGGGGCAGCGGCTGAGCCACTTTCCTTGGCATAGACTGACTGGTACCGTTCACGGTCATCCAACTTTTCATGGATATAAGGAGGCAGCGGCATTTCTCCAAGGCTTTCAAGCACTTCTAGGAAAATACCCTCATACTCAAAACGGACAATACGGCCACCATGGGTTAATTCCTCGGTCACGACTGCGCTGAGGCGACCATCACCAAAGATAACTCGGGCACCGACCTTGAGACGTTTGGCTGGTTTCGCCAAGACTTCCCATTCGTCTCCAGCTGTATTTTTCAAGAGCAAGAGTTCAACGTGTCCACCTGTTTCTTCCTTTTGACCATGAAGACGAGCTGGTAAAACGCGGGTATCATTCATAACTAGGGCGTCACCTGGCTCTAGCATCTCGATAATAGAGTGAAAATGGCGATCTTGAAATTCTCCTGTTTTGCGATTGACCATCAAAAGCTTAGAAGCATCGCGCTTTTCCAAAGGAGTTTGAGCAATTAGCTCCTCTGGCAAGTGGAAATCAAAATCATTGGTATTCATTGGTGTCATTTTTCCTTTTCTTTTCTAATATACTTATGATTAGCTATCAAAACGAACTTCTTCAAGCAAATACTCGATGAAGCGTTCACCCATCTTGGATAAGCTTGTCTTTTCATGCTGGATATAAACCAGCTCAATGGGATCATCAATATCAAGTGGAATCGAGACGATATTGTCTCCATTAAGATTACTATTGAGGATACCAGTCGCGATGGTATAGCCGTCCAAACCAATCAAGAGATTGAACAAGGTCGCACGGTCACTAACCACGATGGATTTCTTGTGGTGTTCCTGTGACAAAATCTCTTCTGAGAAATAGAAGGAATTATGGGTTCCTTGGTCATAGCTCAAGTATGGGAAGTCTTCTAGGTCTGCCAACTGCACCTTGTCTTTTTGGGCAAGTGGGTTGGACTTGCTGACAAAGATATGAGGTTGGGCTGTAAAGAGATGGTGGGCAACCAGATGGTTATCATCCAACATCTTAGAAAGGACATCACGGTTATAGCTATTTAAAAAGAGGACTCCGACTTCACTGCGGAAGTTCTTGACGTCGTCAATGATTTCCCAGGTTCTGGTTTCACGCAAAAAAAGCTCGTACTTTTCCATATCGCTCTTTTTGAGCAAGGAAACAAAGGCATTTACCACAAAAGCATAGTGTTGCGAAGACACACTAAAAAGCTCGCGATGAGCGATAGGGTTTTTATAACGTTCTTCTAGAAGTTGAGTTTGCTCAACAACCTGACGAGCATAAGATAGAAATTCCATTCCATCACGTGTAAGGGTGATTCCCTTAGGATTTCGGATAAAAATCTCAATCCCCATCTCATTTTCTAGATCACGAACCGCATTTGATAGACTAGGCTGCGTAATGAAGAGTTGCTTGGCAGCCTCATTCATCGAACCAGTCTCTACAATTTTGATAATATAGTGTAATTGTTGAATTCTCATGCTTTTATTGTACCATACTTGAGGCAATATAAAAAGAACCAGTCACTGAAAGCTCTGTGGCTAAGCTTAGATGAATGCTTTCAAATGACTTTATCTAGCGACCTAAAAAGAGAGAGTGGGACAGAAATCGGTAATTCGTTAGAATTCGATTTCGTCGTCCCACCTCCGCACAATTGAGTAGGGCTGTAAAAGCTGATGAAATCAGCGTAGTAGAGGCCACTCAACCACTGCGTCTTGATCGACAATCCAAAGACAATTGAGAGGCTAGGACTTTTGTCCCAGCCTCTCTCTTATTCTTTAGAGTTAATCTGCCTTCTAAAGCGAAACTTAGCTTCCTCTTTCCCAGAAGATGGCTAGTAAAATCATGGCCCCAAGAACTGATGGGATAATGGCTGTACCGCTTAGGCTTGGTCCCCAAGAACCAAAGAGTAATTGTCCTAGAAAGGCACCAATCCAGCCGAGGAACATTTTCCCGAAGCATCCCATACGTTCGCCACGATTGGTGATAGCTCCTGCTAGTAGTCCGATTAAAAGTCCGACAAACATACTTCCAAGCATAGATTCTCCTTAAATTGCCCAATCTCCATTGCGGAAAAGTGGTACGCGCGTTCCATCCTCACGGATACCATCGATATCCATTTGATTAGAACCAATCATAAAGTCAACGTGAACATCTGAACGGTTAAGTCCTGCAGCTTCAAGCTCTTCTTCGCTCATCTCTGCTCCACCAACAACGCTAGTTGCGTAAGCGGCACCGATAGCCAAGTGGTTCGAAGCATTTTCGTCGAAAAGAGTGTTAAAGAAGGTAATCCCTGACTGGGAAATTGGACTTGGATCTGGTACCAAGGCACATTCACCCAAGGCACGCGCACCAGCATTCTTAAAGACAAGGTCCTTCATAACCTGGTCACCCTTTTCAGCAGTAATATCAACGATTTGACCATTTTCAAAGGTTACTTTGATGCCTTCGATGATGTTTCCATTGTAGCTGAGTGGTTTTGTAGACGTTACATAACCATCTGCGCGACGGAAATCAGGAGCTGTAAAGACTTCTTCTGTTGGCATATTTGGCAAAAATCCTTCACCTTGGGCATTGATCGCTCCAGCTGATTCCCAGACGTGGTTCTTAGGCAAGCCAAGTGTCAAATCTGTTCCAGGCGCTGTATAGTGAAGGGCTGAGAATTGTTCTTTGTTCAGCATTTCCGCCTTGCTCTTCAAGATAGCTGCATGTTCTTCCCAAGCCTTAACTGGATCTTCCTCGTAGATACGGCAAGTCTTGAAGATTTGGTCCCAAAGGAGGTCCACTGCCTCTTCATCGCTCGCTGCATTTGGAAAGACCTTCTTAGCCCACTCAAGTCCAGCTGCGGCAGCTACAGTCCAGCTAACCTTGTTGGATTGAGTTGCGATACGCATTGGCTTCATAGCAATTCCCATAGCTTTAGCAGAAGCAGAGAGCTTTTCAGCGTCCACTCCGTTCAAGGCACCTGGGTCTGAAGAACGGACACCAAGACGACTTGCTTTGTTTTCAAGGAGGTAGTTCATCTCAGCAATCTTGTATTCGGGAACATTGTCCAAACGTTCTAGTGGCGCGTGAAGGAATTTCTCACGATTTACAAAGTCGTCAGCCCATTGAACGATAACTTCGTGTGCTCCAAGTGCATAAGCTTCTTTGACAATTAAATGCGCCAACTCACGTTGCTCCACATCGATAGAAAGAGCCAAGGTATGACCCGGTTGTACATTCACTCCGTTTGCAACCAACAACTTAGCATATTTTTCTAGATTTTCTTTAAAATTTGGTAAAACCATTCTTGTTTTCTCTTTTCTATTTTTATTTTTCTTTCAAAGCAGAAAATATTCCTGCCAAAGCAATAGCACCTGACAAGAGTACTGTCGATAGAAGAATTGTCTGACCAGCAAGATCTAATTGATATTCAAAAACCTTTTGAGCAGTCTTGTCTTCCGCAAAAATTCTGAGTTTCATGAAATGTCCTTTCTTATTCTTCGTACTCTCCTAGATAGAGACGTTGAGCCTCTGGGCTGTTAGTGAGGATATCTACATAAGTTTCATAGTCATCAAGCAGGGGCTTTCCCAAAGAGATATCTTGTTCTGGATTTATATTTTTCCCATAAAGATAGCAAAGGTAGAGACGCTCATTGAGTGTTGGAAATACTTCAATGGACATGTGTTCAGCCTGACCTACTCGTTCCCAATCCTGTTCTTTGATATCTGGTATGATATAAGCTCGGAAGAGGCCCATAAGTGGATTATCCTCCGGTTGACCACTGTCCTTATCCGCTAGAACTAAAGAACAGCGTCGACCAAAACCAGCTACTTGGCGCTCCCGTCCCTTTACCGAAACAGTAATAGGATGCCCTCCAATATGACTATAGATCCATTCTTTGGGTAGTCCATAATCTAACAGGGGGTTAATTTCTTTGACGATCGCTACAGGACTATAGCGTAGAAACTGACGAGTAACTGCTTTACAAAAAAGGATATCCTCCTCTTTCAAGGTCACTCCCTTCCAGTTATTTTCTTCGTTAAAATGGTTGAAAAATACCAGATAGGGATCACGCACCATTTGTGCTAATACGTAAACGCCATTTCGCAAGCGTATGGAAATAACTTTCCCTGGTTTCCAAGGTGTTGCTCTTTTTTGCTTTACCATCATTAACAAACTCAAATCTACATAAGACATTTCAAACTATTAAAACAAATCATCAAACAGACTCAACTGGTTATCCTCTGGCATATTGCCGAGAATCCCCATTTCATCCATCTTTTCAACCAAGGTTGATGAGAGTCCACCACGCTTGCGAAGTTCTGTTTTAGAGAGGAACTCACCTTCTTGACGAGCACGAACCAATTGCTTAGCAACGTTCTCCCCTAGACCATCCATAGCGACAAACGGTGGGATGAGGGTGTCTCCATCGATGATGAATTCAGTTGCATCACTACGATAGAGGTCCAACTTCCCAAATTTGAAGCCACGTTCCCACATCTCATTGACGATTTCAAGCGTTGTATAGAGGTCGATTTCCACGTTGGAAGCTTCATTGTTCTTGCGCTTTTCAGCAATTTCTTGCATCTTGCGTTTGATAGCATCCAAGCCTGCACCCATGGTCTTGATATCAAAGGCCTTGGCACGGATGGAGAAGTAAGCACAGTAGTAATAAATCGGATGGTGAACCTTGAAGTAGGCTACACGCAAGGCCATCATAACGTAGGCAGCCGCGTGGGCTTTAGGGAACATGTACTTAATTTTTCCACAAGATTCGATATACCACTCAGGCACATTGTTGGCCTTCATGGCTTCGATATAACCATTGCGCTCTTCTTCAGAGATTTTGAGCCACAAGCCCTTACGCACTCGCTCCATGATGGTAAAGGCCATCTTTGGATCTAGACCAGCGTGCATGAGGTAAACCATGATGTCATCCCGACATCCGATAACGGTTGACAGATCCGCAATTCCTGCCTTAATCAAGTCCTGGGCATTTCCCAACCATACGTCGGTACCGTGAGACAGACCAGAAAGCTGTAGCAACTCCGCAAAGGTCGTCGGATGGGTTTCATCCACCATTCCGCGAACAAAGTTGGTTCCAAATTCTGGAATACCAAGCATGCCAGTTGAAGTCCCGATTTGCTCAGGGGTCACTCCCAGGATATCTGTCCCCGAGAAGAGAGCCATGATACCTGGGTCGTCCATCGGAATATCGTTTGGATCAATGCCTGACAAGTCCTGCAGTTTCCGAATCATGGTAGGATCATCATGACCAAGGACATCGAGCTTGAGGACGTTCTCGTCGATATCGTGGAAGTTAAAGTGAGTAGTCTGCCATTCAGCGGTCACATCATCTGCTGGATATTGAACCGGTGTAAAGTCATAGACGTCCATATAGTTTGGAATAACAACGATTCCCCCTGGGTGCTGACCGGTCGTCCGTTTAACACCAGCAGCTCCTTGGGCTAGGCGCTCTACTTCAGCTTCACGGTAGAACTTGCCATAGTCACGCTCATAACCCTTGACAAATCCATAGGCCGTCTTAGCAGCCACCGTACCTACCGTTCCTGCACGGAAGGCATATTCTTCCCCAAAGATATCACGAACATCCAAGTGGGCGCTCGGCTGATCCTCACCTGAGAAGTTCAAATCGATATCGGGTACCTTGTCCCCATCAAAACCAAGGAAGGTCTCGAAAGGAATATCCTGTCCGTTCTTGCTAAGCTTGTGACCACAGTTTGGACAGTCTTTATTTGGCATATCAAAACCTGAACCGTAGGAACCATCCGTGATAAACTCACTGTATTGACACTGACCACAGACATAGTGAGGCGAGAGAGGATTGACCTCGGTAATTCCAATCATGGTCGCAACGAAACTAGATCCAACAGACCCACGGGAACCAACCAAGTAACCTCGTTCGTTGGAACGGTGTACTAGCATCTGTGAAGCCAGATAAATCACGGCGAAACCATTCCCTAGGATAGAAGTCAATTCCTTTTCAATCCGTAAATCAACGATATCTGGCAGTGGATTTCCATAAATTTCAAAAGCTTTTTTATAGGTTAATTCAGCAACTGTTTCTTCAGCTTTGTCAATGAAAGGTGTGTACAAATCACCCTTTACAACCTCCACAGGTTCAAAGATTTCTGCCAAGGCATTGGTATTTTCAATGACAATCTTGCGAGCCAAATCTTCCCCTAGAAAGGCAAATTCATCCAACATTTCATTGGTTGTTCTAAAATGCGCCTTGGGTAGCGGAGCTGGTTGAGCAGCTTCTCCATGACCGATCGTTCGGTTAATCATCGCCCCCTGACCTAGACTGCGGACGATGATTTCTCGATAAATTTCATCCTCGGGTTCGAGATAGTGGACATTTCCTGTCGCAAGAACTGGCTTGTCTAGACGATCTCCAACCTCTATCAAGCTCTTGATGATGGTTTGGAGTTCCTCCATGTCCTTGACCTGCTCTTTGGTAATCAGAGGTGCATAGATAGCCGGGGGCATCACCTCGATAAAGTCGTAGTATTTAGCAACTTCGACCGCTGCATCAACACCTTGTGATACGACTGCATCAAAGACTTCCCCTTCTGTACAAGCGGAGCCCAAGATTAAACCTTCTCGATGAGCATCTAGCACCGTACGTGGAATTCGTGGAACTCCTTCAAAATACTGGGTATTTGAGAGAGAAACCAGTTTAAAGATATTTTTCAAGCCCACTTGATTTTTCACATAGATGGTCGCATGCTTGACGCGAGCTTTTTTATAAGAATCTGGACTGATTAAATCAAGGTTTAATCGTGCCAAATCTGTCACACCGTGTTTTTCTGCTACTTCCTTAATAAAGATAAAGAGCAAACGGCCAGTTGCTTCCGCATCGTAGTTGGCCATGTGGTGGTGTTCTAGGGCAACACCAAAACGTTTAGTCAAAGGTCCTAGACCATGACGTTTATACTCAGGATAGAGATTTCTTGCGAATTCTAGCGTATCGATGACGGGCTGAGTGATTTTTGGCAAGCCATGACGTTCATAGTTGGCATTCATAAAGCCAACGTCAAAGGTTGCATTGTGGGCTACAAGAACGGTATCCTTACAAAACTCTTGGAATTCTTTCAGAACTTGAACCAAGGGTTTGGCATTTTTCACATGCTCATCCGTAATTCCTGTCAATTCAGTAGTAAAGGCTGATAAGGGGTGACCAGGATTGATAAATTCATCAAATTCAGCTACGATATTGCCCTTATACATCTTGGAAGCTGCGACCTGAATCAAGTCATTATAGATAGCTGAAAGTCCAGTCGTTTCCACGTCAAAGACTACATAGGTTGCTTCAGACAAATCCATCTCAACTTCATTATAGACGATAGGTACACGGTCTTCAACGATATTAGCTTCCATCCCATAGATCAGCTGGATGCCTGCTTTCTTAGCAGCCTTATAGCCATGAGGGAAGGATTGAACATTTCCGTGGTCCGTGATTGCTACCGCTTTATGACCCCATTTAGCTGCTTTCGCAACGAGTTCTTCAACTTCAGGTAGAGCATCCATGGTCGACATATTGGTATGGGCATGAAACTCAACACGACGCTCTCCCTCTGGCATCAAGTCTTTACGCTCATAGTGGACAACTTCCTGAACATCCTGTACATTCATGGTCAAGTCTCGCGTGAAATTATTGACCTCAACATTCCCACGAACACGGAGCCAAGAATTTTTCTTGATCATGTCAAACTTCAGAGCTTCTTCTTCGTTCTTGACCCATTTTTGCATAGAGAAGCTAGAAGTGTAGTCTGTCATCTTGAAGTTAATCAAAACACGACCTGTTCTAGTCACCTTCTGCTCGACATCAAAGACAACTCCTTCAAAAACCAGACGATTTTCCTCAGTATTAACCTCAATCATAGGAGTAATCTCTGCCTTGTCTAGTTTTGGCTTGGCAGCTGCTTTCTTGGCTTGGAAGTCAAAGACAGGCTTATCCTCTACTGGAGGTGGTGGCGCCATCTGTTCTAACTGTTCCATAGCACGAAGTGTTTCTTCATTGGCAGCTTGGATAATCATTTGATTTTCCGTCTGAAAGGCCTCTCGCTCTTCCCTCGTGAGCTCTTCATTTTTTTCTAAAATGCAGGATAATTTAGGAAAGCCAAAAAGTTCCAACTGTTTGCTAAGATTTGGCAGATGATTTTTTCTAAAATGCTCTGTATCTGCCGCTTCAGAAGCTTCAATGATTAACTGGTCATTTTCAAAGCGAACCTGAAAATTCTGATATATAGAACGAAAACCTTGACTAGCGCAAGGACCATCCGAAAAAGCCTCTCGATAGTAGGCTTGTAAAAGTTCTCTAGAAAATTCCTGATTTCGCGTTTTTATCTCAAAACTAGCCTGATTTCCTGTTTTTGAGAATTCTTCTTTCAAGCCTCTTTTCAACTCTAGGAAAAGTTCAAAAGGCAAGATATTTTCAAAAACAAAATGAAACTCCCAAACTTTGCTTCGTTTATGAACAATAACTTGTTCTATTTCAGCCTGAGAGAAGGCCTCATGATTTCTCATTTCAGCGGGTATTCCCAACTGATTCATTAAAATTTCAAAAGTGGTTGACATCCATTTTCCTCACAATATACTCCTTCTATTTTACCATATTTGAGGCACTTTTACCTATTTCTACCAAACAGAAAAAGAAGCCACAAAGTGACTTCTTTTAAAGTGACGGTGAATTATTCTTCACCTTTGTTTTTCTTAATGATTTCTTCTTGTACTGACTTAGGTACATCTTCGTAGTGGTCGAATACCATCATGAATGTACCACGTCCTTGTGATGCAGAACGAAGAACTGTTGCGTAACCGAACATTTCAGCAAGTGGAACGTAAGCACGAACGATTTGGCTGTTACCATGTGCTTCCATACCATCTACACGTCCACGACGAGCAGTTACGTGACCCATAACATCACCAAGGTTTTCTTCTGGAACAGTGATTGTTACAAGCATCATTGGTTCAAGGATAGCTGGTTGTGCAGTCTTAGCAGCTTCTTTAAGTGCAAGAGATGCAGCGATCTTGAAGGCAGTTTCAGATGAGTCGACATCGTGGTATGAACCATCGTAAAGCTTAGCTTTAACGTCAACCATTGGGTAACCAGCAAGAACACCGTTAGCCATAGATTCTACCAAACCTTTTTCAACCGCTGGGATAAATTCACGAGGAACCACACCACCGACGATTGCGTTTTCGAATTCGAATCCTTTTCCTTCTTCGTTTGGAGTAAATTCAATCCATACATCACCGAACTGACCTTTACCACCAGACTGACGTTTGAAGAATCCACGTGCTTGAGTAGGAGCACGGAATGTTTCACGGTAAGATACTTGAGGAGCACCTACGTTCGCTTCAACTTTGAACTCACGACGCATACGGTCAACAAGGACGTCAAGGTGAAGCTCACCCATACCAGAGATAACTGTTTCACCAGTTTCAACGTTAGTTTCAACGCGGAATGTTGGATCTTCTTCAGCCAATTTTTGAAGGGCGATACCCATCTTATCTTGGTCTGCTTTAGATTTAGGCTCAACCATCAATTGGATAACTGGTTCTGGAACGTTGATTGACTCAAGGATGATTTTAGCTTTTTCATCTGTCAATGAGTCACCAGTTGTAGTATCTTTCAAACCAACGGCAGCAGCGATATCACCTGAGTAAACAGTGTCGATTTCTTGACGGCTGTTAGCGTGCATTTGAAGGATACGTCCGATACGTTCACGTTTACCTTTAGAAGTGTTCAATACGTAAGAACCTGATTGAAGAACACCTGAGTAAACACGGAAGAATGTCAAACGACCTACGAATGGGTCAGTCATGATCTTGAAGGCAAGAGCTGCAAATGGCTCTTCGTCAGATGCAGGACGAGTTTCTTCTTCATCTGTATCTGGGTTGATACCTTTGATCGCTGGGATGTCAAGCGGGCTTGGAAGGTAGTCGATAACCGCATCAAGCATCAATTGAACACCTTTGTTCTTGAAGGCAGAACCACACAATACTGGGAAGAATTCAACGTTGATAGTTGCTTTACGGATACCAGCTTTCAATTCTTCGTTAGTGATTTCTTCACCTTCGAGGTATTTCATCATCAATTCTTCGTCAGTTTCAGCAACTGCTTCGATCAATTTTTCACGGTATTCTTGAGCTTGGTCAAGGTATTCAGCTGGAATGTCTTCTTCAAGGATATCTGTACCAAGGTCGTTAGTATAGATTTCAGCCTTCATCTTGATCAAGTCGATGATTCCACGGAAGTCATCTTCAGAACCGATTGGCAATTGAATTGGGTGTGCGTTAGCTTGAAGACGATCGTGAAGTGTGCTTACTGAGTAAAGGAAGTCAGCACCGATTTTGTCCATTTTGTTGGCAAATACGATACGTGGAACTCCGTACTCAGTTGCTTGACGCCAAACTGTTTCAGTTTGAGGCTCAACACCTGATTGTGAGTCAAGAACTGTAACCGCACCGTCCAATACACGAAGAGAACGTTGTACTTCGATTGTGAAGTCCACGTGTCCTGGTGTGTCGATGATATTTACGCGGTGGTTGTTCCATTGAGCTGTTGTCGCAGCAGATGTGATAGTGATACCACGTTCTTGCTCTTGCTCCATCCAGTCCATTTGTGACGCACCTTCGTGAGTTTCACCGATTTTGTGGATTTTACCAGTGTAGTAAAGGATACGCTCAGTAGTAGTTGTTTTACCAGCATCGACGTGAGCCATGATACCGATATTACGAGTTTTTTCAAGTGAAAATTCGCGTGCCATGAGGTTTGTTTCTCCTATATTTTTTTATTTCTATTCTATTATAACACGATTTAATAAAAACGGATAGGCAGGACCTACCCGTTCTCAATGTTTATCTTGTTATTGTTGGTTTCAACTTACGAAATGGTAAGTTGAGTTATAGCTAAGAGCTGACCGAGCTAAATTGAACCCGGGCTAAAGTTAATTAGCCGATTTGAGCCGGAACGGGATGCTGTGTGAAAAAGATAAACTTCCTTGTATTCATCGAATACTGCGTTAGTTTCCTATTTTCACTTTGCATCCTTGCCGTTCCTAGCATCATGATTTTACCAACGGAAGTGTGCGAAGGCACGGTTAGCTTCAGCCATACGGTGAGTGTCTTCACGTTTCTTAACTGCTGCACCAGTGTTGTTAGCAGCATCCAAGATTTCTTTTGCAAGACGGTCTTGCATTGTGTGTTCACCACGAAGGCGAGCGATTGTTACCAACCAACGAAGTCCAAGTGTTGTACGACGTTCTGGACGAACTTCAACTGGGACTTGGTAGTTAGAACCACCAACACGACGTGCACGTACTTCAAGTACAGGCATGATGTTTTCCATAGCTGTTTCAAATACTTCAAGTGCATCGTTACCAGTAACTTCTTTGATTTGTTCAAAAGCACCGTAAACGATTGAAGCAGCTGTACCACGTTTACCGTCAAGCATAACGCGGTTGATAAGACGAGTAACTAATTGTGAATTGTAAAGCGGATCTGGCAATACGTCACGTTTTGGAGCTCTATTTTTACGACTCATTTCTCTTTATCCCCTTTCCTTATGCTTTTTTCGGACGTTTAGTACCGTATTTAGAACGGCCTTGTTTACGATCGTTAACACCTGCAGTATCAAGTGCACCACGGACGATATGGTAACGTACCCCTGGAAGGTCTTTTACACGTCCACCGCGAAGAAGCACCACGCTGTGCTCTTGCAAGTTGTGTCCGATACCTGGGATGTAGGCAGTAACTTCGATAAGGTTGCTCAAACGTACACGAGCAAATTTACGAAGGGCAGAGTTAGGTTTTTTAGGTGTCATTGTTCCAACACGAGTTGCAACACCACGTTTTTGTGGTGAAGAAACGTTTGTTTGAACTTTTTTATGACTGTTGTAACCAACGTTCAAAGCTGGTGATTTAGATTTTTCTACTTTTGATTTACGCGGTTTGCGAACCAATTGGTTAATTGTAGGCATCTACATTCTCCTGTGTTTTTTTATTTTTGGTGATGATACACTTGGTGACAGCTATCATCTGTGTGTACTTTTGCAACATTTGTCAGCACGTCCCTGTACACTCTTGAGAGACCAAAAGTAAAAAGTACCGTCTATTATTGTACCACGTTTTTTCTATTTTTGTCAATATATTTCTTCTTATTTTTTGACTTCTTTACTCTAAAAATTCTATGAAAACGGTCACCTACCAGATAGGCTCTTCAACCGACCACATAGACAAAGCTTCTTGTAATTGCCAAGAAAATGGTGTTTAATAGATTTGTAAATAAGAGATCTCTATTACAATTTTACAAAGGAGAAAATATGAAAGTCAGACTTGACATTGATCAACAATATGCAGAAGAACAAATCATCATAGAGGCACCATCTTTGTCCACTAGAGTTCAAAAAGTTCAAGGATTTGTTCAATCACTGGATCAAAAAGAAACGCTTAAAGGAAAATTCCAAGACCAGGTCTACTTGATTCAGATTAGTAAGATTCAACGTATATATATTGAAAATCGCAAAGTCTTAGCTGAAACTGATGGTCGAACCTACACTCTAGACATTCGCCTTTACCAAGCGAGTGAAATTCTACCTATTTCCTTTATCCAAATTTCCCAATCGGAAATTGTCAACATTGATGCTATCAGTCATCTAAAACTAACCTCTAACGGCTTGATTGAAATCTATCTTAAAAACGACAGTTTCACTTACTCATCTCGCCGTTACCTCAAAGCTATTAAGGAGAAATTAGAACTATGAAAAAACAAATTTTCCACGATGCCACAACTGGTATCCTCATCGGCCTCATCCTATCCATTATCTTTTCTTTCATCTATTCGCCAAGCAACTATGCACCACTTAGCCCCAACTCTTTGATTGGCCAATTCATGACCCAACATCAGGTGCATGGATCACTCGTCTTACTTTACTGTCTGATTATCTGGGCAGCTATCGGTGTTCTCTTTAGTTTTGGAGGTCGTCTCTTTGCCCAAGACTGGAGC
Organism: Streptococcus infantis; assembly: GCF_000963255.1. Lineage (GTDB taxonomy): Bacteria > Bacillota > Bacilli > Lactobacillales > Streptococcaceae > Streptococcus > Streptococcus nidrosiense. The sequence goes on along the minus strand of NZ_JYOV01000011.1, from coordinate 67,660 downwards.
CTCCTTCGAGCTACTGTCACTCACTTCTTCCTTATGTTGCTAGGTTTTGTTCCTCTAGCAATCCTAGCCGGTTGGTTCCCTCTTCACTGGACTTTCATCCTTCAGCTCATCCCAGAGTTTGCAATCGTCTACCTCATCATCTGGACGATTCTTTATAAAAGAGAATCAAAGAAGGTTGCCCACATCAACCAACTATTGGCTCAGAAAAAATAATACAACAGAAACCCACTCAGTCTTTTGAGTGGGTTTTGACTTATAATTTTTGCTTCCATTCTAACAAAAGATTCATAGCTTGCATCGGTGTCATATTGTACACATCTACTTTAGCCAATTCTGCTAGAATAGGATTTTCTTCCGCCGAGTCAAATAGGGAAATTTGTTCAGAGACTGTATTCGTTTGTCTCATTGGAGCAGGACTCTCTGTTCCCTGGCTCTCTAATTGAGTTAAAATCGCATCTGCCCTTGCTAGTAAGTCTGCTGGTAAACCTGCAATCTTAGCAACATGAATACCGTACGATTTGTCTGCTGGACCTGGTTCAATCTTATGAAGGAAGGTAACCTGGCCGTTTTGCTCTAGCGTAGCCACGTGAACATTAACTAGATGTTCAAGACTAGCTTCCAGGCTGGTTAATTCATGGTAGTGAGTCGCAAAAAGAGTCTTGGCTCCGATATGCTCATGGATGTACTCGATAATAGACTGGGCTAGAGCCATACCATCATAAGTTGCGGTTCCACGGCCTAGCTCATCAAAAAGAATGAGAGAATGCTCAGTCGCATGAGAAATGGCATTATTAGCTTCCATCATCTCGACCATAAAGGTAGATTGGCCTGAAACCAAGTCATCTGCTGCCCCGATACGGGTAAAAATTGCATCAAAGATTGGCAAGTGAGCACGTTCTGCCGGCACATAAGACCCTATCTGGGCCATGACTGCTGTCATAGCTAGCTGACGCATATAGGTTGACTTCCCGCTCATATTAGGCCCTGTAATCAGCTGGATGCTAGCATCTTCACCCATTTGGATACTATTGGGAATATAGGTTTGGGCTCCCATGACCTTCTCAACGACAGCGTGACGACCTTTTTGAATGTCAATTCGCGAATCCTGACCAAACTCTGGACGGATCAAGTGCTGATTTTCTGCTACTACCGCTAGTCCTTGTAAGACATCGACAGTAGCGATTCCTTGGGCCAGGGCTTGTAGACGTTGAATATACTTACCAACTTCTTCACGGATACGCATAAAGATTTCATATTCAAGGCTGGCTGACTTCTCACGCGCCTCTAGCATTTCTCCCTCGATACGCGCCAGCTCCTCTGTCCCAAAACGCTCTGAATTTTTTAGCGTAGCCTTACGGAAAAAGTGGGCTGGTACATTACCTAGCTGCGAGTTTGTGACATGGAAATAGTAGCCATCCTTTTTATTGTAATCAATCTTGAGCGTGCTGATGCCAGAGTTTTCTCTTTCCTTGGCTTCAATTTCAGCAATCCAGCTAGTTCCTTCTCTCAGTACCCGACGATACTTGTCTAAGGTCTCATCAAAGCCCGTTCGAATAATACCACCTTCGGTAATCACGTGAGGAGCCTCAGGAGCAATGGCTGCGCTAATCAAACTTTCCAACTCAGGGATAGCATCTAGTTGTTCAATCAGATAGGCAAGCGCTGGTTGCTGCATTCCCTCCAAGATTGCGCGAATCCGAGGAACGCTCCCCAAGGTAGTCGCTAGCTGCAAGAGGTCTTTAGGATTGCTTTTCCCAAAAGAGACTCGACTTGCCAGGCGTTCGATATCGTAGACTCCCTTGAGGCTTTCCGTCAAATCACTACGTTCAAAGAAATAATCCAGAAAGACTTGCACAACCTCCTGACGTTCAAGGATACGTTCCTTATCAATCAAGGGACGATGGATCCAAGAGCGTAGGAGACGCATCCCCATGGCAGTCTTGGTTTCATCTAACAACCAGAAAAGACTCCCTTGTTTCTTGCCAGAACGAGCATTTTCTACTAGATCTAAACTAGCCTTGGTCGCATAATCCATCTGCAAAAAATCCTTAATTTCATAGCGAACAACTGGCTTCAAGTGGTTGAGTTCTCTCATCTGAGTCCGATGGACATACTGGAGAAGCTTACTGCTGGCAGCCTGTTCAACAGGTGCCAAGCGTGGATCCAGTAGATGGATGTCTTCAAATGATTCTTGCTCATAGGAAAGTACCAAATTCATTTGACGTCTGAGAATCTGTTCTTCCTCTTCAGTTAAGGCATAGCCGATGACGACTTCTCTTGCCTTAAGATTTCGAATTTCACCACAGACCAGGGTAAAATCCAATAAACCTGTCACATAGAAATCACCCGTCACTAGATCCATATAGGCCAAACCAAATTGCTGACCGTCACGGTCGATGGCCACCAAAAAGTTGTTTTGGCTATCTGGTTTACTACTATCAACGACTGTACCTGGTGTAATCACCTGCACAACCTCACGCTTAACAACCCCTACTGCCTGCTTAGGATCCTCCATCTGCTCAGCAATGGCAACCTTGTAGCCACGCTCAACTAGGACATCAATATACTGTTGCGCTGAATGATAGGGAACTCCAGCCATGGGAATAGGATTTTCAGCATTCTTATTGCGACTGGTTAGTGAAATTTCTAGTATCTGGGCAGCATTGACTGCATCTTCGTAAAATAACTCATAAAAATCACCCATACGAAAGAGCAAAAAAGCATCTGGATATTGTTTTTTGATATCCACATACTGTTGCATGCCTGGTGATAATTTTTCTGTCGTCATCCATTCTCTCCTTGTTAAAAATAGTCTTGAGAGAGACTCCCAAGACCTTATCTATCCTTCATCAAATCTAACAAACGATCTTCCATGAGTTTAGCGACATGCTGATCTCGGCAAATCACCAATAGGGTATTGGCACCAGCAACTGTCCCTAAAATCCATTCATCCTTGTTGGCATCGACAACATTGGCTAAAACTGCGGCTTCACCCAATTTTGTGTGCAAAACTAAGGTAAACTCAGCTCTTGCTACACCTTCCAAATGATGGGATAAAAACTCAACCAGGTCAATCTTCTCTGTCTCATTTGCTAGTACGTAGTAGACCTTATCATTTTTCTTAACCTTGGTCAAGCCCAGTTCGCGAAGGTCACGCGACAATGTCGTTTGCGTTACAAAAACATTGCGTGCTTCCAAACGATCTTGAATCTCCTTTTGAGTTCCTAATTTTTCCTCAGTGATCATTTGTTTGATTAACTGATGGCGTTCTCTTTTTCTCATAACATCCTCTCGAGTGAATATTTATAACATTTTACAACTATTTAATTAAGAACATTATACCAAAAAAACCGAATATTTCAAAAAAATTCTTATCATTCCTCAAAATTGTGATAAAATAGAAGAAAAGTCCAAAGGAGTTTATAATGAATACAAAACAATTGATTGCTAGCGAATTGGCTAGTGTCATTGACAGCCTGGATCAAGAGGCTATTTTAAATTTACTAGAACAACCCAAAAACTCTGACATGGGAGACATCGCCTTCCCTGCCTTTACTCTAGCAAAAGTTGAGAGAAAAGCTCCACAAATGATCGCGGCAGATATCGCTGAAAAAATCAATAGCCAAGCCTTTGAAAAAGTCGTCGCTACTGGACCTTATGTTAACTTCTTCCTTGATAAAAATGCCATTTCTGCTCAAGTATTACAAGCTGTTATCACTGAAAAAGAACACTATGCTGACCAAAATATTGGTAAACAAGAAAATGTTGTTATCGACATGTCTAGTCCCAATATTGCTAAACCATTCTCTATTGGTCACCTGCGCTCAACTGTTATCGGAGATAGCTTGTCACATATTTTCCAAAAAATCGGTTATCGAACAGTCAAGGTCAACCATTTAGGAGACTGGGGTAAACAGTTTGGGATGCTGATCGTTGCCTACAAAAAATGGGGCGACGAAGAAGCTGTAAAAGCTCATCCGATTGATGAACTTCTTAAACTCTACGTTCGCATCAATGCTGAAGCTGAAAATGACCCTAGCCTGGATGAAGAAGCACGCGAATGGTTCCGTAAACTTGAAAATGGAGATGAGGAAGCTCTCGCACTTTGGCAATGGTTCCGTGATGAAAGTTTGGTGGAATTTAACCGCCTTTACAATGAATTGAAGGTTGAATTCGACAGCTACAACGGGGAAGCCTTTTACAATGACAAGATGGATGCAGTTGTAGATATCCTTTCTGAAAAAGGACTTCTTGTTGAGTCAGAAGGAGCCCAAGTTGTTAATCTTGAAAAATATGGAATTGAACACCCAGCTCTTATCAAGAAATCTGACGGTGCAACTCTCTACATCACACGTGACTTGGCCGCTGCCCTTTACCGTAAAAACGAATATCAATTTACTAAATCGATCTATGTCGTTGGTCAAGAACAATCTGCTCACTTTAAACAACTCAAGGCTGTCTTGCAAGAGATGGGTTACGATTGGAGTCAAGATATTGTCCATGTTCCTTTTGGATTGGTAACAAAAGAAGGCAAGAAACTCTCTACTCGTAAAGGGAATGTTATCTTACTAGAACCTACTGTCGCAGAAGCCATCAGCCGTGCCAAAGCGCAAATTGAAGCCAAAAATCCGGAACTTGAAAATAAAGACCAGGTTGCTCATGCTGTTGGAGTTGGAGCCATTAAATTCTATGACCTTAAAACTGACCGTACAAATGGATACGACTTCGACCTTGAAGCTATGGTATCCTTTGAAGGCGAGACTGGTCCTTATGTTCAATACGCCTATGCTCGTATCCAATCCATCTTGCGCAAAGCGGATTTCAAACCTGAAGCAGATGCCAACTATAGCTTGAACGACGCTGAAAGTTGGGAAATCATTAAACTCATACAAGATTTCCCACGTATTATCAACCGTGCGGCGGATAACTTTGAACCTTCTATCATTGCTAAATTTGCAATTAGCTTAGCCCAAGCCTTTAACAAATACTATGCCCACACTCGTATCTTGGATGAAAGTCCAGAACGCGACAGTCGTTTAGCCCTCAGCTATGCAACAGCAGTTGTCCTCAAAGAAGCCCTTCGTTTGTTGGGTGTAGAAGCACCAGAGAAGATGTGATTCAGTACTAACAATTGGAACTAAAGTTCCTAATTGTTAGACGCTAGCCGCTTTTATGCGGACTAGCTAACTGCTTCACTAGTCATGGCCCCTAAATATAATCGATTTAGGGGACCACGACGTCGTAAATGAGGCGATTTGCCTAAACGCTTCACTAATTCACCTAACCAAATAATATCGATTTGGTTGAATGAATGTCGTGATTCTGAAGTTATTTAATTGCAAAGCGACTTAAGCAACCAATCCTAAACCTCTACGGACTTTTATTTGGTACTAGGGGCGGAGTGCATTACATCTACTATTTTAGATTAGCGATCACTTGCCTAATTTCTATATTGTCATTACTTGAAAAGCGAAAAATCTTTTTCGCTTTTCTCTTGCTATTAACTTCTTTATCACTTAGGGAGAGATTTTATGAGCCAATATGCTTATATTTTAGTTGTCATCAGTCTTGTCGCTCTTTTTCTCATCAACAAATACGAAAAGGAAAAACTACAAAGACTTCTACAAGAACAGCTGTTAAAGGATGAATCTTTTCGCGCTACTATCAAGGAAAAGATTCAAACAACAGAAAACATTAACGATGTCATCGACTACATCAATAAAGGATATCGTTTGGGAATCATGATTTCAAAGGAAATTGTTGAAGACATCAGAAAATAAAAAAAGGATTCGAGATAGTATTTCTCGAGTCCTTTTCTATTTTTTTCTGAGAACTAAAATTCCCACCAATATAACAATCCCTAGTGATGCCATGGTTCCGTATGCTGACAAACTTTCATCAAGAAATTTTTCGGAGAACTGCAACAGAGCAATCGCTAAGAGTAGCAAGGCACTGCAAAGCATAATTTCCTTGAAGCTTGGTTTGCGTTTTATATACTTTAAAAATGATCTCTGTAATTTACTCATTTCGACTATTCCCTTTGAAGTAAATCCTTTATTCATGGAATAAAACTCTTCCTCAGAAAATCTGACCTCTTACAAAGCTTCTAATTCATAGAGTTCCGCAATAATCCCTGCGACCTTCTTGATATCTCCCAGCATTCCACGCATCTCAAAGTCAGCTAGAACGGGGAAACCGAAGCGTTGGCTGTATTGTTTAGCCGTCAAACAGTATTGGTTGTTGAAGTTACGATTGCCTGATCCTACGACACCAAAACACTTGCTGGCATTGTCACCGTAAGCGATAAAGTCCCCTACTGGAGTGGTCAAAATCTCCACATCACCATTGTCAACTCCATTGCCACCTTCTAGATAAGTCGGTAGGAAAGCGACATATGGATTGGTCATCTCAAAGAAAGTCTCTCCCTCCTTGACCAAATCTTTAATATGGATCTTTTCCACTTCAATGTTCCCATACTGTTCTAAAAGGTATGCCTTCAGACGTGTGACGAAACTTTCAGTATTTCCACTCAGACTGATATAGACTAAGGAAATTTTTTTCATGCTCTCCTCCTTCTTTTTTGAATTCAAAAAAATAACTACCAAGATTGTATCTTGATAGTTATCCTTTGTCAACTCTTAGGCCAGTTCTTCCTCTTCTTGAGCTTCTGTTAATTCTTTTTGCTGACGCCACATTTTATAGAAGACGATTGCTAGGAAGATAACATTGAGTACGATCCCAAAAATGGCTGAACCTTTGGCACCAAGCTCCGCTCCCATACGGATGTTAGGATCTGTAAAAAGTGAAACCGCATCCTGAACGCCGATAAAGTTGTAGATAGAACCAACGATGGCAACGAAGACATAAGCAAGATAAGTGTAGTTAGCCAATTGAAGGTTTTTACGAATAAGGAAAACCAAAGCCACAACAACTAGAATAACAGATAAGACAACCAAGAGAATGCTGAAGACAGAATGACCATGTTCCGATACCTTAATGGTGTAATCAACGAGCTCCTTAGCATAAGTAGCATTAACACCTGATGCTGATGTTTCTAGATTGCTCATACCCTCCGCAGTAGGTACTGGAGATATGATTCCAAATAGCGACATTGCTGAGAGTAAGGCTGAAAAAATCAGTAATACCCATAGATAGATTGGTTTCTTTTTCATCAAAGCAACCCCCTTATGTTTTTTAGTTTATTATAGCATATTTTAACAAGCAAAACAAATCCTACAAGTTTGCTTCCACCTGTTTACGGTAGGCTTTGGGAGACTTCCCACATAGTTTTCGAAAGACCTTATAGAAATAACCAACATTACTGTAACCAACTGTATAACAGATATCCTCGATACTATCATTAGTAGATAGCAAGAGCTGCTGGGCAGCCTTAATGCGTTGCTTATTGAGAAGCTCCGCAAAGGTTGAATTGGTTTCCTTCTTGATTAGCTGGCCCAAATAAACGGGATTGATAAAGAGATCCTTGCTGATATCCTTGAGGGAAAGTTCTTTTTTGTAGTCTCTACCAATGACTTCAAGCACACTAACTACATTTTCATTCATGCGGTATTGGCCAAAGAAAGATGTCAAGGTTTCCTTGGTATAAGCGACTAAGTCCTCAAAAGTTGTAATGGCATGGATGTTCTTGACAATATCTGTCATGTCGTCTGCCTTCAAATGCTCAAAAAGATGGAAAACATCCATAACAAACTGAGTAAAGAGCTGCTTAGTGATAGAGACTCTCGGTGTATTTTCAAGAACAATCTTCTCAAGTAAGGTCAACTCCTCGATAATCTGCTGGAGATTCCCCTGGATAATCACTCGATAGATGGGTTCATAGTAAGAAAAGAGACTTTCAGACTGATCTAAATTAACAGTTCCATAGAAGAGTGCCTTTTCTACATTAAATTTCCATTTATCAAAGTTGACTTGATAAGGTGCTTCAAAAGGCATGATCAACAAGCCCTCAAATTCCTGATCAGCAAGGACGATCTGCCAATCTTGACCTAGAACGTAGTAAGGAATGACAAAATTCCCTTGTTTTTCCTTGGAAAGTCCAATCCACCAGTTTTCTTTTTGGCTGAGATGAGTCTTAAAGGCTTCTTCATCGAGTTGCTGACTCAATATTTCTGGCTCATGAGATTTTTCACCAAGCTGACTGGCAATCTTTTCAAGCAAGCGTTCCAGTTCAACCTTATCGACCGGTTTAACCAGATAATCAACGACATTGAGATTCATGGCTTTTTTGACATAGTCAAATTCTTGGTAGCCTGAAAGGAGGATATAGTAAGCATTTGGCAACAACTCCTTCATCTCCCCAATCATTTCAAGCCCTGTCTTGTCAGGCATATTGACATCTGAAATAACAATATCGACGGGATGTTCTCGAACGTAGTCCAGAGCATCGTCAGCATGATTGGCTGTTGCAACGACTTCCATATCCCACTTGTCAAAAGGAATCAAACGTTTGAGTCCTTCTGTAATCATGTACTCATCGTCAACTAAAAGTACTTTATACATCTTTATCCTTTCTCTTCATTTTGAATGGTAATTCGATAGCGAACACCTTCTTTTTCAACAGATTCTACACTGATATCATATCGGTCACCAAAGTAGAGCACAAAGCGCTCATGCACATTGACAATCCCAATGGACTGCCGTTTCCCACTATAATCCACTGTATGTTCAAAGGTTCTTTGAGCTAATTTATCCTGGATCTCTGCTAATTTTTCGGCAGGCATTCCACGCCCATTATCGGTTACCAAAATCTCAACATAACCTTCTTTTTTCAAGGCCTTGATACTAATCACATTATCTGTACGTCGATGATCAACTCCATGAGCAAAATAATTCTCCACCAAGGGTTGGAGGGTGAATTTTGGAATGCGCATTTCTTCCAAGCCAGGGTCAATCTTAAATCCGTAAGCAATGGATTTTGGATAGCGAACCATACAGAGATAACTGTACTTCCGACAAAACTCCACTTCTTGCTTTAATGTTGTTTCTCGTTCATCAGAGATGTTGTTGCGCAGGAGACTACTGAATTCGTAGATAATATCCGCTAGTTCATTTTGGTTCTCCATGACCGCGTACATCCGTAAAAACTCGAGGGTATTGTACATGAAATGTGGATTTATCTGAGCTTGTAGAGCGCGCATATGGGCATCTTTTTGACTCAGTTCAAGCTGATAAATATCATGGATATTTCTCTCCAATCGGTCCAACATATCATTTGTCGTCTCAGCGATTAAAAGCAATTCCTGGTCTTTTTTCGTGAGATCAATTCTTTTTCCCTGCTCCCCTTGCGCAATATCATGGATTGTTTCCACTAGGTCAACAACCTGTGTTTGATACTTCGAAAATGTTTTTTTCAAGGTTACATATAAAATAACGATAAAGAGGAGACTCAAAGCAAGAATAAAGACAGAGCTAGAGATACTGCCACTCAGGACATAACCTCGTGGAACAGCAACCTGAACCTGATAACCATGAGCAGTCTCGTCTTGCAACCATTCCTCTCGATCACTTTTTTCACCTTGGTGAAACATTTCCGTTTCAAAAGGAGAGGTTATGCTCACAGCAATTGGGATATTTCCTCTGGTATTGTCAATAGCCTTATAAAAAACATCGGAAGATACAGAAACATAAATAACTCCAAGAGCTTGATCCGATACTGGATCAGATACGGGAATGGCGAAACTATTGGCATCTGGCTTGAAGGCATCTGCAGAAACCTTGTAACCACTACGATTGTCCCTCTTCGAAACATAAACTTCTGTCGAGTCTTGCAAGACAATGGCTACACCCGTTACAAAATCATTACGCACATAAAGGTCATCGATATTTTCATAAATGGATACAGAAATATAGGGTGATGCTTTACGCTCCAGTTGCCAATAGAAATAATCCGGTGTACTGAGGCTAAAATACTTATAAATTCCCTCGATTCGCGCTTGATTATCTACTAAACTTTGGGCTGAACGCGCTGATTCTCGATAATAATACTCAACCTCACTTACTGTCCGAGTCAAAACCCGCTGGGAAACCTGTCTTGCTTCTTTTTCTCGACTATCCCAGTTCACATAGGAAATCAACAGAGCAAAACTAGCAATGATAACAATCATCACCCAAGTATAGGTTCGAAGGAGTGAATGAAGCCAAAATTGTTTCATTCTATTTGGACGCCAATTTTTCATGAATGCTTTCATAAACAGGCTCCAATAAATCACTAATAAAGAAATGCCACATACCAATCCCTACAAAAATAATGAGGGCAGGCATATAAAACCCAATAATGGCTAACAAGACGCTACCAAGAAGAACTTTAGCCACTGCTGATAAGCTCATAAAAATTCCGATAAAGGCAAGCTTTAAGGTATTTTGATAGGATAAGTCAAAATAAACTTGTAATTTTAGAGAAACTGTATAAGCCAAAAATACCAAGGCTACCAAAAAGATATTTAGAAAGGTTGCTGCCAAGTGGATAATGGTCTGATGCGGCAATTGGATCATGAGATACAAACCATAAATCAAGATCAAGTCAAGTCCCATAAAGGTGTAGAAACTGAGATTGCTTTTTACAAAATTGCTCTTATAAAGAGTCCAAGCCTCTTTAAAACCATAGGCACGGTAAGAATAACCATGTTCTGCGAATAAACTCATGATAGTCGCACTAGCTGGTGCTATACCAAAAACCACACCTCCTGCTAGTGTCAATAACCAAAAATAAGCCGTTGCAATCATCCCCAAAAAGAAACGATGAAAGACTAGCTCAATAAAATTTCCCACGGTTTGCCTCCTAAAAAATAATCTAGAACTATTATAACATATTTCAAGCGCTCTCAAAAATAGGAGGAAAGAAAAGGCAGTGAGAGTTGAACTTGCTACCTTTTACCATAATGTTACTAAAAATTAAAACCAACGGCCGAAACCATTGGTTTTAAGATGTTTAAAATAAGTTAACTCTTATTTAACTTCTGTTACAACAGACATTTTTCTTCAAGAAAACACTTATTTTTCGGAAAGTTTATAATCTATCCTTTGTATGGGGATGGTTTGATATCTTTGGATAGATAGAGTGGGTGATGAGGGGTTCCGTTTTTATTCCTCTTTAAGCAATGTAAGTTAGGTATCAATGAAATAACTTCTTTATCACGATCAAGAAGCCTTCCTGGATTTCCCCAGCAAGCAATAATTAAATCTGCTTCAGATGCAGACTTTAGGATATAAGCATCATTTTCTGGGCCGACTGGATCTAGTTGGTGATTAAGATTTTTTGGATCAGTACTTCTGAAACCAAAAAGATTTGCCATTAGAATTTTTCCATAGCCCCAGTATTTGGCGTAGTTGATACACTTGCGAATTGTGGGATCATCTGTTTCTTCGTCAGCCGTAGATGGGTTCAAACCAATAAACAGCACTGTAGGTTTTGCTTCATCCCAAGCACGGGAAAGTAAATAGCGATATTTCCTATCTTCAGATAGAAGAGCGTCTTTTTCCATAGTTTTCCTCCATTTTCTCTATTATAAACTATATTTAATGAATTGTATTAGTAACTGATAAGAGCCAAGTGATTATTTAGGAAATTTTCCAATTACAATCCACTTATCTGATTAGGTCTTACGAAAAAGGTAGAGATTGAACTGAATTATAGTGAAATGTATTGAAATTGGAAAAAAGAAAAAACGCTTAAAATAAGCGTTTTCCTTATGTATTGATTCGCATTGAATGCTTACTTCACTTCTATCTACAGTTTCTAAATCTCTAAATATAATAGAGCTGAAGCAGTGGTAAAACAAATCATCAACAAACTTGGTAATATCTTAGAAAATAATTTCTTTATAGTCCAAGTCGGTTTGCTTTAAATTATACTTTTTTCTTAAACATTTGCTACGAGTAGGTCTTTCTTGTGAGTAATTTTCATCAAAAAATTTCATAGATAAGTCCTATATATAATCATGGAAAAGTAGTAAAAATAGTTGTTATCCTAGTTGATTAAAAAAATCTCTGATTTCCTCATCTTTTATAAAATAATATATAATTTTCCCCTCTCTTCTAGTATCCAAGATGTTTTGATTGGCTAGTTTACGAAGATGGTGGGAGGCAGATGCCATACTGAGATTTAGTAAACAGGCTATATCACAGACACAGAGTTCTTCAACAGCAAGGAGATAAAAGATGATATTTATCTGTTTATTATCGGTAAACTTTGATAAAATACGAAGTGATTTTTGGACTTTTTCCTTTTCAAGGTAGTTCGTTGCGGTTGTAACATTTTGTTGATTTATAATATTCACTTGGCAGATACTATCTTTTTTCATAATTTTTTCTCCTAGCCGAACACAGCCCATAGCATGTCAAAAACGTTGTTTTCAATCAGGATATATATCCCCAATCCTAAATAAACAACGGCAATAAACCATCTGCTATATTTTTCCAAAGTTTCTCCAACAGAAGGGACTTGTGCTAATTTTTGGGCTGAAAAAACCAAGAGATAAATCATGACTAGAAAAGTAAGTAAAGCCACTATCAAATTCGCTAAATTTAAGGTAATAAAATATGGGACAAAAACACCAATATTGTCAGCACCACAACTTGCAAAAGTAATCATAGCGACTAGAAAAATCAGGTTTTTATCATCTTTGCGCAAACCATCTTTTGCAATAGCTTCTCCATCAGAATCTCCTAAAAGCAAAACTTTGAGTCCTAGGAAAATTGGAATCAAACCGAGCAAACCTAAAATCTCTTTACTAGGAATATAATTTAAGACAAATGCAAAAAGTAAACTTAGCAATATTAGACTAACAGAGCCTAGAAATTGTCCTAAATAGATGTTAATGATGTCTTTTCTGCTTTTTCTTTTGGCAAAAAATAACATTAGGATAATAAGTAAGTCTACGGCTGTCCCAGAATACAGGATTATTGAAGTAACAACATTTTGAATCATAAAACACCTCATTCAAATATATTTTTGAATGTATTTTAACATTAAACTTTGTAGATGTCAACTTCAGCTCCATCAAAATATAGATAAGAAGGTAGTGTACCAAACATTAAAAAGCCCTGCCATCGAAATGATAGCAGGGCTTAATTTCAATATCTAAATGATATATTTATCTAAAAAAGGTAGAGATTGGACTGAAATATAGTGAAATGTATTGAAATTGAAAAAAGAAAAAACGCTTGAAATCAGCGTTTTTCTTATGTATTGATTCGTATTGAATGCTTACTTCACTTCTGTAAACACAACGTGTTTGCGAAGTTTTGGTGAGTATTTCTTCAATTGAAGACGGTCTGGAGTGTTACGTTTGTTTTTAGAAGTAAGGTACAAGCGTTCACCAGATTCTTTGTGTTCAAGTGTAATATTTACGCGCATGGTATCTCCCTTCTATTATTCAGCTGATGCAGCTTTAGCGATTTTACGTCCTTTGTAGTATCCTTTAAGTGATACACGGTGAGAACGTGAGTAATCTCCAGTAGTTTCGTCAAAGTTTACAGATGGAGCTGTTACTTTGTAGTGTGTACGACGTTTGTTTTTCTTCGCTTTTGAAGTGCGACGTGCAGGTACTGCCATTTTGATTTCTCCTTTTAAGATATAAATTCAGTTAGGTTTGATTTTCATCAACTTTAATAGTATATCAAAACTTTTTTGTAAAGTAAAGTTACTTGACAAAAAAAGATAAAAAAATTTTCCCATCCAAGGTTCTGGATAGGAAAATAGATTAAATATCAATTTCGAAGGGTTCATCAATGGTTTCTGAGACGTATTTCCCGTCTTTCTTCCGTTGCTTGACACATTCTGTAAGGAGATATTCAATTTGCCCGTTAACTGATCGAAAGTCATCTTCTGCCCATGATGCGAGTGCAGCGTATAGCTTATTCGAGAGTCGAAGGGGGATTTGCTTTTTTTTAGCTTCTGCCATTTCTAATAAAGGCTTCCTGTATTGACAATTGGTTGTGCATCATGATTGCCACAGAGAACGACTAGGAGATTTGAAACCATAGCAGCTTTTCGTTCTTCGTCAAGTTCTACTAATTCTCCTTCATTGAGACGTTCTAGTGCCATTTCAACCATTCCAACAGCGCCATCAACAATCATCTTACGTGCATCAATAATGGCTGATGCTTGTTGACGTTGAAGCATGACAGCTGCAATTTCCGGTGCATAAGCTAGGTAAGTAATACGTGCCTCAAGGATTTCCAAGCCAGCGTCCTCTACACGACTTTGAATTTCCTCACGAATGCGACTAGCTACAATCTCGCTAGAGCCTCGGAGACTGCCTTCATCTGCTTGCCCGTCACCTGTAGTATCCACATTCGGAGACACATCGTAAGGATAGATGCGGACAATATTACGAAGGGCGCTATCACACTGCAATGACAGATATTCTTTATAGTTATCAACGTTGAAGACTGCTTTGGCTGTATCGACAACCCTCCAAGTTACCGCGATTCCGATTTCAACAGGATTTCCCAGACAATCGTTAATCTTTTGACGAGAATTACTCAAAGTCATAACTTTGAGAGAAATCTGTTTCTTGCCAATTTCAATGTTTACATCATTGCCATTTGATGATTTCATCCCTGAAAAAGGAGATTTCGTGCTAACATCACCACTTTGACCAAGTCGAGTGTGATTTGCAGGGTTGACCGCTATACTGAAGGGATTGACAAAGTAAAAACCAGGTTCTTTGATGGTCCCAGTATAGTTACCAAAGAGGGTCAAAACCAGTGCTTCCTGAGGTTTGACAACTTTTAAACCAGCATGAGCTAGACCTGCAATTAAGCTTAATAAAAGTCCGATAATAATTCCAAAAATGTTTTCTGAACCAGCACCCATGATAAATATAAAGACACCAAGTACGAGTGCCAACTCAATGAGTATCAATGCTACTACACCATTTGGTTTTGAATTGATTAGTTTTTCAGTCATCAGAATGACCTCCTATTTTTGATATCTAAATGATATCACTTTAATTTTAAATGTCAATAAAAAAATGCAATCTTTTTTAAGAGGATTTTAATGTATTGAATTTTCTGAAAATTCAAGAATTTTCTTCTGTTCATTGCTTTTAAAATGTGCTATAATGGAACAAACTGAAATGGGAGGGAACTTAATGACAGAATTAGATAAACGTCACCGCAGTAGCATTTATGACAGCATGGTTAAATCACCAAACCGTGCCATGCTTCGTGCGACTGGTATGACAGATAAGGACTTTGAAACACCAATTGTGGGAGTCATTTCGACTTGGGCAGAAAATACACCATGTAATATCCACTTGCATGACTTCGGTAAGCTTGCAAAAGAAGGTGTCAAATCTGCTGGTGCTTGGCCGGTTCAATTTGGAACCATTACGGTAGCAGACGGGATTGCCATGGGAACGCCTGGTATGCGCTTCTCTCTAACGTCACGTGATATCATTGCGGATTCTATCGAAGCTGCTATGGGTGGTCACAACGTGGATGCCTTTGTGGCTATCGGTGGCTGTGACAAGAACATGCCTGGTTCTATGATTGCTATTGCCAATATGGATATCCCAGCTATTTTCGCTTACGGTGGTACTATCGCCCCTGGAAAACTGGATGGCAAAGACATCGACTTGGTTTCTGTATTTGAAGGAATCGGTAAGTGGAACCACGGTGATATGACAGCTGAGGATGTGAAACGTCTGGAATGTAATGCCTGCCCTGGCCCTGGTGGTTGTGGTGGTATGTATACTGCTAATACCATGGCGACAGCTATCGAAGTTCTCGGTATGAGTTTGCCAGGTTCTTCATCTCACCCAGCTGAATCAGCTGACAAGAAAGAAGACATCGAAGCAGCAGGACGTGCTGTTGTTAAGATGCTGGAGCTCGGTCTCAAACCATCAGATATCTTGACTCGTGAAGCCTTTGAAGATGCCATTACTGTGACTATGGCTCTAGGTGGTTCTACAAATGCCACTCTTCACTTGCTTGCTATTGCCCACGCAGCTAATGTTGACTTGTCACTTGAGGACTTTAATACCATCCAAGAACGTGTGCCTCACTTGGCCGATTTGAAACCTTCTGGTCAGTATGTCTTCCAAGACCTTTACGAAGTTGGTGGTGTGCCTGCGGTTATGAAGTATTTGCTGGCAAATGGCTTCCTTCACGGAGACCGTATCACATGTACTGGTAAGACTGTTGCTGAAAACTTGGCTGACTTTGCAGACCTCACACCAGGTCAAAAAGTTATCATGCCACTTGAAAATCCAAAACGTGCGGACGGTCCGCTTATCATCTTGAACGGTAATCTTGCTCCTGACGGTGCGGTTGCCAAAGTATCAGGTGTTAAAGTGCGTCGTCACGTTGGACCAGCTAAGGTCTTTGACTCAGAAGAAGATGCGATTCAGGCCGTTCTGACAGACGAAATCGTTGATGGCGATGTTGTCGTTGTTCGTTTCGTTGGACCTAAGGGTGGTCCTGGTATGCCTGAGATGCTATCACTTTCATCAATGATCGTTGGTAAGGGACAAGGAGACAAAGTTGCCCTCTTGACAGACGGACGCTTCTCTGGTGGTACTTATGGACTAGTTGTTGGACATATCGCTCCTGAAGCTCAGGATGGTGGACCGATTGCATATCTCCGTACAGGCGATATCGTCACTGTTGACCAAGATACGAAAGAAATTTCCATGGACGTTTCCGATGAAGAGCTT
This sequence comes from Streptococcus infantis, assembly GCF_000963255.1. Taxonomy (GTDB): domain Bacteria; phylum Bacillota; class Bacilli; order Lactobacillales; family Streptococcaceae; genus Streptococcus; species Streptococcus nidrosiense. The sequence goes on along the minus strand of NZ_JYOV01000011.1, from coordinate 50,978 downwards.
GAAAAACGCAAGGCAGAAACAACCTTGCCACCACTCTATAGCCGTGGTGTCCTTGGTAAGTATGCCCATACCGTATCTTCTGCATCACGTGGTGCCGTTACAGATTTCTGGAATATGGAACAATCTGGTAAAAAATAACTAGAAAATAAGCAGTCGCTAAATGACTGCTTTTTCTAGTTATTTATATTTTCTCATAGAATGTTATAAAATCTTTGCTCTAACTATGATTACAAAGGAGAAATGATGTTTTCACAAAATACAGGAATTATGCTCTACGTGGATGATGTAGCAGTGGAGAGAGACTTTTGGTCTGCCATTGGATTTGAAATTTTTAATCAACCAGAAATAATGGAATTTGAAACTTTTGAGATGAAACCTCACGCTGACAGTACGCTGACTTTCACTATCTATGCTAAGGATTTTATTCGTCAAGTATCACCGGAGGTAGTTGATATGAAACCCAGCCTACTCTTTGAGTCAGCAGATCTTCACGGTCTTCATCAACGCCTAGCTGCAGTGACTGATACCACTAGTTCGATCAATACTCAACCTTTCCCTAACTTTAACTTTGCAAATCCAAGCGGACACTATTTTGCAGTTAGAGGAATCTAATAACAAAAAGGAGCCTGGGACAAAAGTCCTAGCCTCTCAATTGTCTTTGGATTGTCGAGCAAGACGCAGTGGTTGAGTGGGCTCTACTACGCTGATTTCATCAGCTTTTACAGCCCTACTCAACTGTGCGGAGGTGGGACTACGAAATCGAATTCTAACGAATTACCGATTCCTGTCCCACTCTCTCTTGTTTTTTAGCGCGGTGGTAGTCCAAGTGCTATACGTCCATAGCGACTGATGCGTGTAATCTTCCAGGCAGGTGACCAGGTAACTTCAACCCTAACATCCTCAATTCCTTCAATCTGTTTCAGACCTGCCACAATTTCAATAGGTAAACTTTCTGCACAGTCACAGGCTGTATCGGTGAAGGTCATGACAATTGTACAAAGACCAGCCTCGTCCAAATGAATCTCGTAAATCAAGCCAAGATTATAGACATCTAATTCCACATCTGTATCGTAAACTTTTTCTAGCTTGTCAATGATCTGATTTCCTAATGCTAAAGCACGGTCATTAATCTTGATGTCTTCTCTCATTGCATTCCCTCCATTTTCTGACTGCACCTATTTTCTCATAATTCTGACAATTTGGCAAGTTTTTCCCAATCAAGACGTGATCCGCCATAAAAACGAAAGCCTAGAGATTGCCATAGTTGGGCCAAACTACCCAAAAATCTAATAAGCTAGAGTAAGACGATATTGCCATAGGTTAGAGAGAAGCTTAGAGAATGAATTATTTTCTAAGAAGTACTTTCTAAAAAGAAAAAGTAGAGAACGGTCATCTCTACTTTTTAAATATTATTTTGACTTCACAGGCTTATCTGCCAAGGCCTTGATAGCTGATGCTATCGTTTCTGCATAGAGCTTAGCTCCCTCTTCTAGTTTAGTATTATCACTTCCAAAATGAACCTGATCCGTTCCTTTCCAGATGTCTGGATGATCTTTAGCTACCTGATTCCAGTCTGCAACCTCAATGTAAGGATATTTTTGAGCTACTTCACGCACATAGCTAGCATACTGTTCTACATAAGGCTGAGTTGCTTGAGTTTTATCCCCTTCATAAGGTGTCACGAGTACAAGCTGATGCCCCTTAGGTAGATTTGTTATCAAAGAATCGATATCAGCCTTATAATCCTCAGGGTTATTCACTCCAGTAGCAATAACGACTATTTTAGGGAGGACTTTATTCTGACTGTGGTTGAGCATAATAGCATTGGCTTGCTTGGTATTTCTACTTACTTGACCATCTGTCTGAGCGTCTGGTAGAACCTCTTTAAGTCCAGGTGTTGCACGCAAGGTTACAGAATCTCCGATGATGGATACACCATCGGCAATATTGTAGCGACTTGCTTCTGCTTGATCCGCCATGGTTTTTGTACGGGTAATATTGGTTTGAGCTTGATTGAGGCCATTTACCATCAAATCCGTTTCAAAAGCACCGACTTGGGGAGCTATGAGCATCACAATCAGTGTTAGCAAGCTAAGAAAACCGACGCTACCCGCAAAGATTGGTTGAATATGCGGAATTTCTTTTACCTTTTGCAATAAGCTAGTGTTCTTCCCGGCAATGAAAGGTTCAATCACATAGAAAGAAAGGCTTGCAAAGAGATAAGAAAAGATAGTGGTGAGAATCACTGCCGGTAGGTTGCTCATCAACTGAGAGAAAATGATATAAAACGGCCAGTGGAAAAGATAAACGGCATAGCTGGTATCAGCTAAGAAGCTAATTACCTTTGGTTCTTCAATCGTCGGAGTTTTCTCATGTAAAACTCGTGCTGTAACGATCATCAAAAGGGCAGCTAAACTTGCCAACAAGAAACCAAGCAAGTAGGCAAAGAGATAATTGAATTTCACGAAGAAGGTCAATAAGAGCAAAACTCCGAGACCAGCTGAAAAGACTAATAAGGTCTGTTTCAAGTCCAGGGTTTGATTCAAACGTTTGAGAAGAGGTGTCGTATGACGGACCCCTATCAAGGTAGCTAGGACACTACCTAGGAAGAACGGATAAACATGAGTTAGACTTGAAAAGTAAAGCGTTGAGTAGGAAGAAACGATAAAGCTACCAATAAACATTGAAAGGAAGCTAACAACAAAGGTAGTTGAAGATAGTAGAAAAACCATTCCCCGTAGTTGCCCACCTGTTTTGGCTTGCTTAGACATGAGCCAAACTGCCAAGCCCCACAAGATATAGTAATGAACTTCAACCGCTAAACTCCAGTTATGAACAAAGAGATGAGGAATGAACTGAGATTCATAACTTCCTCCTGTCAACATTTCATAGAAGTTAGTCATAAAACCAAGGACACCAGCAATCTGACCACCGATTCCTGCCACATAATCCTGTCGAACCAAGAAAGTAAAAGGCATAACGACCAGGATCATCAAGACAACTGGGGGAAAAATCCGATAGAAGCGTCTTCTAAAAAATCCTAGGATATCAATCTTACCTTTTTGTCCAAATTCTTCTAACAGGAGTGACGTAATTAGGAAACCTGAGAAGGTGAAAAAGACATCAACCCCGAAGAAACCTCCTGGAAAAACCGTCTGAAAGAAATGGTACAAAAGCACCAAGAGTAAGCCTGTAATCCTGATCAAGGAAAACCATTTAATACGCATACGAGTTTATTCTCCGTTCATTAGAGTAGTAAAAAAACCATCTAATGTTCATTCCATATTACCTTTATTCTATCAAAAAAATAAGAAAAATCCTAAGAGAAAACTTAGGATTTCAGCTTTAGATTGATAATCTTAGAAATTACGACCTGATTTATTGTAGCCATATTTTTCAACAAAATGTTCACGGAATTCCAAGAGATTGTCAGCCATAATAGCCTGACGGACCTGCTTCATAAGATTGAGCAAGAAGTAGAGGTTATGGTAACTTGTCAAGCGGATACCAAAGGTTTCATCAGCCTTGAGCAAGTGACGAAGGTAGGCACGGGTGTAGTTCTTACATGTGTAGCAATCGCACTCAGGATCAAGTGGCGTAAAGTCCTCCGCAAACTGGGCATTCTTGACAACCAAACGTCCTTGGCTAGTCATACAAGTTCCGTTACGAGCGATACGAGTCGGCAAGACACAGTCAAACATATCGACCCCACGAATAACCCCATCAATCAAGCTATCTGGCGCTCCCACTCCCATCAAGTAGCGAGGTTTGTTTTCAGGAAGGAGTTGAGTGGTGAAGTCCAAAACTGCGTTCATCTCTTCATGAGTTTCACCTACTGCCAACCCTCCGATAGAGTATCCCGGGAAGTCCATGCTGACAAGGTCATGAGCTGACTGACGACGAAGATCTTCAAATCCTGCACCTTGTACAATCCCAAACAAACCTTGGTCATGTGGACGACGATGAGCTTTTAATCCACGCTCAGCCCAACGGCTGGTACGTTCGATTGACTTCTTCACATAATCATAAGGCTGATAAAATTGAGGACATTCGTCAAAGGACATCATAATGTCTGACCCTAGATTGTTTTGGATAGAGATGGCTTTTTCAGGTGATAGAAACATTTTAGAACCATTGAGGTGGTTCTTGAACGTTACCCCTTCTTCTGTGATGTTACGACTATCCGCTAGAGAGTATACTTGGAAACCGCCACTATCCGTCAAGATAGGTTGGTCCCAGTTCATGAACTTATGAAGCCCACCTGCTCGAGCAATCAACTCATCTCCAGGACGCAGCCACAAGTGATAAGTATTAGATAGGATAATCCCTGAACCCATCTCTTTCAACTCTTCTGGTGATTGGGTTTTGACCGTTGCTTGAGTCCCAACTGGCATAAACATAGGAGTTGGGAAGGTTCCGTGTGGCGTGATAATCTCACCCAGACGAGCTCCCGTGTGTTTTTCTTTTTTAATCAAACGATATTTGATTGGTGAATTTGACATTTTTACCTCCGAAGCTGGGAAAGACAGTCCCAGTTCTTACTTTGTGCCCAAGGGCATACTGTATGATTCTATCAAAAAAAACAGGAACTGTCACGAACTATGGTATAAGAATTTTGTGTTTACAATTGATTTCCGTCGCTTATCGTTAGTTGAGTTTTTGCTTATTTTTATTTAAAATTATTTCCATTGATTACCGTCATTTTTTTAAATCGTATTCATCTTCGTATTCATTTTTATACCAGATTTGCCCGCATAGTTGAGAAGATTGCAATTTAACTCTAATAGTTTACAAACTCCCCGACCTCTGGATAAGGTCTATTTTTTTTGAAAAAAAGTAAAAAACTTTATCAAAACGCTTGACTTTCTCGGTATACCGTGATATAATATAATCAAGATAAGGAAAGGGGGTGATGAAATTGAACAAAGAAGATTGGCTTAGGTTACTGGAAAAGGTAATAGACAACATTCCTGAAACAGTAACTGCTATCGCAAGTCTAGTGACCGCAATAACGGTCGCAAGGCAAAACAAAAAGCGTAAACCGAAATCCCGTCAAAGAAAAAGGTAAACGCTAAGAGGTTGGGGCGAAAGCCCCTCACACCTCTATTTTATCAAATGAAAAGAGGAAAAGCAATGGTTAGCGCAATAGCTATTTTTATAATTGCAATCAATGTATATATCTATCTAAAAAATAAAAAGGACAAATAATATGAGAAAAGTTATTCAAGAATTACTTAACAGTTCTATTTCTACATCTGCTATTTCGCAAGGTGCTGGAGTTCCATGGACTACTGTTTCTGACCTTAGAAAAGGAAAAACAAGCATGGACAAAATGGCCCTTCTCACAGCAGAAAAACTTTATGAATTTGCTACAGCTGATAAGCAGTGATTTCGGTCACTGCTTTTATTATTGCAAACAAAAAACCGCAAGCTATTGCCTGCGGTCTAGTGTAATAATTTTTTATTCTTTCTGTTTTTATTTTATTTTGTGGTGATTAAGCCATCAGGCTCAATCGTGAATTCTGGTTTGTCTGCCATTGTTCCGTCTGATTTAAGATAGTACCAACCTGTACCATCTGCTGATTTGATGAACTGCTTGGATTTCATGTCGCCATCCTTGGCATCGAGGTAGTACCAGTGGTCTTTATATTTGACCCAACCAGTCTTCATGGCTCCTTCACTGTCGAAGTAATACCAGCTTCCAGCGATTTTCTTCCATCCAGTGACCATCGCTCCCGAAACATCAAGATAGTACCATTTGCCATCTGAATGTTTCTTCCATTTATCTGCAAGCATATAGCCAGAGCCATCAAAATAATACCAGGTGCCATCGATTTTTTCAAATTTCTCTTTTGGATAAGAACCATCTGAACGTACATACCACCAACCAGTAGAATTTTCTTGCCATCCTTTTTTAATTTCAAGACCGTTTTCAATATCATGCTTGAATTGCTCACGACTGATGCCCCAGCTTACCAAATAAGGATATGGATCAACGTGGTCGCTATAATTGTTTGGTTGATTGTTGGTACAATATTCGTGCGATTTAATACCTTCCAATGCGTCCGAATCCAACGTTTTAGGAAGCCCTGCTTCATCTGCTAAATTTCGAAGCAATTCGATGTACAATCTGTAATCTTCCATGAACTCTTCTTTGGTCGAATGACTTTCAATCAGTTCGACTGCTGCATACGTTTCATAATTCCAGCCACCTCCCACATCGTAGGCACCATTATTTACTGGTCCTACCTGCATCACTCGTCCATTGCCGACAACATGTGAGAAGAAGCCAGATTCGGCAGGTCTGCGCCTATGGTAGTCAGCTTCATTCTGAGCTGTTGATTTCTTATTTCCAGTAGAATGAGCGTGAATTTGACGATAAGGAGCATAACCAATCTGAGGAAGTCCTTCTCTGTACCTACTTGTATCAATATCCATTATTGTTCTCCTTCGTTCTTATCGTTTTTATCGCCAGATAAACGCTCAAATGCCTTAATGATAGGCTGGAAGATAGTCACATTACCTTTCAACTTACGGTAATTTTCAATTAGCGATTGGAAAGTAAAAAGCAAATATCCGAGATAGATTGAGTACAAAAATGCGAAGCCTGTTTTTTCAGGTAGCAAGACAGACATCGGAATCAATACCATCAACAAGAGAACACCAAGAATCTTTCGAATCAGACCGTTAATACCAATCTTGCTCTTGTATTCAATTTCTGGATTTGCGATCGCTGCGAAGGTTCCTGACGCAAAATCTACGATTTCTAGAATCACAATTAAGCCTAGCGCATATAATACCAAACCATCTTCTGTTTGAATCAGGTTTCTAAAAAAGTTAAACAATTCGATTTTCATATATTTCTCCTATTCCTTCCCTTCAAATTTCCAAGCGACCCCAGTTCCGTTTTGCTCCAGGGAGCCATTTGTCACAAATGCGCTGACAGGCTCGCCGTTATAGGTAAATTCCTTATTAAGCTGAACCAAGATGCGTTTCCCTTCGCCATTGACCTCTACGTGCTCAGGGTCTTCAATCGTGATTAGGTCATGTGGCAAGTAGGTCTTACCAACTTCAGCGAGTGGAATCAACTCAACCAATTCTTTATAAGTCGTGCCGTACTCGATATTCTTGCTCATGACAGAGTTCAAGACAAGAACATGAATGACCTTCTGATTCACCTTCGAATTCTCTTCAGTCTGCTTGATAAGCGCAGAGAGTCGATTCTGCTCGCTCTCATTCTGCGCAATCTTCTGATTTGCTTGTTCAAGCTGCGCTTGTGTTTTGACGATAGCACTGCCTGGATCTAGTTCGGCTTTTAGGATATCAAGAACCGCTTGAATCAAGACATCTTCTGATTCATTTGTACGGTCACCAGGGAATGATCGTGAATTAGTGCTGTAGCGATTTCCTTCTGATAATTGAATTTCTACCACGGTCTCAACATTAGAACCAGAAATTCTTAAGTACGGTTTTGTTGATAGATTATACCCATTGATTGCCATGTCTACTCTCCTTCTGCTGGTCTAGTTTGTTCATCAAGCAGAGCTTCCAGCTCGTCAACTCGTGCTTGAAGTCTTTGATTCTCTGCCCTTTGCTCATTCAACTGAATGTTCAAGAGATTACTTGTAATCATTGAATTTGTTGAGGCTGTTGACATTTCACTAATTGTCATTTGTAAGGCTTGGTTAAGCTGTTCTGCGTTCATTTTCTAAGTTCTCCAATCTATGTGTTAATATTTTGTTTTCAAGAGCAAGCTCCTGAATTGCTTTAAGTGCTATATTGGTCAATCTGAGATTATCCAAGTTCAGCGTATCTCCATTCTCATAAACAAGCGTAGGATCCACTTCTTGAACCTCTTGGGCAATCAAACCAATCTTCGTGTGTGCTTGTTGTGGTCTATCCTCTTGCTTCTTCCAATCGTATTCCTTGAACTTGAATTGATGGATATAATCAAGAGCCTTGTGCTCACAATCAATGATGTTTTCTTTCAAACGTCTATCCGAGAAGTGCTGGTTGACAACTGACCACAGACTATATGCTGTGCCATTGTAACTATAGTAGATATCATTCCCTGATCCACCAAAGCTCAAAGATACATTGTCTGAGTTCCAGAGTCCAATAGTACCTGTTGTTTTTCCATTGACACTGCCTTTACCTGTCTTTAACCAGCCGATCCCCTTCGCATTGATGTAGCCTTCAACCGTTAAAAGAAAATCATCACTTGTTTCTGCAGTCCCACCTACTGTAAAATCTGCATCTTTGTAGATAAAAAGACCGTAAGGGACATTTTCTCCACGACCGTAAGAGCCGATAAATTGAACTCCCAAGCCATCTTTGGCATTGACAGTACGAGGCACATTAATTTGAATACCTCCGTTCACCGTATCAAAAGAACCGTATGTCCCTAACTGAATTTGAGTGTGACCAGTTAGGGTTCCGCCATAGATGTTGGCCCCTCGAATCGTTCCGCCATAGATTCGGTCACCGCTTAAAATACCTGACCGAACCTGACTTGCATCGATTGCAACACTCTGAACTCGGTTAATAAAGGCTTGTTTGGCAAACAGTTGACTCAAGTAAGCTTCATTTGCTACAAGCTTATTGAAGAAAGCCTGGTCAACTTTCAGCTTCTCAGCTGTGACCGCTTCAGCATCTAAGATAACAGTAGTCACCGAACCAGCTTCAAAATTGGCCGTTTTCAGCTTGTCAACCATAGCAGACTTGATAACCGCTTTATCAATCAAGGTTTCACCCGTGATGTGAGTTAGTTTCCCATCAAATCGATTATGCCCATTAGCGCCTAGATTGATTCCAGAGATGATATCTCCAGCAGAGTTGATGTTTTGAACCGCCCACGAACCAGCCAACTGTCTTTGAACGGTTTTCAGACCTTCATTCTTAGACACCTCAAGCTGAAATAGCTGATTGGTCATAGCCATTCGGGCTATCTTGTCAGCGATACCGTTCTCAGAATTTCCAAGAATCCGCTCATAGAGTTGGCTAGTTTCCTTAACTCGCTGGAAGTCTGTTTGGTTAGCCTTACCAGAAATCAATGAAGTGATTTCTGTGAATCTGCCATCAACTGATTGCTTGTAGTTAGCAATCTGAGTAGCAATCGATCCATTTTGTGGGTTGGTAATAGCTTCGAACCTACGCTCAAGACCTCTCACATCTTCCTGATAGGTTGATTTACCAACATAGTCTCTTGCGACCAGCTCGCGAACAGCCGTCGCTTGTTTTGCGCTCTCTTCACGAGAGTAGCGTTGTAAGACTTCCTGTCGCTGACCGTCTTTATTGACATATTCCTGAATAGCTGACAAGTCAGTTCGCAAGCCCTGAGCCGTCCGCTCGAAGGTAGCCTTGGCTTCAGTGATGAGCCCGTCAGTGTCCTCAGGCGCAGGAGACCAACCTGTCTTAAATGACCCTTGTTCCACTTTGACCTCCCAAACGCTTTTTAGCTTTTGAGGGTCTTTTCGATAGGTATTGACTCGCAAGTGATAGATGCCCGTCGGACGATTCCAGACAAACTCTGTACCAGTCGTGGCAGTTTTAGCGTCTGACACGATTTGGTAATTACTTACAGCTTTGTCCATCAACCACAAAACTACGTTGTCATTTTCGTTGTTTGGGCTATGCCAAGATGTAAAATTCCCGTCAGATTTCGCAGAGATTCTGTATTTTTCGTTTTGTACAAGATATACTAATGTTTCTTGCGAATATAGAGTGTTATTGTCAAAATTCGCAGGGTTTCTGTTTGGCTTGAATGGACCTTTTGAGCCTTTCAACAGATTCCGTCCACCAACCGACAGACTTGCCAGCTCCTCCCTCAACCGTCCAGCCTCAGCCGTGACCAAGGTCTTGTCAGCCTTGTCCTTGGTCGCGTTGACAATCTCTTGTCTAATGCCAGATGCCTGCACCTCAAACTCAGCCGTGCTGAGCTTTTGCGCAAACTTGTTATCCGTTTCGGTCTCGAGACTCTTGACTGACTGTTTGATGCTGTCTGAGAGCAAGGTCAAAGCGCTGCTATCAGCCTTGGTCTTGAGTCCCTCTGTCAAGCGGCTAACCCAAGCCTCGAGTGAGTCAGCTCGTTGCTTAAAGCTTGACTCGACAGCTGAGATTTGGCTTTCGACATCTTCGGGGGCTGGGCTCCAATCTGTCGGTATCGTGCCATACTCAACTTTGACTTTCGTTTTGAGCACATCACCAATTTCAAAATTCGAACCACCGCAACCAAAACGCAAAGTAACAAAACTCACTCCTGTCAATTCTTTTGGCGAAATCACAAAAGAGTTAGTATTGTAGTATTGATAATGTTTTACTGTATTCCCGTTTTCGTCAAAGTACGAAATAAAATTCTTGGCAAAAATAGGATTCGAAATCGTCACATAGATTGATTTCCCAGCAATAACAGGGATGCGAACCCCATTTCTGCTGCTTGCTGTCCTTGGATGAGTTGTTGCCTCACCAACATAAGGGTCTAATCCTGTAGCTTTAAAAGATATTTCGCCTGACGAAATATCCATTTTAAAATCAGCTACATGACCGCCTTCCCAGATGTCTGAATTTTTGCTCAAAGCATAAAGATTCGTACCACCGACCCTCACACTCGCTATCTTACTAGTCAGCTCCTCGGCTGTCTGTGTGAGTTCTGACTTGCTTGCCTTACCGTTCGCCAAATTAGTCAGCTCTGCCAGTCTACGAGTCGTCGTCTCTTCATACGTCGCTTGCGCCGACTTCACACCAGTCAGTTCATTTTTTGTCTGGGTAAGTGCTTCAATTTGCTTGGCAATCTCGGCTTCAACCTGCACTTGTTTCGGTCGAATATCGTTCGCGATAGTCCGTTTCAGAGCATCCAAATCACCTGACAAGGCCGTCTGAGCGCTCGTGGCCTGCGACTTGAACGCTTCAAGTTTAGCGATAGAGTCCAACCCAATCCGCTTAGCTTCCTGAGCGAGTAGGCTACTGGCGCCAGCGTTTCTCAAGGCTTCTATAGCCCTACGTTTAGCATCTTGTAAAGGACCATTTTCAAAACTGTCGAAACGCTGATTGATAGTGTCAGACAGTTCTCTTTTAACTTCTTCAGCTTTAGCTCTAGCAAGTTCGATACCGTCCAAAATTTCCTGTCTCAACAATCCAGCTTGATGATCAAAACCTAAGTCAGCATTTTGAAGGGCCTTTTCTAGGGCGATTTCTTGAGCTGATTCTGTCACACCAAGGATTGCATCAGCTGCGCTAGATAGCCCACCAGAAGCTCTAGAACCACCAGTGCCTGCCTTATCATCGAAAGTCAGAGAGAGGTACTCTTCTTTCAAAGCATCGAACTCATAAGCGATAGCTTTCTTGAATGAATCGACATTGTGTTTCCAACTCTTGAGATTGACTGTATCACCCATGTGAACAACTTGCCCATCAAGTTCATAGGCTTCAATTTTGATAGCATCAGAGACCTTGTCAATGCCTTGATTTGTAAATTTAGCCTGTGCCCACTTCTGCAACTCTTCAACGCTCTTTGCGTTGTTGTTCTCATACTCTTTTTCATTGATATAAGGGTAAGAGTTGATAAGAGGACTATCAACAGTCACTCTGATGGTCGTTTCCTTTTCAGCACCTTCAGGTTTAAAAGTCGATTTGGCATGGATTCTTGTGACAACATTCTGACTGTTTTTTGTACGTTGGTAGTCCTTCAGATTTTTGTGTGTTGTGATAACAACACCACGATTCTCACCTCGACTTTTCTTGATAGTCATCGCAAAGTTATCGCGAACCAGCTCGCCTTCCCATGTCCCGACGATACTGTGCTTACCGTCCAGTAATACAGAGTAGAGAGTTTCTGTTTCAGTCGTATTGAAGGTCCTACGATCCTGGATGTCACTATTGAAAGAAAAATCTCCCAAAGCGGTTTTGGTGTTTTGAACCATGCGAGAAAGAGCCATGCCACAGCTCTGACTAGTCACGCTCACTGGTGTGATAGATCGTTGCATCACATCGTCTGAAATATGATAGGCTGTGATTTCCAGATGATCATTGTGCTCGACAGGTTTCTTGATGCGAAATAGCTGCGCACCAAGAACAGGAGTCGGCGCTTTTATCAACATATCTTCTTGGATGAGCTGATAAATACCAGAGTCAGAAATAGGATATTTCACAGTTAAGGTGAAATCGCCATTCATGGTCTCTTTAACAATCGCCGAAGTCGCTTCATGAAGTGGCTCTCCGTTCCACCGAACGGTTCTCACATCTTTATTAAGTAGATAAAGCAATTATGCCCACCCCCAAACCGTTTCGATTTCAAGCGATTGAATACCTGGACCTAGAACAACCCCAACATTCTTCACTTTCGCTGGATCAACTGTGATAAAATCCCCTGACCATTTCACTGGCTTTCCTGTTGTTGTTTTAAAGCTAGGATTGTCAGGGTTATTGACCATCACAAGCGATTCAGTGAGTCGTTCAAGACGGATGACCTGACCAGCGATTGTAAATGAAGTCTCAGAAGCGCTCTGGCCACCGATTGTGATTTTAGGAAAGGCAAGAGCAGAACCTTGCACGGTTAAAGTTCCACTTCTTGTCAATCTCTGTGTATCGGAGCCTTTAAAGTATTTTGTAGGATGGCAAGTGAAGGTTGCTTTGGTCATGTAAAGACCAGGTTGCACTTCTTCAAGGTCGCTCATATTGACCTTATAGCACCAAAGACGAGTTGTTTTGACTCGCTCACTCTCTAGCCAGAACTTTTCACGGATAAACAGACTCATAAATTGGTTCATCTGTTCTTCAGTAGGTTTGACCAAGTAAATCGTATAGGTTTTCTTGACCAGTTCCCTATGCTTGTTTGTCTGAACAATTGCTCCACTGATACCACCATGCTCCAAGAGAGCTGTCTTGCTCTCTCCCAGAGCAATTGAAGGAGAATCATGAACAATGACCTTAAAAGGAAAAGACGATGTTCTCACACCGTCAATCACAAGCTCATTATGCTTTATCATGTAAATCCTCCTCTCAATTGTGTCTTCCGTTGCAATTCGTCAGCAATCCTCTGCGCTACCTCATCAGCAATCCGAATGATGTCAGCTTCTTCTCTAATAGTATTACCACTGATGGTAATGTTGATAGTCGGTGAAGTTCCACCCATTGTCTGAGCAATACCTCGACCGATAGCACCAAGTGTTTTGTCATTTAGTGGTAATACTGCTTCATTCCCAGCTTCGCCACCAACCATGAGGTTATGGCCGTTCATTCCAAAGATGGTTGGTTTCGTCATGATACCGCCCTTGGCATACCATTCGATGCTGATACTTGGAACACCCTGACTCAACCAGTCGAGTGGATTGGCTGAACCGCTAACAGAGAAGTGAGGTAGTGGGATATGTGGCCAACTAATACTAAAGTTGAACAATCCTTTGATAGCTTCAATAGCTGTAGATACAGCATCTTTTGCGCCATTGATAGCGCCTGAAATGGTACTCTTGATACCTTCCCAAACACTTGATACAGTACTAGATATAGCATTTAATACATTTGAGACAGTATCCTTGATGCCGTTCCAGACATTTGATACAGTTCCTGAAATACCGTTGAGAATATTTGAAATGTAACTCTGGATAGCTGATAAAATGGTCTGAATAATGCTTTGAATAGCTTGCCATACAGTAGAGAATACTCCCTTGATGGTTTCCCAAGCGCCTGACCAATCACCAGTGATGATCTGCATAACTGCTTGAATAACACCAAGGACAACATTGATTGCAGTCTCAACAACGGTCTTGATGATTTCCCAAGCTGTTGTAATGACAAGTTGGATATTATCCCATGTGGCTTGAATGAGTGGACCTATGTACGTCATGACCGTGTCAATAACTGTTGAAATGGCATTCCAAACAGTCTCAGCACTTGCCCTGATAAGTTCCTGGTTCTCCGTCCACCAAGTAACAACCGTTCCAAAGATACTCATGACAAAATTAGAAATCTCTGACACGACTGCATTGATGACTTCAAGAATCGCATTCCAGACGGTTGTAACGACTTCACGAAAACCTTCGTTAGTTTCCCAGAGGTATTTTACAATAGCAACAATCGCTGTTATGGCCACTACAACTCCTGCAATAATTCCAATAATTGGTAATGCTGCTGCAATCATTGCACCAAATGAGGACATGAATACAGCTTGCAGGGTTAAGAATATGGGGGCTAAGGCTCCCACAATTGTCAAAACCACACCTAAGATGACAATGAAATCTTTTACTGGATCAGGTAAGGAATTAAACAGCTCAGCTACACCTTTCACAATCGTTGCCAAGGTTTGGAAAACAGGGATCATCATTTCCAGAAGAGGTTGCCCAATAGCAGATAATGCATTGGTCCCAGCTTGTTTCAGATTCCCCATCACGTTTTCTAATCCGTCTGATTCTCTTGCAGCCTGTCCAAGAGCTCCTGAGAGTTTATTTCCGTCTTCGACCATCTGAAGCAAGGTCAGTTGCTTCTGCGCTTCGCTCAAGTCCTTGAATGATTTACCATACAGTTTATTTGCAGCGGCATTCCTAGTTGTCTCTGTCGCAGAGATTCCAAGAGCGGCATCGTTAGCAAAGTTTCCCTTCAAAAAAGATTGTAAGCTCTCTGTCACGCTCTCAATAGATTTGTCATAGAAGGCTGCACCATCTGCTGCTGCCTTAGTTGCACGAGAAGTAAGATCCAAAGCTTCTGCTGTATCCAATCCTGAAGTTTTGGCAAATGAAGCCATCTGAGTGAATGATCCTTGCAATCGCTCTGGGACAATATCCATTTCCTGACCAATAGCATTCAACGCTTCTCTTGCTTGGGTTTCCATATCTCCGAAAACGGTAGTAAATTGAGCATTACTAGCTTGCATTTGAGCAGCTGCTTCTAACGCTTCTTTTCCTACTTCCACAAGCTTTTCTGAAATAGCACTCAACTTCTCACTAAACTGTTGAAGTAGTTCTGCTCTTAAATTTCTTGAGATTTCACTTAAACTTTCTTGAGTGCTATCAGCAGCAGACTTTGTTCCCTTCATCTCATCATTGAGATGATTAAAAGCAGTCTTAGCCTGATTTAGCTCAGCTTCCATCTTGTTGGCTTGTGTGGAGTTCTCACCAAATTCTTTTTTAGTGATTTCCAATTGCTGTTCTAGATTTGAAATCTGTTTACTTACAATCTCAGACTGGGCACCAATCTTTTTCTGGGCAAGAGCATTTCTCTCAGCTTCGCTAGCATTTGAACCTAAAGCACTTTCTTGCAGTTTGAATGAGCTTGTCACCTTAGTCATCTCTGAAGCAAGTTGACTCTGTTCATTCTGCAATTCTTTCAATTGCGTTTGGTTGCTTTTAGTGGCATTTCCATTCTCAGCAAGTGCCTGGTTGACGTTTGCTAGTTTACCTTCATAGCTCTTCAGGACGTTTTGAGTGACTTCGACTTCACGTTGGAAAGCACGGTACTGGTCAGCACCAATATCACCATTTTTGAACTGCTGTTCTACCTGAGACTGAGCTTGTCTTAAAGTTTCCAGTTTCTCTTTGGTCGTCGAAACTTGCTTTTGTAAGACCTCTTGTTTCTGAGTCAGGAGCGTTACGTTCCCTGTATCAAATTTCAAGGCCTTGTCAATCTGTCTCAATTCCTGACTTGCATCAGTAGCAGCCTTATTGACATTTTTCAGAGCCTTCTGTAAGGGTTGCGTGTCGCCATCAATTTCAATTTTGATACCTTTGATATTTCCTGCCATATTTCCTCCTTTCTCAAAAAAATAGAAAAGCGCTGAGAGAACTTCTACGACTGATAATGTAGTTAGGACAAGGAACTTGACCTCAGAATCACTCTCTCAGCACTCATTTTTTTATTTAAAAACTGTCAAAATCAGCTTGCGTGGCCTTCCGTTCGCCACCTTTGTCCTCGCTCCGTAAATTCACATAATCCGTCTGATAATCCAGAGCCATTCCAATTGAGATATGCTTTAGATCATCGATAGACAGACCAGTTTCTTTACAGCAAGACAAGTATGACTCTACTGTGAAGATTTCTTCGCTAGCTGATTCTGATTCATCTGGTGCTTTTTTGTCGTCATGCTCGCATTCAGCATTTCCATCAGCACAGGACCAACTTCCTGAATCGGAAAGACTTCCATTTCCATGAAGAATTGTTCATAAGGTTTGATTTGAGGATTTGCAGATTTAGCAAAGGTCCAAAAAAGACGGTTGAAAAAGGTCATATCAAAATCTGACAACATCGAAATATCAATATTAGTCGCTGTCAATTCCTTGTCGGTTTCCAGCTTGTTCAATTCATTCATGAATGATTGATTTTTCAACATCGAGAACAAATCTTGAAAATAATCTTTCCCAAATTGTTGCTTGTAGGCGATAGGAGTGTAGCCATTAGTTCCTAACTCATACTCCTGATCACCAATCAAAACGATTTTACGCATAGATTTTCTCCTTAAGCTGCAACCGCAGTAGGCTCATACACTTTCTTGAACCAGTTGTCATAAATTTCTTTATTATCAGCTGACGTGATAGAACGTTTAACAACTGAATCCAGAGGACGAGGACTTGCCTTAAAGCCAAGTTCACGCTCATTGACGTTTGTACCGTTCTTGGTTTTTGAGCCATTACCTGGACGACTTGCTGAACAGTAGTAAAGGACGTGACGTGTTTTATTCTTGTCACCTGAAAATTCAAACATCAAGGCAAATGATGTGAATTCTGCATCAGCTTTTTCAGTCAAAACACCCGTCTGAGCATCTTTGATTTCACCCAAAATCTTAGTCGCAAACATTTCAATAATGTGAGAGATTTTGAATTTCCCTTCATACCCTTCGTTTGAGTTCATGAAGTGATAATCAATATCGTCTGCTTTGATTGGTGTTGATTCACCCTTTGGATCCAATGTTAGTTCCATTGCTCCAGGAAAACGGAAAATTTCATCGTAAGCAATCACTCCATCAGCACCAATCGATTTAATTGGCGCAACGTGAACATTTTTTAAACCAAAGGTTACTTTATTTTCTTGAGTCATGTCATTCCTCCTTAATATAGATAGACCGTATAAGACTTGACATAGAGTCTTTCCGTCTCGATAAATGTTTCTTCTTGAACATCGAAAAAGAGCTCGCGGGTTGTCCACAGCTCTTCCAGACGTTCTTCCAAATCTTCATCCTTATTCTCAAAAGCCAGCTCAACTGTCACGCTCTTAATCTGATGATTAACCGTGTTGTCAGCTGCATTGATGACTGGACTTGATTCATAATAGACCAGGTAAGGTAGGTCAGGAGCGTTCCCAGTTTTAAACGCTCGATAAGTGACAGGTAAGTTTACCTGTTCCAAAATGGCAGCAAAGTCTGATAGCTTCATTTCCCAATCTCCTTGATACGCTTCTCAAAGTTCTGAATTGCTTTTTCTTCAGCTGGTTTGATGTGGACGATACCAGCGACACGACCACCATTTCTTGAAAGGTGCCCGTTCTCAAGTATGTGAGTAAGACTTGCAACTGCGTTGAACACTACGAAAGAGCCATTGGCCAACTTCTTCTTTTTCCAACTTCTACGATACTTTCCGTACCGTTTCGGACTTGTCTCTTTCAACTCATCCACAGTCTCATCAGCCACTTGCTCGGCAATCTTATCCACTTCCTCAGTAACCTCATCAGAGTAAGCTGCAAGCTCTTTCGCTATCAAATCAGCAAGGTCATTACTCATTTCAAGACCTCTGACAAAGTCAACTCTAAAATTTCAGAATCGATAGGATAGGTTTTCAAGATACGATATTGCTTGCCTTCAAATTTCACAAACTCCTGATTCTCATACTCAAAATTTCGAATCTCAACGACCAAGCTCGGTTTTAACCCTGCCTGATTCGCCTGATAAAATTCAGAGCGAGTAACCTTCTTTTTACGACATAAGAGAGTAACTTCAACATCTTCAGAGATTGGTTGTAGTAGTTTATCCTTACCTGTAACTTTTTTAGAGATCAGCGTGATTTCATGATTCCACATTCTTGACCTCTTTCTTTGATGCTATCTGTAAATTATGCAGTCGCCATTGAAGGTGACGTGGCATATCCACCCCACCCTCATAGCGATAAGCAGCATAGTCAACGATAAACATTTCATGGTCAGCACGCTCACCAACAAGCTCGATACCGAGGTTATCGGTCAATTCAGTGATGACACTTGAAATGATTTTATTTAACGGCTTGTCTCTCAAGCTGGTTGAAATACCCAGCTTAAGCTTCAGCAATTCTAAAAGCTGACCTTCGTCCATGTTTACTCCTCAACTTCCTTAGCAGACTCTTCAGCAGTTTCCTCAACTGTTTCTTCCTGCTCAACTGCGGGCTCTTCCTTCACTTCTTTTGTTTCAGTAACTGGTTTCTTAGGCTCATCATCTCCCAAAACTTCAAGGAAGATAGAGCCAGCAGTGTTTGCACCAGTCAAAAGGCCATTGGTAAAGCTATCTGTGGGCTCATATCCCTCACGAGGAAAGATATCGCCAGCAGCGTAGTCATGTTTTTCAGGATCAGACAAGTCCTTGAAAGGACGGATTACTTTATAGCTCATACGCTACCTCCTTAAGCTACAACATCAGTGTAGGTTCCGAAGAATCCGGCTTCTTCATCTACCCTCTTGATATCCAGACGGATGAAAAGTCCAAGCAATTGTCCGTAAATATCATTGTTCACCCATTTAACAGATACTTGGGCGCGGTCAAACTCTTTGACGAACTCAGTGACATCCCCAATGAAGAATTTCATGTCTCCTTCATTTCCAAACACTGTATCATCTACTTTGTAGATTGTTTTTCCACCAAACGAATAGCCAGTAGGTGAAGCCACGTCAGTTTGAAGCATGTAGCGTCCATCTTTGTCCTTCACCTTGTCAAGCGCAGCAAACATTGACTTAGTTACAACGATGCTTGCTTTATAAATTGATTTAAGCTTCTTGTTGTAGATATCTTTAATACCATCAAATCCAGCCGCATCTGCTTGGGTAGCTGTTTTGAGGACAGCTGTAACTAATGACAATTCAGTATTTTCACCTTGATTGAACACTTCGTCTTCAACAATGGACATGATGTCATAGTCTGCGTCGTCAATCATTTCTTGTGACACAGGGACATATCCACGGTAAGTCTTGATTGAATAATCAATCTCGCTGATTGCTGGTTTTCCGAGTTCTGGATTTGATTTCAATTCATCTGTTGAAACCATTACACCATCCGTTTTCTTGATAACTGGATATTTACCAGATCCACTGTTAACTTTCACACGTTCCACAAGATCCAAAAGTGGATTACGTGTTTTGTTAACAAAATGAGGTTTCAAAACTTCAGTAGGGATTAAAGCTGCGCTTCCTGAATCAGTAGTTTTCAAGCCTACGATGTCACGAGTTTGACCAGTACGAATGTATTTAGCGATTGCGTCACGTTGTTCCAATTTCTGTCCTCCACGTTTTTCTTGACTTGGGTAAGTCGGGGCTTTGCGATTCAATTCTTCAACTTGATTTTGCAAATCTTCGATTTCTTTTTCAAGTTGTTCTTTTTCTGCCAATTTATCTTCCAATTCTTTTTGGATATCTTCCAGGTTCTTTTCAACCGCTGAAACTTCTTCATCATTTCCAGCTTGATCCAATTTCTTCGCTTCAAGTTCAGAACGCTTGTTCAATTCTTTGATTGATTCTTCAAGCTCTACCACTTTTTCTGCTTTGTTGCGCATGCGAGCGCCTAAAATCAATGATTTGTGCATAGATTAAATTTCTCCTTAATTTCTTTCTTGCGCTTGTCCAGCGCTTCACGATTGGCACGCTGTTGACTTTCAAAGTCTTTCTGTCGTGCAGCAATTTCCGTTTGTGGATAGGCTGGGAATGTGCATGGACTCACTTCAAAGATTTCTAATTCTAAGACAGTGTCCAGGTACGAACCATCTGCTTGCTCTTCCGTGTTGATTTTGATTGGGATAAAGCCAAAACTACATCCAATCACATCACCACGCTGAACACGAGCATAGGCCCCAACAGCTTGTGGGTCATCTTTATTGATAATGATATCACCGTAAAGTCCGATTTCATCAACTCCCAAAGTGACCGTTCCATTGCCAGTCCGACCAAGCACTAAACTATCATCATGGTTAAATAATGCCCTGATGTCAGCTCCTTTGATGGCTTTTTCAACACCCTCACGTTTGATTACCTCAAAGTAACCCGGCCATAATTCAGTAACTTCATCGAACTTGATAAAGTACCCACTCAAAATCAAATCACCGCTGTCAGCTTCTTCTCGTGTTTTGAATTGAGCAGTACGATAACTATTCCGTCTGTTCATTCTCTTCCTCACCCCCTTTCAGTTTCTTTTGGTCCCCAAGTCTGTCTTGCGGTAGATAATTTTCAAGAGCAAGGAGCTCATCCATATCAGGATCAGGCGGCATCCCAAGCCAATCCCTCCACTCGTTTCGACGCATTGCCATATTTTGGGTCATCTGTTTAGCTACTGATGACAATTCTGTAATGTCATACGAATAAAGAGAGCGAGCATTAAGTTTGAAATACCGATTGTTTGAAACTAGTAAATCTCTAGTTAAGGTCTGAGTAATTGTATTAGCAATACTCATAACCGTTGTATTGACAAAGTTGTTGTATTCTTCTTTGTCGAAACTTCCAACTCCTAAAATAAAAGCTGGAACTCCCAAGAGTCCAGCAACTGTTTTCTTGTCAATTTCAACAGATTCATTGATAGCGATATCTTTTAAGCTGAGTGGCTTAACCTGTTCGACACTCAACAAAGCATCAGGAATAATCCACGGCTCACCTGCCTGACTTGTTGTTAAGTATTTCTTAGCGACCTTGTCTCGCCCCTCTTGCGTGCCCAATTCTCCATTCGAAGAATCAACCTTAACAATCAAGCTAGGAACGTTCTTGCCATTCATAAAGCCTTTTTTGATTTGAGTTGCAAGGTTTAAATTCCTAACAATATCCCTCAAAGCAAGCCTATATCCAGTCCCTACAAATGGATTATCTGGATCAGGATTGATTACAAAGTGCACGATTTCGCTTGAGTTGTAGTCAATGCCACGATAATTCACAACATAACCAACATCGTCACTCTTGAACGATACTTCACTCATAGAGAATGGTCTCAGGTTCAAAATGTAATCATTCACAGGATCATATTCGACATGAAGAACCGAATTCCCGTCACCAAATAGCAACAGGTCACGCACAATCTTGAAAATCCAAGTCTTGCGAGTCATGTTTTCGCATGGATTTACATCAATCTTCCGAGCTAGTCCATCTTTAACCCGTATGTCTCCCTTGTCGGTATTCTCCATCAAATGAATGGTCATATTGGATACCATGTCAGCAATCTTGTTAACTGCAGCAATCACATCAGGATTGCGAGTCAGTGGCACATAGCTATCACCGTCGATATAAAGACCAAAATCTGAATGAGTGATAACATTCGTTCCGCTTCGACTCTTACCACGTTTCAGAATTCTATCTAAAAGCCCCATATTTCCTCACCTCCTTTCTATTAACGATTATCTCTTTCTCAGTCTGTCCAATTCTACAATGTTCTGGATTAACTTTAGGATCTAATATTGATAGCTCTAGCTGGAAAGGCTTATCCAGTGGTAAAAAAATATCTTTCATATCCCACCTAATCAAAGAAGCTCATCACATCGCTATTCTTACCAAGATTAGCAAGAGCCTGAATGCAAGCAAAAACGCTGGCATCGAACAAGTCAATTCTTGCAGTACCACCGTCACCGTCTAATTTCTCATATTGCACAGCATCGTCCACCTTTTCAATTGCTCTAACATTGCTCACACAGTATTCGTAAGCATCAGAATGAAGATAGTAAAACTCTTTATTCTTAACTTTGAACTCAATCCGTCTAAATCCCTCGGATTTTAGATAGAAAAGCTGTGGTTGGTCAATCATCTTAAACCGAGCTTGTTTCATCTTCGTCAGGAACTCACGACCGAACTTCCTATCCATTCCGACAGCAGCAATCTTGAACCCTTTCTCCCTCATCTTGATGAACCATTTAACAATATCATCATAGAGAACGGTCGGAGTATTGCTCATCGTCAGCCAACCATCAGACTGCCAGCCAAAAAGTGGAATGCCATCGTCATTGGCTTTCTTTTGAGCATTGACACGAGGAAAGAAAGCGTGTGTGATGCAGATATCAACATCTTTCTCCCCATCATGATAAACACCATAGAGGGCGGCTGCGGTCAAGTCATGCAACCTTGACAAGTCAGCTCCACCATACCACTGGATAGGCAAGCGTGCCAGTTCTTCCAAAGTCCAATCGTAACAACTGTCTGAAGCAATGAACTCATCAGGATTGAAATAAGCGTTCATTGAGTTTGTAAAAACATTCAAAGTCTTGTTGAAAAACTCATTTCTAGTCTGTGGATCGTTCATGGCTTGCTCTGCTTCAGCTCTCAAAGCAGGCATGGACACCGTGACACCCCAAGACGGATTTGCCATCTTCAAAACATTATCATCAAGATAGTCACCAACATCGCCATCCGTTGTCTGATTGGCTTTACAAATAAAGATAAATAAAGCCTCATCCTGTACCAACTGCTTGAGCACTTTCTGACAGTATTTCAAGCGGTTAGCAAGAAATCCAGTAGGAATATCACCAGCCGTTGAGATAACAAAAAGCATACTGTTTCGGTATGCTGACATTGTTTTCTTCATAAGACCATACTTCTTACTATTCCTCATCGTGTGAGCTTCATCGATGACCGTGACATTGCCATTGAGAGAGTCCAAACGGCTCTCATCGTTGGCCAAGGCCTGAATATAGAATGACCCATCATCTCCAAAATTAGCTGTGATAGAGTGTTCTTGGTTATTGTCCTTGATACGGATAGATTTCTCATTCCATCGTTCCACGTTGAACTTGATGAAATTAAAGGCTTCCAGCGCTTGCTTGACAGAGTTGGCCACGATATAGCATTTTGAACCACTATCGGCATCCAAAATCTGATAAAGCAAAGCAATAGCAGCAGTAAAACTGGTCTTGCCGTTTTTCCGTGCCAGCATTATCAAGGCTTCTTTGAACCTACGCTCGTTCGTACCAGCGTGATAGAACCCAAAGAGATTGACAACCGTGAAATGTTGCCACGGTTGCAAAATTAAAGGCTTGTTACGGATAGACATGGCAAACATGTCATCTCCTTGCTGATGAACAATTGAGTTCTCAATGAAGTGAACGGCAAAATCCACTATATCCTCATCAAGCTCATATGCTGGATTTTCCAAATCCCTCAAAAAGCGTTCAGCAGCCAAAATCCGTTCTTCGTTATGTTCCTCTTGATAGCTCAGGACATAATCAACATAGGCTTTAGCTTTCCCAAGATTGGTTGTAGCGTGGCGAAAATCGGCAAAACGTTTTTCAAAGTCTTTATCCATCTTTCACTCGCTTCTTTTTCAGTTCATTCTTAAACTTCAAGACTTCTGTAAGAACTGACTCACCTTCTTGTTCTACTACCTCACCGAGCGACTTAGGATTCATCATCAACTGATTAGAGTAGCTGAGGATGTCTTTCCTCAAAATTTCCATCGCTGTCAAGATTGGAACTTTGCGCTCATTCTCAGCACCAGCCTTATTGACGTAGGTGTCTGTTACTGGATAACCCATGTCAGCATAATCTTGAGCAAGTTTCTGATACTGATATAGCATGCCTGCAAAAATGTCAATGATCATTTCGAACTCTTTACGATAAGTGCCCAAGTCTTTCATCTGCTTGACCACTTTTGACTTAATCGACTTTGCTGTAATTGGTTTAGCCAAAAAACTACCTCCTTTCGTCAAAATCGCTTAGTTTTTACCCCCTTTTTGTTTGAAGGCCCCCGACTTGGAAAAAGTTCCCTTCACCGGTACCCTACTGGCCAAAATGAATTTTTAAAGAGGTGGGGGGTATCCATAAAATTCTTCAAATTCCTTTTTTCTCTTTCTTTGCCAAAATAATCCTTGATTGATAATCTTATCATTCTTTCTATCGTGAAACGTATTGTGTTTCTTGTTTGTCAATGGCAAACAATTCCACTCAACGAATTCAAGCTCAGGATATTCAGATACAGGAAAGATATGATGTACCATTTCAGCTGCTACTGAAATTCCATACCTCAAACTTTCTTGACAAAGATAGTCGAACTTCCGCATAATCTTATCACGGAACTTCTCCCACTTCTTAGATTTCAAGGATGGTCTGATAGGTTTGTTATACATCTCAAACCTCCTTTCTCAATGCTAAAAGGGACAGGCCTTTGACCTATCCCCTCCTCATACAAGAAATCTATGCTACCATAATAAACCTTTTTTTGTGAGACTTCAAGATGCCTTTTGTCTCATTTTGTTTTCTTTATAAAATCATAGACTAATACAAAAAGAAAAATGAACGGTAAGAAAATAAATCGTAGCCCTTCAGCAAGGAAGTCTAATACATCTCTTTTTGTATGATCAAAAAAAACGACTAAAATAATTACGGTAAAAAAATAAACAACTAGATATCCTAGAAATATTCCCAATGTTCCTTCCTCCAACTATACCAATTTTATCCCTCACTTTCACATATCTTATATTTTGTTAAACTCCCCTTGATTCTCAAATCCTTACAGCTCCTAGCTTTTCGTGCCTTTGATTTTTTCAGTTTATGCTTAACTCATTATGTGAAAGTAATATCTAAAAAAATTAAATGACAAAGTTCCGTAGTGCGTCATCAAGCTCTGCTTGCTCTATCCCTATGTATCTCAGGGTAATCGCTGGTGATGAGTGATTGAACATCTTCTGTAATGTTCCTACGTCCTTTGTCTTGTTGTAGTATTTATATCCAAAAGTCTTGCGCATCGTGTGAGTTCCTACGTTATCAATGCCTAGCTCTTCAGCTGCTTCATGAATAATTTGATAGGCTCGCTCACGAGTAATTGCTTTATTCTGACCTTGCCTACTCTTGAATAAGAAATGATGAAATGGTTTGCCTTCAACATATCTCCTCATTTCTTTCTTGAGCTCTTTTGTCATCCGTCTTGTTATCTGCTTGCCAGTCTTCCGTTCTCTCAGTTTGATGTGCCAACCTTGAACATCTTTAACTTTCAAGGTAAGTATATCTCCGACTCGCAAGCCAGTATTCAGGCCTGTAATGAATAGCATATAATACATCTCATTCCACTCTCTGAGATAATCTTTCATTGCCTGAATGTCGTCATTATCTTTTATCGGTGATACAAATTCCATGTTCTACCTCCTTTCCCAAAACAAAAAGCCAGCATTTGCTGACTCTTGACGATACTTCTGTTGGACAACTTGTTTGACTAGAATTAAGGATGACTCCTTGAGTGTGATGTGTGTTTTTGTTTCAGAAGTTCATGCTATCATAATAGACCTTTTTTCGTGAGACTTCAAGATGTCTTTTGTCTCAATCTTATTTACAACTCACCTTTCAGTATAGCGTACTGTTCTAAGATAATCCTTCTACGTCGATAGATTGTAGCTTTGCTCATGAATTTCTGTTCTGCTATTTCTTCCCATCTCAGTTGAGGATATCTCCAGCGCAGATTAAATATTTCCTTATCTTCATCAACTAGATTGATCAAGAGTTTGTTAATAATAGCTTTGAACCCTTCGAGAAATTTTAAGGTTGGATCATCTGCGATTCTGATTGCGATAGTTTCGGTAGGTTTGCTTATTCCTACGCTAGGACCACTCTGAGCATCTGGGTTTCGAGTTTCTAATTCTAGCCTTCTCAAATCTATTGTACGTTGAACGTTTTGAAATTTGAAGAGTTCTCTGTCTAAAGTTTTGAGGTCTTCGTCGCTCAATTTCTTCAAATCCTACCTCCTCGAAATCTTCGTGATTTCTTCCACTTGATAATCTTACCTTCGTTATTGTTGTTGAAATAGTCCGGCAATCTTGCCGTTGGGCTCTCTTTGTAGACCACTTTTTCAACGACCTGGACTCCAGGCATCATTTCATCATCTATCCACCCAACAAGCCACGCAGGATTCACATCATAGGTTTTAGCAATCATTTCAATTTGCTTAATGGACGGATATCCACCTCGCTCATACAAATGGATTGTATTTTGTGAAACACCTGTTTCTTTTGCCATCTGTCCTACAGAGAGACATAGGTCCTCTCTAAGTTCTTTCAGTCTTAGCTGCATCTTGCTCTCCACTTTCTAGTATTAGCTTTTATGAACTCAGCTTGCTCCTGCATCTGCTTCCATTCATAATCCATGATGATTTCAAGTTGATTGTTACAAAGACCTTTTAAGAAATCATTTTGAGCTTCTAGCTTCTCAATATCCTTATAGGCCCTTTCATACAGTTCATCTTCCAGAAATCTAATGCGCTCTGCCATCGCTTCCTGAATGATGATGTAAGTTGGTTTCTTGTACTTTGTCATTACAATCTTACCTCATCTCCTATTTTAAGAGATTCATAGTTTGTTTGAGTAACTACAAACACTCCGTAATTTTGTACTGTGATAGTGTACATGTCGCCAATCTTCTCCTTTTGTAAGACTCTGCCTTTAATTTCTGCACCTTGATTATCAGCTTTGTAGATAACCATCGGCTTCTTCTCTTCTAAATTACGGATCTTGTCCATCTGCCAGATGTTCAACCCAGCAGATAGCAGAATCCATATTGCGATGAATCGTTTCACTCTGTGACCTCCTCAAAGTAGCTATGAAATTTACTTAAATTGATAATAGCAACCTCTTCAACAGAATGCTTTTCAATATCAAAATCTGGATCGTTTTTTCCAAACTCTTTCTTTATGGCTTTTTCCGCTAGAAAAGGTAAGTCGAATATACTTGCTCCATTTCTTAAGGCAAGCGGTTGACCGTGTTTGTTTACTACTCGATAACCTACATCGAACGGTCTGATTTTCGCAGGGATTTTTATGCGTTTGCTTTCAGTTTTTGTAGCTTGTTCAATTGTTTGTACCATCACTCCACCTCATTTCCTCTCATGAATTTTGGCATGTTGCCAGAGTATTCCTCGTATAACCAATACTTCCTACAACATTCATCGTAATCATAATTTTTGTTAACTTTAAGTTTTCTTTTGAGCGTTTTCTTATATTTTTTCGGACAGTGGATAACAAATTCTTTAGTATTCTCGGAATAGTAAGCTATAAAATATCGATAAGAATATTTGTAATGTTTTCTTTTTTGTCTAAGATTCATCACTCCACCTCCTCAATCTCAACACCCTCACAATCGAATACCCATCCGAAACCTGCATCTTCTAATTCTTTTCGGGTGTGGTGTGTGCCATAAAGTGAGTTTTCTTCCCGGTCTGAGAAAAGCCATTTGTTTGAATGTTTCTCACGGTTCAAAGTTTCGTGATTTCCACAAATGCCTTTCACCTTTACCCGATATTTCTTCTCTTCCTCCACCTCGTAGCCAAACTGGTGCATGTTGACGAGGGTTTGAAATGATTTTGTGCTAGCAATTAGAAACCACCTTTCAAACTCATTAAGTTTAGCACCGTCAAAAATCGATGTAATATTATAGACACATCGAAACAAATTCCCTTCAAAATCATCCTTATTCTCTTCATACCAATCAGCAATGAATTGTTGGACCACTGGTTTATTCAATTCTTGTCGAATCTTATCAGCATCTTTCAATTGATTACCAACCCATGCTCCCTCAAGTTTGCCTTGCTCGTAACCTTCCCGCCATTTTGCATGGCTGAAATCTTGCTCAAATTCACCCATGATAGCTTTCAACCAGACCTCTCTATCATGCAATGGCAATTCTCGCAATCGTGCTAGTATGTTCTTAACATACCGTGGAGCTTCGTCTGCGTGACCTGTTTCTGGTTCGTCTAGTTCAGAAATAAGTCTAATTACCGAGTCTATTTCGATATATTCTGATTTGTTGCCGAAAAGATTTTTTAAACCTTCTATACGCTTAATCAATTCCTGTTTATTCATCTTCAATCACCTCTTTTTCTTCAAAGTCTTCAACAAAAAAATAATTGACATTCTTAGGGTTGACAGACAAATTTCTAATCCTCATCAAATTCCCATTGTTGAACTGGCTAGTAATTTTTGTCAATTCTTTTTCTGTAAAGTTTCTTACTAGAAAACTAAGTTCTTCACCATTAGAGAAGCAAATTTTTATTTTTTGATAATTGCCAACTTGCTCACTTTCAGGTTCATAACCAAGCAAATATCCTACACTTACACCAAAATATTTGGCAAGTTTCTGAGCTTTATCTGATTTGATTTGGCTTTCTTCGTTTTCCATTTTTTGATACCCTCTACGGGTCACGCCAATAGCTTTAGCAACATCCTCTTGTCTATCGCCTGTTTGTTGTCTTAATTGTTTCAGTCTGTTCATCCTTCACACCTCCTTAAAATGGTAATCCATCATCTGGAATATCCATCGGATCACTTGCTCCAAAACTTGGTGGCATCTGATTTTCCATGCTCGAATGGTCCGCAGTCTTATCTCGCTTTTCCAAAAGCTGAAAGCTTTCAGCTACAACCTCTGTCACATAGACACGTTGACCTTGCTGATTATCATAACTACGAGTCTGGATGCGACCTGTGATTCCTACAAGAGCACCCTTTTTAATCCAATTTGCAAAATTTTCAGCCTGTTGGCGCCACATAATGCAACTGATAAAATCAGCTTCACGATCACCTGCCTGATTCTTAAAATTGCGATTCACTGCCAAACTGAAAGTCGCAACAGCCACATTTGATGGCGTGTATCGTAACTCAGGATCACGAGTCAAGCGACCTACCAAAACAACATTATTGATCATTCTCTATCTCCTTCTTCATTTTCTAAAACGGCATCTTGTATGAAAGTATTACCAATTTCATAGTGCTTGTATTCCTCAGCTGTCACTTCAAACGTTTCTTCAACTTGCTTATTACCTGCACGACCTGAAACGACCAGAATGTATTTTCTTTTGGTTCTTGTTGGCACGAGAACCGAACTTTTTCCTGTACTAACAGGTATGAACGTTGTGTGAGGTTCATCAATGTACTTATCTACCACCGTCCCACTCGAAATCTGGTGACATGCTACGAGGAAGAATGTGAGTAAAACAACACATAGGATTTTAAAATATCTCACTCCTTGACCTCCAAAAGTTCTGGATTCTCATGGATATTGCCGATGATTTCTCTTGAATTAGCCACAGTACATAATCGTTCGAAATTATTGTATCTAATCAAACTATTCGTCCACATTCCTAAATCAGATCTGTACTCGACTACACCATTCAACAATCCATCTTTTGTACCAAGAACATCTTTCTCGTATATCTCCCGTAAATTTTTGTCAAACATCCCTGTGAAACGTCCTACTGATTCTATATTTACAGGACACCAAGAACCTATAGTAATGTATTGTTCATTGGCTTCTACCACTTCGTTGATAATAAATGCTCTTCCTCTATCTTCAATTAAATGTCCGTATTGCCATTCTCCTTTGCTGTTTTCGTCGATGGATAACCCTCTAAATTTTGCTATCATGCTAACACTCCTTAAATAAACAAACTAGCTAACCAAATTAAAAATGCACATGTAATGATTTTCGAAATACTACTCTTTACAGCATACGAATAATCCTCTTCAGATTCTTTTTTGCTAGATAACACAGGCCAGATGAAAGATAGTAGTGCATCCATCCCTAATGCTTGCCAGACTGTAATTTTATCAACTGGAATGATTGTCGTTACAATCTCATTCCAACCAAATTGAACAACAAACGGTGAGATAATTGTTACGAGTAATACACCAATAAAAATTCCTAGTTTTTTCATTTTATAAATCCTCCTCTTTTACAAACACCCCATCAATCATCTTACCTTTGCGGTCCTTGATGACTTCATAAGCTTCTTCTAAGCAATTTTCAGCTGTAGTACCATTGCAAAATGAAACCGTACTAACCACGCTATCAAGAAACATCAAGTCTGCTTTGATTAACGGAACTTGTGTCTCGTTGTGGCAGATATGAGCGTATAGTTTTTGAGCTATATTACCTAAACTAGAAACCATCAACAGCAATTCAAGTTCCTGTTGATTCGCTGAAATCTGAGCACCATTCTTAATCTGTTGATCGAGCCCAATCAAAACTACCTGAATATCACCAAGCGCATCATAAATCAGTTCAGATTTATCCTTCGCAATACCCTCAAACAATTCACCTGACTCTTCCATCAGCTTCAAGAATTGTTTGACAGGATTCGCTTCATGTAAATTTCTATCAACAAACCACTGTTGAACCTTTTCTTCTAAATTCATTTTTGTATTCATCTTATTTTTCCTCCGTTTTCCTAGTAATCAAGTAGTAGCAATCAACGGATCCATAATCAATCCTGATGTTCTCACCACTCATGCTTTTCCAAAAGCGTGGATGACTGATTGCTGAGTAACTAGCCTGATGTTTCTTTAGTTCATTGATTGCACTATGTATGTGTGTGAAACGCCCGATGAGCATCTTTCGGTGCCCGTTGTAAATGAAGTATAGATTTATCATCCCTTCACCTCCACCGGATAGAAATTCCCAAATGATACTCTCAATGCCTTGCCAACCTGTAACGCAACTGCACGAGAGATAAACCGCATCGCCTTCCGCTCGTCCGAATACGAGACATCAATGCCAGTCACACTAATAGCCACAGACATCAAGAACGGTTTATCCTCTCTTGACCCATGTTTCAAGATAAACATCAGCCACCTCCATTTTCAAGCCTTTCAAGTAGTTCACGTTTACGCTCTTCGAGTTCCTTCTTGGTCTCATCACTGGTATTGTTGACATAGTTAGGTTGTGACCATTCAGGAACATTTGATTTTTGATTCCCTGACTGACCCTTGATTTTACTTTCTTTGTACGCTCGCTCACGTTCATCGACTGCTGCAATCGTCAAAACTCCATCGTTTTTCCAATTCGTCAAAATCGCTCTGATATAACTAAAATTCCTTTTACCATTATCAGCAGCAAGACCAATTGCTTTCAGGACAACCTTCGCTTCCATGCCATCCAATGTGATGAACTCTTTCAAGAGTTCAAATTGAGTTCCATCCAAGGGAGCGATACGAGACTGATATTCTTCGACGATGAGTGCGACTGGATTTTCATCTACATCTTTCTCTATCTCTGTATCTATATCTATATCTATATCTCCGTTACGCTTCGTTACATCGTTGTTACATTGTAACGCCAATTGATTTTCTCGAAACTTGCGAACCCTTCTGGCGCTTGCGGTTTCACTACCTACCATCTCAGGAACTTGCTCTAAGAAATAATCTCTGTCATTTTTTCTAGTCAGCAAACCTTTGCTTTCTAAAAAAAGCAAAGTAATTTTGATGTCTTCAACATTCTCATCAATCATAAGAGCGATTTCTTCAGCAAGATTATCAGCAAGTCCATCGTAGTAGATGCACCCTCCATCTTCCAAACTAATCAACATCATTTTGAGATAGATGATGGTATGCGTGTCGCCCCCTGCAATCTTCCGAAGCAATTTCATTTCTTTTGATTTGAAAAAATCCTGAGTGAGTTGAATCCAGTAGTATCGCTTGTTTTTAACAGCCATTGATACCCTCCGTTTCTCTACTAATCGACATCAGCTTTTACCACAATATCTAGACGCTTCGTCGCTTCATCTACTGACCTGCCGTCTAAAATATCCTTGATCATGTGGCTTATGTCATGCATCGTTTGAGCTTTTGCCTTACCTTTTTCGGTTTCTGGAACCAAGCCCAGTTCTTGCATAGTTAGAAAAGTAAGGCTGAATGCCTGCATTTCTTTTTGAAGTTGTTTGATTTTTTTGATTGTGCGAATTGCTTTAAACATTTTGTTCTCCTTATGCTCTCAATTTTCGTACTTCTTTTTCTAATTCTAAAATTTCATAAACATCATTGACATCGTACATAGTATCTTTCCCTTGCTTACGAAATCTTAATCCTTTGCGTTCTAGCATCTTGACATAGCCATGAGTGAAGCCGAATTTCTTCATCAAAGCCTGTTGATTGATTGGCATGCGATCATTCTCTAACTGCTCCTTGACCTGCTTTTCAGCAAAGGCCAATAATTGATTCGTGAACAATTCAGCACTTTCGCCGTCCAATCGTAATTGTAACGTTATTCCTTCCATTTTCTACATCCTCTCAACTATGCGGGCAAGCATTTTTGTGATATAATGGTTTTAATTATTTAAGTATGCGCCTGATTGCTATCAGGTGCTTTTTTATGCGCTATACGCATTCAATTCCATAATTTTCATTTTAGTATTGGTACTTGGTTCCCAAGTCATCCAGTAAGCAAGAGCAGCTTCTGCGAATTTTTTCGGTAGCAAGTCATAGCGACTGATATTAAAATGATCCTTGAAATCAATCTCAGCTTGTCTAAAGACTGACTGAGCGAAATTCTTATCCGCATAAGCTGGACTATCAATACCACCTAAGCAAGCAACGACACGAGCTTTACGCTTCTTCAGGAGCGACTGAGCGTAGCTTGGATGAATCGGTTGCTCACTCTTGAGATAGTCAATATCTTCCAGCATGGTCGCCTGTTGCTCACGCAATTTCTTTTGTCCAGTAAATAGAGCTATGAAGGCATCCTCGTCCAAGTCCTCACGTATAAATCCGCCCTGCTTGCGAATAGCTGGCAAGACCTCTGATGTCACCCAACGCTTAAACTCTTTCGCTTGAGGCAACTTGCTGGATAAGATAAGAGAGTAAAGACCAGATTCGTTGATTATGATAGTGTTTTGTGTTCGGCCTAAATTGTCGGTGAGTCCGTATTTCACGGAGTCATCTTCATCAACGTGCCGAGAAATTGCGTCCAGTGGTTTAGCATATCCTAAGATATCTGCAACATCCTTCCCGACAAACCAAGGCTCGTCATCAATTGTCAAAGTACGGACTTCCTGCCCGTGAAAATTAAAAATTTCGTTCATAATGTTCCTTTCTAAATAATGTACCTCTCCTCTAGCGCCTGATTTCCATCAGGTGCTTTTTTAGGTTTCAAATATATTGTTACCGTTTTGGTGACTTTCTTGGTAAAAAAATATCTTGCAAAGGTTTATCAAAAAAGCTACGCAAGAAAAACATTTCATCCTGAGTAAAAGCGCTCTGTCCCTTCTCTTTCTGACGATATGCCGTCTCAGAAATTCCAAGTTTTTGAGCTAATTCTTTCTGTGTAATGCCTTTTTCTTTTCTTAGTTGATACAAATAAATTTGCACGTTCCTACCTCCTTATCTTAATTCATCTATGCTGATTTCCAACGCATCAGCAATTTTGCATATGTTCGGCCAAGAAAGGTATTTCACCTTTCCGCTTTTCAAATCAGAAAAGAAACTACGGTTGACCCCAGACATCTTAGACAATTGATAGCCATTCAAATTTCTTTCCTGCATTATTCGGTTTAATTGTTCCCACATTTTTACACCTCGGATACTATATGTTGTTAAACAAATATATTTAATTAACAATATGTTGTGTTTTTCTGTTGCTCATGTTATAATCATTATTGACTAGGACCTCTCACCGTTTTAGTCAAAATTTCAACAGAAGGAGGTTCAAAAAATGAGTAAGCTTAGCCATAAGCCAAACCACGTTGTTAAGAAACTAACCTGGGAAAATCTCGATAATATTCTATTATCTAATTTTTCAGAGTCGACTACTGATAAACCTAGCGCAGTAATTCAGTTATCTGATTTTGAAATGTCTAAAGCTGAAATTATCGAAGAAGCAACCGCTCAAGGTTATCAAGTTATCGATAATTCTGATGGTTACTTAAAGTTTCTATAGCGAATTTTAAAGATGATATATTTGTACGATTTACATCAATATCTCTTTTTAACTTAGCAATCTGTCTATCAGATTGCTTTTTTCTTTTCCCACTATACGGATACCGTCTTGGTCTCATTTTCCTACTCCTTTCTCTATTATTTTCGCTCTATGAGCAATAGCTAGGAGAGGAATCGCACCTCTCTACGCTACCCTAGCTTCTTTCGCTTCTTCAACCTTTTCAAGAACTAAGATTGTAAGAGCCATTTCCTGAAAATCTTTGTCGTCAAATCCGATAACGTCTCCGTAAACTCTGATGGCCGTCAGTAGTGTGTTGTACAATTCGTACATATCATCTGACGATAGTTTTTCACGATCTAGGATTTCTCCTAATTTAAGTGAGCGTTCTCTACGGTTCTTAACTTGTAAGATTTCTTTTGCTAGTGCGATTTGTTCTTGTGTTGTAAGTCCTTTATTCATGTTGTTTCCCTCCGGTTTGTTTTTGTTATTTCCTTAAGCTTGATTTAATTATATCACCATTTTGGTGACTAGTCAACAGTATTTTGATTAAAAAGTAAAAAAAGTTGCGTTTTCGGTGACTTTTTTATATAATCTACTTATAGAATTACTGAAATTGAGGTACGGAACATGGATTTGAAAAAATACATTGGAAACCAAATTAAAACCTTTCGAAAATCAGCCAGTTTTACTCAAGATGAGCTTGCAAAAAGATTGAATACTACAAAACAAACAATCAGTCGATACGAAAAAGGAGAAAGAAAAGCAAATCAAGATATGCTTTTTAAGTTATGTGATATATTTGATGTTTCGATTGATGATTTCTTTCCTGCTGTCTCAAAAAATGCAGTAGAATCCACCAACTCACTCCCATACGCTTCGGATTTACTCACTCAGCAGATTACAGATAAAGTGGTACAATTAACCACCCAAAATAAAAAAATCGTGCTACGAACGTCTGAGGAGCTTCTGGAGAGTCAAAAAAACGAAGAAGAAACGAAGATAACCGAAGTATCGGAAGTCATTCAGCTCTACAGTTACGACTACTACGACCACCCAGCTTCTGCAGGTACAGGGCAGTATTTGAACGATGTTCGAGTGGAACGGATTGAGTTGCCAGTAGATGTTGATACCGATTTTGTCATCCCAATCAAAGGGGACTCTATGGAGCCTGACTACCACGATGGCGACCTTGTCTTTATCCAAACCAGCGTGGACTTAAATAACGGTGTTATTGGAGTATTCAACTACAACGGTGATGCTTATATCAAGCAGCTTGTCATCGATAAAGAACAGGCATACCTACATAGCTTGAACCCAGCGTACAAAGATATGCCAATCACCCCAGAAACAGACTTCCGAATTATAGGCGAAGTAGTGGATTTGTACAGGGAGAAATAACATGAGTGACGAAAGCAGACCAATGGAAGTGATTAAACACAACCTGGATTGTCAATGTCATAGACGAAGAGAGTGGATTAGAGTCAATGATAAGTGGCATGCTATCGAGTTTTCGGTAGACGATCCAAACGAACCTCCTATGACCGAAGAAGAAAAAGCCAATGTAGCCTTAATTATTCAACAACACTTATCAAAAAAATCCGAATAACAAAAGACTCTATAAAGACAGTAAATTAAAAAAGGAGAATATCCATGAAAAAACTACTAACTACAACAACTATCTTGCTTTCCGCTACTGTTTTAGTAGCATGTTCTAATAGTCAGTCAACTTCAAAAGGTAATACTGAGCAATCTAAAACGGAGCAAAAAAACACTACTTCAACAGATACAAAAGCCAAAGTAGATAACAGCAAATATGATGAGTTAATCTCTGAAATCAAATCAAAATTAGATCCTGAATCAACTGGAGCAATAAGCGTAAAGATTCAAAATAATGTAATCGATTCAGACTCATCTGAACCACATGATACTATCATGATTTTGATAACTGGAACGGCTAAAGATAAGGCCAAAGAAGCTCTTGGTGCAGTCCAATCAAATTCCGCTACTACTGACCAGAAAAATGCAATCACTTTGCTTCGTATGTCTATTTCTGAATTTGCTAAAAAGCTACCCGACGAGAATGCTACTCTTTCCCTCGGTTACGAAAAATCTGCTGACCAATACGACCTAATCGCTAAATCTTCAAAACAGAAAGATATTATTCCTGTTGGCGAAATCATCGTAGAATAAAAAAAATCCTCACACTCTCCGACGGCCATCTTTGAGTGTGAGGTTTCAATCTTCCATATAGCAAGCAATGGAAAAGATGATAAAAAAATACAACTATAGTTTATCATAAATTCTGCACCTTTTCAACTATGCGGGCAAGCAATCGAAAAGAAAGGACTTTTTATGATAAAAAAATACATTACAAAAAAAGGAGAGACTAGATATCTCTTTCAAACATACCTGGGCATAGACCCTGCAACTGGAAAAGAAAAACGCACAACACGCCGTGGTTTTAAGACCATCAAAGAGGCCAAGGCAGCCGAACGTGATCTTCTCTTAGATGTTGAAGAGAATGGTTTTTCAAGTAATGCAGATTTCCAGAACCCTACATTCGCTGAAGTTGCTGAGCTATGGCTTGAAAGCTACAAGAGCACTGTAAAACCAACAACTTATCAGAACACTAAGAAGAAACTTAATGTTATGATTGACTCATATTTTACAGATATGAAGATTCAGCAAATCAGTGTAGCTTATTGTCAAAAGGTTGCTATCAAGTTAAGTAAACGCTATATCCTATATTCTAATTACTACTCTGTCATCAGCCGTATTTTCAAGTATGCCGCTTCTCTTGACATCATTAAGTCAAATCCTTTAGACAAGATTATCAAGCCTAAAAATAAGCCCTTAAAGGTCAAAGAGAACTACTATACAAAGCAGGAGCTAACGGATTTTCTTACAGTTTCCAAAGCAAATTGTAAGCCAGTAGACTATACCTTTTTTCACTTACTCGCTTTTTCTGGATTGAGAACTGGAGAAGCAATCGGCCTCATGTGGTCAGATGTTGACTTTGAAAATAAACGGTTAAGCATTTCTCGCACGGCTGTCGTGATTGGTAAAAAACAAACTGTTCAGGATCCTAAAACCAAAAGGAGTAAGAGGGTTATCACCTTAGATGATGAAACTCTGAATGTTTTGAAACTCTGGAAACGACAGCAAATAAAAGAATATTTCCAGGCTGGTGTGCCTTACAAACATGATTCGAATTATATCTTTACAAATAATAGCGGTGGATGGCTTTTAGCTGCAACTATGAAAGTGAAACTTAGCAGATTCTTTCGTAAACACAATAAGCTTAAAAAAATTTCGCCTCACGGATTTAGGCATACACATGCTTCTCTTCTGTTTGAAGCTGGTGTTACAGCAAAAATTATTTCAGATAGACTCGGTCACAATAATGTTCAAATCACTCTTGATATGTATACCCACATCAATGATAATCAACGTGTTGAAGTCGTTGACCAGCTCATGGATTTCATCCGCTCCAGCTAAAAGTAAAGTCGTATTCAATATCGTATTCACTTTTGGTTAACACGCTAGAAGTCCACTGGTTTCAAAGGATTAGCAAGCTATGTACTATTTATGGTATAATGAAAGAATGAAATACCCAAAAATTGATTTAAAAGAAGTTCGTCAACAAGCTAAACAGTTTCAAGCTGAACATCCACGTTTATTGCTTGTCTTTTTATTACCAAGCATTTTCTTGATTCTATCCAGCTTTATCAGACCTTTATCCCTACTTGATGAGGGAATTCTTGAGCAATCCTTCTTTACTTTTTTGATGAGCTTGATCCAGTCTTCACTCTTTCCTCTAGCAGTCGGATTTACAAGTTCTATTATCCTAGCTGGTGCTCTGTTTACAACCATTAATCTTTACAGAATTTCCGAGATAGAGCTTTCCTTTAAAGATAGCCTGTCCTTACTTGACAACCGCTTCTTCACCCAGACCTTTCTGACTCTCTTGCTCAAGCGTTTCTATCTCTTTTTGTGGAGCATCCCTAATCTTTTTGGTGTCTACTTGCTCTTTTATAGCAGTGCCATGGCTCGTAAATTTGTAGAACTTCATCCCGAATTTCCAGCCGTAGACGTCACCAATTCAGATATCGAACATTTTCTGCTCACTTTTGCACTCTACTTCTTTGGTAGCGTCTTTCTGATGATTTTGGGAACCATTGCCTATCTGCCGCAATACTACGCTTATTCCCAAGTAGAGCTGCTCCTATGTGATACCCTTGCAATTGGAATTGCCAAGCCAAGTCGTGTACTCAAAACCAGTCGCTTCCTTATGAAAGGCTATAAGTTCCAACGCTTCGTTCTTGATTTACAGCTACTTCCTTGGTATCTCCTTATCTGGATCAGTTTCGGAATTGCGAGCATCCCTACTTTCCCTTATATCTATAGTAGTCAATTCTTCTTTTATCAAAGATTACTCGAAATCAAGCGGAGAAAAGTTTAATGTGAATGATTAAAACCAGCACCTTCAATAGAAAGTGCTGGTTGTTTTTATCTCAAGAAAAGGATACTCAAGAGTGCTAAGATTGCTGGGCCACCTTGCTTGAGAATGATTTTTTTATCTGCTGTTAAGGCACCATAAGTAGCTGCTCCTATGACAAATAAAACAAAGATTGTTACGATTTCTAAGCTATGTGAGAAATAAATTCCGTAAATAAGAAATACCCCAATCAAGGCATTATAAATTCCTTGGTTTTTGAAAAGTGAGGTTACAGATGGTCGAGTCAACTCTTCCATTTCCATATTAAAGACTCGACTGGTGGCGTCTGATTGGGTTGCTATACTTTCCAAATAAAAGATATAAAAATGTTCGAGGGCAACAATAGTTGCTAAAATAGTAGTAATGATTGACATCGTTTTCTCCTTAAAATTCTATTTTTTCTAATCCTGATACTAGTTTTGTCAACAAAGCTATCAGGTCTTGCTGCTCAGTAGAGGATAAGATGTTCTCCATCTGCTCCTTCACTCGCAAGTGATGTTTAGGCGGATTGACCAAGAGTTGATTCTTGGCTTCTTGGGTTAATTCAACTAAGACTTCTCGCTGATTGATTGGATTCCGATTGCGACTGACATAGCCCTCTGACTCCAGTATCTTAAAATGACGGGTCAAGGCTGCCTGGTCAATCTGTAACTTCTCCTGAACGGCAATCTGGTTACAGGGTGACTGTTGCAGTAAAAACTGCAGGATTTGATAGCGGGTCAAACTAATTCCCAATTGTTTCTCAAAAAGTTGAGTGATGGTCTGATCTGTTAAATGGAGCTGGTATAGCAATTCATGCATTTTTAGTATTTTCTCCTTTCTTTTATATTTGATTTATCAATAGTTGACTTATCAAGTATAATGCAATCTTAGTAAAAACGCAACTATTTTGCTCACTCCGAAAAAATAGCCTCTTGGTTTCAATCCCAAAAGGCTATTACTTCTATATTCTAAATAAAATCAAGCTATTAGCCTACCAAGTCTACTTGAAGGATTTCTCCCTCTTTATCGATGACAACTTCGATGGCGTGGCCTGCAAAAATTTCCTCGCTATCATCATAGTAGAGAGTCAATTCCCCATCTTCGTTGATTGATAGTTCACTCAAGGAAAGTGAGTTGGTAAAATACTCTTCTGTTAACTCCACATCATTTTCATCTGAATCAATCCAGTCTTGAGCTGTTTCCCACAATTCTTTGACGATATAGTTTTTAATCTGAGCATCATGGACTTGGAAAGTTCCCATAAATTTCTTTAAATCATTGAAAGAACTTGGAGGAAGACTTTCATCTGCACCCGCATCAAACATAGCATGAATCTTACCGCCTTCATAGGTGATGAAGCCTTCAAACCAAGAATAGGCTCTATTTAGGGTGAACTCGCCAAGAGCGTCTTGAATGATAACAGGTTTTTGATAGCTTTCAATCAAGGTCTCTAACCTAGAGTCCGTGGATTGGTCATCTAGGTATTCCAGCAAGCGGTAGCAGTTGTTAGCCACTTCTGACATATAAGGCTCTAGCTCCATGAAGGGGCGTTTTTGACATTTAATACGATGAATTTTGTAGGGTTCAAAACTAAAACCCCAATGCTTTTCTTCAAATTCTTCTGGAGTCAAGAGCCATTCCAAACGTCCTTCAAGTTCAGAAAAGTCCTGAGTTGCGACATTGACACTAGCTTTAAAATGAACGGACGGCATTAGACACCCATCTTTTAAAGAAGCAGCCCCATTTACATTTTGGAGGGTAAAAATCAAGAGTTCGACAATTTCTCCAGTAAATTCCTGTTCAAAATCATCTCTTGTTTTCTCAAATGGAGTTTTTAATCGGTTTGTCATCCTTATCATCCTTTCGCTCTATGCTTAAAATCGTTAGACAGTTTTGTATTCGCTTACATTATATCGTGTTTTAGATTTTATTTCACTTAGAAAGTGTGTCATAACAAAAAAAGAAGCGGAAACTCAAGTTCCCAACTTCTTATTATTCTTAGTTCATCGATACGTGAACGTGGTCATAGTGGTTTTCTGTAACACTACCACGGTCTGGCATTGGATTCCAAGTGTAGGCTGGTCCGTATTTGCTATCGTATGGTGCATAGAAACGTTGTTTCCAGATGATGTAGCTGATGCCACGGCTAGCCATATTTTGGATAGCATAATCTGCAATTTGGTCACCAAGAGCAGAACTTACTGGAACCATAAAGTCAATGGCAAGTCCTTTTCCGTGGTCTCCACTATCTCCTGGACGGTAACCACTAAATGATGTGATTCCGAACAAGTTAGCTACTTCCTCTTTAAAGGCAGCCGTTTGTGGCTGAAGACCTGCATTTTCTGATTTTGAAGCTGCAATACTTGCATAATCAGGTGCTGCTGGTGCTGCATAAGTCGCTGATGAAGCTTGGCTTGCTTCAGCTTGATAAGTTGATGGTGCTGATTGAGCCTCTGTTACAGTCTCTGTAACTGGTGCTTCTGTTGTAGTCGTTTCTTCCACTACAGGAGCCTCTGTTACAGCTTCTGTTGTAGCTTCAGTAGTTGCTTCTGCGGTCTCAGCAGTTGTAGTCGTTGTTTCTTCTGACGAAACTGTAGTTTCTGCTACAGTTTCAGTTTCTGCAACTGGTTGTGTCAAATCTTCAACTTGTACAGTTTGGTCATCTACTGTTACTTGATTCGTTGTTAAGTCTGCTGTTGCACTTGCTACATCAGAACCTACTTCTTGAGGTGTATAAACCTCAATCTCTGTTACTTCCTCATTGTCGTTAACAATTGTAGTCAGTACAGTTTCTGGGAAAATCAAATCAATATTCGTGATTTTGTTCAAGTTTGCAAGGACATTTAAGTCTACTCCCAAAGCCTCTGCAATTGTGCTTAGGGTATCTCCATACTTAATGGTATAACTTGTTTTATTTTCGCTTTTAGCAACATCGTTTTGAATTTGCTCAACTGTACGTGGCGACCATACAATTTCCTCTGCTTGAGTTGCCAAGGTAGGGGCAAGTGATAGGGCTACTGTTGATGCTAAAATAATTCGTTTCTTCATACTATTCAAACTCCTTTTCAAATGTAGTACCTGTCTATCATAACACAAAGAAAATAGAAAAAAAGCCCTTTTGGGGCTATTTAACAGAACTGTACATTCGTTGTAACAAATCACATTACTTGAAATAGTTTGTTAGTTTCTTGTCATCAGGCTGACACATTCTTCTTAAAGAAAGTTCTAGAAGGAAAACGAACTAATATCTTCTAAACGCTCTATCTGTTGATTACAAGTTGCAGGTGAGGCAAGGAAATTGATACTCTGGATGCCACTATTTTGAGCAAATTCGATATCCAAAGTCCGATCACCGATATAATAAGTTTGTTGTGGATCTAGTTCATACTTATCTAGAAGATAAATCGCAGCTTCTGGACTAGGCTTTCGAGTAAAACCACTTTGATTGGTTAAAATCTCTGTGAAATAGTGGGCCAAACCCAAATTTTCCAAAATTGTAAAAGCATTGTCCCCTTTATGGGTATAAACAAACTGCTCAATTCCTTGCTGGTCTGCCCAAGCTAAGATTTCACGCGCCCCTGGCATCAGAACAACTTGAGCATTCTTCTCAGCCAAACTCTGAGCACGAACCTGATTGAGCATATCAGCATCCAAGCCTCTCTCTTCTCCCACCTTTTCCAACAGATCTTGAACGGAAGTTTTTAGAATAAAGGCACGAACCTCAGCCTTATCATAAGGAATGTCAAACTGGGCAAAAGTCTCTTCGATTCCTGCTAAGATAGCCTCATAAGAGTCTAACAAGGTCCCATCTAAATCCCAGATAAATCCAATTTTTTTCATATGTCATCCTTTCAAAGAGATATATTGCTTATAACGATAGCGCAGGAAGAACCAACGAAAACCATTATCCAAAAGCGTTCCTGCCCAAATACCAGGCAAGCCCCAACCAAGAATAATTCCCATCAGGTACCCTGTTCCGATACGGATACACCACATTCCGATACTTGTCGCATAAAAGGGGAGGCGTGCATTCCCCAAACCCTGCCAGACAGCTGTATAAATGACTGTTCCCGTCGTCATAGGTGTCCCCAGTAGAGAGAACAGCGTCACCATAACACTGGCTTCAATAGCCACAGG
The DNA here is from genome assembly GCF_000963255.1 of Streptococcus infantis. Lineage (GTDB taxonomy): Bacteria > Bacillota > Bacilli > Lactobacillales > Streptococcaceae > Streptococcus > Streptococcus nidrosiense. The sequence goes on along the minus strand of NZ_JYOV01000011.1, from coordinate 8,561 downwards.
ATCACTAGTGTAGAGGTGACTTAGGGGCGTTCCCAGAGTATAGATACTAAGTGTTAAGGGCAACATAAGAAAGAGGGAAAGCCAAAAAGTTTGCTTACTTAAGTTGTCTACCCTTGCCCAATCATCTTCCCCAACTGCTCGAGCTACCTGCATGACTGTTGCTGTCGCAACACCGAAGGCAGGCATATAGTTGAACTGAGTCAAAACTTCACCGATAGCATTTCCCGCGACTGCCTCCGTCCCAAAGGAAACAACCAAGGCAATAATGACTACATCACCAGCCCTCATCATGAGACGTTCTCCCGCTGCAGGCAAAGCCAGAGTCAGCAAGTCTTTATCCAGTCCAAAGCTTGGTCTCGTATATGGAAGTTTTAATTGTGACCACAAAATCACAACCCCGATTAAACGTGACAAAATAGTCCCCCAAGCTACACCAGCTATGCCCATATCAAGAACAAAAATAGCTAGACTTGAAAAGACAATATTCAAGGCATTGGATAAAAGACTCACATAAAGGGGAAGGCGCGGATTATGAGTGGCGCGAATCAAGGCTCCTAGACTAGTCATCAAGCCCAAGAGGACGATTGTCCCACCAACCAAAGCTAGGTATAGTCCACCACTCTCAGCCACAGCCGCTTCTGTCCCCAAAAGACCAATCATCTCTTGACCGGCAAAGATGGACAAGCCCCCTAAAACTAAACTCAGTAGCAGGGTTATCTTGAGCGCTTCTGTCACATGGTAGGCTAGTCTAGACTGGTCCTTCTGCCCCAAACTTTTGGAAATAACACTGGAAATCGCAGCTCCTAGAGCAATAAAAATTGCCTGGTAAATGGTGATAATATTGCCCGCTACAGATACACCCGAAATGGCTATCAAACCTAGATGGGCTACCAGATAGCTATCCACCATTCCCATGAGCATCTGCAAGAAATTTTCACCCATGGCTGGCAGAGCTATGTTGAGAATGTCTTTATTTTTCTTAAACAATCCTTCCTCCTGATGAAAAGAAACTCAGTTAGTTGCCCAACCGAGTTTACTTCCTCTGCTTTAAAGTCCTAGATAAGATTCTACTGCAGTCTGCATCTCTGCTGCTGCAACAGTTGTCTTGTGACGAACTGGAGCTGTTTCGAGCCCATCAACTGCTGGTGGCACTGCTACTCCTGAAATTTCGTGTAATTGAGCCAAGACTTCAAAGTCGCTCAAACCTGATTGTCCAGTTACAGCTTCCACCGCAACCACTGGGAATTTGTAAGGACTAGCTGTTGATGCAATCACTGTCTTGGTCGCATCACCAGTCGCTGCTTGGTATTTTTTAAATACGGCTGAAGCAACTGCTGTATGAGGATCCTCGATATAAGAATCTGAGTCGTAGACACGCTTAATTTCTGCTGATGTTTCCGCTTCTGTCGCATACTCTGCCGCAAAAAGATCAAGAATCTCTGCATCAAAATCTGTCAACTCATATTGACCTTGAGTGTTCAAGGCATTCATAAGTTCAGCGGTCTTAACAGCATCATTTCCCAAAAGGTGGAAAATCAAACGCTCCAAGTTTGAAGATACCAAGATATCCATAGACGGACTAGTGGTCACCTTAAACTCACGCTTCTTGTCATAGACACGAGTTTTGAAGAAGTCTGTCAAAACATTGTTGTCATTTGAAGCACAGATCAACTTACCAACTGGTAGACCGATTTGCTTAGCGTAAAAGGCAGCCAAGATATTTCCAAAGTTTCCTGTCGGTACGGTGAAGTTGACCTTGTCACCAGCCACAATTTCGCCAGTTTTAACAAGCTGAGCGTAGGCATACACATAATAGACAATTTGTGGTACCAAACGGCCAATGTTCATAGAGTTGGCTGATGAAAATTGCAACTTGTTAGCTGACAATTTTTCACGAAGAGCCACATCGTTGAACATATGCTTGACGTTGGTTTGAGCATCGTCAAAGTTTCCATCGATAGCGATAACATGAGTGTTGTCCCCAGTTTGAGTGGTCATTTGCAACTCTTGTACCTTGCTGACACCATCTTTTGGATAAAAGACGATAATTTCAGTTCCAGGAACATCCGCAAATCCTGCCATAGCAGCTTTCCCAGTGTCCCCAGATGTCGCTGTCAAAATGACAATCTTGTTTTCCAGGCCATGTTTCTTAGCTGCCGTTGTCATAAAGTATGGCAAGATAGACAAGGCCATATCCTTAAAGGCAATTGTTGAACCGTGGAAAAGTTCCAAGTTGTATTGGCCATCAAGTTTGACAAGAGGAGCAATAGCTGGTGTATCAAACTTGCTGTCATAGGCGTTGGTAATACAGTAGTCCAACTCCTCTGCTGTAAAGTCATCCAAGAAAGCTGACAAGACCAGCTTAGCCACTTCTTGGTAAGAAGCATCTTTTAATGTGTCAAAATCCAAATCTACCTTTGGATAACTAACCGGAGTAAATAAGCCTCCATCTGTTGCCAAACCTTGCAAAATCGCCTGGCTGGCTGTTACGGTATTTTTTGCGTCTCGCGTTGATTGATAAACTAATGTCATAAATCTCTATCCTTTATCTATAGTCTCATCCATTATAACATGATTTTTCAGAAAATTCTTCCTTTATAAGAAAATTATAGAGTCAATTTTTCTTTCAAAGGCTCTAAATAGGTTGTTTCTTGCTGACCTCTCATTTCAAGACCTTGCTCTGCTATAGCTAGCAAATCTTTTGAGAATTGAACAATTCCAGCTGTCTCCTCATCTGAAAGCTGTTTCTGAGAAAACTGGCGTCTCAATGACTTGTAGTCACGACCAAAGTGTTCAAAGAAAGGAGCTGTCTCTAGGTAAGCTTCAAGCTTGTCTAGATTTACCAACAAACCTAGATGAAAGGCTGCTGAAGCAAAGGTTCGGTCTAGGGGTTGCGTACAAACACTACGGAATTCAACCGTCCCTCGAGTTGTTAGGTCTTGATATTGGTAACTACGGTGCGTTTGAAAATCCTTCTCTTGAGGAACAAGCAGAGTTTCTTTTCCATTTAGAGTATAGGCCGAAACTTCCTCAGTAGCTAGGTAATCTCTAGCCCGAATCGGAGAAAAATAGTAGGTTTCCCCATCTCGTTCTGCTGTAAAAATCGCAGAGCGGTCTAGATAATCAAAGAAATCATCCTCATCTTTGAAGAGTTTTGCATTGACACCAACATTCTCTGGATAAATCCCATGCATGGAAGCTTCCCAAAAAATATCCCGTGAAATCTTAGTATCCCATTCTGCTCCCGAAAACTCAGAATTGGCAAATAAGTAAGCTTTTGCTGCTTCAATCTGAGTGAAAGCATTGATAACTCGTAGGTAGTTAACAGTCGATACATCCAACTGAACTTGACTCCCACAGATAAAAGCACCGTATTGTGGAAAGTCATGCAAATCAGCTCTATCTTGGCGACTTCCCATCTGTAGGTAATCCATCAGCATCTGGTAGCGTGGATAAGCCACCGGTCGATTGTCATTGATATCCCAGTTTGGATGAATTCCCCACCCCTGGATAGCATGATCCTTTTGGCCTAGTTTTTCCTGAATGACCTTCATATAAGCTTGAAATCGTCCTTCGACCTCTTGGATTTTCTGGGCTCTACCAAAGGCAAACTCCAAGGTCGTGTAGGAAACCTCAAACAGAATCCGATCCTGACTTTTTGGTTCTACAAGTTGAATCGGATTTCCGTCCTGGTCCTCCTTTTCAACTTCCAAGCTGAGAGCATCCACCAGAAAGCGCATCAAGTCCTTACTGACTTCAATGTCTGTCGCTTGCCCATTTACATGAACGATAGGAAACTCCAACTCAATCCCAATATAGAGATCTGGATTTTCTTTTATATTTTTTAAATAACGGTTTTTCAATAACTGAACAGAAGGGGACATAGATACCTCTCACTCTAAATTCTCTTACTAGAAAGATCAATTGCTTTCTATATTATACCAAAATCCCCTCGAGAAGAAACTCAGAAAATTTGCTGAAAACCTTAAAGAGGCGATCTAAAGTCAACTTTTCTAGTATTTATAGGTATTTACTCGTCAATGCATCAATCTTACTTGTTCAATTTTCACAGTCTTATCAACCGGTTAAGCGATTACATGGTTTTTTACCTCAAAACCATTGTACTATAGTAAATATAGTGATATACTTCACATATAAGTAAATAAGAGGGCAGTTCAAATTCGACTTCACTTGAAAACCTCTCAAGCCAAGCCCCTTTTCCACTGCACCTTAACGACTAATCAAGGAGGATAGCTATGAAAGCTGTTGTTGTAAATCCAGAAGGCACTGGTGTTGCTATTGAAGAAAAAGTTCTCCGTCCACTCGAAAATGGGGAAGCTCTTGTAGAAGTTGAGTACTGTGGTGTCTGCCACACTGACCTCCACGTTGCCCATGGTGACTTTGGTAAAGTTCCAGGACGCGTTCTCGGTCACGAAGGTATCGGTATCGTCAAAGAAGTTGCTCCTGATGTAAAAAGCCTCAAAGTTGGCGACCGTGTCAGCGTAGCTTGGTTCTTTGAAGGCTGTGGTATGTGTGAATACTGTACAACCGGACGAGAAACTCTTTGCCGTTCCGTAAAAAATGCAGGCTACTCAGTTGACGGCGGTATGGCTGAACAATGTATCGTAACTGCAGATTATGCTGTTAAGGTTCCAGATGGTCTCGATCCAGCCCAAGCTTCTTCTATCACTTGTGCCGGTGTTACTACATACAAGGCTATCAAAGAAGCAAAAGTTGAACCAGGCCAATGGGTTGTCCTCTATGGTGCTGGAGGCCTTGGTAACTTGGCTGTCCAATACGCTAAAAAAGTATTCAACGCTCACGTTATCGCAGTAGATATTAACAACGATAAACTTGCTCTAGCTAAAGAAGTTGGTGCTGATATCGTGATTAATGGTCTTGAAGTTGAAGATGTTCCAGGCCTTATCAAAGAAAAAACAAACGGTGGTGCTCACTCAGCTGTCGTAACAGCTGTCTCAAAAGTTGCCTTTAACCAAGCAGTTGATTCTGTTCGTGCAGGCGGTCGAGTAGTTGCTGTTGGTCTCCCATCTGAAATGATGGAACTTAGCATCGTCAAAACAGTTCTTGACGGTATCCAAGTCATCGGTTCCCTTGTTGGAACACGTAAAGATTTGGAAGAAGCCTTCCAATTTGGTGCTGAAGGTCTCGTTGTACCAGTCGTTCAAAAACGCCCTGTGGAAGATGCCATTGCTGTCTTTGATGAAATGGCTGCTGGAACCATCCAAGGTCGTATGGTTCTAGACTTTACTCACTAAGATAGAAATTAAGCAAAAAATCGAGGTCGGGACAGAAAATCCCACCTCGTTTTTTTGTAATAAAATTTTGACACGACAACTAATTGGACTTGGGGCATTTTTTAGACGCCCAAGAGCACTACTGACGTAAACTTCCTAGTCCCTCTGCTTTTTTATATTAAATTTTTTTACCATTTTATAGATGATTTTATAAAAAAATGATATATCAATATTTGTAAAAATGGAAATTTGAGATTTTTTTCACTCTTTATTATAATTAGTTGCTTTTTTTCTGAAATCGATTTATACTTAAGGAGTCTTAAAGTTTTCTTAAACTACAAGTCAAACATTTTATAAGGAGGAATGACAATAATGAGTATCGGAATCATTATTGCGAGCCACGGTGAATTTGCTGCGGGTATTCATCAGTCAGGATCTATGATCTTTGGTGAACAAGAAAAGGTTCAAGTTGTAACCTTTATGCCAAACGAAGGTCCAGATGATTTATACGCCAAGTTCAACAATGCTGTGGCTGCATTTGACGCAGAAGATGAGGTTCTAGTCTTGGCTGACCTTTGGAGTGGCTCTCCATTTAACCAAGCTAGCCGCGTAATGGGAGAAAACCCTGAGCGTAAATTTGCCATCATCACAGGACTTAATTTACCGATGTTGATCCAAGCTTACACAGAGCGCCTTATGGACGCTGCTGCTGGAGTGGATAAAGTCGCTGCGAACATCATTAAAGAAGCCAAAGATGGCATCAAGGCTCTTCCAGAAGAGCTAAACCCAGCTGAGGAAGTTGCAACTGCTGCAGCTGCTCCTGTAGCCCAAGCTGCTATTCCAGAAGGAACTGTTATTGGAGACGGTAAATTGAAAATCAATCTTGCTCGTCTTGATACACGTCTTCTTCACGGACAAGTCGCAACTGCTTGGACACCAGATTCAAAAGCAGACCGTATCATCGTTGCTTCAGATAACGTTGCAAACGACGATCTTCGTAAAGAGTTGATCAAACAAGCTGCTCCTAACGGAGTGAAGGCTAACGTTGTTCCAATCAAAAAATTGATTGAGGTTGCAAAAGATCCTCGTTTTGGTGAAACACACGCCCTTATCTTGTTTGAAACACCTCAAGATGCCCTTCGTGCTATCGAAGGCGGTGTGCCAATCAAGACTCTTAACGTTGGTTCAATGGCTCACTCAACTGGTAAAACAATGATCAACAACGTATTGTCAATGGACAAAGACGACGTTGCTACATTTGAAAAAATGCGTGATCTTGGTGTTGAATTTGACGTACGTAAAGTACCAAACGACACGAAAAAAGATTTGTTTGACTTGATTAGCAAAGCTAACGTTCAATAATTAAAACTAAATAGAAAAGGAATAAAACCATGTCAGATATTTCATTCATTTCTGCTATCTTGGTTGTAGTTGTTGCCTTCTTCGCAGGTCTTGAAGGTATCCTCGACCAATTCCAATTCCATCAACCAATCGTAGCATGTACCCTTATCGGTCTTGTAACTGGTAACCTCGAAGCAGGGGTTATGCTTGGTGGATCACTTCAAATGATCGCCCTTGGTTGGGCTAACATCGGAGCTGCCGTAGCTCCTGACGCTGCCCTTGCCTCTGTTGCTGCTGCAATCATCATGATCAAAGGTGGTAACTTTACTACTGAAGGTATCGCAGTCGCAACTGCAACTGCAATCCCTCTTGCAGTAGCTGGACTTTTCTTGACTATGATCGTTCGTACAATCTCAGTTGGTTTGGTTCACACTGCTGACGCTGCTGCTAAAGAAGGAAACATTGCTGCTGTTGAACGCGCTCACTACTTTGCCCTTGCTCTTCAAGGTCTACGTATTGCTATCCCAGCTGCACTCTTGCTTGCAATGCCAACTGAAGCCGTTCAAGGCGTATTGGAACTTATGCCAGAATGGCTTAAAGGTGGTATGGCTGTCGGTGGTGCTATGGTCGTTGCCGTTGGTTACGCTTTGGTTATCAACATGATGGCTACTCGTGAAGTATGGCCATTCTTCGCTATCGGTTTTGCTCTTGCAGCAATCTCTCAATTGACTTTGATTGCCCTTGGTGTCATCGGTGTTGCCCTTGCCTTCATCTACCTCAACCTTTCTAAACAAGGTGGAAACGGCGGAGGAGGAGCTGCAACTTCTAACGATCCAATCGGTGATATCCTAGAAGACTACTAGAAAGGGGAACAATCATGGCTGAAAAAATTCAATTATCAAAATCAGATCGCCAAAAAGTTTGGTGGCGTTCACAATTCCTTCAAGGTTCTTGGAACTACGAACGTATGCAAAACTTGGGTTGGGCTTACTCTTTGATCCCAGCTATCAAGAAACTTTACACTAAAAAAGAAGACCAAGCTGCTGCTCTTGAGCGTCACCTCGAGTTCTTCAACACTCACCCATACGTAGCTGCCCCAATCATGGGGGTTACTCTTGCACTTGAAGAAGAACGCGCAAACGGTACTGAAATCGATGACGCTGCTATCCAAGGTGTTAAGATCGGTATGATGGGACCTCTTGCTGGTATCGGTGACCCAGTCTTCTGGTTTACAGTTCGTCCTATCCTTGGTGCCCTTGGTGCATCACTTGCTGCAACTGGTAACATCGTTGGTCCACTTCTCTTCTTCTTTGGATGGAATGCAATCCGTATGTCTTTCCTATGGTATACACAAGAGTTTGGTTACAAGGCTGGATCTGAAATCACTAAAGATATGTCAGGTGGTATCTTGAAAGACATCACTAAAGGAGCTTCTATCCTTGGTATGTTCATCCTTGCCGTTCTTGTACAACGTTGGGTATCAATCAACTTCACTATCAACCTTCCAGGTAAACAATTGTCAGAAGGTGCCTACATCGTCTTCCCAGAAGGTCCTGTTACAGGTGGAGAATTGAAGGGAATCCTCGGCCAAGCACTTAGCGGATTGAGCTTGGATAGCGTTCAACCACAAACCCTTCAAGGACAGTTGAACTCATTGATCCCAGGATTGATGGGACTTCTCCTTACTTTCCTTTGCATGTGGTTGCTTAAGAAAAAAGTATCTCCAATCACAATCATTCTTGCCCTCTTTGTAGTTGGTATCGCAGCTCGTTTCTTCGGTATCATGTAATCTCGGTGAGAATTTACAAACAAAAAAAGAATCAGGTTTATCACCCAATGTCATTAAGTTAAGAAATTCAAATACAATTCTGTATTTGGGTTTCTTTTTTTATGTGCTAAACTGATAGTTAAGGAGGTACTTCCTATGATAAAACAGATAAAAGCCCACTTGAATAAGAGTATTCA
>NZ_JYOV01000010.1 GCF_000963255.1 Streptococcus infantis | reverse complement strand
CAATGTCATTAAGTTAGTAATCTAACTATTTGAATAGGAGATAGGATTGAGATCATCAAAGTGATTCTCTATCCTATCTTCTATTTTTTTTGCATAACAAATAAAGGTTTTTTCACCCTATTTTTTGAGATTTATGTTACTCTATAGATGAAATCAATTACCGATTGGGCCTTTATTTTTCTTGGATATTTTCGATTCGGTCGAATAATAGATAACTGTTTCTTGAGGTAGTTTTTCAACTGGAGAGAAGAAAGGGAACCGTTAAAAAACAAACGGCAGGCATAAGTCGCATCTGAGAAACACACTTTATATCTTTGTTTTTTGTGACTACTGTCGATGGCAACTTGCGAGGTTACCCAACGACAAAAGTTAAAATTTGTAAATCGGGCAAAGATTTCTTGGAGAATCCCTTCCTTCTTTTTGGCATGAAAATTGACCAAGCCAATACTGTATTTCAGGTCACGAAAACTAGTCTCTATGCCCCATCTGCTGGCGTAGAGATTTTTTAATTGTTGGACTGAATAGTCTGTATTTGTCACCAAAGTTTCGTATTTTCCTTCTTCCGCTTCTAAACGCACCAAACGAAAAGGAAGTTGGTATAGTTCAACAGGGTCATGTTTTTGACTTGTTTCTGGAAGAAAATCAAAAGTAGAATTGTGTGGAATAAAATGATAGTCATTGGGGAAATCACGATAAAGTTTTTTGAGCTGATTGGTTTGCTTTCGTGATAATTTTAGAGAAAAGTTTTGATCAAAACACTCTGTATTTGGCAAGTTGAAGGAGGAACGCATGGATTGTTTTCCATCTCGAATTCGGATGATATAAAGCCATCCTTTTTCTTGAAAATGAGCCATGAGATTGTAACTTTCATAGCCTCTATCCATGATAACAAGAGCTTTCTCGAAAGGGAGAAGCCTTCATCATCTGAATCAGAGCTAAGCGCTCATGTTGCGTATGTTTGTCTTGAATAGAAACATCTCTATACACTCCAGTCGTCAAGTCGTATAGGGCATTTATGTGTATGAGATTATAGGATTTAACATCCGTTTGGGTTTGGATAGAGGTTTCTGTATCCATGGGATTTCGAGGAATACAGATATCACTCCCATCTGCAGCGAATATCGGAAGATTGGTGTTAAGTGGAATAGGTGCTGTAAATTCTTTAAATAAGGTATAGAAAGCCTCAGGTTTTATCTGATAGCGTCTTTGAACAAAGGCTGAATTTGAAACTGTCAGTCTAGCATCTAGTAATTCTTTTGACAGTGATTTTCCTCCCATTCCCAGAATGGTACGAATCATGGTTTCTAGTGATAACCTTCTTTTACGAGTAAAGGCCTGTTCATCTTGTTTGACGAGCTCAACTTTTTGACCAAGGATACTCTGAATACTCTTATTCAAGTGGGCTTTTATCTGTTTTATCATAGGAAGTACCTCCTTAACTATCAGTTTAGCACATAAAAAAAGAAACCCAAATACAGAATTGTATTTGAATTTCTTAACTTAATGACATTGGCTTTGCTACTTCTTTTTTAATCTTTATAAGATACAATTCCAATGATTGTATCAACTGCACGCTCCATAGTTTGGAGACTGACATATTCGAAACGACCGTGCATATTTTCGCCACCAGCGAAGATATTTGGAGTAGGAATTCCCATGAAGGAAATCTTAGAACCGTCTGTTCCACCACGGATAGGCTCGATAATTGGTGTAATATCAAGACTTTCCATCACTGCTTTAGCAATAGTGATTGGAGTCATATCCTTTTCGATAACTTCTTTCATGTTGTAGTATTGGTCTGTCAAAGTCAAGGCTACACGATCGCTGCCAAGTTCTTGGTTCATCTTGTCAGCAATAGCATGCATTGCAGCTTTACGCGCTTCGAAGCTTTCTTTTTCAAAGTCGCGAATGATGTAGCTAGCACGCGCTTCCTCAACAGTACCAGTTATATCCATGAGATGGAAGAAACCTTGGTAACCCTCAGTCAACTCAGGTCGGTCACCAGCTGGAAGTTGATTGTGGAAGTCAATTGCCAACTGAAGAGCGTTAACCATTTGTCCCTTAGCAGTACCTGGGTGCACATTACGACCTTGGAAATGAAGTTCAGCACCGGCCGCTGAGAAGGTTTCGTATTGCAATTCTCCTATAGGTCCGCCGTCAACTGTATAAGCGAAGTCAACATTGAAGTCCTCTGCATCAAATTTATTGGCACCAACGCCGATTTCTTCATCTGGTCCGAATCCAACTCGAATTTCACAGTGCTTAATTTCAGGATGAGCGTTTAAGTGTTCGATAGCGGTCATGATTTCAGCGATACCAGATTTGTCATCGGCACCGAGCAATGTAGTCCCATCTGTAGTAATCAAAGTTTGGCCAGGATATTTCTCTAAACTCTTAAAATCAGCTGGATCAAGTTTGAAACCTGAATTCCCAAGTTCGATAACTCCACCGTCGTAGTTTTCAATAACTTGTGGATTGACACCTTCAGCATTAAAATCAGCTGTATCCATGTGGGAGATAAAACCGATCTTACGAGTCAAACTTGGGTCGTTGGCTGGTAAGGTTCCGATAGCAAAACCGTTTGGTAGGTAGTAAACATTTTGCAAACCAACACGTTTCATCTCAGGGATGAGGACATTGGTTGCGAAGTCTACTTGACTTTGGGTACTTGGTGTAGTGGTTGAATGTTCGTCAGAACGTGTATTGACTTTGACATAAGTCAAAAAACGCTCCAACAATGTTGGATATTTCATCATAACTCCTTTTTTCCTTCTTTTAAAACCATTGTATCATAGAAAGAAGAGAAAAACAAAAGTCAGAAGGGAGGTAACATTCTTATGTTAGCGTTTACTTATGGCTGTTTTAGTGATACAATAAAAAAGATAAAAATATCACAAGGATGCAAATATGAAAAAAGCGATTTTAATGATGACATTTGGTTCACCAGAAGAGATTACCTTTGAAGGAGTAGCCGACTTTTTTACCAACATTCGTCGTGGAGTTCGACCTCAAGATCACGAGATTCAAACACTTTATGATAATTATGTTCGAATTGGAGGAACCCCACTTCAAAAAATCACCCGTGAAGAAGTTGCCTTAGTAGAAGCTAGATTGGGAAATGAATATAGTGTCTATTTTGCCAATAAATTTTCAACTCCCTTTATTCCAGATGTGATTCGGCAAATGGAAGCAGATGGAATTGAAAAGTGTATTTGCTTGATTTTGGAGCCACACTATTCCTTTTACTCTGTCATGGGTTATGAAAAGTTTTTGGAAAGTAAACAAATTCAGTTTTTAGTTATTAAGGACTGGTATCAAGAAGAAGCACTCTTAAACTATTGGGCAGATGAAATTGCTAAGATTTTAAAAGAAAAGGTGAAACAGGATAGCTTTAAAGTCATCTTTTCTGCCCACAGTGTGCCCATTTTTGCCTTGGATTTTGGTGATCCTTATATCGACCAGATTTTCGAAAATAGCAAACTAATTGCTGAGAAATTAGACTTAAATCCAGACCAATATACCAACACTTGGCAGAGCGAAAGTGATATTGGTATTCCTTGGATTAAGCCAGATGTCCTGGAATATCTTAGAGAGCAGAAAGAACATCCGGAGCATTATATTTTTGTACCTATTAGTTTTATTAGTGAACACATTGAAGTTTTGTTTGACAACGATGTGGAATGTCATGACTTGTGTCAAGAATTGGGTGTGAACTACCATCGTCCACCAATGCCAAATACAGATTCTCGTTTGATTGCTGCCTTGGTCAATATTGTCCGAGCTAACGAACATAAAGAATTTAGAGAATTCCTCCCAGAAGAAGAGACCTTTGATGAATTAGTCCCTTCAGATGAAACTAAGAATATTTTAGATGAATCACAAGACTTACAAATGCCAGAATTTGTTAAAAAATTAATTGAGAAAAAAGGTCGTGAAAATGTCAAGATGCCTTATTTAATCAAAAAAATGCTTGAAAAAGCTGGCAAATTGCCCAAAGACTAAGTGAAAATAGAAAAGAACTGGTAAGTTTTGTTTCAAATATCCGCTAAGGCAGGATATAACTTAGAAGGTGAAAGAAAAGGCGGTGGGACAGAAATCAATAGACAAAGTCTTGATTTCGTAGTCCCAGCCCCGCGAGGATGATTAGGAGCTTTTTGGAGTCTAAAAGACGAACAAAAAGTTCAATCAGCTACCGCGTCAAATTATGATTGATAATAAAAAGTGAGGTCGGGATCTTTTTGTCCCAACCTCTTTTTAGGTGACTAGCATTTTTGGGGCCTAGTTTTTTCTTATTTACCCAAACAAAATTGGCTGAACAATTGTGTAATGAGTTCATCTGGAGCAGCATCACCAGTGATTTCCCCAAGGATTTCCCAAGTACGGGTTAAATCAACTTGAAGTAAATCAACTGGCATCCCCAGCTCAAGACCTTCGTTAACAGCTTGTAAGCTTTCTACTGCCTTTTCAATTAAGGAAATGTGACGGGCATTAGACAGGTAAGTAGCATCTTGTTCGACCAAGCCAGCATTTTCAAAGAAGAGGTTGTTAATCCGTTCTTCAATCTTATCAATGTTTTGGTTTTTGAGAACTGAAATACGGATGACATCTTCAGGAAGTTCCTGAGTTTCAATAGCCTCAGGTAGGTCAGTTTTGTTCAGTAGGATGATACGGTTGGTATCTTGGCTGATTTCAAGAAGTTGTCGGTCTTGGGCAGTTAGAGGTTCGCTAGCGTTTAAGACAAGTAGTACCAAGTCAGCTTCCTTGAGAGCTTTTTTGGAGCGTTCAACACCAATTTGTTCCACGACATCATCCGTTTCACGAATACCTGCAGTATCAATCAACTTCAGTGGAACACCGTTGATATTGACGTATTCTTCGATGACGTCTCGAGTAGTCCCTGCAATATCAGTTACAATGGCCTTATCTTCGCGCAGGAGGTTATTAAGAAGGCTAGACTTCCCAACGTTTGGACGACCAATGATAGCCGTTGAAATCCCTTCACGAAGGATTTTCCCACGACGGGCTGTTTTAAGGAGATTGGTTAAGAGTTGTTCAAACTCCAAAGTTTTCTCACGAACAACAGCAGTAGTGGCTTCTTCAACATCGTCGTATTCAGGATAGTCGATATTAACCTCTACTTGTGCTAGTGTATTGAGGATTTCCTGACGAGTATTGTTGATAAGGTCAGAAAGGGAACCATCTAATTGTTTGACCGCTATATTCATAGCCTTGTCAGTCTTGGCGCGGATGATATCCATAACAGCTTCAGCCTGAGTCAAGTCCACACGTCCATTTAGGAAGGCACGTTTGGTAAATTCACCAGGCTCTGCCATGCGAGCTCCTTCACGGATAGCCAGTTGGAGAATTTCATTGGTTACGGCGATTCCACCGTGAGTGTTAATCTCGATAATATCTTCACGAGTGAATGTCTTTGGAGATTTCATAGCCCCAATCATAACCTCGTCCATGACCTTACCAGTTTGAGGATCAACAATGTGGCCGTAGTTAAGAGTGTGGCTAGCAACCTTGCTCAAGTCCTTGCCTTTAAAGATTTTCTGCGCAATGGCAAAACTATCCGTTCCGCTTAGGCGGACTATCCCAATAGCACCTTCACCTAGTGGAGTGGAGATTGCTGCAATGGTATCAAATTCCCGTGTAATCATTTCAATTCCTTTATAGTTTATTTGTTTGTATAGACTAATATCTCTTCAAATTGTAACAAATTTTAGTATTTTCTTCAATGAATGTTACTTATAAAGAAAAGCCTAAGCAGATTGCTTAAGCTTTACTTAGTGCGCATTTCGCCTTGTGGGAAATAGGTTCCTTCAGGCATATCGTTGATAATGACATGAACAGCAGATTGAGGTGCACCAGTGTTGCGAACAACAGCTTCCGTAACTTCCTTGGCTAGGGCTTTCTTTTGCTCTAGCGTGCGTCCTTCAAATAAATCGATGCGTACAAATGGCATAATTGCGTCCTCCACTAGTTATTTGATTTCTTCTATTTTACCACAATTTGTCGTTTAAAGCTTTGAGAAAATATGGTATACTAGAATGTAGCAAAAATTTAGAAATGGACGTGAAATAGAAGCATGGCACAGTTGTATTATCGTTATGGGACCATGAACTCAGGAAAAACGATTGAGATTCTCAAAGTAGCCTATAACTATGAGGAGCAAGGAAAGGGAGTTGTGATTATGACTTCGGCTCTGGATACGCGTGACGGTGTTGGCTATGTTTCAAGTCGCATTGGAATGAAAAGACCAGCAGTTGCTATTGAGGAAACAACGGATATCTTTGGATTTATCCGAGATTTACCTGAAAAGCCTTACTGTGTACTTGTCGATGAAGCCCAGTTTTTAAAGCGTCACCATGTTTACGACCTAGCTCGTGTTGTCGATGAGTTAGATATACCTGTCATGGCATTTGGTTTAAAAAATGACTTTCGTAATGAACTATTCGAAGGTTCAAAATATCTTTTGCTCTTAGCAGATAAGATTGACGAAATCAAGACCATTTGCCAGTATTGCAAGAAAAAAGCGACCATGGTCTTGCGTACGCAGGACGGATTGCCAGTCTATGATGGTGAGCAGATCCAGATAGGTGGCAATGAAACCTATATCTCGGTTTGCCGTAAACATTATTTTGCCCCTGAAATCAATAAGGAGAATAAGAAAAAATGAACATCTATGATCAACTACAAGCTGTAGAAGACCGTTATGAAGAGTTGGGAGAATTGCTGAGCGACCCTGATGTGGTCTCTGATACCAAGCGTTTCATGGAGCTTTCAAAAGAGGAAGCTTCTACTCGTGATACTGTAACTGCCTACCGCGAATACAAACAAGTCCTTCAAAATATCATTGATGCCGAAGAGATGATTAAAGAATCAGGCGGAGATGCTGACTTGGAAGAAATGGCCAAGCAAGAATTGAAAGATGCTAAGGCTGAAAAAGAAGAGTACGAAGAAAAACTGAAGATTTTGCTTCTTCCTAAAGATCCAAACGATGACAAAAATATCATCCTTGAAATACGTGGAGCTGCAGGTGGTGATGAAGCAGCCCTCTTTGCTGGCGACTTGTTAACTATGTACCAAAAATATGCTGAAGCCCAGGGCTGGCGCTTTGAAGTCATGGAAGCATCTATGAATGGTGTCGGTGGTTTCAAGGAAGTGGTTGCCATGGTATCAGGCCAGTCTGTTTACTCTAAACTTAAGTACGAATCAGGTGCCCACCGTGTACAGCGTGTCCCTGTGACAGAAAGCCAAGGACGTGTTCATACCTCAACAGCAACTGTCCTTGTCATGCCTGAAGTCGAAGAAGTAGAATACGATATTGATCCAAAAGATCTTCGTGTGGATATCTACCACGCATCTGGTGCTGGTGGACAGAACGTCAACAAGGTTGCGACTGCTGTTCGTATTGTTCACTTGCCAACCAATATCAAGGTTGAGATGCAGGAAGAACGTACCCAGCAGAAAAACCGTGAGAAGGCTATGAAGATTATTCGTGCGCGTGTTGCTGACCACTTTGCACAGATTGCCCAAGACGAGCAGGACGCAGAGCGTAAGTCTACTATCGGTACTGGTGACCGTTCAGAACGTATCCGTACTTATAACTTCCCACAAAACCGTGTGACAGACCACCGTATCGGCTTAACCCTTCAAAAACTAGATACTATTTTGTCTGGTAAACTAGATGAAGTTGTGGATGCCTTGGTTCTTTACGATCAAACGCAAAAATTGGAAGAATTAAACAAATAATGAAACTAGCTCAAATTTTTAAAGATTTTGAGGAAAAGTTGATAGCACAGGGAGAGGAAGCAGAAAGCCTCTCCTTTGTCTATCGTAGCCAGAAAAATCTATCTTTTACAGACTTCGTCTTTGCTCTTCAGCATGAAGCTTCAGAGGAGGAAAGCAAGTTTGTAGAGGAGATTTACACGAAACTAGCAAATCATATACCTGCCCAGTACATTATCGGTCATGCTGAATTCTTTGAGATGCAGTTAAAAGTAGATGAGCGGGTCTTGATTCCTCGACCAGAGACAGAAGAGTTGGTGGAACTCGTTTTGGCTGAGAATTCAAAGGAAAACCTCAAAGTTCTGGATATCGGAACAGGAAGCGGAGCCATTGCTCTTGCCTTAGCTAAAAATAGACTAGATTGGACAATCACAGCTGCCGATATTTCTCAGGATGCTTTGGATTTGGCGATGGAAAACGCTAATAATCAAGGTCTATCATTATCATTTATTAAATCTGATTGTTTTTCCGAAATTTCTTCAAAATATGATATAATTGTATCCAATCCACCATACATATCTCGAGTAGATGAGTCAGAAGTAGGTTTGAATGTTCTCCATTCAGAGCCACATTTAGCCCTCTTTGCAGATGAGGATGGTCTAGCAATCTATCGCAGAATTGCGGAAGAATCAAAGGACTATCTAAATGATGGTGGTAAGATTTATCTTGAAATTGGCTACAAACAAGGTCAAAGTGTTCCAGCTCTTTTCAAGGAAAATTTTCCCGAGAAGCGAGTTCGAACTCTGAAAGACCAATTTGGCCAAGATAGGATGGTTGTCATTGATGATGGAGAAAATTAAGAAAGAGCTTGAAAAAGGTGGAGCTGTAGTTTTGCCAACAGAGACTGTTTATGGTCTCTTTGCAAAAGCTTTGGATAAAAAGGCTGTTGACCATGTTTATCAGCTTAAATGTCGTCCAAGAGACAAGGCACTCAATCTCAATGTTGCTAGTCTAGACGATATCTTGAACTTTTCTAAGAATCAGCCACCTTATCTCCAAAAACTGGTTGAAAGTTTTTTGCCAGGACCTTTGACCATTATCTTAGAAGCTAATGACAAGGTTCCTTACTGGGTCAATTCAGATTTGACAACTGTTGGATTTCGCATGCCGAGTCATCCTGTAACTCTGGACTTGATTCGTGAGTTTGGTCCCTTAATCGGACCTTCTGCCAATATCTCAGGTCAATCAAGTGGAGTAAATTTTCACAAGATTCTTCATGATTTTGACCAAGAGGTCTTGGGACTCGAAGACGATGCTTTTTTAACAGGTCAGGATTCGACTATTTTAGACCTATCTGGCGATAAGGTGAAGATTCTACGTCAAGGAGCGATTACACGAGAAGATATCCTTGCCAAGATACCAACAATTCCTTTTGAGGAGGTATGAAATGCTACGTGATTTGAAAACAACAGATGTTGCATCTATTTGTGAGATTAATAAAGAAGCTTTAGGCTATTCGTTTAGTTTAGAGGAAACGGCTAGTCAACTAGCTAAGTTATCTCAAGACTCACATCACTACCTACTGGGTTTCGAGGATTCGACCAGCCATGACTTACTTGGTTATGTCCATGCCGAGGTTTATGAATCCCTTTATTCAAAACCAGGTTTTAATATTCTAGCTTTAGCTGTTTTGCCTCAAACACAAGGTCAGGGTATCGGAAAAACTTTGCTCCAAGGATTGGAACAAGAAGCAAAAAAACGAGGCTATAACTTCATTCGCTTAAATTCTGCAGACCATCGTCTGGGTGCCCATGCATTTTACGAAAAAGTTGGTTATACTTGTGATAAAGTGCAGAAACGGTTTATTCGCATCTTTTAGTATATTTTCTTAAACTAAAGGACCAGTCACACTATAAAGGAGAAGACCTATGATTTTTGACAAAGACGATTTTAAAGCATACGATGCTGATCTCTGGAATGCTATTGCCAAAGAAGAGGAACGCCAACAAAACAATATTGAGCTAATCGCGTCTGAAAATGTCGTTTCTAAAGCAGTTATGGCGGCTCAAGGGTCTATCTTGACCAATAAATACGCCGAAGGTTACCCAGGACGTCGTTATTACGGTGGTACGGATGTAGTTGATATCGTTGAAAGTCTGGCTATTGAACGTGCAAAAGAAATTTTCGGTGCTAAATTCGCCAATGTCCAACCTCACTCAGGAAGTCAAGCCAACTGTGCAGCGTACATGGCTTTGGTTGAGCCAGGTGATACGGTAATGGGAATGGATTTGGCAGCAGGTGGTCACTTGACCCACGGAGCTCCTGTAAGCTTCTCTGGTCAAACCTACAACTTTGTTTCTTATAGTGTTGATCCTGAGACTGAACTCTTGGACTTTGATGCTATCTTAAAACAAGCACAAGAAGTGAAACCCAAACTAATCGTAGCAGGGGCTTCAGCTTATTCTCAAATTATTGATTTTTCAAAATTCCGTGAAATTGCTGATGCTGTTGGTGCTAAACTCATGGTCGATATGGCGCACATTGCTGGTTTGGTTGCTGCAGGTCTTCATCCAAGTCCAGTCCCTTATGCACATATTACAACAACAACGACCCACAAAACCCTTCGTGGACCACGTGGTGGTTTGATTTTGACTAATGACGAAGACCTTGCTAAGAAGATTAATTCTGCTATTTTCCCAGGTATCCAAGGTGGGCCATTAGAGCACGTTGTTGCTGCTAAGGCTGTTGCCTTCAAAGAGGTATTGGACCCAGCCTTCAAGGAATATGCAGCAAATGTTATTAAGAACAGCAAGGCTATGGCAGAAGTCTTCTTGCAAGACCCTGATTTCCGTATTATCTCTGGTGGTACTGAAAATCACCTCTTTCTAGTTGATGTAACTAAGGTTGTAGAAAATGGGAAAGTTGCTCAAAACTTGCTAGATGAAGTCAATATTACCCTAAATAAAAACTCAATCCCTTACGAAACTTTGTCACCATTTAAGACAAGTGGTATTCGTATCGGAACAGCAGCAACAACTGCACGTGGTTTTGGTGAAGAAGAAAGTCGTAAAGTGGCTGAGCTTATCATTAAAGCCCTTAAAAATGCAGAAAATGAAGCTGTCTTAGAAGAAGTGAGAAGCGAGGTCAAAGCCTTGACAGATGCCTTCCCATTGTATGAGGACTAATACTATTATGGACATTTATATTAAGAAAGCCATTATCCATCAGTTCAGCCCTGATGACACAGAGTTGTTTCTAGCGGATAAATTTCTCAATATCACTCCAAAAATCGAAGAATACCTACGTAAGAAAATCGAACGTGTGTATTCAGATGAAGCCAAGACTGGGATTTTCGAAGAAGAAAATCCCTTCTTCAATCACATCACAGACGATTTATTGGAGACATCGGTGACGCTAGCAAACCTATGGAAAGAGGAATTCAGCATTTCTGAAAATCTCAAGACCAACGACTTGATTTTTGTGCAGTTTTCTAAAGAAGGAGTAGAGCATTTTGCTTTTCTACGTATTGCCCTGCGTGAGACCTTGACCCACCTCGGTGGAGAGGTTGATAATCCAATCAAGCTGACTCAGAATAACCTGCCTGGATTTGGTACAGGGGCTGACGAGGCCTTAGTGGTCAATCTTCAAAGCCGAAAATATCACCTGATTGAGAAACGAATCAAGTATAACGGAACTTTTTTGAACTATTTTTCTGAGAATCTGATTCAGGCTCACCCAAAGATTTCACCTAAGAAGTCAATCAAGGAACTGGAAAAAACGGCTCAGAGAATTGCTGAAACATTTAATACAGATGATTTTCAATTTCAATCTAAGGTCAAGTCTGCTATTTTTAACAACCTTGAAGAAAGAAATGAATTGTCTCCAGAAAAATTGGCAAATGACCTTTTTGACAACAATCTCACTGCACGTCTTAGCTTTATTGACCAAGTCAAGGAAGCAGTGCCAGAGCCAGTTCAGTTTGATGAAATCGATGCTAGTCGTCAATTAAAGAAATTTGAAAACCAAAAGCTTTCTCTGTCAAATGGGATTGAGTTAATCGTACCCAATAATATTTACCAAGATGCTGAGTCGGTCGAATTTATCCAAAATGACAATGGTACCTACTCTATCTTAATCAAAAACATCGAGGATATACAAAGCAAATAATGTTTAAATTTATAAGAAGGGTCTTGGTACTTGTTCTTATCTTATTTACTGGTTATAAACTTTTCCATATGTATCGGGATGTGAAGCAGGTCATGACCTATCAATCCTTGGTACGAGAGGTTTTAAGTGAGCAAGATACGCCAGCAAATGAAGAACTAGTCCTGGCTATGATTTATACCGAAACCAAAGGTAAAGAAAGTGACGTGATGCAGTCAAGTGAGTCTGCTAGCGGAACTACAAATACAATTTCTGACAATAGGAGTAGTATTCGTCAGGGAATTCAAACCTTGACTGAAAATCTTTATTTAGCACAAGAAAAGGGTGTAGATGTTTGGACTGCTGTACAGGCCTATAACTTTGGGCCTGCTTATATCGATTTTATCGCCCAAAATGGGAAAGAAAATACCCTTGCACTAGCCAAGCAATATTCAAGAGATACCGTTGCGCCAACTTTAGGAAATACAACTGGAAAAACCTATCGCTACGTCAATCCAATTTCCATCTTTCAAGGAGGAGAACTCTATGTGGATGGTGGAAACTATTATTACTCTAGACAGGTTCAACTAAATCTCTACATTATTAAATTTTTTAATCTATTTTAAGCACTCAAACCAACTATTAAATTATAGGAAAAGCGACAAGATCTAGTCTCAAAAAGTACTAGATCTTTTTATTATGAAATGAGTTTAAATATCCAAAAATAACTAATCTGACAGTTTATTACAAAATTCCTATTATTCGAACGTTAATTCACAAAATGATTATATTTTTATTTGAAATATTAGAATTTCATTTGGTTTTAGATTGTTATCACTGATTTAATACAAAAAAAGCGAATAATATATCTTGGAATAGAGAGAAATACTTGAAATTCAAAGTAATAGTGATATAATGAATGTAACGAATAATTAGATTGGGGATTAATAATGAAATTTCATTTTAATGAACGGCAACGTTTTTCCTTACGGAAGTATAGTTTTGGTTTGGCTTCTGTATTATTGGGTACGGCCTTCTTTTTGAGTGGGCAGGTTGCAAGTGCTGATGAAACACCTATTTTAGAAAGAGTAGCTGTTGCTGAAGCCAGTGACCAACAAACGGTTGCTAGTGATAAGCAATCTATTCCCACTAAAAAAGCGGTTGATGAAGAGGCAGTAGAGACCACTTTTTCTGAAGCAAGTGCAGGTATTCAAGAATCTCAGAAAACCACCAACAATTCAGAAAATAGCAAATTAAATGATCAAATTTCAAAAGTAGATGAAGAAACTACTCCTGAAAATAAAGTAGATGTACAGAAGACGGAAACTTTAGATTCAGCTACTAGTGTTCAAAATGAGGAATCTAAAAACTCCGATAAAAAATCTGATAACTCCTCTGAGCTTAAAGGTGACTACACAGAAAATAAAGTATCAGATTCTCGTCTAAATCGTAGCCGAAGAGCTATCTCGGAAAATGGATGGTCTTCACATGAAATAGATCCAAAAGATTTAAGTTTTAAAGCTGTGAATATTCCAGTAATCTCAGGTCAATATGTCACGAGAGATGATATTAATGGAATTAAAATTGAAACAGACATGTTTGATATTCCTTGGACCTACAATTATGTCATCGTTTCGAAGAGTAGTAATGGTGGAGAAGCGAGACATCGCATCATAAATATTTATTACAAGAATCTAGGAACGATTAGTTTTGTAGATTCTGACGGCAATTCAATCTCTGGAGTAACGACTAGTAAAGTCTTTAAAAATACAAATAATACTCTTACTTCTGATGATGGTACTCCTGTCCCAGATCCATCGGATGCTGCTATTACTGAACTTCCAAAACTTCCAGCAGGTTATCGTCTTAAAACTGTTGATGGTGATCCTACAAAAGTAGAAGCCTATATTGACCGTCAGACAAGTGACACTATCTATGATTATAGTGAAATTCACACCAATGAGGTTATTGATCCAGATTCTCTAACTCCAGATGAATTGGATGAAGCTTTGAAGAAGTATCCTGCTCCAAAGATTAGTAGTGAAACGTGGTCTTTGAACCAAAAAGAAACAGTTACTCTCATTCGTCAACCTGATGGAAGCTATGCTATTGATCCTACTATTGCAGGTAATGGAGGAAATCAATTTGCACCAGGAACACGCTATCGTCTTGTTCTTGAAAAAGATTCTACCGCTATTCAACAAACAACTAGCCAAACTGTAACCTATACTGGAGCAGAGAGTAACCCACCACAAAATCTTCAAAATGACTTTACTTTTACAGGCGAAGAAAATAGTCAAACACATGACAAAACATGGAAACAAACATCTCATACTTATGGAGAAGTTTTAACTCCAGTCGTTACAGGTTACTACGCAGATAAAACTAGTGCAGGTAAAAAGACTGTTACACCAGATCAACCGCATGCAACTGATACTGTAACTTATAAAAAGTTAGGTAAAATTATCCAAGTAGACGAAGCCGGAAATGTTATTCCAGGTTCAGTATCTAAGACTTATGAAAATAATCCAGTTGATCCGACCCAAGCAGCAGAAACTAAAATTCCTGATGCTCCAGCTGGATACAAAATTAAGGAAGAACAACCTCAAGCTTGGGGTTACAATATAGTTGATAAAACGATTGAACCAAATGATGAAAGTGATCCAGATCGTATTTCACGAGATACTCCAATCATCTACGTTCCAATCGTAAATGATGTGACAAAACCAACCAAACAAACGGTAACCTTTGAAGGTGCGGGTGTAGATACTCCAACTCCTAATGTTCAAACTGACTTCACATTTACTGGTAAGCAAAAACAGGCAGATGGTACGATCGCATGGGATCAACCAAGCCATACATACGGTAAGGTTATTGTTCCAGTTGTAGAAGGATTCTATTCAGATAAGGCAGAAGCTGGATCTAAAGTTGTAACTCCAGATCAACCAGAAGTAACAGACCATGTTATCTACAAACCACTTGGAAGCTTGGTGCCAAAATCTGACGATCCAAAATTCCCATCAACTCCAAAAGTGAAGTATCCAAATGATCCGACAGATCCAACCAAACCAAGTAAACCAATTGTGCCAAATGTCCCAGGCTACAAACCATACTTGCCAGATCCAAACGATCCAACGAAACCAGATACAGATAAACCAGTAGAACCAGGTAAGGAGCTACCAAACCTTCCAACCAACCCAGGTGATGACACTCCAATCATCTACGTTCCAATCGTAAATGATGTGACAAAACCAACCAAACAAACGGTAACCTTTGAAGGTGCGGGTGTAGATACTCCAACTCCTAATGTTCAAACTGACTTCACATTTACTGGTAAGCAAAAACAGGCAGATGGTACGATCGCATGGGATCAACCAAGCCATACATACGGTAAGGTTATTGTTCCAGTTGTAGAAGGATTCTATTCAGATAAGGCAGAAGCTGGATCTAAAGTTGTAACTCCAGATCAACCAGAAGTAACAGACCATGTTATCTACAAACCACTTGGAAGCTTGGTGCCAAAATCTGACGATCCAAAATTCCCATCAACTCCAAAAGTGAAGTATCCAAATGATCCGACAGATCCAACCAAACCAAGTAAACCAATTGTGCCAAATGTCCCAGGCTACAAACCATACTTGCCAGATCCAAACGATCCAACGAAACCAGATACAGATAAACCAGTAGAACCAGGTAAGGAGCTACCAAACCTTCCAACCAACCCAGGTGATGATACTCCAATCATCTACGTTCCAATTAAACCAGAGAATCCGACAGTTCCAACCCCTGGACCAAAACCAGAGAATCCGACAGTTCCAACCCCTGGACCAAAACCAGAGAATCCGATAGTTCCAACTCCTGGACCAAAACCGGAGAATCCGACAGTTCCAACTCCTGGACCAAAACCGGAGAATCCGACAGTTCCAATTCCAGAACCAAAACCTCAAATTCCTGTTACTCCGGAACCAAAACTTTTAGATCCTGAAAAAGTAGTTTACGAATTGCCAAATACAGGTGCGGATTCAAACTCAGTAGTGACTGGACTTGGAATCATTGGAATAGCGACAACACTATTAGGGTTAGCTCAAAAGAAAAAAGAAGACTAAATTAAAAATCTAGTTAAATAAAAAATTTTCATGAGCAAATCACTTGTATAAAAGATTAGAGAAGACTATTTTGTTCTTCTCTTTTCTTGTATTCTGAACAGTGAGATAATTTTACTCAATATGATTTAGTAACTGTATAAGACTTTTTTAAGTTTTGTAAGGTATGCTAGAATGGAAAAGGAGGAGCGTCCAATGAGAAAGAAATTCTTTCTGACTAGTGCTGCAGTACTTTTAGCAGTTGCAACACTGCAAAGCGCCCAGGCAGCTACTGATGTTCAAAAAGTCATTGATGAAACCTATGTTCAACCTGAGTATGTCTTGGGTTCTTCACTAACAGAAGATCAAAAAAATCAAACACTAAAAAAACTAGGCTATGATGCCTCTAAAGATACTAAAGACTTGAAGACCATGACGCCCGATGTCTACTCAAAAATTATGAATGTCGCAAACGACTCTAGTCTCCAGCTCTATTCGTCTGCAAAAATTCAAAAACTAGGTGAAAAATCTCCACTTGAAGTCAAGATTGAAACACCTGAAAACATCACCAAAGTGACACAAGACATGTACCGTAATGCGGCAGTTACCTTGGGTGTTGAACATGCTCGTATAACCGTAGCTGCACCAATCCCTGTAACAGGTGAAAGTGCCCTAGCTGGTATCTACTATTCATTAGAAGCTAATGGTGTTCAACTTCCTCAAGAAAATAAAGACCTAGCTCAGGAAGAACTAAAAGCTTTGTCAGACATCAACGATGAAAACAAGGACAAATCAGGCTATGATGCCAATAAACTCAATGTAGCCCTTGCCGATATCAAATCTGCTATCGCTAAAGCTAAAGAGTCCAAGGGTGAGCTTACTGAGGATGATGTTCGTAAGATCGTTGAAGATACGTTGAAAAATTATAAGCTGGATCAGGTTATAACAGGAAACCAGATCAATGTCATCATCAACTTTGCCTTTAATCTTTCTAAGAGCGATATTTTGAATAACGAAGACTTTACAAAGACTCTAAAGGATCTGAAACAAAGTATCGTTGCGCAAGCAGGAGATAGTTTTAGCAATATCGACCTTAACTTTGATGCTAATAAAGCTATTCAAGACGGTGGCAATATCATCAGTGCTATTTGGCAAGCAATTGTAAACTTTTTCAAGAGTTTTGGTGCTTAGGTTAATTCATGGTATAATAGATGGTAACAGAATAGTTGCCGTCTTTTTTTGTCGGCTGATAGAAAGTGAAAATTATGTTAAAGAAAAATGATATTGTAGAAGTAGAGATTGTCGATTTGACCCATGAAGGAGCAGGTGTTGCTAAGGTAGATGGCTTGGTATTTTTTGTTGAGAATGCTCTTCCGACTGAGAAAATCCTCATGCGTGTCCTTAAAGTCAACAAGAAGATTGGCTTTGGTAAAGTCGAGGAATACCTTACGCAATCACCACATCGCAACCAAGACTTAGATTTGGCTTACTTGCGTTCAGGGATCGCCGACCTAGGTCATCTAGCTTATCCAGAGCAACTCAAGTTTAAAACCAAGCAAGTAAAAGACAGTCTCTATAAGATTGCTGGAATCAGGGATGTAGAGGTTGCTGATACTCTTGGTATGGAAAATCCTATCAAGTATCGTAACAAGGCTCAGGTTCCTGTTCGTCGCGTTAATGGTGTTCTGGAGACTGGTTTCTTCCGTAAGAATTCTCACGACCTTATGCCATTGGAGGATTTTTACATTCAGGATCCAGTCATTGACCAAGTTATTGTAGCTTTACGTGATTTGCTCCGTCGATATGACTTGAAGCCTTATGATGAGAAGGAACAGTCAGGCTTGATTCGTAACCTTGTTGTGCGTCGTGGACATCACTCAGGTCAAATCATGATTATTTTGGTGACCACACGTCCTAAAGTTTTCAGAGTTGAACAGGTGATTGAACAAATCGTCAAGCAATTTCCAGAAATTGTGTCTGTCATGCAGAATATCAATGATCAAAACACCAATGCGATTTTCGGTAAAGAATGGCGTACACTTTATGGTCAAGATTACATTACAGATCAGATGTTGGGTAATGATTTCCAAATCTCTGGACCAGCTTTTTACCAGGTCAATACAGAAATGGCAGAGAAACTCTATCAGACAGCTATTGACTTTGCGGAGTTAAAACAAGATGATGTCGTCATCGACGCCTACTCAGGAATTGGGACTATTGGACTATCTGTTGCTAAGCACGTCAAGGAAGTTTATGGTGTAGAGGTCATCCCAGAAGCTGTAGAAAACAGCCAGAAAAATGCTAGCTTAAATGGTATCAGCAATGCTCACTATGTCTGCGATACAGCTGAAAATGCCATGAAAAACTGGCTCAAGGTAGGCATCCAACCAACTGCTATCCTAGTCGATCCACCACGCAAGGGCTTGTCCGAGAGCTTTATCAAAGCCAGCGCCCAAACAGGAGCTGATCGCATCGCTTATATCTCTTGTAATGTAGCAACCATGGCTCGAGATATCAAACTCTATCAAGAGCTAGGCTATGAATTGAAGAAAGTCCAGCCGGTGGATTTATTTCCGCAGACGCATCACGTCGAGTGTGTGAGCTTGTTGGTAAAACGAAGTTAATCCTCAAAAGGTTCACCCAAACCTTTTGGGTTCCACAGATACAGCATGTGGAGTGTGTAGTGTTGCTACAACGACTAAAAGGGTGAAAATTCTTGATTTTAAGCACTTTTTCAAGCATTTTGTCTTTATTGAAAAGAGTGATTTTGACATAAAAAAGGTGCAAAAAAATACATTGATGTGAACGTCTGTTTGAATGTCGACTGCGTAGACAAAAAATAGATACGTCAGTAATAAATGAATCCAGCGAGAACATTTTGATAAGTGTTCTCGCTTTTTTTATCTTTTGTAAGTCACTTTTTATTATCAAAAAACTTGCATTTTATCATTTAAAATGATAAAATACGTACAAAATGATAAAAAGGAAAAACAATGAATGTTCAAAAGATAATTTCTATTTTTCAATCGTTTTATATTAATGTAAGTGTTGAAAAAATAGCTTTAACTTTACCAATTAGTTTTGAAAAAAGATTTCAATATGTCCAAATGAAGTTTCATAAGGAGTCATTTTTATTGATTAAAGAAAAGAGAAGAGGAAGTTTAGACTCATTTGTTACTCAAGCTCGTATTATGGGTGAAAAAGCTAGCATGGACGTTGTTTTGGTATTTTCAAAGCTATCTGACATTGAAAAAAAACAACTCCTTCAAGCTAGAGTTCCTTTTGCAGATTTCAAGGGAAATCTCTTTTTTCCTCCATTGGGATTAGTATTGAATGCTAATGATGATGTTGCAACATCTAAAGAATTAACACCTAGCGAACAATTAACTTGGATTGCCTTTTTATTGACAAAAGGTCAAAAAGTAGTAGATGTTGATATGCTTTCACAGGTAACTGGACTTCCAAACTCAACGATTTATAGATGTTTGAGGACTTTTAAAACTTTAGATTGGTTAAATAAGCCAAATAAACTTTACACCTATACTGCATCAAAGAAAGAATTATTCTTAAAATCAGAGTCCTATTTATTTAATCCAATCAAAAAACGTCTCTTATTGCCCAATGTAGATCTAGAGAATATAAAATCTGCTTCTAGGCTTCTATACGGTGGTACTTATGCTTTATCCTATTTGACTTTTTTAGCTGAATCTGATGAAAATAGTAGCTATGTCATATCACAGAGACAATTCAATAAATTATCCTTACAACTTCCTCAGCATGTTTTAGTAGGCAAGGTATTAGAGATATGGCGATATAGTCCTTTTGTATCTGAATTTTGGAACGATTTTAAAGAAAATCAAGATAGACAGTTTGTAGATCCTATTTCTCTTTATTTGACCTTAAAAGATGATGATGATCCACGTGTGGAGGAAGAGATTGAAGCACTAAAAAATAATATATTACAGTATCTAGGAGAAGATGATGTCAGCTAATACGAAAGCTATTTTTCAAGAAATGTTTGCGAATTTTCAAGACTATTATGTTTTGATTGGAGGGACTGCAACCTCTATTATACTGGATTCGCAAGGATTTAAAAGTCGGACAACAAAAGATTATGATATGGTAATCATTGATGAATTAAAAAATAAGGAATTTTATGATACCTTGAATCACTTTTTAGAATTGGGAGAATATCAAGGAAGTCAGAAGGATGAAAAAGCACAGCTATTTCGATTTACAACCAATAAGCCTGAGTTTCCTTCTATGATTGAACTATTTAGCATTTTACCAGAATACCCATTAAAGAAGGAGGGGAGAGAAACACCCTTACATTTTGATGAAGATGCTAGTTTGTCGGCCTTATTATTGGATAAGGATTATTATAATATATTAGTGCATGAAAAAGAATCCATTCAGGGATACTCGGTGTTGAGTAATCGTGGTTTAATTATTTTCAAGGCTAAAGCTTGGTTGGATATGAGAGAACGCTCTGCCACAGGTATTCAAGGTTTAAGTAAAGCCATAAAAAAACATTTGAACGATATTACTCGATTAACAGCTCTATTAGTAGGGAGTGAAAAGCTATCAAATATAACCTCTAGTGACACGGTAAAAGCAGATATGCACCGTTTTGTGATAGAACTTGAGTCTGTGATATCAACTATTCCTCAAAATGATGATATTTTATTGAATCGAAATGAAGTTTTTGAAATTTTGAAAGATTTTTTAGATAGTTAAAATAATTGTAGTAACATAGGTATATTGGAATGTGACATACTTGTTTTTGTCTGGGAGGACTGATGCGTCAGCTCTCCCGTTTTTTATGTTCAAGTCACTTGACTTAGTTCAGGTAGTTTTTTGCTGTTCTTTTTCATGCGATAACTATTTCAAGGCGTTTTGGTAGTATTAGAGAGAAAACTAAATAGTAGGAGGTAGTTACATGTTGATTCAAGAAAAAGGCGAGAAACATGTTTTTCGTAAAAGCAAAAAATACGCTCCTTTGTTCGGTTGCGATTGAAAATTTGATGACCGCAGTTGTTGGTCTAGGTGGGCAACTTGTTCATGCAGATGAGGTTGTGAGAACTGAAAATCCTGCTTCCAATCTTATCCAAGCAAAGCCAGCTGATAGTACTGAACATATAATCCAAGCCAAATTAAGTGGTCAGGCAAGTGGAGAATTAACCTTTACCGTTTCGAACGAGGAATTAGATAAAGTAGCCCAAGTAGCTAAGCATGAAGCTGTTCAAGTTATCACAGATAAGGAAGTCAATCTAGCTACAATAAAAACAGCTGTGGAAACAAGCGTCGCTCTTTCAAAAGTACAGACTGACTCTGATAAGCAGGTCTCGGAAGTTAAGAAAGTGACAGCTGGTTATGCATTGAGAAATTATGGCCTATCTCCTTTAAAATCAATCAAATTTAACAAGGCTAGATGGAAAGAAATGGTAAAACCTTATTTTGAAAAAAACGATGTTTTTACTATGCCTCAAAATGAAAATATAAGTTTCTAAAAGGAACAGAAGTAAATCTGTGTTTAACTGCAACTAGTAAGTTGCAGTTTTTTGTTTTGAATAATGATATAATAGGTTAAGAAAATAATGAAAACGCTATATATTTGAAAATTGATTAGGAAAGCAGGAAGTATGGAAACAATCGATATGATAATTAAATCATCAACTGAATTTTATAACGATTTAAAAGCTGATGAACATGACAGATATCGTTCATGGGAACATTGCTATTCACATTTTATGATAGCTCGAAAAGAGAATGATGTGAATCTTGATTACCTGAGTTTACAACTTGCATTTTATTTGGCAAGTTGGGGGATGTATCGAGGTTCTTCATTTCTATTACAAAAGGATTATAGAGTACACATCCCTGTTGTGAGTGAGATTTTAAGCAACAAATATGATTCTCTAGCAGGAATAGAATGTAAAAATTTTAGAAATGAAAGTAATCAAAAATTGCTAAAAGAAATTAATGAGTTTATTGCTAATTATTATGATGAAATCAGGCGTGCAGTGAGGGGTTCAGCGCCAAAAAACAACTTATCAGATACACTAATCACAAAGATACTGATGGGCACACTCGGTTGTGTTCCGGCATATGACAGATATTTTGTTGCTGGAATAAGATCGCAAAAGATTGCAAGTGGAACCTATAACATTAAATCTATTTTACAACTAGTAGATTTTTACGAGAGAAACTTAGAACAATTAAATTCAGTTCAAAAAAACTTTATTGTTGCTGATATGCTGTATCCTCAAATGAAAATACTTGATATGGGATTTTGGCAGATTGGTTTTGACTTAGATAATAAATAACTATTTACTTCTGTATCTGGAATTTATAAATGGATTTACTTTGAAAAGATAGTAACTCTAAATCTTAATAATAATTTTTCATTGAATAGCTTTTAGATTATTAACTTTCAGAGTATGATGTACCACAAATTCATTTTATTAGAGAAAGCAACTAGATAGCATACTATCAAGATATTTTAAATTAGATAATATTGTATTTTGGATTATAACAAAGGAGTACAAACATGCCGAAATATACCGACGAAGATATTAGAAAATTAAATAAAATCACATTAAAAATTGCTGGTGATTATTTAGGTATAAGTTCACAGGCAGTTGCTATAGGTCTTAGAAATAATCTTCTTCCAATTGGTTTTGCTATTCATAATGAAGAAAGAGACAGACGTTTCACAGAGAGTTGGTCATATCATATTATCGCCGAAAGAATGATTTCATACAATCACGGTAAGCTATCAGAGATCCGTGTTGAAAATATTGAAGCCAGTTTAGATAAAATTATAGAGGAATTTAACGGTTTAAAACAAGATTTACTTTTTATATTAAGCGAAAATGCAGAAGTGAAGAATTAGAAGTTTTTGAATTTGCGTTTTCGCTTGGTAAATATAAAAACAGTGATGTAAAGTATAAGGGTAAAGGTGTTTCAAATGAAGATGATAAAGACCTTTTCTAGAGAAGAACTCTATGAAGAAATCTGGGAGATAAGTGCGAAACAAGTTTCATTGAAATATGATTTAAGTTATTCTGACTTACTCAAGAAATGTAAAGAATTTGAAATCCCAATTCCAAAGGGTAGTTATTGGTATCGTAAGAATACTGGACAAGACTTAAGTGAACTTATCGTTCCATTACCACAAAATGATGTAAATGAGGTTCATATTGATAGAAAAAGTTTAAAGAACAGTAGAATTAAAGTTGCTAAACATAAAGAAGATAGTACGGAGGATAAAAACGATGATACAGTTAAACTTGATACAACTAGTATAAGAAGTTCATTATCATTTATAGAGGACGATAAAATAGAGCGTATTATTGAAGCAGTTTCAAACCTAAACCAGTCTCCAAATAAGAGATTACATAAATCTGTAGCTAATCTAAGAGATAAAATTGCAGAGTGGAATAAGAGGGAAAAAGCAGCTTCTTATCCTTACTTTGATTCTAGGCACAGATATAATGATTTAAAAGAACCTAAATTTGTAAAAAATATTTCACTAAATTCTCTTCCGCGTTTATATCGCTTTTTAGATACACTAGTTACTGTAATTGAAAAAATCGGCGATAATGTAACTTCAAATTGGGATATTCAAATTGAAAAGGATATTGTTCGTTTTGAAGTTATAGAATCAACAGACAAAGTAATTCATGAATTAACAAAAGAAGAAGCTAAAGAACTTGCAGAGTACAATGATAGCGTTAAGTTTAATAGATATGCTTTTAAACCAAGAATAAAGAAGTATGACTATATTCCAAATGGAAAATTTCGATTTAAGATAATAGATGGTAAATACATTAAAGATACTAAAGAATTCACACTTGAACAATCAATACCAGAAATAATTGTTTTAATTTACCAAGAGTATTATAAAGTTAAGAACTTACGACTTGAACGTGAAGAGAGAGAAAGACTATACGAAGAAGAACAAGAGCGAAAAAGAAAATTACAAAATAGAATCGAAGAAGAGAAGAAGCGAACAATGTCTCTTCTTAATATGCTGGAAGACTTTCAAACAGCAAATGATTTAAGACTGATGGCTGATAAATTGGAGATAGCAGGGAAACATAGTAAAGAGGAAATTGATTGGATTAGATCCAAAGCTGACTGGATAGACCCAATAGTTTCTTCAACAGACGAATTACTAGGAATTAGAAATCATGAAAATTCTAGAGAACAAAAAGAACAATATCTAAGTGAGAAAAGGTACTACTGGTAACTTTATTTTTCATATATTTATTAAAGAAAGTTGTAGGTTATGGAGTTTTAATTATGACAACTAATCCAGAAAATAATAAGTTTATAGAAAAAACAATAGAGGCTTTAGATATAAATGAGAAAGATCAAAGTCTTGGAATTAGAGGCTTTGAATTTGATAACTCAACATCTGAAAAAGATTGTGTTTTGGTGATTGGTCTAAACCCTGCAGGAGATGAAGAAGATGCTACAATTGAGGAAGATGACAGGACATATCTATATAGTTTAAAAAAGTCTATTAAAAGTAAATATGTTTATAATAAATACTATAAACCTATTTATGATTTAATGAATGATATTTTTGATAATAAAGCTAAATGGCATTGGTGTAATAAATCATGGGATATTTTAAGAAAAGAAATAGAACA
This sequence comes from Streptococcus infantis, assembly GCF_000963255.1. Taxonomy (GTDB): domain Bacteria; phylum Bacillota; class Bacilli; order Lactobacillales; family Streptococcaceae; genus Streptococcus; species Streptococcus nidrosiense. The sequence goes on along the minus strand of NZ_JYOV01000010.1, from coordinate 73,528 downwards.
TTCTATTGAATATTTTAAGAACAAAAAAATTTTAGATGTGATACATGAAGAGTATTTAAACCACCAAAATAGGAAAGTATCAATCTATATTGGAGATATGTTCTACTATCATCAAACAAGTTCTAAAAAACTTCCACTTAAAAAATCAGTATCTTACCCTCAATACTGCAAAGAAATGTTGGAACTTCACATTGAATCTCTTATAGAAGCTGGTAAAAGTATAAAATTTGTATACATAAATAATTCACAAGTTTCTCAATGGTTGTGTGATAGTGATATAAAGACATTTACAGTTTTCGGGGATAGGAAAATTCCTGTATTCTTTGGTGGAATGGTTTCAGGTGGTAGAATGGATTTATTTTCAAAGAAAAGATTAGTTCATGAGATCCAAGATTATTTAAATAAACTTGAACCAAAAATCGAAAACTAATTAAAATTCTATGAGGAACCGAAGTTACATGAAAGAATATGTTTTAAGTTTGGAAAAAGAATTCTCTTTAATAGAAAATGGATTTAAAGAAGAAGAAAAAAGAGCTCTTGCTGACTATCAATCAAACGATAATGCGTATATCAAAGAATTAGCATTTTTAGCTTATAAATCCAATGTATATCAAGTTAGAATGTACGGTGTATTTCTTTTTGGATACTTATCAGAACAAGATGATATTTTAGCATTTATGCGAGATGAAGTTTCCAAAGATGATAATTGGAGAGTTCAGGAAGTATTGGCGAAGGCTTTTGATGAATTTTGTAAGCAAACAGGTTATGAAAAATCCCTTCCGATTATTGACGACTGGCTACAAAATAATAATCCAAATGTCAGAAGAGCTGTTACAGAAGGCTTGAGAATATGGACGAATAGACCATATTTCAAGGATAATCCGAGTGAAGCCGTTAGACGTATTGCAGCATTAAAAGAAGATTCCAGTGAATACGTTAGAAAATCAGTTGGCAATTCTTTGAGGGATATTAGCAAAAAATTTCCAGAGTTAATTAAAGAAGAACTTGATAGTTGGGATGTTAAGAGTAAAGAGATTCAACAAGTTTATAAGTTAGCAAGTAAATTTATTAAATGATAACTATAAAGTTGAAAAAATGGTAACTATAAAATATTTTCATTCTATAGTATAATTTTAAGCAACAACTCAGTCACTTTCGTTCTATAATATAGAAGTTTGCTATCACGACATGTTGAGGCAGTATCACTGCTTGTACGAGCTGAGTTATCAGTGAAGTAGAAGCAGATGTTCGGCTCATGCGACAAGGTGAGACCGAAGGTTGAGAAGGTGCCCTGAGGTATAGCTGTCGTAGAGTCAGGAGATTACGACGAAACGATACGGTAATAGCGAACCACTGAATGTGTAAGCTTGTTTGTGAAATGTGGATAATCGTTCAAAAATCAGAAGGACTAGAGATGTATATATTGGAATTGTATCAAAATCCTTCTTATAAAGATCTAGTCGCATTTGGGTCCTTAAAAGAAGGAAAAGAATTTGTATCTAAAATAACTGGATATACCCTAGAAAATGAAAATGATTTTGTTCAAGGTAATAAAGTAGAAATAACCAACATTTAGATGAAAGGTTTAGAGTAAACATGAGTCTCTTATTTGAAGAATTTAAAACCATTTGTTTCCATTTAAATCGAGTCGGAATTACACCGACACTGATGGGTTCTTTGGGATTGGAGTTTAGAACGAAAGAAAATTGGGGGCCGTCTGACATTGACATTCATGTGCCTGGTGACCCTAGAGGTTGGGAAGCACCTGATCATCTCAGAATTTATGACTGGGACAAGATAATGAAAGAGATGAAAGACTTAGGTTACGTCTTAATAGATATTCATGAGCATGAATTCCAAAAGGATAGAGTGAGTGTTGAATTTGGAAGTATCGATTCCTTACTTGATTTTGCAGGAGTTTCGGAATCGGATATAGAGCTTATTCACATTGAAGGCATCACTTTTCGTCTTCCAAGTCTGGAGCAGTATCTAAGTATTTACAAAGCTTCTTCTCAAGACTCCTATCGAAATGATCACAATAACAATAAGGATTTTAAAAAGATCGAGTGGCTGGAAAGACATTTGTAAATTATCATATGAAAAGTAGTAAGTTGTAAGACTGGCTACTATGTTATTTTTATCATCATTTTTATTGGTCATTTAATTTATACTATATTTGCGAGTACTAGAATTAGTAAAGAAAAGAATTTTAAATTTTAGATCAGTTTATCCATTATTGGAAGTAACGATTTTATAATTAGATGATTACTGTTAGAGAATTATCAATTGTAATTTTAAGTGGAGTTATGGATGTCGTTTCTTTTGGAAGTGGTGATAATCTTTCCGTTCCACAGTATCATTTTAAAATAATTTTCATTGCCTTTTGTTTATTAGTATAAAAGCAGAATATTACCACATGTTGAGGCCGTATCACTGCTTGTACGTGCTGAGTCATCAGTGAAGTAGAAGCAGTGATACGGCCCATGCGACAAGGTGAGACTGAAGGTCGAGAAGGTGCCCATGGGATAGCTGTCGTAGAGTAAGGAGTATACGACGAAACGATACGGTAACAGCGAACCGCTGAGTGCGTGTCTCTGCTCTTCCGATCTGAGACAGCGAAAAGTAGAAGGGGATGGTATTGATATCAATCAATGAGTAACAAAGTAACAGCATGATTCGAAACATTTGCTTGTAATTTGCGGAGGAACATCAATATGGATGGAATAACAAAAGATTCTATAAAAACGGCTAAACTAATGAAACAATTATGGCCCCAATTGACCGATAAAGAAGCTATTGATGAAGTAAAAAGATATACGAATGGCAAAAATACTGCAATCTTTACTGAAGTTGAAGGTGACACAATTGTAGGTCTAGCACTATGTTCACTCAGATTTGATTATGTTGAAGGCTGTAAATATAGTCCTGTTGGATTTTTAGAAGGGATTATTGTCGACGAGGAATATCGTTTAAGAGATATTGCTAAAAATCTTTGTACAAAATGTGAGGAATGGGCGAAAAATAAAGGATGTAAGGAATTTGCAAGTGACTGTACTTTAACGAATACGGATTCTATAAGATTTCATCTCAATATTGGATTTCAGGAGGCAAATAGAATTATTCATTTTAAGAAGAAATTATAATTTAGAAACATGAATAAACTTGTTAAACTTTATGTATCTTTAGAAAGTGTGTTAACTTGAAAGAACAAATTTTTTTGATGGGTGGGAATCCCCCAATAACGAAATATAGCATTGTTGATAAAATTGTATTATCAAGCAAGATTGAAAGAATTGTTATTTTTACAGTTTTTCGAGATAATTGGCAACCCTATATGAAAAAGTACACGGAAATTTTCCAAAGTCAATTTCCTAATCTAAACACTGATTATTTACTCTTGGACACTGAGCAGATTGATTTTGATAGCTATCTAGATGCTGATCTAATTATCATTGGTGGTGGAAATACGGAAAAGTATCTAGCTACTTATGTCAATCAGGAGTTCAAAAATTATATCGATCATATGCTTAATAAAGGGGCAAAAGTTATAGGGTTTTCTGCAGGAGCCCTATTATTAGGAGAAAAAGTCTATGTCTCACCTAATGATAATTCAGATCATCAGATAAAGAAAAAAAATGGATTAGGACTCTTTAGTCAGTTTTTAATTAGTGTCCATTATGATTCCTGGAATGATAAAGCTAATAAGGATAGAGCAGAAGAACTCGTCAGTGTTCCCATAATTCCACTAAATGATCATTCCTGTCTTGTATTGGATAGACTTGGAAACATTATTGAGAAAATTGACTAGTTTTAATCATGCGAATCTGAATCTACGAAACTAAAGTATTGACGAAATGAATAGTGAAAAGCCTTGATTGTAAGGCCTTTTTGCGTTTTTGTGATAGAATATAGGTAGTTATAATCGAGAGCAACTAAGAAGCAGAAAAAATATTATATATAGAATGATCAAAATAAGGAAGATAAGATGACAGAAATTGATAAAAGGAATTTAAGAAATTATCTTTATATTACATTTGGAATTACTTATATAGTTTGGGGTCTCCTTGCCTTATTTACACAATCTGATATTTTTGGATTAGAAACGATTATAGGTAGAATGTTACATATAGTTGGTGCACTTGGACCAGCTATTGCAAGTGGCTTTTATTTGAAAAGGAATAATATAAAATTTCAACATTTTGTATTTAGTAAGAAAGAAAATAGTAGTATTTATTTCATTATTCATTTGTTAGCAATTTTGATACTATTCTCTGTATCTTCCTTAGAATTAAACGGAGTATCAATTTATTTAATGCCACTATTCTTTATTCAATTAATTTTTTTTGGTGGTGGACATGAAGAATTAGGATGGAGAGGTATATTACAACCCTTACTTGATAAAAAATATACATATTGGCAATCTAATTTGATTGTAGGATCAATTTGGGGGATTTGGCATCTGCCTTTATGGTTTATAGTAGGAGAAAGTCATCAAGGATTTCCTTTTATTTTATTTTTTATATATACATTATTTTTAAGTTTTGTTTTAGGGCTTCTTTATCGTCAAACGAAATCTGTCGGTTACTGTATATTATTTCATGCGTTCGCAAATTTGTTAAATCTTTATTTTGTGTTGAAGATTAATCTTATTTTTATTATCATTTTTATTGTTTATTTAATCTATACTATCTTGGCGAGTAATAGAATTAGTAAGGAAAAAATCTTTTAAATTTTTGATCTGTTTAACTATTATCGAAAGTAACGATTGATGTATTTAGATCACAGCTTCTTTAAATAGATTAAACAAGGATGTATCTAGTGAAAGTCATACAGTAAGGAGTTTATATATGAAATTCCATGAATTTGGTGATAAGAATTTGCCTCCTATCTTACTGATACATGGCGGTGGCAGTTCTTGGTGGAATTATCTTCGTCAAGCACGGATATTATCAAAAGACTACCGTGTTATTCTACCCACTTTGAATGGCCACGGAGAAGAATATCAACTTGATTATGTTTCCACTGAAGATTCTGCTTTGGAAATCCTAGACTATATCAAAGTAAATTGTGGTGGGAAATTGTTTGCGATCGGTGGCGTTTCACTTGGTGGTCAAATTGCCATGGAGCTTTTGTCATTAGACAGCGAGATAGCTGAGAAGGCTATCATAGATGGAAGCCTCTGTATTCCTCAACCAAGGTTGGCTAAAATCAGCATCTTTCTAGTAGCTCTATTTGGTAAACTGATGTTCAGTAAATTCTCTTGTAAACTTCAATTAAGCATGATGACCAAACTCTATCATAAACTGGCTTATCCAGAGGAAATAAAAGCTTATTATTTGGAGGATTTGCCAAGGATACCTACCAAAACATTGGTGACCATTTACAAAACCTATATGGGACGTTACAAGCTGAAGGAGACGATTTCTGCTAGTAAGGCTCAGGTTCTGTATATCTATGGTGAAAAAGAATTGAACTGTGTGAAAGCTTCGGCGAAATTATTTCAGCAGCTACATCCAAATACAATTTTGTATGAAGCTAAGGGTTATAACCACGGCTATTTATCAGCATACCTGCCTCAAGAGTGGATTGACCTGGTGGTGCCATTTTTAAAGAGTGATTCATCGGAAATGTTTAATGAATCTGCTATGTCATAAGGAGGAAACGGATGCCAGGAGCAATAGTTCGAGACATTGTAGATTCTGTTTATGAATGGGACATCATTAAAACCAAGATCTTTCCATTATTCAGGGGAAACTGCTTTTTCACAGACGATACGGTTATGACCTGTGTTGTTGCTGGTAAAAACGTATAAACCTGTGAACGAAAGTGATTTAGAAAAGCCTTGTTCTCAAGGCTTTTTGTTATACCAAAAATTACAATCGAAAAGTAATTAATTTAAACGATAATATGGTTCATACAGATTATTAAATCTTGAACTCGAATAACTGTTATGGTATAATATAAACAGATAAAACAGAGATAACAGTTGGATAGTTAGGAGGATATGGAGTGTGAATATACAAATTAATAACTCAAATGATGATCCGATTTATTTGCAGATAAAAAATCAAATAAAGGCTCAGATTATTTCTGGAGAATTAAAGGTTGGCGAGCAATTGCCATCAATCAGATTTTTGGCAAAAGAACTTCGAGTGAGTATGATAACTGCTAAAAGAGCTTTTGATGAACTGGAACTTGATGGTTTCATTAATTCAGTCCAAGGTAAAGGTAATTTTGTTGCAGTTCAAAATAAAGAGCTTATTCGTGAAGAATATTTGAAACAAATTGAATCAAAGTTGCAAGATATTGTTGAGCTTTCAGCAATTGCAGGTATATCCGATAATGAGTTGGTAGAGATGTTTAGTAGTTACATGGAGGGGAAATATGAGTGATTATGCTATTGAAATCAAAAATTTGGTTAAAAAGTTTGACAGCTTTACATTAGGACCGATAGATTTGTCTATTCCTAAAGGGACTATCGTCGGATACATTGGTCAAAATGGAGCTGGTAAAAGTACAACTATAAAATTATTGTTAGGATTACTTAAGAAAGATTCAGGAGAAATTAAAATTTTAGGTTATGATAATCCTAACAATATTGAATTGAAAGATAAAATCGGAGTAGTGTTTGATGATTTATTAGTGCCAGAAGAGATGACACTTGTTGATTTGGAAAAATTTTGTTCCAGGGTTTATTCAAAGTGGGATAGAGATTTTTTTTATCAACTAAAAAAGAAATTTAATTTATCTGAAAAACAGGCTATTAAAAGTTATTCTCGTGGAATGAGAATGAAATTATCGATTGCAGTAGCTTTATCTCATAATGCAGAAATTCTTATATTGGATGAAGCTACGAGTGGTTTGGATCCGATAGTTAGGGAAGAAATTTTAGATTTTCTTCTTGACTTTATGCAAGATGAAAATCATACAATTTTAATATCGTCACATATCCTATCAGATTTAGAGAAGGTAGCAGATTATATTGCTTTTATCAATGATGGTAAAGTTCTTTTTGTTGAACCAAAGGATGAACTCAAGGAAAACTATGGTATCTGTACTTTATCTAATGAAGAGGTTAAAGATCTTAATGAGGAAGCCATAATTGGGAGAAGGATACACTCATTTGGACAAGAGTTACTTGTTAAAAGAAATCTTGTTCCGGATGAAATAAGATTACAAAAACCATCTATCGAAGATATTATGATTTATTTTGTGAAAGGAGATAAAAGGTAATGACTGCATTGATATTAAAAGATATAGCTACTTTAAAGAAAACACTACTATTATCGATCACTCTCTGTATCGCACTCGTTGTGTATGGGGTATATGAAAATGAAATTTTTATGATACCGCTTATTTGTACAACGATACCGTTAATTTTAACTGCTATCGCTTTTGGCTATGATACGAAATCGAAGTTTGAACAATTTGCCTTCTCAATGCCTATTAAAAAGAGTAGCTTTGTATTGAGTAAATTGTTTTTTGCATTTGTGTTTGGATTATTTGGTTCAGTATGTTTATTTCTTCAATTAGTGATTAAAAGTGAGATGGCGATAGATAATATCATATTTATCTCACTAATTACATTAGTTGCTAGTATTCTGATATCAGCTATTCAACTACCGTTTATCCTTAAATATGGTGCTGAAAAAGGTAGGCTGATTATGGTTTTAACCTACTTTATAGTATTTTCTCTATCTAGTCTTTTAAAAGCAAAATCAGATTTACTGACTAATGTTGTGGAGTTCTTCTTAAACAATTCGAGGGTAATGATCTTTCTTGGAATAGTCTTTGTCAGTATTGTTATCATAGGAATGGCTATAAAAATATCTATTTTAATTATGGAGAAAAAAGAATATTAGAGAAGTTGAGAGTGGATTATAAAAACTTAAAAGGAGGAATCTTATGCTCGGGGCAATAATTGGAGACATTGTTGGTTCTGTTTATGAATGGGACAATATTAAAACCAAGAATTTTCCTTTATTTCGTGAGGATTGTTTTTTTACTGATGATACAGTTATGACCTGTGCTGTTGCAGAAGCCATTATGAATGGCGGTCAGAAGGATAACTTTATTGACGCCATGAAGAAATATGGGAGGATGTATCCTGATGCAGGTTACGGTGCAAGATTTAGTAATTGGGTTGAGGGCAACGATCGAGAACCATATAATAGCTTTGGAAATGGTTCTGCCATGCGTGTTTCTCCTTGTGCTTGGGTCATGGATTGTAGTTTCTGTGCCAGAACAGGAGCCTGGCCGTCCAGAAGAGCTCTTGCACGACTTTCTGCAGAGGTGACTCATAACCATCCAGAGGGGATCAAAGGAGCTATGGCGACGTCTGATACTATATTTATGTGTCGTTATTACTTTGGAGGTTACTGTGGGGATTATGAACAACCAATCAATGATACCCCTATAGAGTGCAAGAGACGCATCAAGGAACACATAGAACAAGAGTATGGGTATAACCTTTCTCAATCACTAGATGAAATCCGTCCTAATTATCGGTTCAATGAAACCTGTCAGGATACAGTGCCTCAAGCCATCATTGCCTTTCTTGAAAGTACGAATTTTGAAGATGCTATTCGAAATGCGATTTCCCTTGGTGGGGATAGCGATACTCTTGCTGCCATCACAGGAAGTATAGCAGAGGCAGCTTATGGAATTCCTGATTGGATTAAGGAAAAGGTCTATACATATCTAGATGAGCCTTTAAAAGATGTGCTTAGACGGTGGGAGAAAGAAGTTTCAATATCATAATGGAGACTAGCCAGTCAATATCAAACTATGAAAGATAAGGTTAAGGAAGTTGAGCAAATCCTCGGGTAAAGAGTTATCGTCTTACGAGAAGAAAAGTTGGAAACAAACTTAACAAAGACATGAGCTTGACCACTGAAAAATAGCAAAGCGACGAGATAAGAAACAATCTCGTCGCTTTTTCTTTATTTAAAGTTAATGTTGCCATGGATTCATGTTGAACTATTCAGGTATTTATTATTCAAGAGGAGGATACAAGTCATTACTGCAATACAAGATACAAGAATTAGATACCACAGGTTTTCAAGACTAAAATCATTCTCTAGCATCAATCTGTATCCCCAATAAGCTGGGAAAACTCGCCCTAATATTTGGAGAAAATCGGGTAGTAAGCTAATAGGAAACATAATCCCCGAAAGCATAATTGAAGGTAAAAATACAAGTTGCGCTATCATGGTCAGCTTTGCTTGGTTTTTTAAAGTAAGCCCTAGTAAACTACCAATACATAATGACACAATCATGTAGATGGACAGTGCAAGAAAGAATAAGGGAAGTTGTGTCGGCAGACTTGCTTCAAATAAAATAGGGGCCAGTAGCAGGATTATAATGCAGGTCATCATCAGATGAACAAAGGCAGAGAGAAGTATGCTCACCAATCCTAAATAAATAGGGACACCATTAGCATTATAAATCTTTTTAATGTCGCTTCCATAAATTTCGACCAATGAAGATGGCAAGCCAAGAAAGGCTCCCATTGAGACACTCATGACTATCATAGATTGTATGAGCGTACTTCCCATTTCAGGCATAACAGAAGTAAAAATACCACCCATGATGAGAAAGAAAATAAGCGGTACAATATAGAAAGTAACCAAGAGAGATTTGCTTCGTATATCTAATTTCCACTGTAATACTAGACTATATAAATAAGAGTTCATTCTGATTACCTCCTTGCCATTTTTATGAAATGCTGTTCCAAGCTGCCACGATCAACCTTAATATCCAATATCTGAATTTTTTTCTGCTTACATTCATTCAATAATGAAATTAAGGTATCCTCAATATTGGTCGTTTCAAAATACTTCTCTGATTCTTGAGTCTTCAAATGGATATAATATCTTCTTCCAACCTTGTCTGTCAGTTCTGAAGGAGTGCCATAAAAGACAATCTTTCCACTGTTCAAGATAGCAATGCGGTCACATAAGGCCTCAACTTCAGCCATATCATGACTTGCCAAAACGATTGTTTTCCCTTGTGATTTGAGATTCCGTATTTGTTCGTGGAGGGCTAGTCTTGCTTCAACATCAAGTCCCGCTGTCGGTTCATCGAGGAAAATAATATCGGGATTTCCGATAAGAGCAAGGGCGAGATGTAGTCTTCTTTTTTGTCCTGTGGATAATTGCAGATATTGTGATTTCTCAATTTCTTTTATTCCAAGAGCCTTCAGCATGGCATTATCAATGCTTGTCTGATTCCATTTTGCAAAGAGCTTTATCGCCTCCATAGGTTTGATATGAGCTGGCAAAGAAGATGACTGCAGTTGAATTCCCATTTTGCCGTTTACAATAACAGTGCCTCCATCATATTTTCTCAGACCTTCAATACATTCAAGCGTTGTTGTTTTACCAGCTCCGTTCACACCGAGCAGAGCAGATATTTCTCCTTTTTCGATTTGAAGATCAAGACCTTTTAGGACCATCTTACTTCCGTATTTTTTCTCTAATCCACGAACCTCTATTGCGTATTTCATGCCTACACCTCCTCAAAGGGATTGGTTCCAAGTCTTGAAAAATAAACTTGCAAAGCGGGCTCTAAATATGAGTTAACGATTTTTTGCTTTTCCTCCCAAGCGTTAGTAGCGGTGTCAATATTACCGACTTCCATCAACTTCGGAAGCATAGTCATATCTCCATTTGTAAACTCCGTGATCAAGGTCCAGTATTCTTGTACAACCTGTTGGCATTGTTCGCTTTCAGCTGGTACATTTTCTTTCTGAAGCTCCACGATTTGATCACTTACACGGTTCAACCTATCCATAAAATCTTGTCCACTTTTCTTGTCAAATCGACTGCGTATCTGGTCGAGCGTATCATCATCAAAGCTTTTAATGAGAGAGTAGGAGTCATTCTTCATCTGTAGATTGACAATAATATCTGCATACTTTTTAAAGTCAACCGTCTGTATTTGTAAAACTTCAACTTTTAACTGCTCTATTTCTGATAATGAAGTCTGAAGTTGTGCTATTTTTTGGCGAATATCATCTGCTTGCTCTGTAAGAGCATTTGCAACTTCAGCTGGAGTTTTCAAAGAGTTCAAACGCCCCTTTATGTCCTTGAGAGAAAAACCAAGTGATTTCAAGGATATAATCTGATGAAGCATGATTAGATCTTTATCAGTATAAAGTCTACGTCCTCCCTCACTTTCTGCTGATGGGGAAAGCAATTCTTCTTTATCGTAGTATTGTAGAGTACGGACTGTAACTCCCATTTTCTTTGCGACTTCCCCAACTGTCATAAAACCTTCTGGAATTGCTCTGAATTTTGCCATCATTCTCACCTCCTAATATATATTATACATCATGACGTAAGGTCATGAGCAAGCGCTTTATAAAGATTATTGATAAAAGATTTATTCTAGTGATCTCGTTTACTTAATATAAATAAAAATGCTTGTGAAAACAGCTATTTAAAGGTGACAAAGAGGAGTTGAAAGAGAAGAAGCAAAACAATTACTTGCATTTAGTATATCTTTTTGCTTTGTTCAATGATTGGTGCTATAATGTAGTTAAAAAGTAAAGAAAATATAGGAGATATATGATGAACTCAACTTATATTATTGTATTTTTTCTTGTCCTTTGGCTCTTGCTTTTTGTTGGATTTATGATTGTATATAGCAATAGAAAGAAAAAAGCTGTTAGCTTTGTTAGTGATAATAGTGATAAAGCTATTGTTCATTTATACTGTTCAAAAACTAAAATTAATGGACGGAATCTTGCTGACTTTAATCCAATAACTGGAGAAAACCTAGAAAAGGTAGTTGCTTTAGTTCCAGGGAGATATACAATCGAGGGCGTTTATAAAACGACTGAGACTCGATTGAACAAAACGATCAATATCAAATCAGAAAATATCAGTATGGATCTTGACTTGGAGGCTGGGAACACCTATTCAATAGCTATGCACCTATACTCTCCTGAAGAAAGACAAGAGTATGAGAATGACAAAACTGATGAAGTTGTTTTGAGTGTTCCGTTAACCATTGTCGTGGGTAGTGATTTCATCAAAGCATACATTATTTGCTGCAAAGAAAAATGATTATCTAAGAGGCTGGGCTTAAGTTTGTTACTGGCCTCTTTTCTAAAATTAAGTCAAGCTATGAGCAGCATCATTTTGTCAAGTAGGCTTGCTAATTAATCCGAATTTGTGGGGGAGATAAATGTTATGAAAAAGAGTACCCATAATATATTAACTAAGATTCCTATATATGGAGTTTTATTAAAACGATCGAGTAAAGGTGAAATGAGGCTATGCAGTCCATTCCTTCAAGATTTGGCGGAAGAAGGGATTAGACCAATTGAAATTTATGAACTTCTAGAAGAAAAATATACTGGTGAAGTGGTAACGAGGGAAAGGTTTTATGAAGGTTATTATAAAATACTGAATTAAAGTTTAAGCAGGAGATTAAAAAAATTTAATGTCTTACTTTTAATTTTCAACAGAAGTATCACAGGCTGAGATAGTAATAACGTAAAAATGATGAGAATTAATAGAAACAGTTAAGATTAGAGGATGATAGATGCTTATATTGGAATTGTATCAAAATCATTATTCAAAAGATTTGGTTGCTTTTGATTCTTTAGAGGAGGGTAAAGCTTTTGTAGCTCAAATTCCTGGATACACTCTCGAAAAAGAAGATGGGTTTGAAGTGGAGTATGTAAATCCTAAACACTTGCCAGATTATATGGAAATTTTTTTTAACGGAAATATTGTACCCTTGTCTAGATTTTCGTTTGATTCTGAGGAAAATGTGGACATTATTTGGAAAGAGATTTCGAATATATCCGTTAAAAACGATCAAGTAATCGAAGGCTATTCAAAAATCGATGTCTATGTCGTTAATAACGATGAAGTGAAAGCCTATGTCAAAACCAGAGAAGCAAACTATCGCAAGGCGAAGGACTTCTTAAAATGCAATGGGTATGAAGTCGACAGAAGCTTTTTCGGAAGTGAAGACGGCGAAGCAATTCTCTACAGAAAACGCGGTGCCGAAGATTGGTACTTCTTGTGTCACCTTGATCCTTCGTTTGTAGAGATTGAAGATGTAGAAGGATATGTGAAAGAAGCGGTGGATGATATTCAATAGTTAATCAAAGTTTCTTGTTAGTGTGTAATATTACTTGTGCGATCTTAGTCAGTCAATAATAAAATAATATGTTTTAAGAAAAAATTATAATTTAGAAACGTGAATAAACTTGTGTTAACTTTATGTATCTTTAGAAGGTGTGAAAGATTGGATGAACAAATTTTTTTGATGGGTGGAAATCCGCCGATAAAAAACCATACGATTGTTAATAAAATTGTGTCATCAAGCAAGATTGGAAGAATTGTCATTTTTACAGTTTTTCGAGAAAATTGGGAACCGTACATGAAAAAGTACACGGAAGTTTTTCAAAGTCATTTTCCTAACCTAAACACTGCTTACTTGCTCTTGGACACTGAGCAGATTGATTTTGATAGCTATCTAGATGCTGATCTAATTATTATCGGTGGTGGGAATACGGAAAAATATATAGCTACTTATGTAAATCAGGAGTTCAAAAATTATATCGTTCATATGCTTAATAAAGGGGCAAAAGTTATAGGGTTTTCTGCAGGAGCCCTATTATTAGGAGAAAAAGTCTATGTCTCACCTAATGATAATTCAGATCATCAGATAAAAATAAAAAATGGATTAGGACTCTTTGGTCGGTTTTTAATTAGTGTCCATTATGATTCCTGGAATGATAAAGCTAATAAGGATAGAGCTGAAGAACTCGTTAATATTCCCATAATTCCACTAAATGATCATTCCTGTCTTGTATTGGATAAACTTGGAAATATCATGGAGAAAATTGACTAGTTTTCATTATCTAAATCTTGCTCTAGGAAATTAAAGTGTAGCCGAACTGGATAGATTACTAGTGAAAACTGCAAAAAGAGTTGTGAAATGAATCGGAGAGTGTTTAATGGATTTTAGTAGTAAGATAGCCATATATAAAGGCTGGTCAGATGATAAAAAATATTGTGTGACAGATCAATATCAGCAAAAATATTTCTTGCGTGTTTCTGATAAGGAGAAGTTAGATTCTAAAAAATTTGAATTTGATATGATTGAGAAAGTAGCTTCTCTTGCAGTTCCGATGTGTAAACCAATTAGCATTGAACTCCGCGATGACGAAGTACATTCTTTACACGAATGGATAGACGGGAAAGATGCAAGAGAAACCATTTTAACTTATTCGAAAGAACAACAATACACTTATGGACTAGAAGCAGGAAGAATCCTTCAAAAAATTCATTCACTCCCTATAACAGAAGTTCGTGAAGATTGGGAGGTCTTTTATAATCGAAAAATTGATGACAAAATCTCCAAATACAAAGAATGTCCCGTTCAATATGAAAATGGTCAGATCTTTATTGATTTTTTAAATGCAAATCGAGAATTGTTGAAAGATAGACCTCAGGTTTTCCAACATGGAGATTATCATATAGGGAATTTCATGATTGGTGAAGATCGTAAAATTTATATCATTGACTTTGATCGATTTGATATTGGAGATCCTTGGGAGGAATTCAATCGTATTGTATGGTCTGCTCAAGTCTCTCCCTCTTTTGCGTCTGGTATGATAGATGGATATTTTGATCATAAGGTTCCGGTTTTATTTTGGAAACTTCTCGCTATCTATATTCTAAATAACTTAGTTGGATCACTTCCTTGGGCTGTACCTTACGGACCTGAAGAAATATCAGTAATGCAAAATCAAGCTAAGGAAATTTTAGAATGGTATGATGATATGAAGCGAATCATTCCTAGTTGGTACTTGAACAAGAAGAAGACTGAATAATATAAACGTTGGAATATCAATTTTGGAAAAATCAGATTACGATTACTTGATAATCTTATTTCGAATCTAAATCGCTATAAACACATATCTTATCTTGGATAAACTTGGAAACATCATAGAGAAAATTGACTAGTTTTTATCATGCAAATTGGGATCTATAAAATCAAAGTATGATGAATATGATTTATTGATTAAAGTTTCATTCAACGAATATTAAATGATTAGAGAGGGAAATCCATGCTAAAATCCAATAAATGGCTATACATCGCTATTTTGTCCCCCTTTCTGCTTGTGAGTTTGCCCTTTTTTATCAATGGGAATTTAAGTAATGGTAATCTTCTATATAGCAACAATTCTAAGTTAATTCTTGATCATGAAGACTCAATCAAGAGTGAAATTATGACACATTTGAATGATAACGGAAAATCCGTAAAGTCTGTGAAGATTTTACCGAATACTGCTCGAGGAGGCTATGATGATAGTGGTGATATGGGTGGTCATTATCATATTTACTTTTCAGCCTATGTCAATGATAATCCCAAGCAGTCCTTAAATGTCGAACTGTATTTTCCAGATGCAAGTATTCATGCTTTTACCGTTGTCCACCCCAATCCCTTTAAAGATAAAAAGAAGATGAAGCGATGGTTTATAGGTGATATTAAAATATCAGATGATCCTTCCTGGGATGGGAAGTAATAAATAATTGATACTATCATGTGGTAGTAGTATCCTTGCTGTCAGAGAAAAGGTAGTTATAGTATTTTAAAGAAGGTCTATCATGAAAATGGAAATCGGGAAAACCTATCTTGTAAAAAAAGATATTTTTGGTTTAAAAAAATATGAACTTTGGACCTTAGTTGACAAGGGTTATCAGGCTTATTTTGGTGAACATAATTTCGTCTTTGTCAATGATGAGAAAGTGAAGGTATTTGCAGTTTTACAAGATAGTTCAGAAGAAGATATACAAATTTACCATTATATGGATGACTATTTTGAAGAAGTCTCTCATGAAAATTTTTAAAAATGTGAGATGAAAGTTGTATCTGTGAGTTTTAGATTTTGCTTAGCCCCCATCTATCACTACCAAGTACAGGGAATTAATTTTGGAATAGACGTTCTTACAGAGGCATTTCCGATTATTAAAAAAATTAGACTGAAACCAAGGTAAAGGCCCACTGCTTCAGTCTTTTTTTCTGTTTATGTAGTATAATAAAAGGTGTAGGGATTCAATTTTTTAATAGGATTATTCTAAGAACGAAGCTCCAATTAGAAAGAGGAGAAACATGAAGCAATCACTTGAATATTTAAAAGAAAAAATCACCGATAAGATGTCCTTGGAGGATATGGTAACTATCTTTGAAGACTTGTGTCGTGAGCCTATTGGTGATGAAATGATTTTGTTTGAAGTAGGGACATTTACCAGTATATCTGATAAACCCTTGTTTCAACTTTCATTAGTAAGACAAGCTCCAAATGAAGATGAAGAGTTTTATCAAGTTCACCTTGATATTTTCTATGAAGCTAGTCGTGAGAATCAAATCTTTAGTGAATCAACTTGGGATGAGGATTTAGAGGAAAATATTTTTGACTACATTAGAAATTCAGAAGTATTTGCCTATGCTAAAGAGCAGGAATACCTAGCAGTCAAAATGTATCTTGAAGAAACTTAAGAAGGTGAGTAAAGGAAAGAAATCTGGTGTTGGAAAATGAACATTCTTGATCTTAATTCTAATCAGAAAGAGACGATATTGTTAATCCACCCGATGTTATCATCTGCTCAAGGAATGAAGTCTCTCATTGCAGATCAGATGGGGCAAGAGTTTAGATATATCATTCCGGATTTGTCTGCGCATGGGCAATCAGCTTCGGATACTTACGAGTCAGCTCTTAAGGAAAGTCAGATGATCTATGATTATCTAAAGGTCCATCAGATAAAAGACTTGAGTTTAGCCTTTGGTGCATCCTTGGGTGGAGTTGTGTTACTGCAATTATTGAATCATAAGGATATCAGGTTTGGGAAACTTGTTTTTGAAGGGGTTAGTTTATGGACAAATGCGCCTTTGCTAGATATATTTACTAGGTATTTATTGTTAATAAAGCATAGAAAAGCTTTGCGAAATAGAGATATAGCTGTTCATAAGATGGTTTCACTTTATGGAGAAAAAGGAGAGATGATGGCGGATTCTTTCATTGCTATGGATGAAGAAAGCATCAAACATATTTCTCATGATTGTGCATTTGTGGCCTTGCCTAACCTCACGCCAGAGGAACAAAAAAGCTGTGTTTTCTTTTATGGTTCAAAAGAATTCGACTTGATAGCTGCTAAAAAAGTTCTTCCAAAAAAGTATCCTCATGCCACATTTCACAATTGGCAAGGATATGACCACTGTCGCAAGATCACTGAAAATCCGGTAGTTTACTCCAAGATCCTGCGAGATGAAATGTTAACTAATGCTACAGTATTAGAACCTAGAACCCACAAAAAAGAACTATATGGAAGACCATAGAAATGAGTGAAAATAGATTGATGCAAGAGCCTGTATGACCTTAACTTTATCTAAAATCTGCTAAAATAGTTGCTCGCCAAAAGTGCTTGCAACTTCAAACATATTTAGAAAGATAAATTGATGAAAAAAAACAATCGACTGATAAAAATTGGTCTTTGCTCAACGTTTCTTTTGACCTTAGTTGCTTGTAATCAAGCTCAAAAGTCGAGTGATGGAACTACTGAAACTTCAGTAACTCAAACAAAGTCTGCTCAAGTTTCTTGGAAGGCTAGCTATACCAATATGAACAGTCAACCAAGTGCAGAAGAAGTTCGGAAAGCCTTGGCTGCACATTTGGATAAAGACAGTGTGGATGCATTTTTCAATCTTGTCAACGATTATAACAATACTGTCGGTTCAGTTGGATTAACTGGAGATTTTTCTACCTTTACCAAAACAGACTATGATGTTGAAAAGATAAGCAATCTTTGGGCACCGAAGAAAGGTGATTTTGTTGGTACCAACTGTCGTATTAACAGTTATTGTTTATTGAAAAATTCTATCGAAATCCCTAAGTTAGAGAAAGATGATTCCCTCTTGTTTGTCGATAATGATGCCATTGATAAGGGAAAAGTCTTTGGTACGGAAGACAAGGATGCTTTTGATATTGTATTCTCAAGAGTCAAGACCGAAGCAACGACAGATGTTAAGGTGCATGCTGCTAAGATGGAACAGTTCCTTTCTCAATTCAAGTTTAATGAAAATGCTCGAATGCTGTCTGTTGTAGTTCATGATGACTTGGATGGTCATTCCCTCTTTATCGGCCATGTCGGGATACTTGTACCAAGCGAGGATGGTTATCTCTTTGTCGAAAAGTTAACCTTTGAGGAGCCTTATCAAGCCATAAAATTTGCGACCAAGGAAGATTGCTACAAATATCTAGATACAAAATACGAAAACTATACAGGTGAAGGTCTAGCGAAGCCATTTATCATGGATAATGATAAGTGGGTTCAATTCTAAAAATAGGATGATTTGCCTAAAGAGTGGGATAAGAAGTTACTAACAGAATGATAGTTAAATTGATATGATTAGAGGATAGCAAGCATGGATGAACATACATTAAGAGTTGTAAAAATTGATACAGAAGCCATTTTTGAGCTGCTCTACGAAACTTTTATAGCGCAAGAACAAGAACTACTGGATCTGTCGCCAGTAGATGTTATCAATGATTGTGCTATGGATTGGGAAAAGGGAGAGTTTATCTTTGCAGCACACCTTCAGGAAAATAGTCTGGGAGAATTTAATCCTCTTCCCAAAGATATTGATATTCAAGAGTTGCTGAAAAAACTACCTGTTACAACAGATTCCGTTCTTGGGCAAGAGAGGATTTATAGAGATTTTTCATTCGACCAATTAAAAAAATAGTATAATAGTAGTAAATAAAATAGTCATAAGGAGACACAATGGATATTAAAGATTTTACAGAAAAAGAACAAGAGATGATTAAAAAGGGCCTAACTTTCTCTAAACTGAACGACAAGGAAACAGCCGATAAGATTATCGCATTAATTCCTCAAGATTTGATTAAACGGATTCCATTTTTTGTTAGAAAACATGCCATTACACGTACCGTTAAGAGAATCTCGCTTGAGTATCCAGAACTGTATGCTGTAGCTGAACAAGAAGGCCAACTTCCTGAAAAGGAAGCTCAAGAATTGCGAAAAATTCTTACAGATATTTTCCAAGAGAAAATGAACAAGCATAAGATTAAATAAGTTTTGAGATTTAGCAATAAGATGTCGATTGAGCATTAGGAGTTGAGAATGGCTATTGATGGCGTTAAAATCATTGACAGTGATCAAGGTTATGACATTTACAATGAGGTAGTTGGTCGCTATAGAGACGGTGAACATGTAGCGAATATCATCAAGGATATTCTCGATGCGGAAAAAGATTACTGTCAAACAGACTTTTTTACAGAAATTTATTGGACTGCTCTTGCCTACTCGTTGTGGAAGATTGGTCACCTGACAGACGATATCAGAGATAAAACCTTGGAGCTTATCAAAAAAGGGGCTGATCCATTTTGGTTGGAAATAGATCCAAAGGTTTTGAAGCAAAGGCAAAAGGTCTTGGAAAAACTTGCACTTCAGTTGCAAACTGAAAATCCTAGGCCTCTAAAGGTACCTAAAGCCAAAACTAAACACAAACCTTATTTTGAAGAAGGGGATATCCTTGCTGTTAAGATCCAAGATGAGTATGGTCTTGTCTTTGTATCTCTGGTTGAGCATAGTCCTAGAAAGCTTGAGTACCATTTGGCTTGCACGCGCCTCTTACAGACAAAAAAGCCCACCATCGATGATTTTTTGACCAGTCATATCTCCTGTAAGATGGACAATACAAAGTTTGCTCTGGTTACAGATTGCTGGTTCAATCACAAAGATTTAGGGCAATTATTAGAAAATATTGAAAAAATTGGACAGGTGAAACTTAGACCTTTTAGTCTTTGGATGCTAGCACCTGCCCAAAATTTAGAAGATATTTATCAAGAAATCACTAGAGATAAAGGTTCCTCTGGCCTTCGATTCATCGAAACCTACAAACTTGTCGACGATATTTTTCCAGTTTAATGCTTATGTGATAAAGGGGAAAATGGTCAATTATTCCCACATGCTGTGCTGGGCTCTAACACCATAGCTATCTAGGGAACCATCTCTATTAAACTTGGCTTCAATCCGGTATCTTTTCCAGAGGTCGTAATCTGCTGTTTGAATAGTCAGAATGAAGTTGGCATCGGTATCAGAGACATTATAATCAGCAGGATTGACTGCAAAGATATCGATTAATTTTCGTGTTTGAAAGTCTTGGAGTTTTAGATTGGCTAGCTTGACATGATTGATGGAAATTTCTTCTAGTTGTTTGTTATCCATAGGTGTTTTGTAGTAGGTGACGACACAGTTTTTGAGTTGATCAGTATCTCTTCCCGTAGGAGTAAGGCTCATAAAGCCATAGGACTGATCATCACGCTTGACTTCGAGAAGCTGACCGTAGTAGAAGTGGTCGTTTTTGGGATTGGTGATGGAAGTCTCTGGACTTTTATCTTCGAAGCTAAAGCCTTTGTCCAAAAGCTCGGAAGCCTTGGTCTCACCGATAATGACAGTGGTATCTTGAATGGTTACTGGAACAGGTTGAGCTGGAAGACCACTCATCATCATGCAAAACATAAATATATAACTCGTTAAAAAAGCTGTCCCGATAACAGCGTTGGTTGATGCATAGGCATGACTGTTATGAAAGTTTTTTCTTATAGCCAGTACAACAAATTTACCAATACTTTTTAAAACCATACTAACAAGTACGATAAAAAATTGTTTTTTCAAACATTCATAAACTGCTTGCGGGAAGCTATTGCCATGATAGTTGAAGCCAGCCAATACGAGTAGATTTACGATTAAATAGATCAGCAAGAACCAATGAATCTCTTTAAGGGCATTGGCATCAGTGATTTCTTCATAGTCAACGTGAATTCTTCCTTGAAGAGCATGGCCGAGTTTATAGATCCATTTTGGGACATCTTTCCCTTGTCTGACTGCAACTACAAGTCTAATATAGAGATAGATAGTAAAGGATAAGGATAGAAAGAAAAGAGCATAAAATCCTAAAACAATACTAGTGAACATGACTATTTCCCCCTATTTTAACATTCAAGAAAACAATTTCTTAGCTCCATTATAGCATTTTCTATAGAAATAGATCTAAAAACATCAGTATTATCCTACAAGATTCAAAGGAGAAAAATCATGGGAATGATTGCTAATTATCAATATTTACCAGACGATGAATTAGAACAAATAAAAGCTCTTTCTAACCAAGAAGATGACTTGTTAGACTTTGCTGAGGACTCCGCTGATAGTCATGATATCTTACTAGATATCGACAAAATGTGGGATGCCTTGGTTTTTGTCATGACAGGATTTAGTAGTTCAGAATTTTTGGATGACAATCCCTTGAGAGAAGCGGTTTTAGGAGTGACTCCTTTAGAAGAAGTGTCTGAGTACATAGCCTATACTGAAAAAAACAAGATAGCCGAGATCGTAGAAGCTCTAGAAAGTTTTGACATGGACAGAGCTATGGCTGACTTTAGTATGGAAGCATGCAAGAAAGCCGACTTGTATCCTGATATTTGGGATTATCTTGAGGAAGAGGAAGAAATTAAGGATGATATTTTAACCTGCTTTGTCAAAATGAAAGACTTTTACAAGGAAATCTTAAATCACAAGGGGAATGTCTTAGTGACTATTTGTTAAGGTTTTTATATTCCATTAGAAAGGTAGTCCCATGAATCCATTTCTAGAAAAGTATATTACTTTAAAAAAGCAATACCTGGAACAAGATGGAAATTCTTCCAGTGTTGCGGAACTCTATGATTTGGCTGATGAATTAGCTAAGTCTAATGATTTAGAAGCTAAGAAAGTCTTAGTTGACCTCTATGAACAATTAGGTCTCTGCACTAGTGCCTATAGCTTATTTACCGAAATCTTAGACAAACCTGATCGAAAACAGATAAAGAAACTGAGCCGTTTACAAGAAATGAGTCAGAGTCATGGCGATCGTTTTGCCCTTCCTCGTCCTCTAAGAAAAGAAGAGAAGAAGCAAAGACAGAAGCTATTACAGTCTTTGCCACATTTTATCTATCATCCAGATCCCTTGGCTACAGGTTCATTTGTTGAAGGAGAAGCCAAGCTTTGTCCATCTTGTGGGAAAGAAAGCAATATTTATTATGACTTGATCCCTTATTGTATCGAGGATATAGAATACCTTTGTCCAATGTGCATTGCAAACGGTCAAGCAGCTAAAAAATTCGATGCAGAATTTATCCAAGATGCCGAGTGGCAGGGTGAATTGGATCCAGAAAAGAATCAGCTGCTTTTTTGTCAGACCCCAGGCTACTCTAGTTGGCAGGGAGAATATTGGCTTTCTTGTTGCCAAGATTATTGTGCCTACTTGGGTACAGTTGGAACTCGAGAATTGAAGGATATGGGAATCGCTGAGCAAGTCTTGGCAGACTATGAAGCGCGTGAAGAATATCAAGAGGTAGAAGACTACTTGTTCAAAGACGGGCCTATCTGTGGTTATTTGTTTAGATGTCTCCATTGTCAAAAATACCAGATCTGGGTTGATGCAGATTAAATCGGATTGTGATTAGCTATGAAAATTAAAGAGAAGACTATGGAAGAACTAGGATTATTCGAAGCTGCCTCCAAAGATTTATTAGATAATATGCAGGGATTTAAAGACAATCTATCTGTTCAATTTCCCCTATTAGATAGTGATAACTGGCAGTATGATAAGGGATCGATAAAAGTTTGTATGGCTGATGAGTCAGGATTCAAAAAAAGATGTAGGGTCGGAATCAGCTATAACTTGAAAGTCTCCCTATTAAACGAAGATGCCGAGCAAATCTGGTTACTGTTTAAAGACTGGTTCAATGCTAGCAGGTTGAATCAAGTTGAAAGAAATTCTAATAATGAAGATTTGGGAAGATATGTCTTCTCAGCAAGTTCCCCTCTAGGTGATCAGGTAGATTGTTCAATTTATTTGCCTAATGAGTGGAATATCCCTCAGATTAGCTTTGCAGGCTATCTAACAGCTCGTTATAGGGCTTGTGATCTTGATAAATCGCAAGAATAAGATGGAGGTTTTTAGAGATGAGAAAGATTGATTGGGACAAGATAAAGACTCGCTTAGATGCCTTGCTGGTCATTGATGAGTATCTAACAGATCCGAGTGAGGATTGGCTCAGACTCGTGATTAAGACTGAGGAAGACTATGGACTCCGCTACCTTATTGACAATGGTTCTGGTGATTCTTTAGATGTGATTTTGACTGATAAAATGATCCTTATAAAAGGCTTTGATCATGAAAGTAGTTTAAGCCAGTTTGCTGCTGACGAGTGGAATCAAGACGTCATTGATGGTTTTTATAAAGGACTGGATGAAAAGTATGTCTCACTTTATTCAGAAGACCAAAAAGATGAAACAACCTTCTTTATCTGGTATGATGGTCACGCGCATCAACAGACTTACCAAGATCAGGATGGCGGAGAATGGTTGCTATCTTACCTCTTTGATAGCTTTGAGAGATTTCATGAGTTTGTGACTGACTATTATGAAATTACCGTAGATAAAGATTTACTTAGAAAACTCTACATGGATGGACAACTTTCAGACATAGAAGTAAAGCAATTAATCCAGGAGAGTTAAGAGAGTTAATCATGAGAGTGAACTATAAAAATACCCCTGAAAACTATCGAGCTATGGTGGAAATAATTATCCCACCTTTGCTTGATTTACTCAAAAGTTTAACCTTGTTAGAAGAGGAAATTTTTGAGCGTAACAGAGCACTGGATAAGGAAAAAGAAGCCCTTGGCATCCCATCTAATCAGCTTCACCCTTTGTGGAATGAACTTATGGATGACTATTTTCAGAGGCAAATGCAACTTCTAACTGGACGAGTGACTCAAAAATGCTTGGAAGGAGGAGTTCGAAATTCTTATGGCTCCCCAAGTGAGTATAACTATGTTCAAAGGAATGATTTTTCTGTAGATTTCATCATGACAAAAGCTGAAGAAGCAAGAGTCATCACCCATTATCAAGAAGCTTTAGAAATGAAGCATCAGTTTGTACTTAGATTGGTGGATGGAAATTGGCTACTTGATGAGAAATTTTACGGTTTTGAGGATGAGGAAACTTGGTATCTCGACTCACTTTGACCAAGATAGCTTTGCTTCCCAACTGATATGAAATAAAGGAGAAGTCCTATGAATTTTTTAAAAAATCTATTTACTAGTAAGAAAGAAAAATCAGAGAAGAAAAAACAACTGATCTTGTCTATGCCCCTCTTCAAAGGCAAGCAGGCCTATTCTTTAGACCAGGTCGTTCAGGAATTGAAATCTCACTGGGGACTTGAAATTTCTGAAGTTTCTGGGGATGATTCTAGTGCAACCTTTGTGATTGATGGTGCTCTCGTTGCGCTGGCTTTGATGGATCTTCCCATCCCAAGTCAAGAATTTGAAGAATTGTATGCCTATTCTTATCTCTGGCAGGATGTTGAGAAGGAAACACAGGAGCACACACAACACGCCATTGTTTCTATTTTGTCTGACAATCTTTCGCCAGTAGAAACCTATTCCCTATTGACTAAAGTCAATGCCTCTATCCTAAAAACTAGTCAATCATCTATTGGTATTTATCAGGGTTCTACCACCTTGCTCTTACCCAAAGATCTTTATCTAGACCTGGCTGACCTTTTGAAAGAAGAAATGCTTCCCCTTCAACTCTGGATTTATATGGGAATTATCAACCAGGGAGATAAAACTAGTATTTACACTAATGGTTTGAAAGAGTTTGGAAAAACTGAGATTGAAATTATCGAGTCTCCTATGAATAGCGATGACTTATATTATTTCCTCTTGTCTATTCTTCAGTATGTTTTAGGCAGTGATGTCACCTTAAAGGACGGTGAAACCATTGGCTTTTCAGAAGATCAAAAAATAAAAATCACTGAGTCAAAAGCAGTCTACTTGGAAGGCAATTCCTTGAAATTAGATGTTTAAACCATGATTTATAATTGAATGTCCTTCTTAGATTGGGGATTTTATGAAGCGTGATATAAAAAAGTATTATCTCTACCGATTTCTGGCCTATAGATTTGAAAAACTCTCTTGTAAGAATCCAAGTCTCAAGGAAATAAAACCAGAAAAGAGAGAGAAAATCGTTCTAGAGGCTACTCGAACTAGTCAAAAGATTATTCTAGTCTTAGGAATTCTTTATGTTTTGCTAAATTCTGCTTTGTTCATTTACCTTAAGACCAGTGATTTCCAAAATCCTTTGTTTATGATGTATACTGACTACATCGACTATTTGGGTGGACTGATAAACGGAGAATGGGGCGGTAGTTGGCGTCAAAAGAAAGCTAGTTTTTTGATGATTGCTATACTGGCTTTACCGATTGTACTGATAGAAGGTGGCCCCTTCTTCTTGCTGGTTTTATTAGTTGGGAATTGGACATTAAAGAGAAAGATAAGATTTGAGAGAGAACATAAAGGAGTAGAGAGCCATGGCTAGAACGGTGATTATAGGTACTTTAATTGCTTTTGCAATTTTTAATCTGCTACTCGGTCTGGGCTTTTATCTCTTTCTAAAAAAGAGGAGAGAGAATGGGCAGTCATTGTACGAAAGCCCTGTAAATCAACAAACTCGAACAGAAAAACTGGGTCTAGGCGAGATTTTGGTCTACCTGTCCCTGATTGCAATCGCGGGGATGTTTGCTTTTCAGACCTTAAATAGAGGTGGTGTTGGGAATTCTATTTTAGCCAAAATGATTCTCCTCCCAGCCATAATGGCTCTTTTCAATGCAAGAAAAAGGACTGGAAAGTCTTTACTTGCCCTCCTTATAACCTTTATGGTCTTTCTGGTAGGAGTCATGTTTAATCTCACGATTGGTGTGCCACCTCAAGCACCAATTTTGCAAATTAATGAAAGTAAAATCATTTTAGCAGAAACTAAAGCCAGTGAGCTGATGGATGCTGGATTTGACATCTATGTAAGACAGTGTGATGGTGGTAGCGACTACGAAGAGCTCCTGACAGATGGCAGTTTCCAAAGGTATTCAGGCAATAATACAGTCACTATCGAAAAAGGATTCAGACTGGATAGCAATGCTGTACCTTACGCTCCCTATCTCCTAGCAAAAGATGGCATAGTACTGGGGAGTATTTCCTTTTACGGTGCTGAGGACCAGAATGTGGCTTTAGAAGATTCTAAGATTATTCAGGTTCGATTTAACAAGGAAAGTATTGAGGCAGCTAAAAAACATTCTATCACTCTCAAATTAGATGAACTTGACTTGACTACTCGACTGGATGTTTCTCTTGTTCAAGAAACTTTTAAAAAGCATCTATGGTCAATTCCCCCATCACATACAAGTGATGTCACTCAATTGTGGTATGGATTAAAGTGGTCCAGCAACAGTGACTCTCTATTTTGGAATGAGTATTATAGTCTCATCCGTCTGGATGAAAATTACTTGATGACTGATTTTGAGCTAGCTGTTCAAGTAGCACGAGATGACTAGATAGGATTTTGAATAGTTGATTATGCTTACGATTCATTAAAGAAACTAATCTATTTAGTTTCTTTTTTTGTTTTTTGATTTAAATTTAAAACGATTTCCATTTTTAAGTTAAATAAATTTCACGAACGAAAAAATTAATTTATTAAAAAAAGTTTCTAAAAATACTTTACAAGAATACGAAAACATGATATAGTAATGAAGCTTAGAAAATGAGATGATGTTTTCTAGCAAATATAAACCCGAGTAAAAAATGCCTACGGACAGGCAGGGTTGAATGCCGAAGCGTGGTTGAAAAGCCACATTATTGATAGGGTTAAAAGCCTACTTTTATAAGTTGATGTTAGAACATTAGTTCTAATTCGTATAGATTTGTTAGTGTGGTGAAAGCACACGTCATCTTGTGAAACGATCAATAAAGTACGTAATATTTGCTACTAGAGAGTTAGGAAACATCAGGAACAGACATACTCAAAAGAAACAAACATAAACACGTCAGTAGATTGTAGAGCAGGTGTCGACCTGCTCTTTTTTCATAAGTATCCTTTAGAGCCTTACATGGTTAAGGTGTAAAAAATATGATAAAGGAGTATGTCTTTATAATGTTAAATCAAAACCAAGCTCCCATCTATGAGGGGTTGGTCAAGTTACGAAAGAAAAGAATTGTACCATTTGACGTACCTGGTCACAAGCGTGGCCGTGGAAATCCAGAGTTAGTTGAACTTTTAGGGGAAAAATGTGTAGGGATTGATGTCAATTCTATGAAGCCCTTGGATAATCTGGGGCATCCCATTTCGATTATCAGAGAAGCAGAGCAACTAGCGGCTGAGGCTTTTGGTGCTGCTCATGCCTTTTTAATGATTGGCGGCACAACCTCATCTGTTCAAACTATGATTCTCTCCACCTGTAAAGCGGGAGATAAAATTATCCTTCCTCGAAATGTCCATAAATCAGCCATCAATGCACTCGTTTTATGTGGTGCTATTCCCATCTATATTGAGATGAGTGTGAATCCCAAAATCGGTATTGCTTTGGGGCTTGAAAATGAGCGTGTAGCACAAGCTATTCAGGAACATCCAGATGCCAAGGCTATCCTAATTAACAATCCTACCTACTATGGAATTTGTTCAGACCTTAAGGGGCTAACAGAGATGGCTCACGCTGCAGGAATGAAAGTCTTAGTAGATGAGGCGCACGGGGCCCATCTGCACTTTACAGATAAACTTCCTCTTTCTGCTATGGACGCAGGAGCAGATATGTCAGCTGTATCCATGCATAAGTCCGGTGGCAGCTTGACTCAAAGTTCGCTTCTTTTAGTTGGCAATCAGATGAATCCTGAGTACGTACGTCAGATTATTAATCTGACACAGTCGACATCAGCATCCTACTTGCTAATGTCTAGTCTAGATGTTTCTCGTAGAAACCTAGCCCTTCGTGGCAAAGAGTCCTTTGAGAAAGTCATTGAGCTATCTGAGTACGCACGTCGTGAAATCAATGCCATCGGTGGCTACTATGCCTACTCAAAAGAACTAGTAGATGGTGTATCAGTTTGTGATTTTGATGTAACCAAGCTGTCAGTTTACACTCAGGGGATTGGTCTAACAGGGATTGAAGTTTATGATCTCTTACGAGATGAATATGACATTCAGATTGAGTTTGGTGATATCGGGAATATCTTGGCCTACATTTCGATTGGTGACCGTATCCAAGATATTGAGCGTTTGGTTGGTGCTTTGGCTGATATCAAGAGACTTTACTCGAGAGATGGGAAGGACTTGATAGCTGGAGAATATATCCAGCCCGAGTTGGTTCTATCTCCTCAGGAAGCCTTTTATTCAGAAAGAAGAAGCTTAACCTTGGACGAGTCCGTTGGTCAAGTATGCGGGGAATTTGTCATGTGCTATCCTCCAGGTATTCCAATTCTAGCGCCAGGTGAACGCATTACACGAGAAATTGTCGATTATATTCAATTTGCCAAAGAACGTGGTTGTTCCCTCCAAGGAACGGAAGATCCAGAGGTCAATCACATCAATGTCATTGAGAGAAAGGAGAACTAGATGGATTTATGGTTTTCTGAAGTTCATACTCCAGATGTGAAATTATCCTTGAGAACAGCCAAACAACTTTACGCTGGTAAAAGTGAATGGCAGGATATTGAAGTATTAGATACGCCAGCTTTTGGTAAGATTTTGATTTTAAATGGGCATGTCTTGTTCTCAGATGCGGATGACTTTGTCTACAATGAAATGACGGTTCACGTACCCATGGCTGTCCATCCAAATCCAAAGAAAGTCTTGGTTATCGGAGGTGGTGACGGAGGTGTTGCCCAGGTATTAACCCTCTATCCAGAATTGGAACAAATTGATATCGTGGAACCGGATGAGATGTTGGTAGAGGTCTGTCGTGAGTATTTCCCAGACTTTGCAGCAGGACTTGATGACCCTCGTGTTACCATTTACTACCAAAATGGGCTTCGCTTTTTACGAAACTGCGAAGATGATTACGACATTATCATCAATGATGCGACTGATCCATTTGGACATACAGAAGGTCTCTTTACCAAGGAATTTTACGGCAATAGCTATAGAGCCTTGAAAGAAGACGGTATTATGATTTACCAGCATGGTAGTCCTTTCTTTGACGAAGATGAGTCAGCTTGCCGAAGCATGCACCGCAAGGTCAATCAAGCCTTTCCAATTAGTCGGGTCTATCAGGCCCATATCCCAACCAGTCCTGCTGGCTATTGGTTATTTGGATTTGCATCGAAAAAATATCACCCTGTCAAAGATTTTGACAAGGAAGGTTGGAAAAAACGTCAGCTTTTCACAGAATACTACACTGCAAACTTACATGTGGGTGCCTTTATGTTGCCTAAGTATGTAGAAGACATTTTAGAAGAAGAGGAAGGAAAAAAATGAGTCGTTTATTAGTTATTGGATGTGGGGGCGTTGCCCAAGTTGCTATTTCAAAGATTTGCCAAGATAGCGAAACTTTTACAGAGATTATGATTGCCAGCCGTACCAAGTCAAAATGTGATGACTTGAAAGCTAAATTAGAGGGCAAAACAAGTACTAAAATTGAAACAGCTGCTCTTGATGCTGACAAGGTAGAAGAAGTTATTGCCTTGATTGAAAGCTATAAGCCAGAAGCCGTTTTGAATGTAGCACTTCCTTATCAAGACTTGACTATTATGGATGCATGTTTGGCGACAGGTGTCCACTATATCGATACTGCCAACTATGAGGCTGAGGATACAGAAGACCCTGAATGGCGTGCGATTTATGAGAAACGCTGCAAAGAGCTTGGATTTACGGCTTACTTTGATTACTCATGGCAATGGGCTTACCAAGAAAAATTCAAAGAAGCAGGATTGACAGCTCTTCTTGGTTCTGGTTTTGACCCAGGTGTAACTAGCGTCTTTTCAGCATACGCCCTTAAACACTATTTTGATGAAATCCACTATATCGACATTTTAGACTGTAATGGTGGTGACCACGGTTATCCATTTGCGACCAACTTTAATCCAGAAATCAACCTACGCGAGGTGTCTGCACCAGGTTCTTACTGGGAAGATGGGAAATGGGTAGAAGTTGAAGCGATGTCAATCAAGCGTGAGTATGATTTCCCTCAGGTTGGGCAAAAAGACATGTATCTTCTTCACCATGAAGAAATTGAATCACTGGCTAAAAATATCCCAGGAGTTAAACGTATTCGTTTCTTCATGACTTTCGGTCAATCTTATCTAACGCACATGAAATGCTTAGAAAACGTTGGGCTCCTTCGTACAGATGCTATTAACTTTAACGGTCAAGAAATCGTACCAATCCAATTCTTGAAAGCCTTGCTTCCAGATCCTGCAAGCCTTGGCCCACGTACCGTTGGAAAAACCAATATCGGATGTATCTTTACAGGTGTCAAAGATGGTGTTGAAAAGACTATCTACATCTACAATGTTTGTGACCATCAGGAGTGCTACGCAGAAGTTGGTTCACAGGCAATTTCTTACACAACAGGAGTTCCAGCCATGATTGGGACAAAATTAGTGATGGATGGTACTTGGAAACAACCAGGAGTGTATAATCTTGAAGAGTTGGATCCAGATCCATTCATGGAAGCTTTGAATAAATACGGTTTGCCATGGGTCGTGGTTGAAAATCCACAAATGGTGGACTAATGAAGTTAGAACAAGTACCAACACCTTCTTATATCATTGACTTAGGAAAGTTAGAAGAGAATTGTCGCATTCTACAAGAGGTTCAAGAAAAGGCAGGCTGTAAGGTTTTACTGGCTCAGAAGGCTTATTCCCTCTATACAACCTATCCCTTGATTAGCCAGTATCTGTCAGGTACGACAGCTAGTGGTCTCTATGAAGCTAAGTTAGCTAGAGAAGAGTTCACAGGGGAAGTCCATGTATTTGCGCCTGCTTTTAAGGAAGCTGACATGAAAGAGTTGCTTCAAATATCTGATCATATTGTCTTTAACTCAGAGAGACAATTACGAAAATATAGTCAACCTTGTCGTGAAGCTGGGATTAGTGTAGGTTTGCGCCTTAATCCTCAATGTTCAACACAAGGAGATCACGCGCTCTATGACCCTTGTGCTCCTGGATCCCGTTTTGGAGTAACTTCAGATAAGATACCGAGTGATTTGCTAGACTTGGTGGACGGGCTTCATTTTCATACTCTTTGTGAGCAAGGGGCAGATGATTTAGAAACAACTTTGAAAGCTGTAGAAGAGCAGTTTGGACAGTACTTGCATCAGGTAAAATGGCTTAATATGGGTGGTGGACATCACATTACCCGAGCCGACTATGATGTGGACTTGCTGATTTCTGAGATTAAGCGAATTCGAGAAACCTATAATCTTGACGTCTATATCGAACCAGGTGAAGCCATTGCACTTAATGCGGGCTATCTAGCGACAGAAGTCTTGGATATTGTTGAAAACGGGATTGAGACTTTGGTGCTAGACGCCTCGGCAAGCTGCCATATGCCAGATGTTCTTGAGATGCCTTATCGTCCCCCATTGAGAGATGGGTTTGAAGCCCAAGAAAAACCTTATACTTATAGACTCTCTTCAAATACTTGCCTGACAGGGGATATCATTGGGGATTACAGCTTTGAAAAATCGATTGAAATCGGCGATCGCCTCTATTTTGAAGACATGGCTATTTACTCATTTGTCAAAAATAATACCTTTAATGGCATAGGGCTTCCAAGTTTGTATCTCATGGATAAAGAGGGTGAGTGCAGTCTAGTCAAAGCATTTGGCTATCAAGACTTTAAGGAGAGATTATCATGATGGACAGTCCAAAGAAATTAGACTATCGTATGCCAGCAGAGTATGAACCCCACCATGGGACTCTCATGATATGGCCTTCTCGACCAGGGTCTTGGCCATTTCAGGGTAAGGCTGCAAAAAAAGCATTTAGCCAGATTATCAAAACTATTGCTCAGGGGGAAACAGTCTACCTTTTGGTGGAGGTGGATTATCTATCTGAAGCCAAATCTTATCTTGAAGACCAGGTTGTTTATCTAGATATTCCAACAAATGATGCCTGGGCTCGTGATACAGGTCCGACCATTCTCCTTAATGATAAAAGGGAAAAGTTGGCGGTAGATTGGTCTTTCAATGCTTGGGGTGGTGCAGTGGATGGACTCTATCAAGACTATGAAGCAGATGACCAAGTTGCCAGTCGTTTTGCAGAAGTTTTAGAGATACCTGTTTACGATGCCAAACCTTTTGTACTAGAAGGTGGAGCTATTCACAGTGATGGCCAAGGAACTATTCTTGTGACAGAAAGTTGCCTTCTCAGTCCGGGTCGCAATCCTCATATGACTAAAGAAGAGATAGAAAAGACCTTATTAGAGAGTCTTGGTGCTGAAAAAGTTATCTGGCTTCCTTACGGTATTTATCAGGACGAAACCAATGAACACGTCGACAATGTTGCAGCTTTTGTAGGTCCTGCAGAAGTTGTTTTAGCTTGGACGGACGATCAGGACGATCCCCAGTATGCCATGTCTGCAGCTGATTTAGCTCTTTTAGAGAAGGAGACAGATGCAAATGGACGGAAGTTTACCATTCATAAATTGCCTATCCCAGCTCTTCATCAAGTAGTGACGGAAGAAGATTTGCCGGGTTATAGTTATGAAGAAGGTGAAGAAGAACGCTATGCTGGTGAGCGTTTAGCGGCATCCTACGTGAACTTCTATATTGCTAATAAGTCTGTCTTGGTGCCGCAATTTCAGGATGTCAACGATCAAGTTGCCTTGGATATCCTTAGTCAATGTTTCCCAGACCGTGAAGTCGTAGGAATCCCAGCTAGAGATATTCTTTTAGGGGGTGGGAATATCCACTGTATTACCCAACAAATTCCAGAATAGGAGAAAAAGATGAGAAATGTAACGGTTGCAGCTATTCAAATGCAATGCGCTAAGGATGTGGAGACGAATATCCAAACAGCTGAACGTTTAGTCCGTCAAGCTGCGGAGCAAGGAGCCCAGATCATTCTTTTACCAGAATTATTTGAACGTCCCTATTTCTGTCAGGAACGTCAGTATGACTATTACCAGTATGCCCAGTCGGTGACAGAAAATACTGCTATTCAGCATTTTAAATCAATTGCTAAGGAACTAAAGGTCGTTTTACCAATCAGTTTCTACGAAAAGGATGGCAATGTCTTGTACAATTCTATTGCTGTCATTGATGCAGATGGAGAAGTGCTTGGCGTTTATCGGAAGACTCACATTCCTGATGACCATTATTATCAAGAAAAATTCTTCTTTACTCCTGGAAACACAGGCTTCAAGGTTTGGGATACTCGCTATGCCAAGATTGGTATTGGCATCTGTTGGGATCAGTGGTTTCCTGAAACCGCCCGTTGTCTTGCCTTAAATGGTGCAGAATTGCTCTTTTATCCAACAGCTATTGGATCAGAGCCTATTTTGGATACAGATAGTTGTGGTCATTGGCAACGTACCATGCAAGGACACTCAGCAGCAAATATTGTTCCAGTTATTGCAGCCAATCGTTATGGCTTGGAAGAAGTCCAGCCTTGCGAGGAAAATGGAGGGCAAAGTTCAAGTCTTAACTTCTACGGTTCATCCTTTATGACCGATGAAACAGGAGCTATCTTGACTCAAGCAGATAGACAAGGCGAAGCAATTTTGTTGACTACCTATGATCTCGACAAAGGAGCAAATGAGCGCCTAAACTGGGGTTTGTTTAGAGACAGAAGACCAGACATGTATAAAGATATTGTGAGATAATTGTTTGTATTTTTAGTTTAGGTAATTATCGTTCTAGAATAGATAGGAGTCTTTTAATGAATCAAGCTTGGGAATTATTATTTGAGGGAAAAATTAATGAAGCTAAGCAATTAGTTCAAGCAGAGTTTTGCCTAGCAACTTGTAAAGATTACAGTCTTTTAAACTTGATGGGTTATATCTATTTGTACGAAAAAAAGTATGAACACTGTTTAGAGGTTTACCAACGTTATCTCCACTTGGCTATTACAGAAAAGGATCGTGAAAATGAACACATCGCGTATCATCAATTGGCCATGGTCTATCGTGAAATGAATGATTTTCAGACAGCTCTTAGCCATATCGAAAAAGAGCGAGAAGTTATTGAACAAGATTTTTCAGGGGATTCTCTCAAAAATTCTGTTAATGACTATGAGCAAGGTTATTTACGATTAAAGTTAGGTCAACTAGTTGAAGCGGAGTTTTATATGCAGCAGTCGCTAGACTCAGCCTTAAAGACAGATGATCTTATCGCTCAGGCCTGCGCTTATAGAGGATTGGGAGAGATTTATCGAAAACTTGATTCGAGTAAATCCTATGATTATTTTAGTCACGCTATTAAACTCTTCGACAAGGCGGGAGATGAGATCGGAGCGGATGAAGTCAGAGCTTTAATAGTTAATAAAAAGTCTGAGACAAAATAGTTCTCAGATACAAAAAAGCTAGAGGTTCCCAATTGTGGAACTCTAGCTTTTTTCTGTAGATACTATAGTAATTTTTGATAAAGTAAATGATAAAATGGACTTTGTGTTAACAAGGATAAAAGAGACTGGAAAAATCTCAATCAATTTTTCTTGAAGAATTAAGTCGTGGCTGAGGTTAGATATGGGAAAATGGACATGTAGATGTGGTCAAGCAATGAACGACCACCAAGCGCCTGATCCAAATGCTTATTCGGTTTATTCGGATGAGTTCTTAGCAGAAATTTCTCAAGCTGAATTATTTTAACTGATATTCTGTCAATGTAATTACGGTAATTATTTGTTATAATACTTCAAAGGAGGAAATCAGATGGTAGTAAAAATAAGAAAACAAGGAAATTCAAACACCATTACCATCCCAAGCGAATTCAATATTCCAAGTGGTGTTAAATACGAAGCAAAATTGTTACCAAGTGGTGAAATTATCTTTACTCCCGAAGAGTCTGGACATCAGATTTCTTATGTATCTGATGATGCTTTTGACTTAGATTTGGACAAAATCTTTGATGAATACGATGATGTTTTCAAAGCTTTGGTGGAAAAATGACAGTCTATCTTAGAGAAAGGCAAATCGAGAAAATCAATGCTTTAGCAATTCAACGTTATTCACCTAATGAAAAAATTCAGACGGTTAGTCCTTCTGCCTTAAATATGATTGTCAATTTACCAGAACAATTTGTTTTTGGCAAACCCTATTTATCCAACAATTTTTGATAAGGCAACGATACTATCTGTCCAATTGATCAAGAAGCATGTTTTTGCCAATGCTAAAAAACGAACTGCTTTCTTCGTTTTGGTGAAATTTCTACAGTTGAATGGTTATCGTTTTTCTGTAATAGTTGAAGAAGCGGTCGATATGTGTGTAACTATTGCAGTAGAATCCTTAACAGATGAAAGATTAGCTAGCTACATCAAATGGATCTCAGAACATTCATTTATTGCTAATGGCAAAAATTTAGCTTGGATGTTTAAATCCTAAAAGTTAAAAAAATAAATAAATAGACACACAGTATTAGAATTCTGTAATGAAGAAAACAATTCTTTTGAATACGTCAAACATTCAACTTTACTAAACAAGAAAAAGTAGCCCAATTAGGCTACTTTTTAAAATTCTTTGTAAACATAAGGATTCTCTGGTTTGTCCACTTTGATGAAAGACTGTACCTCGAGGGTTGGGAGGACTTGGTTAAGTTCCTTGTGATAGCGATTGCTAATCTTTCCTTTGACTCTCACCCATGTGTTATTCTCATAACGATTGGTATTTCCTGTGGTCAAGAGGCCGAAAACTCCCGAATCAGCGATGCAGTGCATAATACCGAAACGAAAAACAAATTGACTATTAGCGTGATTCGGATCATTGTAGACAAAGCCTGTGAACTCGATTTCCTTGCCTTCAAATTCATTTGGATAATCATAAAGTGCTTCCATGACTTCCAAGTAATTCTCATCGGTGATGACAATACTAGATTGAGCTAAGTACTTATCAGCACTCTTACGGACAGTGTCTACATAAGCTGTGTGTGAATAAAACCTACTCGTATCTGGTTTAAGATACTGACTGCTCGTTCCTTCACTTGCTTGGATTGCCTTGTCAGTTCCTTCTGACAGAGGAAAATAATATCCTTTTGCCGATACTGTTTGCGAATCTAGCTCGACAGTTGGAAATGTAAATCCAACTAACAAAGGTAAACTTAGGAGGACAAAACTAGCAAGCTTGGCAGAAAACTTATGTAAGTGACTGTGTTCTTTCAAACGCTTGAAGCAAATATAGGCTTGTACAATGGCTAGTAACAAAGATAGAACCATGGTGATATAAGCCAAATAAGAGTAGTGGAGGTTTAGATATTGATTGAGCTTACCAGATAGGTGTAGATAAAGGGTTAAGAAAAAATAACTAATCAAAATAAGAAATCGTATCATAGCATCACCCCGACTAGATAAGAATAGACAAGAACAACAAGATTCACAATGGTCATGAACTGCCAAATAAAGCGAGTTTTAAGATAATTCTTCATCATGAGTAGGTTTTTGACATCAAGCATTGGTCCAATAACCAGAAAGGCAAGGACTGGCGCAAATCCGAAACTAGAGAGCAACGAAGAGCCAATAAAGGCATCCGCTTCACTACAAAGTGATAGAAGGAAGGATAAGACCATCAAGAGAACGATTGCAAGTAGAGGTGTTGCGCTGATAGAAGTCAGGATCCGAGTTGGTACATAGACTTGGACTATGCTAGCAAAAATACAGCCAAAAACCAAGTAACGTCCCATATCAAAGAATTCATCAATAGCTTGGATAAAGACCTGAAGAAGTTTCTGACCTTTGGTCAAGTGAGAAAAATCATGTTCATGACAAGCCAGCCTATTTTCCTTTTGAATCGATCCTTCCCAGAAAAATCCAAGTAAGATACCCAATATAGTAGCAACAAGAATCGAACCTAAAGCGCGGAGTAAGACCATTTTAAATGAATTACCAAAGGCTGAATAGGTCGCAAAGAGTACGATAGGATTGATGATAGGAGCGGTTACTAGAAAGGGAACAGCTGTATAGCTTGGAACCTTCTTCTCTAAGAAACGATTAATGATAGGAACAATTCCACACTCACAAGAGGGAAAGAGAAACCCTATGAAGGTACCAAAAAAGATCCTCCCCAAACGATTTTTAGGGAGAAATCTATATACTTTTTCAGGAGTCACATAGACTTCAATAGCACCTGAGATAATACTACCAATTAAGACAAATGGTAGGGCTTCAATGATGATTGATAAAAAGATAGCGCCAGCTTGTAACACACTAGAAGGTAGACTTTGAAAGAGTGTCATCTATTTTTTCTTTTCTGCTTTATCTTTCTTTTCTTTGTCATCTGGAAATGTCACTTGCTTTAAATCAGGAAGTTTAGCGAACTCTTCGAACATCTTATCTAAGTCATCAGTTTTTGTAAATTTAACAGCCATAAGGCATACCTCGATTCTTATTGTTTCCTCTATTATACTATTATTTCAGCCAAAAGGTTTAATTTTAAATTGACAAGACCAATGAATTTTAATCTTTAACAAATACCAAGCTAACTGTGACATTAATGAAAACAAGCTTTCTTCCTTATGGTATAATAGTTTCATGGATAAAAAATATGAAAAAATTTCCCAAGATTTGGGTGTAACCTTAAAGCAAATTGATACGGTCTTGTCTTTGACAGCAGAAGGAGCAACCATTCCCTTTATCGCTCGTTATCGGAAAGACATGACTGGTAGTTTGGATGAGGTGGCTATTAAAGCTATTATCGACCTTGATAAAAGTCTTACCAACCTCAATGACCGTAAGGAAGCAGTTTTAGCAAAAATCAAAGAGCAAGGTAAGTTGACCAAAGAGTTAGAAGAAGCCATCTTAGCTGCTGAAAAACTTGCGGATGTTGAAGAACTCTATCTTCCTTATAAAGAAAAACGTCGCACCAAGGCGACAATTGCGCGTGAGGCGGGACTCTTCCCACTTGCTCGTCTAATCCTACAGAATGTTTCTGACCTAGAAAAAGAAGCAGAAGCATTTGTCTGTGAAGGATTTGCTACGCCCCAAGAGGCCTTATCTGGGGCAGTTGATATTTTGGTTGAAGCTCTCTCTGAGGATGTCAATTTGCGTTCGATGACTTATCAAGAAGTTCTTAGACATTCTAAGATTACTTCACAAGTCAAGGACGAAAGTTTGGATGAGAAGCAAGTCTTTCAGATTTATTACGATTTCTCAGAGACGGTTGCTAACATGCAGGGATATCGTACTCTTGCCCTTAATCGTGGTGAGAAGTTAGGCATCTTGAAGATTGGTTTTGAGCATGCAGTTGAACGTATTCAATCCTTCTTTGCTGCTCGTTTTAAGGTTAAAAATGCCTATATTGAAGAAGTTATTCAGCAATCTGTTAAGAAGAAGGTACTGCCAGCTATTGAGCGCCGTATCCGTACAGAGTTAACAGAGAAGGCAGAAGAAGGAGCTATTCAACTCTTCTCAGAAAACCTTCGTAATCTCCTTCTGGTAGCACCGCTAAAAGGGCGCGTGGTTCTAGGTTTTGACCCAGCCTTTCGTACAGGGGCTAAGCTTGCGGTCGTTGATGTGACTAGTAAGATGCTGACAACGCAAGTCATTTATCCAGTCAAACCAGCTTCAGCTCGTCAGATTGAAGAAGCTAAACGTGATTTAGCAGATTTAATTGGCCAATACGGCGTTGAAATCATTGCTATCGGAAATGGAACTGCTAGTCGTGAAAGTGAAGCTTTTGTCGCCGAAGTGCTCAAGGATTTTCCAGAAGTCAGCTATGTCATTGTTAATGAGAGCGGTGCATCTGTATACTCTGCTAGTGAACTTGCCCGTCAGGAGTTTCCAGAACTAACCGTTGAAAAACGTTCGGCAATCTCAATCGCTCGTCGCTTGCAAGATCCTCTTGCTGAATTGGTTAAAATCGATCCTAAATCCATCGGTGTCGGTCAATATCAGCATGACGTTAGTCAGAAGAAACTGTCTGAAAGTCTGGATTTTGTTGTAGATATTGTAGTAAACCAAGTCGGTGTCAATGTCAACACAGCGAGTCCAGCTCTTCTTTCACATGTCGCAGGACTAAACAAAACCATCTCTGAAAATATCGTTAAGTATCGTGAAGAAGAAGGTAAAATCACTTCACGCGCCCAAATCAAGAAAGTTCCTCGCCTAGGTGCTAAGGCCTTTGAGCAAGCTGCTGGCTTCCTCCGTATCCCTGAAAGTTCTAATATCCTTGACAATACAGGAGTTCACCCTGAAAACTATACTGCGGTCAAGGAACTCTTAAAACGCTTGGATATTAAAGACCTAAATGAAGAAGCGAAAGCAAAACTCAAATCTGTCTCTATCAAAGAAATGGCTCAAGAGCTAGAACTCGGTCAAGAAACACTTAAAGATATTATCGCAGACCTTCTCAGACCAGGTCGTGATTTCCGGGATTCTTTTGATGCTCCAGTCCTTCGTCAGGATGTCTTGGATATCAAAGACTTGAAAGTCGGACAGAAGCTTGAAGGAGTTGTGCGCAACGTCGTTGACTTCGGTGCCTTTGTTGATATCGGTATCCATGAGGACGGTCTCATTCATATCTCTCACATGAGCAAGAAATTTATTAAACATCCAAGTCAAGTAGTATCGGTCGGTGATTTGGTAACCGTTTGGGTGAAGAAAATCGATGCTGACCGCGAAAAAGTGAATCTGTCGCTCCTAGCTCCAAATGAATCTAACTGATTACGTTAAACAGGTCTCTTTAGAAGATTTTGGAAAACCTTTCAAACATCAAGCTCAGTGGAATACTCGTCTACGGTCGACAGGTGGGCGATTTTTCCCAAAAGATGGTCATTTGGATTTCAATCCCAAAGTATATCAAGAACTTGGTTTAGAGGTTTTTCGTAAAATTGTTCGTCATGAGCTCTGCCATTACCATCTTTACTTTGAAGGCAAGGGCTATCAGCATAAGGATTTAGCCTTTAAGCAACTTTTAAAAGAGGTAGACGGACTTCGCTTTGTTCCTCCCTTATCAAGTGCCAATCAAAAGCAAAACTTAGTCTATACTTGTCAGACTTGTCAGCAAATCTATCAAAGAAAGCGAAAAATCGATACCAAGCGTTATCGTTGTGGTCTTTGTCGTGGAAAGCTCCTCTTGTTAAATCGGCCTAAGGACTGATGTAGTAAATTTAGCTTAGTGCTATACTAAGATTAAGAAATCCGAAAGAGGAATAAATTATGAATACAAAATTTTATAAAATGAGAAGAAATCGTATGGTATCAGGTGTACTTGCAGGTCTATCTGATAAGTGGAATCTTGATGTAACACTAGTTCGTTTCCTTTTTGCAATCTTTACAATCGCAAACTTTGGACTCGGAATTATTATCTACATTATCCTAGCTTCGATCCTACCAACAAAAGAAGACATCGAAGCTGAAATGTATGGAACAGGCCCACGCAAGATCAAAGAAGCCCAGCCTATCAATGATGACGAAGGTTGGTTTTGGTAAATCATTTTATTGATCATTAGAGAATTAATCCCTTGTAGTATCAAGGGGTTTTGTTTTTCTTAAAAAATTATGACAAACTAATAGTAGTAAAATTTTAAAAAAATATGTCAATCTTACAAAAATGTAAGATTAAAAGTCTCTTTTGTAAAGTTATGTTATGGAATGGTCTCATTTTTTAGAGTACACTTATAACAGTAAGATAAGGGAGAAAAATATTAAAAAAATTGTAAATAAAGAAAATCAGTAAACCAACTTCAAAAGAGACCGAACATTTTAAGCTTGATAGTACCATTATGCAGGATCGATATCAATTAACAGGATATAAAGAAGGTGTCTATCATGACCTTTTGAATTTAAAATACGTTCAAAGGATTTCTAAAACTCGTTTTCAAAACAATCCAGTAGAATCTCTGAAAAACATCTATTGACTGTAGAAAAAGGTTACTACCTTGCCATCATGGGTAAGTTTGGTTATGCTAAATCAACAGTACTCAATATTCTTGTCATTCTTGACAAATCAACTCGATGTCAGCTATTTCTAAATGGAATAAACACAACTACCATAAAAAATAAGAGGTAACAAGTTTTCCTTGTGGAATCTTAGGTTTTGTATTTCAAAAATACCATTTGTTAGTTACATTTTCTGTTAGAGACAATCTCTTATTCCAATAAGAAAGAGGTATAAGATGTATTTTAAGGATCTTAATATAGAAATAATTACGATTGAATTCTCATTTTTAATTGTACCATAACCATATTCATTTACTGAAGAACATGGGGGTTATGAGTTTGTTTTACAAATTCTTACTTTATAGATATCCCTATTTTCCAAAAAAATATATTTAAAAACACTTGACAAACCTCAAAAAAAGTACTAAAATAAAAAATGTAAACACTTACACCGAAATGTGTTCAATTTCAAAAAGGAGGGATAGTTATGAAATATTATAACGATTCTAGATACCATAACGGTGATTAAAAACCTAAATATTATCAATTCATATTAAAGTAATACGGAGTTACTAAAAGAGGATTAGTACAGAGTTTTATAAAATATTTTAATTCAAGGAGAAGTAAAATGAAAAAAAGAATTAATAAGAAAATCTTTGTTTTTCTAGCTGCAAGTGTTTTAAGTTTTAGCTTTGCTTCTGCAGCTAGTGTTGTTAGTGCAACTACAGCACACCCTGCTCCATATCCGATTATTGATGTATGGCAGTATGGTGTAGATAATAGCTATGGTTATTCAAATTACTTTGTTAGTTCTCCAGATAATATTGGTTCAAAATCTTCAGTAACGAATTATTGGGGAACCGTTAAAGCTTACGATAAAAAAGATTATGGATGGGCATATTCAAGTGCAAAAAAATCTTGGAGCGATATTCGATTAAATGCATATTGGGATTATTATAGATTTTAAAAATAATTTATGAAAACAAGAGACCCGATTATAAGATGGGGTCTTTTGTAATATGGTAAGTGCTTATGAAATTAAAATTATGTATCATTGGATTCTTCTTTTGTTTGATTGCTGCAATTGGTTTGGTCACTATCAGTGATACTGAAACCCCCATACCTTTACCAATTGATGGTGCTTTTTCTATTCAAGGGAAAAGCAATCTTTCTAATAACGAAATATACGAAATGCTTCGTGACTTATCAAAAACGGAAAAAGTTATCATTTACAAGCCAATCGTTCAGAGTTCGGGTCAGTTTAAGTATGTAAATTTCGATGATGAAAACAGTGAACAGTTAAAGTCAGTACCGATAATAGGGATGTATTACACCCTTGGGAAAATGGATGTAGACACTTTGAAACCACTTACGATGACAGGGCTGCAAACAGTATATATGTCTTATCCTTGGTATATAGGAGGAATGTTACAATTCACTGGAACTTTAAGAATACTGTTAATGAGTTCAATTTACTTAACTTTATTAGTTGTGTTATTTGTAGTTAGAACGAGGCAGATTAAAGAGGGAGTGATACGACGTTCTTTGGGATTGCCTGTATACGATCTAAGAAGAGAGTATGGCATTTCTCTTATTTTTGAACTGATTATGATGGCTTTATTGATGGTTTTTTACAGTTCTTTTTTGGGAAATGGTTTCTTAACCTATAGTTCTAAGTTATTTTTCTCTCTGCTTTTAACGAATTTTATATTATTTCAAATCATTGATCTCATTACCTTTGTTTTATTTTGGTTGACGATTCAGATTGAAAAGCCCATTGAAATTATCAAAAACAAGGCGAAAAACAAGCTTATTTTTGTCGTATGGCTTGCCATTATTTCGATTATTATCGTTGTATCAGGAATTTTTTTACAAGAAACAAAGAGTAGTCAATCCAGTATCAACATCCAGATACAGAATTTAGTACCATGGGACACAGTAAAAGACTGGAGAAGGATTGAGTTCCTTGGAATTGAAAATAACTCTGCTAAAAATGGAGAAGTAAGTGATTCGGATGGTCAGTATCTACAGATAGCTGCTTCCTTAAAAAACTTAGATTATTTATATATAGAACGATCCTCGGCCTATGTTCCAGATTTTATGAAAACATCTCATGCTTTAGAAGACTTTTCTAAACAATTAGAAAATGACGGAATAACGAATCCAGAAATAAATAAAGAGTTGATTTATATCAATCAAGCAGGTGCTAACCTACAAAATAAAGTGAATGGAACAAACTATCATCTTTTAGATAATAAGATAGCAACCATCTATATTCCTGAAAAATGGAAAGAAAACCAGAAATCCATTGAGAATACAGTTGTAGCAGAACAATTTATTGGAACAAACTATACAAAAGAAGAGCTTGCAGTACAAATAATTCCTGATGGTAATAAAATTTTTTATTTCAATGAGGATGCTGATATCGATCATAAAAATAAAGATATTTTACCAATGGCAAGTCTAGCAGATAGTAAAGATAACATTGTTGTTGTGTTAGATACAGACAAAATGATCGAAAACAACAAGTTTACTTTGGCTAGTAATATAACTAATAAGTCTCTTTTTAGTCCTGAGGCGGTAAAGAAAATAAATGAGATGGCTACCCAGTTGAATGTTTCAATGAATCCAGTAGATGTTTATCAAATTGTGAAATTAAAGATCCTGTCCTTAGAGCACCAAATTCTACTTTCACAAATCTTGCAGAAGATAATTTACAGTATTGTCTTTATACTCATTTATCAATATGTCCAACT
Organism: Streptococcus infantis; assembly: GCF_000963255.1. GTDB lineage: Bacteria > Bacillota > Bacilli > Lactobacillales > Streptococcaceae > Streptococcus > Streptococcus nidrosiense. The sequence continues at coordinate 29,821 of NZ_JYOV01000010.1, read as the reverse complement.
TTATATTGCCCTAAAACAGAATGAATATGTGAAAAAAATCATTTTGGGTCTGTCAAAAACATATATAGCAATTTCAAGTCTCAAGTATTTTATGATTATTATTACAATGGTTATCCTATTTACATTTCTTATGACAGGTCAAATAGAGTTGCTGTATATTGGTCTTGCTTCTATACTAGTTTTGATGTTGTCAATCATAATGAGTTTTAGAAAATTATCTGAAAGCTACACTAAAATTTTAAAAGGAGATGAAACATGACAATTGACCTTTTGAACGTTTCAAAAAGTTTTGGATCAAAAAAGATTTTTACAGACTTAAATTTAAAATTTGAATCTGGAAAAAGCTATGCATTGATTGGAGGTTCTGGCTCTGGTAAGAGTACTCTTCTTAATATTATAGGAAGATTAGAAAAAATTGATAGTGGGAACGTTTTAGTTGATAAACAGGATATTTGGAAGATAAAAGAAAGAACCTTCTTTAAAAATACTGTTGGATATGTATTTCAGAATTATTCTTTAATCGAAAACAAAACAGTATATGATAATCTGAAACTTATCACTAAAGACAAAAAAATAATAACTGATGTACTTGAAAAAGTAGGACTGTCAAGCGACTATTTACATCAAAAAATATATGAATTGTCTGGAGGGCAGGCTCAACGTGTAGCTATTGCCAGAATGTTAATGAAACCACGTAAAATTATCTTAGCAGATGAACCCACAGGAGCTTTAGATGGTGAGATTGGAAAAGAAATCATTCGTTTATTATTAAATGAAAGAGATGAAGAAAAATATGTTATTATAGCGACTCACGATCCAGCTGTCTATAACAAAGTTGATGTGATCATTGATATGAAAGATATAGGGGATAATGTATGAAAAAGATAATTTATATCGCTTTGATCTTTGTAGCTGGACTACTTGCTATTTTCTTCTTTGGAAAACAAATGATCATAAAAGAAAATACCAATAAACCAACACTGGAGTTAACAGTTTATACGGTTTCTTCTAGTGATACAGAAAAATGGAATAAAGTGAGACAAGTAGAAACAGAAGAGGCCACATACTTCATAACTGTGAAAGAAGTAGCGTCTTCAGAAGAAGTGTTTTCAAACATCATTGCAAATGGAGCTGCTATGGGGTTCGGAGTTCGTGAAGAAGAAGTGAAGCAATTTAATAATAATTTAGGAGACACTATAGAGGACTCTAAGCATAATAAACTCATTGAAATAGAATTTTTTACTTTTTCTAATGATGACGAGGGATTTGTAGTAGCAAATTTTGACTATGGTAAAGAAGAGTTGAATTCTCAGAAAAAAGATATAAAGGAGTTATATAAAAAATTATATGAATCTTTTAAAGAAAAAAGTAAGTGATTGCGATTTATTTGCCTGTTTTGATAGAAAAAAGTCAATTTTTAATTCTAATATCTTATCTTGATAATCGCGCTTTTTAGTTGATAAAACTTACAAATAGTCCTGAAGAAAACAATGACATTCAGTTTACTTATATGTATCATGTGCATACAAAGTTAGGTCCATCGCATCATCAATTTATGTTTATCAATAATTGAGCAGTTGTTGCCTCATTTGATATTTCAGAGGTTCAGTACCAGTATTTTATGAAAGAATCACTTTCTCATGTCATGGTTTATAATTACAGTAACAAAAATACTTAGAAAATCCTGATAATGTTTACAGGTTATAACATAAATCAGTTGAGTTTGGAAGTAATTCTGTTCTGTTATATTCTAACAACTCATGAATATTAAATGATTTGTTTATTTGTTGACAGTATCCCAAGTCAAATGTTTCTATAGAAAAATTCTCATACTAGTTGCCCTAGATTTCATCCAACTATGTTTATGAAGATGCACTGTTGACTTATGTTCTTCAAGTGTTCTCTGTAAGTAAATTCGTTCAAATTAACTGTGATAATGTAGAGTAAAGATTGTTTTTTTCCTGCGAAGAGTTCATATTTGAGGCAAACAAGCCATTTAAACAGAGTTAGGATTCACCTTCATGACTATAAATCTAGCAAAATTGGCCAATAGTTTAGACTCTAAAAGATCTACTATTCAAAAACCACACAGTATTTCTTTCGGCTTGATGCTATTCAAGCTTGAAATCACTGTGTGGTTTTATTTTAAAGCTAGTTGTTGCTCAGCATCAATTTTTAACTTATACTCAATGAAAATCAAAGAGCAAACTAGGAAGCGAGCCGCAGGCTGTACTTGAGTAAGGCAAGGCGAAGCTGACGTGGTTTGAATTTGATTTTCATTGAGTATTAAATACTAAACAACTGTCCCAATAGATAGGTAACTCCCATGGTCAACAAACCGATACAGAGGTTACGAATCATAGCTGTTTTTGTTGGAGCTTTTCCAAGTTTTGCACTGGTGTAGCCGGTAACTAATAGAGAAATCGCTACGATAAAGACAGTAGCAGGGATTCGATAGTCACTTGGGAAGATGGTTATTGAAAGCATTGGCGGGAGACTTCCGAGGACAAAGGCAATGAAGCTAGATGCAGCAGCATGCCAGGGATTAGTGAATTCCTCATACTCGATTCCGTACTTTTCCTCAACTAAGGCTTTGAGAGGGTTTTTAAGAAATGCCTTGTTGGTTAAGAGTTGGGCTGATGTTTCACACTCACCATTTTGAAGATAGGCTGCGTAGAGTGATTTTTTAGCAGCTTCCATATCTTTATCCAAAAGTAGTTGTTCGCGGGCTACAGCGGCTTCCTCCGTGTCTTTTTGAGTAGATACGGATACATACTCGCCACCAGCCATAGAAAAGGCACCAGCAAGAATAGCAGCCAATCCTGAGAGGAAGATAATCCAGATATTGTTAGTCGCACTGGCAACCCCAATAACAACTCCAGCGATAGAGATGATTCCATCATTAGCTCCCAGCACACCAGCACGCAAGATATTTAAACGGCCAGCAAAGTTTGCATCAATTTCATGTGTAATTTCTGACATAGTTTTCTCCTTTCTAAACATTATAAAGTATAGGAGAAGTGAATACAAACTTTTTAAACTATCTGAAAAAAGTTCTACAATTCTAATTTAAGACAAAGTAAATAGAAGTAGCCATAGCTATTTCTTATGCCAAGATATAACAAAGTTGTATTTGTAACCTATTCCAATAGGTGATACAATGAACCTAATGAAATCTTTGGAGGTCTAAATATGACTCGTGAATTTAAATTTGAAACTCTGCAATTGCATGCAGGTCAAGTGGTAGATGCTACTACTAAGTCTCGTGCTGTTCCAATTTACCAAACAACGTCTTTTGTATTTGATGATACACAAGAAGGTGCAGAACTTTTTGCCCTTCAAAAAGCTGGAAATATCTATACTCGTATTACCAATCCAACAACATCAGCTTTTGAAGAGCGTATCGCAGCACTGGAAGGCGGTGTTGGTGCACTTGCAACTGCTTCTGGGATGGCAGCTCTTACCTACACAATTTTAGGACTGGCTCACGCAGGAGACCACGTGGTTGCAGCTTCAACCATTTATGGTGGTACTTTTAATCTCTTGAAAGAAACCCTTCCTCGCTATGGAATCACCACAACTTTTGTTGATATTGATAATCTTGAAGAAGTAGAAGCAGCTATTGGAGATAATACCAAACTTGTTTTGATTGAAACCTTGGGTAATCCAGTTATCAACATTCCAGATATCGAAAAAATCGCTGAAATTGCTCACAAACATCAGATTCCTTTGGTCGCAGACAATACTTTTGCTACACCTTATCTTATCAATGTCTTTTCACATGGTGTAGACATCGCAGTTCACTCAGCAACTAAGTTTATCGGCGGTCACGGTACAACAATTGGTGGTGTCATCGTTGATAGTGGTAAGTTTGACTGGTCTGCTTCAGGGAAATTCCCTCAATTGGTCGATGAGGACCCAAGTTACCATAATATCAGTTATACCCGTGATGTTGGTGCTGCAGCTTTTATCGTGGCTGCTCGCGTGCAATTGCTTCGCGATATGGGAGCTGCGCTATCACCATTTAACTCATTCTTGCTCTTACAAGGTCTTGAAACTCTTTCTCTTCGTGTTGAACGCCATGTTCAAAATGCTGAGAAAATCGTAGATTTCCTTGTAAACCATCCAAAGGTTGAAAAGGTCAACTATCCAAAACTTCCAGATAGTCCTTACCATGTCTTGGCTGAAAAATACTTACCAAAAGGTGTTGGATCAATCTTTACCTTCCATGTTAAAGGTGGAGAAGCAGAAGCTCGTAAGGTGATTGACAACTTGGAAATCTTTTCGAACTTAGCCAATGTAGCAGATGCTAAATCATTGGTGGTTCATCCCGCAACTACAACACATGCTCAGTTGTCAGACTCTGATCTAGAAGCAGCAGGAGTAACTAAAAATCAAATCCGTCTCTCAATCGGTCTTGAAAATGTCGATGATTTGATTGAAGATTTGCGACTAGCTCTTGAAAAAATCTAAAAATAACTAGTTTTTATCGAATTAAGCATCCTTCTCACGAATAATAAAGTGAGGAGGATTTTTATGTACAGTATTTCATTTCAAGAAGATTCGCTCTTGCCAAGGGAACGCTTGGTGACAGAAGGAGTAGAGAGTTTGAGCAATCAGGAATTACTAGCCATTTTATTACGAACAGGAACTCGTCAATCTACTGTTTTTGAAATTGCACAGAAAGTATTGTCTCAATTGAACAGTTTAACTGAGTTAAAAAAAATGACCTTGCAAGAACTGCAGAGTTTATCGGGAATTGGGAGAGTAAAAGCTATTGAATTGCAAGCAATGATTGAGCTTGGAAGTCGTATTCACAAACATGAAACCATTGAGGCAGAGAGCATTCTGAGTAGTCAAAGATTGGCTAAAAAGATGCAACAAGAACTGGGAGATAAAAAACAAGAGCACCTGGTGGCGCTCTATCTGAATACACAAAATCAAATTATTCATCAGCAAACCATTTTTATTGGATCTGCTACTAGAAGTATTGCGGAACCAAGAGAAATTCTTCACTATGCCTTAAAGCATATGGCAACATCCGTGATTCTTGTTCATAATCATCCATCTGGTGCTGTTATGCCAAGTAGAAATGATGACCATGTTACAAAACTTGTTAAAGAAGCCTGCGAATTAATGGGTTTGGTCTTATTGGACCATCTCATTGTTTCACATTCCGATTATTTTAGTTACCGCGAGAAGACAGATATGATATAAAAAAACCTGTATCATATACAGGTTTACAATTCATTGACAACATAGTCGAAAAGTGTTTTATCTTTGGGGCGATTTTCAAAGAGAAATTCAGGATGCCATTGAACACCGAGATAAGGAAAACCATCCGTAGTTGTAACAGCTTCGATAATACCATCTTTAGGGTCATGTGCTACAACCTTTAGATTCGGAGCTAGTTCCTTAATGCTTTGATGGTGGAAAGAGTTGATATGAGAGATTTCTCCATAGATTTCTCGAAGAATAGTATCAGGCTCGGTGACTAAACGTTGAGTTGTATACTCGGCTGAAGTATCCTGCCAATGATCTTCAATATCTTGATAAAGAGTTCCTCCCATAGCCACATTAAAGAGCTGGGTGCCTCGACAAACAGAAAAAATGGGTTTATTCAGTTTGATAGCTTCTTTTATAAGAGCTAGCTCAAAAATATCTCTCTGAAGGTGGTAGTCATCGCTATCGATCATTTTAGGTTCACCGTAGAACTTTGGATCGACATTTTGTCCACCAGTTAGAATAAGTTTATCAATCAAGCCAATGTAGTAACTGGCCATTTCTTGATCACCAATTGGTAGGATAATGGGAATTCCCCCAGCTTCCTTGACTCCTTCAACAAAGCCCTTTGCAGCATAGCTCATCATAAGCTCATCATCAGGATGAGTTTTTTCATTTCCTGTAATCCCAATAACTGGTTTTTTCATAAATGCTTTCGCTTTCTAATCCTTTTTTCTCATGAAATAGAGGAGAGTTTGCAATTCACTAGTTAAATCTACATACTGAGCTACCACATCTTTTGGTAGTTGGAGATGAACGGGTGAAAAGCTTAAAATTCCTTTAATACCTGCTTCGACAAGGAGATTAGCTACTTCTTGTGATTTGACACTCGGAACAGTTAAGATTGCAGTTTTTACATCTGCATTTTTTATTTTATCCTTGATTTGGGAAATACCATAAATTGGAATTCCATCGGGCGTTTTCGTCCCAACTTCAGGATGGTCATCCAAATCAAAAGCCATAATAATTTTCATTTTGTTTCGTTCATGGAAACGGTAGTGAAGGAGAGCGTGCCCCATATTACCAATCCCCACTAACATAACATTCGTAATAGAATTATCATTTAGAAGATCAGCAAAAAACGTCATTAGTTTTTTGACATCGTAGCCAAATCCACGGCGACCAAGTTCACCAAAGTAGGAAAAATCTCGTCTAACGGTAGCAGAATCAATACCAATGGCCTCGGCAATTTGTTTTGAGTTGGCTCTTTCAATCTTTTCTGCATGAAATCTTTTAAAGATACGATAATAAAGAGAAAGTCTCTTTGCTGTTGCTTTTGGAATAGCAGACTGTTTTTCTTTCACAAAATCACAACCTTTCTAAATACTATTTTATAGAAAGATTGTGAAAAAATCAACAAAAACAAGAAAAAACTAAGAAAATCTTAGTTTATCTTTGTAAAATCATAGTGAAATAGAAAACGATAGAGATCTCCCAGAAGACCTTGATAGATTTCTTCTCCCTTATAGGTAAGAGAAGTAATGACAGTCGTATCTGGAAGAGTCACACATCCTGAAAGTGACAGCATGAGTGCTTCGTAATCTTCGTATTCTAAAAGGCGATCGACTTGATAGGCATCCTTATAGTTTAATCGAAACATAGGGTCCCCCTATCTTTCACTTTTAGTGAAGACACCACGCTCAACAAGACTGTCCATCAAGAAGTAGAATTTCTCTTGGTGGATATGAGTTTCTTCTGACTTAAAGATATCAACCAAACGTAGACCAAATTTATCAGTGATGTTGATTTTTGCACCAGTTAAGTCTTTGTTGATGATAATCTTAAGTTGGAAACCTTCCCCACTATTTGGAACTTTTTCAAGAAGACGTGTTAGTTCATAATTACCAACCTTAGTTTCAAAAAAAGTGTTATCTTTTAGAGTGAACTTTTTGACGGTTGGGCTAAGTGTGTAATCATAACGGCAATTTTTAAGACTAATGGTTTTTTCGAATGCCATTGAGTTAACCTCCAATGATTTCTTTTAGAGTTTGTGCGAGAGTGATTATTTCTTGCTCTGTATTTTGAGGTGAAATGCTGACGCGAACGGATTCGTGTAAGCGAGGAGAGTCTTCACCGTAGAAAGCCTGAAGAACATGACTAACCTGAACGACACCTGCAGTACAAGCAGAGCCAGTTGAAATAGAAATACCTTCAAGATCTAGACGAAGGAGTAGTAGATCATTACGTTGACCTGGGAATCCAATATTAAGGACATAAGGTAGCTGGTCTTTCCCTTGATTGAGATAATAGTCTGTGTCAGCCATTTCCTTTAAGAATGTTTCTTTTAGTTTTTGAACCTTTTTAAAGTTTTGTTCTTGGTTTTCAAGATCATCCTTTAGAGCTGCTACCATTCCCACAATGGCAGGAAGATTTTCTGTTCCTGCTCTTTTTTTCTGCTCTTGATCGCCACCATGAAGGTAGGAGTCAAAATCTGTAGATGCAGCATAGAGAAAACCAACTCCTTTTGGACCATAAAATTTGTGTGCAGAAGCGCTAAGAAAATCAATTCCCAATTTTTCGGGAAGAATCTCAAATTTACCAACTGCCTGAACCGCATCGACATGATAGACGGCTGGATGATTTTTTAGAACTTCACCAATTTTAGCAATAGGTAAAAGTGTACCAGTTTCATTGTTTGCAAACATAGTAGAAACAAGAATGGTATCTTCACGCAGTGCATTTTTGACCTGGTCTGCAGTAATTTCTTGGTTTTCAGGCTGTAAAATAGTCACTTCAAAACCGAAATTTTCAACCAAGTATTTGATGGGTTCTAGAACAGCATGGTGCTCAATCGCAGTAGTGATAATGTGCTTTCCACGATTTTGATGGCGAAGGCAGTAGCCGATGATAGCAGTATTATTGCTTTCAGTACCACCAGTGGTAAAGAATATATGTTGTGGCTTTGTTCCTAGTAAACTTGCTAGTTCTTGACGAGCTTCTCGTAATAGTTTACCTGCTTGGCGCCCATGTCCATGAATACTAGAAGGGTTGCCATAAGTTTCTTGCATGACTTGAGTCATTGCTGAGATAGCTACTGAAGACATCGGAGTCGTTGCAGCATTATCCAAATAAATCAAAAACTCACCTAATTTCTATTTAAATAGTGGACTAACTGGTTTTCTTTCATGAATTCGAACCATAGCATCACCAATCAATTCGCTAGCAGTGATATATTGTACGTTTTTAGGTTTTCTACTTTCTGTCAAAACAGAATCTGTAACCAAGATTTCCTTAATATTTGTTGCATCTAATAACTCTGCAGCACCGTTAACGAACAATCCATGACTGGATACAGCGTAGATTTCAGTAGCACCATCGCGTTCCAAAATTTTAGCAGCTTCAGAGAAGGTACGGCCAGTGTTCAGAATGTCATCGATTAAGATTGCTTTCTTACCTTCAACCTCCCCGATAATGTAACCTTGGCTACGTTCAGAATCATCTTGTGCATAATCAATGATAGCAATCGGAGCATCAAGGTATTCTGCAAGACTACGCGCACGTTTTACACCAGAGTTTTTAGGACTAACAACAACCACATCTGAACCAGTTAAACCTTTATCGCAGTAATGTTTTGCAAAAAGTGGAATTGTGTAAAGGTTATCTACAGGAATGTCAAAGAATCCTTGAACCTGAACGGCATGGAGGTCAAGAGTCAATACACGACTAACTCCAGCTTTCACCAACATATTTGCAACTAGTTTTGCAGTAAGTGGTTCGCGAGAAGAAGCGATACGATCTTGGCGAGCGTAGCCGAAGTATGGAAGTACTACGTTAATAGTATTAGCACTAGCGCGAACACAAGCATCAACCATAATCAAGAGTTCCATCAAGTGGTTATTTACTGGATAACTAGTTGATTGGATGATATAAACATCATATCCGCGAACACTTTCTTCGATGTTAACTTGGATTTCACCATCTGAAAATTGGCGTGAAGATACTTTTCCAAGTGGAACACCTGCAGCATCTGCGATTCTTTGAGCAATTTCCTGGTTGGAAGATAGTGCGAAAAGTTTCATGTTTTTTGTATCTGACATCGATAAACCGTCCTCTTTAAACTAAGTGAATCGCTGTAGTGAAACACTTTTAGTGATAAATGCTCTCTACAACAGATTCTATTATTTTTCATCCCTTTTATTTTATCAAAAAAAGAAGATTATTTCAGTATTTTTTCATATTTTCTATAAAACGAACCAATTTTGAAGGAGCTTTTTTGTAATGGATTTCATTGGCTTGTAAAAATTCTTGGAAATCAAGACTACCTTGGTTGCCATCTTCCACTTCTAATTCAAGCTCATAGTCAACAATATCAAAGTATTCGCTTTGATCAAGTGCCATGAGTCCGATCGGAGTTTGCTTTTCGTAGCGAACAGTAGTTAGGCAACCTAAAACTACCCAGCCACTGGTTGAAAGTCCACGGCTAGTCAATTCGTCAAGAATCATTCCTTGTGGAAGTTTACATTCTTTAAGACAATGGTTTGCTTCCTCAAGGCTGAGACCTTGATTATACTCCATATTTCCGACTTTTTGTGGGATTTTTATGGTCAATTCAGCACTATTTTCAAAAGTACGAATGCGCATAGCGATTTTATGTTTGCGAAGGTAAAAATCAGGCGTGTCTAGGTAGTAATTTTTTTGTGTAATAGGTGTGACTCCTGAAAAGTGCTCCTGCAATCTTTGATATTCATCCTTGTTTAGAAGTGTTTTCATTTCAATTTCTAAATGTTTCATTTTTTTTACTTTTTCCTTATCTTTGAAAGCGATTGTATGGTATAATAAGCATTGTATTTATTGTATAAGATTTTTTCTAGAAAATCAAAAACTAGATAAATCGAGTGTATAGAGAATTGGATGAAAAAGATATATGATTACAGAATGGGAAGAATTTTTAGATCCTTACATTCAGGCTGTCGGAGAGCTGAAGATAAAACTCCGAGGTATTCGAAAACAATACCGCAAACAAAATAAACATTCTCCAATTGAGTTTGTAACTGGTCGAGTCAAACCGATCGAAAGTATAAAAGAAAAAATGGCTCGTCGAGGGATTGGATACGATACGTTGGAACAGGACTTGCAAGATATTGCAGGTTTACGCGTCATGGTTCAATTTGTAGATGACGTGAGCGAGGTTGTTGCCATCCTTCGTAAGAGGCAAGACATGAGAGTGGTACAAGAACGTGACTACATTACTCATCGAAAGGCTTCAGGCTATCGTTCTTACCATTTGATTATTGAGTATACAGTTGATACGATCAATGGGGCAAGAACGATTCTGGTGGAGATTCAGATTCGTACCTTGGCTATGAATTTCTGGGCTACCATCGAGCATTCTCTCAATTATAAATATCAAGGGGATTTTCCAGAAGAAATTAAGAAACGTCTGGAAATCACAGCAAGGATATCTCACCAATTGGATGAAGAAATGAGTAAAATTCGTGATGATATCCAGGAAGCACAGGCACTCTTTGATCCATTGCATAGAAAGTTAAATGACGGGGTAGGTAATAGTGACGATACCGATGAAGAATACAGGTAAACGAATTGATCTAATCGCTAATCGCAAACCTCAAAGTCAACGAGTCTTATATGAATTAAGAGATCGATTAAAAAAGAATAACTTTATATTAAATGATAAACATCCCGATATCGTGATTTCCATAGGTGGGGATGGGATGCTTTTGTCTGCTTTTCACAAGTATGAAGACCAGCTGGATAAGGTTCGCTTCGTTGGTGTTCACACGGGTCATTTGGGTTTCTATACGGACTACCGTGATTTTGAACTAGATCAATTGCTTACTAATTTACAGTTGGATACTGGGGCTCGTGTGTCTTACCCGCTTTTAAATGTAAAGATTTTTTTGGAAAATGGAGAAGTGAAAATTTTCCGTGCTTTGAATGAGGCTAGCATTCGGAGATCTGATAGGACCATGGTTGCCGATATTATCATTAACCACGTGCCATTTGAACGTTTTAGAGGAGATGGCCTAACGGTATCGACGCCAACTGGGAGCACAGCCTATAACAAATCTCTTGGTGGAGCTGTTTTACATCCTACTATTGAGGCCCTACAATTGACAGAAATTGCGAGTCTTAACAATCGTGTCTACAGAACCTTAGGTTCTTCTATCATTGTGCCTAAGAAGGATAAGATAGAATTGATACCAACTCGTAATGACTATCATACGCTTTCTGTTGACAATAGCATTTATTCTTATCGTAATATTGAAAGAATAGAATACCAGATAGACCATCATAAGATTCATTTTGTAGCAACACCAAGCCATACTAGTTTTTGGAATCGTGTCAAAGATGCCTTTATTGGTGAGGTGGATGAATGAGGTTTGAATTTATTGCTGACGAACACGTCAAGGTAAAGACTTTTCTGAAAAAGCATGAAGTCTCTAAAGGATTGCTGGCCAAAATCAAGTTTCGAGGTGGAGATATTCGCGTAAACGGTCATCCACAAAATGCAACCTATCTCTTAGATATTGGGGATGTGGTTGTCATCGACATTCCTCCTGAGGAAGGTTTTGAGACACTGGAAGCAATTGATTATCCACTGGATATTCTGTTTGAAGATGATCATTTCTTAATTCTAAACAAACCCTTTGGTGTGGCCTCGATTCCTAGTGTCAATCATTCCAATACCATCGCTAATTTTATCAAGGGCTACTATGTGAAACAGAACTATGAAAATCAGCAGGTTCACATTGTAACCAGACTAGATCGCGATACTTCGGGTCTCATGCTTTTTGCTAAACATGGTTATGCTCATGCTAGACTAGACAAGCAGTTGCAAAAGAAAGCCATTGAAAAGCGCTATTTTGCACTCGTTAAAGGAGATGGTTTTCTGAAACCTCAAGGTGAAATCATTGCCCCGATTGCCCGTGACGAAGATTCCATTATCACTAGGCGAGTGGCAAAAGGTGGTAAATATGCCCATACTTCCTATCGCATAGTGCAGTCTTATGGCAATATTCATCTAGTTGATATTCGACTACATACGGGAAGGACACACCAGATTCGTGTTCATTTCTCCCATATCGGTTTCCCTTTGCTTGGCGATGACCTCTATGGTGGTAGTCTTGAACATGGCATAGAGCGTCAAGCTCTGCATTGCCATTACTTATCGTTTTATCATCCTTTTCTTGAAGAGCAGTTGGAGATGGAAAGTCCGCTGCCGGATGATTTCAACACTCTTATAACTCAGTTATCAAATAATAATTTATCTTAAAAGGAGTCAAAACTCATGGAAGTTTTTGAAAGTTTAAAAGCCAACCTAGTTGGTAAAAATGCACGTATTGTCTTGCCAGAAGGTGAAGAACCACGTATTCTTCAAGCTACAAAACGCATCGTAAAAGAAACAGAAGTTATTCCCGTCTTACTAGGAAATCCTGACAAAATTAAAATTTATCTTGAAATCGAAGGAATCATGGATGGTTATGAAGTCATCGACCCAGCCCACTATCCTCAATTTGAAGAAATGGTAACATCTCTTGTAGAACGTCGTAAAGGAAAAATGACTGAAGAAGAAGCTCGTGAAATCTTGGTTAAAGACGTGAACTATTTTGGTGTTATGTTGGTTTACATGGGCTTGGTAGATGGAATGGTTTCAGGAGCTATTCACTCTACTGCGGCAACTGTTCGCCCAGCCCTTCAAATCATTAAAACTCGTCCGAATGTTAGCCGTACTTCAGGTGCCTTCCTCATGGTTCGTGGTACTGAACGTTACCTCTTTGGTGACTGTGCCATCAATATCAATCCTGACGCTGAAGCTTTGGCAGAAATTGCGATTAACTCTGCAATTACAGCTAAGATGTTCGGTATTGAACCAAAAATTGCTATGCTAAGCTATTCAACTAAAGGTTCTGGTTTTGGTGAAAGCGTTGATAAGGTCGTTGAAGCAACTAAGATTGCTCATGATCTTCGTCCTGACCTTGAAATCGATGGGGAATTGCAATTTGATGCTGCCTTCGTTCCAGAAACAGCTGCTCTCAAGGCACCAGGAAGCAAGGTTGCTGGACAAGCAAACGTCTTTATCTTCCCAGGTATCGAAGCAGGAAATATTGGCTACAAGATGGCAGAACGTCTCGGTGGCTTTGCAGCAGTTGGTCCAGTATTGCAAGGTTTGAACAAACCAGTTAATGACCTTTCTCGTGGATGTAACTCAGATGACGTCTTCAAACTTACACTAATCACAGCAGCACAAGCTGTACACCAATAAAATACAAGATAGCTCCTTTTCTGTTAAAGGAGCTTTTCGTTGAATTTCAAATCTAAAGATGATAAAATGTATTTACAAAGCATCTTTACAAAGAGGTATTAATCATGGCAAGTACTCAACCAGTTAATTTTAGAGCAGATTCGACTTTTTACCAACAAACGAAAGAAATCATAGCTGATGAAAAGTTAACCCTATCAGATATTTTTAATGCTGCACTTCGTAAAATTGCGACAGGTGCGGTTGATCCCAAAGAGTTCGTATTTAGTGATTTACAAGAGACTCAATATCAGGTTGCTTTTGAAGACTTGAAAAAGGAAATCTTGATGGGACATCAAGAAATTGAGCAAGGTAAACTAACGTCTTTGGCAGATGTAAGAAAGGAATTTGGACTTGACTAATCATAAGCGTTACCATGTTTCTCTTACGGATCAAGCTAAGAAAGACTTGAGAGAAATACATGATTATATTGTACTGAATTTTTACAGCCAGCAATCTGCCGATAGTAAACTAGACCTTATTCTAACGGCACTAGAAACTTTAGAAACCTTTCCAGAAGCATGTCCTTTGGTTTCAAGTCGAGGTTATGGTGAATTAACAGATGACGGAAAACGTTATCGATATATGCCAATTGAAAATTACTTAGCTTTTTATTATATCGACAAATATGAGGTTTATGTCTCCAGAATTTTAAATTCCAAGCAGAATTGGACTAAGTTATTCAATAAGTAGAGGTAAAATTTTTTAAATTTTTTTGAATCATTTAGTCCCACTCTTTGTCCCCCCAAGAAAGGAAGTTTTTAAAATTGAAATACAAATTTCTATTATTCGATCTCGATCACACCTTACTCGATTTTGATGCTGCTGAGGATATAGCTCTGACGCAACTCTTAGAAGAAGAAGGAGTAGAGGATATACAAGCCTATAAAGATTACTATGTACCAATGAACAAGGCTCTTTGGAAGGATTTGGAACAGAAAAAAATTACAAAGGCTGAGTTAATTAACACACGTTTTGCAAAATTGTTTGCTCACTTTGGCATTGAAAAAGATGGGGCTTACTTAGCAGAGCGCTACCAGTTTTTCCTATCAAAACAGGGACAGACTTTCCCAGGTGTCGAAAATTTATTAAAAAAATTGATAAGTAAGGGCTATGAACTCTATGCTGCGACAAATGGAATCACCTATATTCAGACAGGTCGTTTGGAACAATCTGGAATTACACCATTTTTCAAGGAAATATTCATTTCAGAGAAACTCCATACCCAAAAACCAGATGCTGAATTTTATGAAAAAATTGGAGCTCGAATCCCTAACTTTGATAAAAATCAGACCCTTATGATTGGTGATTCTTTGTCAGCTGATATTCAAGGTGGAAATAATGCTGGCATCGATACCATCTGGTACAATCCTCATCATCTGGAAAATAAGACACAAGCTCAGCCAACTTATGAAGTCGACTCTTATCAGGCTCTGCTTGATTGCTTGGGGCTCCTTTAAAAATCACAAAATATAAAAGATTCTAGAAAACCTGGAGCATGGAGTGCAAGAAATTTTGGTATTTTTTGAAAACGTTTTATTTTTTTGATATAATAAATCATACTAGGATATAATGACAAGAATATTGTGATTGTCATCTACCGTTAAGTTGTATATGGATATCAAATTGGTAGTACAGTTAATCAAGTAGGTATTGAAAAAGAAGCATCTAAACTAGTCAATAAATTATCTATTCATCTGTTTGAACGTCTTAAATTGGTATAAAAAAGCTATATAGGAGCAAATCAGTATGATATTAAAAAGTAATAAAAGAAACATAAACTTCATGTTGATGTTAATAAGTGCTTGTTGCTGCCTTATTTGTCTAAGTGCCTGTCAGTCAAATAAGGTAAATTCGGTAGATGATTATAAAATGGCTATCTGGGATAGCGATAAAATAGCTGTCTTTGATGATTATGATTTAAATGAGTTCAAGGTTAATATATCTAGAAAAGAGAAATTTATCTATTGGGCAGAAAGTTTTTCGGAAGCAGGATCCTATTCAACTGCAAAAACAAAAGATACCTCAGGTCTAAAAAGATATGTCTCTAGAATTAATAAGGAAAATTTAAGTGAAACGTTTAAATTAGCAGAAGGAAATGATGCATACGCATCTATAACAGATGGGGATTATTTATATGCAACTGCTGTCTTTACAGATAGAATTGAATTTTATAAATATGATAATAATTTAGAGGTTATTACTAATGTTACCGTGAAAAATGATGGTCAGTTAAATGCCAGTCAACAGTTTGTTATTGTAGATAATTATTTATACTTACTTGTAACCACATTGGATTTATCAACCCAAGTTCCTAATACGGAAATTTGGAAAATGGATAAAGAGTTCAACATCGTGGAAAAATATAATCTTGACGAAACATCAGCATATATGAGAATGGTTAATGTAGATGATGTCTTGTATATTGTGGAAGCACTTAGTGGGCGCAATTCTGATGGAGAATATAAGTCGGGAAATAAAATAATGGTTTTTGATTTAAAGAGTCAGAGCAAGAATTATATCGATATTCCTGATAAGTATCCAACAAATATTCACTATGATGCTAAAAATAATCAATTGATTATAGAGAATGAGGGATTATATAATGGCGAATTTTCCTTTACTACAGTCAATCTAGACAATTTAGAAGAAGATATTATTCATCTGGAAGGCTTTAGTACAGAGCAATATATTGCACCGTATTTTACATTTAAAGACAACATCTATTATTTTTTATTTAATGATTCTCTGGTTAAATATGATATTGTTGATAAGAAACAAACAGTTATCAATCTAGAAAATTATAAGATAAAAGATGCACATTATTTGATTGTTAAATAGTTTATTTATTGGGTGAAAGTCAAATAATAGAAATTTAATCTTTAAGATGTGCTTAAGTATAGTTTTAGTAATCTCTCCTTATCTCTGGCTAAGGGGAGATTTAATCTAGTTTGTTGTCAGCATAGATTTAGAAGGTATTTGAAAAGTCCTGCAAGGAAAAGATTTGAAAGATATCATGATAGTTTTTTTTTATAATGATCAGTTATCTTTCTGAGTATTCTGAACAATAGATTCTTTGCAAAACCTTGTAAAATATTTAGAACTTTTTAAAAGTAGATAGGAGTCTTGAAATTATGGGCACATGGGATGCAACGATTTTTGGAAATGACACCTCCTTAGATATTAAAGAAGAATTCTTCGAGAGATAAAATCAAGGAGAAGATGCAAATACAATTAAAAATGACTTGACGTCGGATTTATACGGTGACGATATGTATGATGTCTTGTTCGCCTTGGCACACTGTTTATGGGAAGTTGGGCAATTAGATGACGAATTCTTGCTTGAAATTAAAGAAATCATTCTCAACAAAGAGGATTTAGAACTTGCCCAAGAATTGGGTGCAGATAGTGAATTTTTAGAACAAAGAAGTGAAAATCTAGAAAAGTTTTTAGAAAAAATTAGTGTAAAAAAAGAAAATCCCAAAAAGAGAATTGCTCCGCCTGTTCCTGTAGAAAGCAAATATAGGAACGGTGCTGTGATGGTGTTTCAGTATGAAGATGGCATGTATGGTGCTTTGATAGCAGTAGATGGAGCTTTCTTTGATAAGGAAACCTATTATGCTTATCTGCAGACTGATGTTAAAATGACCAGAAAACCCACTATGGAAGATGTGCGATCAGCACGAATTCTCGATCCAAGTTTTCATAGTGCAGAATACAATTCATTTCGTGACTCTAAGTATTACTACTCTTTTGTAAATTGTATTTCAGGATATCTAAAAAGTACAGCAACTAAAAAATTTGAAAAATACAATGATAGTGTTTTTGAAATTATAGGCTATCTTTCAGATTGGGGGAGTTGCTGTAGCGCGGCTTCTGGAGGATTTGATTACTATAAACAAAAATCAAGTGATGAGTTTAAGATAAGCGTTGTAAAGGAATTGAATAAAAGATTTGATGAAAAACTTAATACTCGAACAAAATTGATTATTGATGAAATCGACAAAGAATTTATCCTTTCTAATACGAGAAAAGGTCTTGAATAATGGCTCTTTAGTATAAATTCTCTAAAAAACTTCTCAAATCTCAATAGATACTTTTAAAAGTGGTTTAGATAGCCACTTTTTGCTATAATAGAGACAGTATTAACGAAGGAGTTGACTATGGAACACTCATCTTGGCATGCTTTGATTAAAGAGCAATTACCTGAGGGTTATTTTGGGAAAATCAATCACTTTATGGAGCGGGTTTATACTCAAGGAACTGTATATCCTCCTAAAGAAAAGGTTTTTCAGGCTCTTATAACAACTCCTCTGGAAGAGGTTAAGGTAGTGATTCTAGGCCAAGATCCCTATCATGGGCCTGGTCAAGCTCAGGGCTTGAGTTTTTCTGTACCCAATGCTATTCCAGCGCCACCTTCCTTGCAAAACATTCTCAAAGAGCTTTCAGATGATATTGGAGTTAAGAATTCACATGATTTAACTACTTGGGCCGAGCAGGGAGTCTTGCTTCTCAATGCTTGCTTGACGGTTCCTGCTGGTCAAGCAAATGGTCATGCTGGGCAGATATGGGAACCTTTTACAGATGCTGTAATCAAGGTTGTCAATAATATTGATAGACCCGTAGTTTTTGTACTTTGGGGTGCATATGCACGTAAGAAGAAATCCTTGGTTACAAATCCTCAGCACTTGATTATCGAATCAGCCCACCCAAGTCCTCTTTCAGTTTACAGAGGATTTTGGGGTTCCAAGCCTTTTACCAAGGCCAATGCATTCTTAAAAGAAAGTGGACAAGAGCCAATAGATTGGCTTAGATAAGGAGAGAATATGCCTCAGTTAGCGACAATTTGCTACATTGATAACGGGAAAGAGCTGCTCATGCTTCATCGCAATAAAAAGCCTAATGATGTCCATCAAGGAAAATGGATTGGTGTAGGTGGAAAGTTAGAACGGGGGGAAACTCCACAAGAATGTGCTGCTCGTGAAATTCTTGAAGAAACTGGTCTAAAAGCAAAACCAGTATTAAAAGGAGTTATCACCTTTCCAGAGTTTACACCAGACCTTGACTGGTACACCTATGTATTTAAAGTAACTGAGTTTGAAGGTGAGTTGATTGACTGTAATGAAGGGACCTTAGAATGGGTTCCTTACGATGAGGTTTTAAGTAAGCCGACCTGGGAAGGGGACCATACCTTTGTAGAGTGGCTTTTAGAAGATAAACCATTCTTTTCAGCTAAATTTGTCTATGATGGTGATAAATTATTGGATACCCAAGTGGATTTCTACGAATAAAGGAGTAAAGCGATGTTAGTAATCAAAAACGGCCGTGTAATGGATCCTAAGTCTGGTTTGGATCAAGTGTGTGATGTCTTGGTCCAAGATGGGAAAATTGTCAAAATTGCGTTTGAGATCACGGAAGAAGGAGCAGAAATCATAGATGCTACTGGTCTTGTAGTTGCGCCTGGATTGGTGGATATCCATGTTCATTTCCGTGAACCTGGTCAAACTCATAAAGAAGACATTCATACAGGAGCACTTGCAGCAGCTGCAGGTGGATTTACAACTGTCGTTATGATGGCTAATACCAATCCAACCATCTCAGATGTTGAGACTTTGCAAGAAGTTCTTCAATCTGCGGCAAAGGAAAAGATCAACGTTAAATCTGTAGCAACAATTACCAAGAACTTTAATGGCCAAGATTTGACAGACTTTAAGGCGCTTTTAGAAGCTGGAGCTGTTGGATTTTCTGATGATGGGATTCCACTTGAAAGCAGTAAAGTGGTCAAGGAAGCCATGGAAGAGGCTAAAAAGTTAAACACCTTTATCAGTCTGCACGAAGAAGATCCTGGACTGAATGGTACGCTAGGTTTTAATGAAAACATCGCTAAAGAACATTTCCATATCTGCGGTGCTACCGGGGTTGCAGAATACGCTATGATAGCTCGTGATGTCATGATTGCCTATGCAACCAAGGCTCATGTTCATATCCAGCATTTGTCAAAAGAAGAAAGTGTCAAAGTTGTGGAATTTGCTCAAAATATGGGAGCAAACGTAACTGCAGAAGTAGCTCCCCAGCATTTTTCTAAGACTGAAGCTCTTCTTTTGACTAAAGGAAGTAACGCTAAGATGAATCCACCTCTTCGTCTGGAGTCTGACCGTCGTGCAGTTATTGAAGGGCTTAAATCTGGAGTCATTTCTGTCATTGCTACTGACCACGCGCCTCACCATGCTGACGAAAAAAATGTTGAGGATATTACCAAAGCTCCATCAGGTATGACAGGTTTAGAAACTTCTTTGTCACTCGGTTTAACTTACTTAGTAGAAGCTGGTGAGCTAACCCTGATGGAATTATTAGAAAAAATGACAGTAAACCCTGCCAAATTGTATAATTTTGAAGCAGGATATTTGGCTGAAAACGGCCCAGCTGATATTACAATTTTCGATGATAAAGCTGACCGAATTGTTGATACGCATTTTGCTTCTAAAGCAGCTAATTCTCCATTTATTGGTGAACAATTAAAAGGGCAGGTTAAATATACTATCTGTATGGGACAAATCGTTTATCAAGCAGATTAGGAGCTTGAGGATGAATTATTTTCGTAAACTTAGAAATCGTAAACGAAATGCTTGCCATGGAGTATATTGTCAAGCCGCTAACCGTGCTAAAATTCAGTATGAAACCAAGGAAAAAGCTGATCATGCTGTAGAGTATGATAATGGTGGCTTGGTTAGAAGCTATTATTGCGCCTCATGTAATTGCTGGCACACGACATCAAAAACTAGTAATCCACCTTTGAGCTTGAGAAAATACGGCTTAAAGCTTTTTGGCTTGGATGCAAAGGAGTAGAAAGAGTAGGTATGCATTCAACAGAAACTATTAAAGACAAAATCATCTTATTTTTAAAAATTTTCTTTCCTATTTTAATTTATCAATTCGCTAATTATTCCGCATCTTTTGTCGATACCACGATGACGGGCCAATATAATACTCTCGATCTAGCGGGTGTTTCAATTGCAACTAGTTTATGGAATCCTTTCTTTACCTTTTTGACTGGAATTGTCTCAGCCTTGGTCCCTATTATTGGTCACCATTTGGGACAAGGAAAAAAGAAAGAAGTTTCTTCGGATTTTTATCAATTTCTTTATTTGGCTTTAGCCTTATCTATCGTACTTTTTGGCTTGGTTTTCTTTTTAGCACCAATTGTGTTACAATTCATGGGACTGGAAGTGGCTGTATCCAGCGTTGCCATACGTTATCTGTGGCTCTTAGCCATCGGTATTATTCCTCTCTTACTTTTTAGTGTTATTCGTTCGCTACTTGATACGCTAGGACTGACAAAATTGTCTATGTATCTCATGCTTCTTTTACTTCCTTTAAATAGTGGATTTAACTATTTACTAATATATGGAGCTTTTGGTTTTCCTGAGTTAGGAGGTGCAGGAGCAGGTCTAGGGACTTCCCTTGCCTACTGGGCTTTGTTGCTGATTTCGGTTTTGGTCTTGTTAAAGCATAAAAAGCTCAAGGAATATCAACTCCAAAGACCTATGCCCATACAAATTAAAAAAATCAAGGAAGCTATTTATCTTGGTCTACCAATTGGTGGAACTGTATTTGCAGAAGTTGCTATTTTTTCAGTTGTTGGTTTGATTATGGCGAAATTCTCATCACTTATTATTGCCAGTCATCAGTCAGCTATGAACTTTTCAAATCTGATGTATGCTTTTCCTATGAGTATTTCAACTGCCATGGCCATTGTGATTTCTTATGAGGTAGGAGCTAAACGGTTAGACGATGCAAAACAGTATATCCATATTGGTCGTTTAACAGCTATGGTGTTTGCAGTTTTAACACTTAGTTTTCTCTACATCTATCGTGAAAATGTAGCCAGACTATATGGTCAAGATTCAGAATTTATCCAACTGACAGCATCTTTTATGACCTATAGCTTGTTCTTCCAGTTAGCTGATACCTTTGCGGCACCTTTACAAGGTATTTTAAGAGGTTACAAGGATACGATTGTTCCTTTTTGTCTTGGTCTTCTCGGATACTGGGGTGTTGGGATTCCGCTTGGGTTATATCTTGATTATTCGACTAGTTTAGGTGCGTATTCCTATTGGATTGCTCTTATCATTAGTTTAATGGTAAGTGGAATTCTTTATCAGTGGCGTTTACAAGTTATTATGCAAAGATTCAAATAATTTGTTGAAAAATGATGAAAAAACAGCTTGTGAAATTTGTATTTTATATAAAGAAAAGTCTTGATTTTACTGACTTTTCTTTTTTTATATTGTGAAAAATTGCAAGCATATTTTTTGACACTAATTAACCTATAAAGTAAAATAGAACTATAAGAATTTAAACTTAGAAAGGCAAGATTATGTCAACTTTAGATAAAAATCTTTTGCTTGAGATGTTCCGTAAGATGGAAGAAATTCGTCGTATGGACTTAAAAATTGCTCAATTAGTAAAAAAAGGAAAAGTGCCCGGTATGACGCACTTTTCTGTTGGTGAGGAAGCTGCTAACGTCGGAGCTATGTTAGCTCTAAACGCAAATGATCTGATCACTTCAAATCACCGTGGTCACGGTCAAGCCATCGCTAAAGGTATTGACCTTAATGGCATGATGGCTGAAATCCTAGGTAAGTATACCGGAACTTGTAAAGGTAAAGGTGGATCAATGCACATCGCCGATCTTGATGCAGGTAACCTTGGTGCCAACGGTATTGTAGGTGGTGGTATGGGAATCGCAGTAGGTGCTGCCCTTACTCAACAAATGAAAAACACTGGTAAAATCGTTGTCTGCTTCTTTGGTGACGGTGCAACAAACGAAGGTGTATTCCACGAAGCGGTGAATATGGCGTCAATCTGGAATCTCCCAGTAATTTTCTACTGTATCAATAATGGTTACGGAATTTCAGCAGATATTAAGAAAATGACCAATGTTCAACATATCCATGAACGTAGCGCAGCTTACGGTATTCCTGGTATGTTTATCGAAGATGGTAACAATGTAATCGATGTCTACGAAGGATTTAAAAAGGCAGTCGATCATGTTCGCTCTGGTAAAGGTCCTGTCTTGATTGAGAGTGTAACCTACCGTTGGCTTGGTCACTCATCTTCAGACCCAGGTAAATATCGTACACGTGAAGAAGTAGAAGAGTGGAAACAAAAAGACCCAATCGAAAATCTTCGCAAGTACCTTGTTGAGAACAAGATTGCTAGTGCAGAGGAACTTGAAGAAATTCAAGCACAAGTTAAGGAAGCAGTGGAGGCATCTGTTAAATTTGCAGAAGAAAGTCCATTCCCTCCACTAGAATCAGCATTTGAAGATATTTACGCAGACTAAGGAGAAGTAGAGAAAATATGGAAACTAAATTAATGTCTTTCCGCGATACCATTATCCTTGCAATGTCTGAGGAAATGCGTCGCGATAAAAATGTACTCTTGATGGGTGAAGATGTAGGTGTCTTTGGTGGAGACTTTGGTACATCTGTAGGTATGCTTGAAGAATTTGGACCAGAACGTGTACGTGACTGTCCTATTTCAGAAGCTGCTATTTCTGGTGCAGCTGCTGGTGCAGCTATGACTGGTCTTCGTCCAATCGTTGATATGACCTTCATGGACTTTTCTGTAATTGCCATGGATGCTATCGTTAACCAAGCAGCAAAAACTCGTTATATGTTTGGTGGAAAAGGTCAAGTACCAATGACAATCCGCTGTGCAGCTGGTAATGGTGTAGGTTCTGCAGCACAACACTCACAATCATTAGAAACATGGTTTACGCATATCCCAGGATTGAAAGTAGTAGCTCCAGGTACACCAGCTGATATGAAGGGACTTCTCAAGTCTTCTATTCGCGATAACAACCCTGTTATCATTCTTGAATACAAATCTGAATTTAACCAAAAAGGTGAAGTTCCTGTTGATCCAGACTATACTATCCCACTTGGTGTCGGAGAAATCAAACGCGAAGGTACTGATGTAACAGTAGTAACCTACGGTAAAATGCTTCGTCGTGTCATGCAAGCAGCTGAAGAATTGGCTGAAGAAGGAATCTCTGTAGAAGTAGTAGACCCACGTACTTTGGTTCCACTTGATAAAGAAATCATCATTAACTCAATTAAGAAAACAGGAAAAGTAGTTCTTGTCAATGATGCCCACAAAACAAGCGGCTATATTGGTGAAATCTCAGCTATCATTTCGGAATCAGAAGCATTTGATTATTTAGATGCACCTATTCGTCGTTGCGCAGGAGAAGATGTGCCAATGCCTTACGCACAAAATCTTGAAAATGCAATGATTCCGACAGTTGAAAGCATCAAAGATGCCATTCGTAAAACTCACAACAAACAATAATACATAACATAAATTATGTAATATGCATTAGTATTTTATCTTTCGTTTTAAATTGATAAAAAGCGACAAGGAACGAATCGAATCGTTATCATTCGATGAGTGACTTAGTAAGACTACTAGGTTGATCGCTTGATAGCTACAACAGTTGTAACTTGAGATATATTTTGTATCCAAGTTGATTGTATAGTTGCGACAGTTTTTTGACGAATCGATAATATTTGGCAAAAAACTTAGTAAGTCTACTAGGTTGGCCGCTCGATAGCGGCAACCGTAGCAACTTGAGACACGTTCCGTGTCCAAGTTGCTTGTAGAGTTGAATTCGGGCTAAGTCTGTGTGAAAAAGATAAACTTTCCTAGAAACTAAAGTTTCTTCGTCAAGTTTCCTATTTTCACTGTGACTTTTGACGCCCTTAGTATCATTGTAACTGAATCCGGACGGAGGACTGTGAAAAAAAGATAGATTTCCTCGTGTTCATCGAACACAGCGTCAATCTCCTATTTTTTCTTTGTCCTCTACGTCCTTGATATCTTAGTATAGAATAGGAGAGGTCATGGCTGATGATAAGCTAAGAGCGACTCCTGCGGCTAGAAAATTAGCAGATGATTTAGGAATTAATCTCTACGATGTTTCTGGCTCAGGCGCAAACGGTCGTGTCCACAAAGAAGACGTGGAAACATTTAAAGACACTAATGTGGTTCGCATTTCGCCACTTGCAAAACGAATTGCCCTTGAACATAACATTGCATGGCAAGAAATCCAAGGAACTGGTCATCGTGGTAAGATTATGAAGAAGGATGTTTTAGCTTTCCTTCCTGAAAATATCGAAAACGATACGATTAAGTCTCCTTCTCAAATCGAGAAAGTGGAAGAAGTCCCAGATAACGTAACTCCTTATGGTGAAATCGAGCGTATTCCAATGACACCGATGCGTAAGGTTATTGCTCAACGTATGGTTGAATCTTACTTGACTGCACCAACCTTCACGCTTAACTACGATGTTGATATGTCTCAAATGTTGGCCCTTCGTAAGAAAGTCCTTGATCCAATCATGGAAGCAACTGGTAAGAAAATTACTGTTACAGACTTGCTTTCACTTGCGGTTGTTAAGACTCTTATGAAACACCCTTACATCAACGCTTCATTAACTGAAGATGGTAAGACAATTATTACTCACAATTATGTCAACCTTGCGATGGCAGTTGGTATGGATAATGGATTGATGACACCAGTTGTCTATAATGCAGAAAAAATGAGCTTGTCTGAGTTGGTAGTTGCATTTAAAGATGTGATCGGACGTACTTTGGATGGTAAACTAGCTCCTAGCGAATTGCAAAATTCAACTTTCACCATCAGTAACTTGGGAATGTTTGGTGTTCAATCATTTGGTCCTATCATCAACCAACCGAACTCAGCCATCCTCGGTGTTAGCTCAACAGTTGAAAAACCGGTTGTAGTAAATGGTGAAATCGTGATTCGTCCAATTATGAGTCTTGGATTGACAATTGACCACCGTGTCGTAGATGGTATGGCTGGTGCTAAGTTTATGAAAGACTTGAAAGCTTTGATTGAAAACCCAATCTCAATGTTGGTTTAAAGTATTTATTATTAGAAATATAGATAAAGGAAGTAAGATATGGCCTTAGAAGTAATTATGCCAAAAGCCGGCGTGGATATGACAGAAGGACAAATCGTCCAATGGAATAAAAAAGTCGGAGAATTTGTAAAAGAAGGAGAAATCCTTTTGGAAATCATGACTGACAAAGTCAGCATGGAATTGGAAGCCGAAGAAGATGGTTACTTGATCGCTATCCTTAAAGGTGATGGAGAAACTGTCCCTGTTACTGAAGTTATCGGTTATCTTGGGGAAGAAGGGGAGAATATCCCAACAGCTGGCGCAGCAGCACCTGAAGCTAGTCCAGCACCTGCTGCAAGTGCTTCAAACGATGATGGTAAGAGCGATGATGCTTACGATATCGTTGTTATCGGTGGTGGACCTGCTGGTTATGTATCTGCAATTAAAGCTGCACAATTAGGTGGTAAGGTTGCTCTTGTTGAGAAATCTGAACTTGGTGGTACTTGCTTGAACCGCGGATGTATTCCAACTAAGACTTACCTCCATAACGCTGAAATTATCGAGAATATCGGTCATGCAGCAAATCGTGGTATCGTGATTGAAAATCCTAACTTCACTGTTGATATGGAAAAACTATTAGAAACTAAATCTAAGGTTGTTAATACTCTTGTTGGTGGTGTTGCAGGATTACTTCGTAGCTATGGAGTTGATGTTCATAAAGGTATCGGTACTATTACTAAAGATAAGAATGTCTTGGTAAATGGTTCTGAATTGCTTGAAACTAAGAAGATCATCCTTGCTGGTGGTTCAAAAGTAAGCAAAATCAACGTTCCTGGTATGGAATCATCTCTTGTGATGACTAGTGATGACATCCTTGAAATGAACGAAGTACCAGAAAGCCTAGTTATCATCGGTGGTGGGGTTGTTGGTATCGAACTTGGTCAAGCCTTCATGACATTCGGTTCAAAAGTTACTGTTATCGAAATGATGGATCGCATTGTTCCAGCTATGGATGCTGAAGTATCTAAAAACCTTCGTTTGATTCTTGAACGTAAAGGTATGACTATCTTGACAGGTACTAAACTTCAAGAAATCATTGAAGAAAATGGCAAACTCCGTATCAAGGTTGAAGGAAAAGATGATATCATCGCAAATAAAGCCCTTCTTTCAATCGGTCGTGTTCCAGATCTTGAAGGTATCGGAGAAGTTGAGTTTGAGTTAGACCGTGGTCGTATCAAGGTTAACGAGTACATGGAAACTTCTGTTCCTGGTATTTATGCACCAGGTGATATCAACGGTACTAAGATGTTGGCTCACGCTGCCTTCCGTATGGGTGAAGTAGCAGCTGAAAATGCTCTTAAAGGCAACCACGCTGTTGCCAAATTAAACTTAACTCCTGCAGCTATCTACACACTTCCAGAAGTAGCAGCAGTTGGTTTGACTGAAGAACAAGCTCGTGAGAAATACGATGTCCAGATCGGTAAATTCAACTTTGCAGCAAACGGTCGTGCAATTGCTTCTGATGCTGCTCAAGGATTTGTTAAAGTCATTGCAGACAAGAAATATGGTGAAATCCTTGGTGTTCATATCATTGGTCCTGCTGCTGCAGAGTTGATCAATGAAGCGTCAAGTATCATCGAAATGGAAATCACTGTTGAAGAAATGCTGAAGACAATCCACGGACACCCAACTTACTCTGAAGTAATGTACGAAGCATTTGCGGATGTTCTTGGAATGGCTATCCATTCACCTAAGAAAAAATAAAGATAGATAGATTGGACTGGAATTTTTTTCCAGTCTCTATCATATTAGAAGGTATCTTATGAAATATATTATCAATCATTCAAACGACACTGCCTTTAATATTGCTTTAGAGGAATATGCTTTTAAACACCTTTTGGACGAGGATCAAATTTTCCTGCTTTGGATTAACAAACCATCTATCATTGTAGGTCGTCACCAAAATACGATCGAAGAAATCAACCGTGATTACGTTCGTGAACACGGAATTGAAGTAGTACGTCGTATCAGTGGTGGTGGAGCAGTTTATCATGATTTGAACAACCTCAACTATACAATCATTTCAAAAGAAGATGAAAACAAGGCCTTTGACTTCAAGAGCTTCTCTACTCCAGTTATCAACACTTTGGCGGAACTTGGTGTTAAAGCTGAATTTACAGGCCGCAATGACCTTGAGATTGACGGTAAGAAATTCTGTGGGAATGCACAAGCTTATATCAACGGACGCATCATGCACCATGGTTGTCTTCTATTTGACGTGGATTTGTCAGTCCTAGCTAACGCACTTAAGGTTTCTAAAGATAAGTTCGAATCAAAAGGTGTTAAATCAGTTCGAGCACGAGTAACCAATATCGTAGACGAACTGCCTGAAAAAATCACTGTCGAAGAATTCCGTGACTTACTTTTGGAATACATGAAAAAAGAATATCCTGAAATGACTGAATATGTATTTTCAGATGATGAATTGGCTGAAATCAATCGTATTAAAGATACCAAGTTTGGAACTTGGGACTGGAACTATGGTAAATCACCAGAATACAATGTCCGTCGTGGAACTAAATTCCCAAGTGGTAAGGTTGAAATCTTTGCTAATGTTATTGAATCAAAAATTCAAGACGTTAAGATTTACGGTGACTTCTTTGGTATCGAAGATGTTGCAGCCGTGGAAGATGTTCTTCGTGGCGTTAAATACGAACGTGAAGATGTTCTAAAAGCTCTTCAAACGATTAACTTAGGCCGTTACTTCGCAGGAATTACTGCTGAAGAAATTGCTGAAGCAGTTGTTGAATAAAGAAAAAAGAAGTTGGACTTTACCCAATGTCATTAAGTTAAGAAATTCAAATACAATTCTGTATTTGGGTTTCTTTTTTTATGTGCTAAACTGATAGTTAAGGAGGTACTTCCTATGATAAAACAGATAAAAGCCCACTTGAATAAGAGTATTCAGAGTATCCTTGGTCAAAAAGTTGAGCTCGTCAAACAAGATGAACAGGCCTTTACTCGTAAAAGAAGGTTATCACTAGAAACCATGATTCGTACCATTCTGGGAATGGGAGGAAAATCACTGTCAAAAGAATTACTAGATGCTAGACTGACAGTTTCAAATTCAGCCTTTGTTCAAAGACGCTATCAGATAAAACCTGAGGCTTTCTATACCTTATTTAAAGAATTTACAGCACCTATTCCACTTAACACCAATCTTCCGATATTCGCTGCAGATGGGAGTGATATCTGTATTCCTCGAAATCCCATGGATACAGAAACCTCTATCCAAACCCAAACGGATGTTAAATCCTATAATCTCATACACATAAATGCCCTATACGACTTGACGACTGGAGTGTATAGAGATGTTTCTATTCAAGACAAACATACGCAACATGAGCGCTTAGCTCTGATTCAGATGATGAAGGCTTCTCCCTTTCGAGAAAGCTCTTGTTATCATGGATAGAGGCTATGAAAGTTACAATCTCATGGCTCATTTTCAAGAAAAAGGATGGCTTTATATCATCCGAATTCGAGATGGAAAACAATCCATGCGTTCCTCCTTCAACTTGCCAAATACAGAGTGTTTTGATCAAAACTTTTCTCTAAAATTATCACGAAAGCAAACCAATCAGCTCAAAAAACTTTATCGTGATTTCCCCAATGACTATCATTTTATTCCACACAATTCTACTTTTGATTTTCTTCCAGAAACAAGTCAAAAACATGACCCTGTTGAACTATACCAACTTCCTTTTCGTTTGGTGCGTTTAGAAGCGGAAGAAGGAAAATACGAAACTTTGGTGACAAATACAGACTATTCAGTCCAACAATTAAAAAATCTCTACGCCAGCAGATGGGGCATAGAGACTAGTTTTCGTGACCTGAAATACAGTATTGGCTTGGTCAATTTTCATGCCAAAAAGAAGGAAGGGATTCTCCAAGAAATCTTTGCCCGATTTACAAATTTTAACTTTTGTCGTTGGGTAACCTCGCAAGTTGCCATCGACAGTAGTCACAAAAAACAAAGATATAAAGTGTGTTTCTCAGATGCGACTTATGCCTGCCGTTTGTTTTTTAACGGTTCCCTTTCTTCTCTCCAGTTGAAAAACTACCTCAAGAAACAGTTATCTATTATTCGACCGAATCGAAAATATCCAAGAAAAATAAAGGCCCAATCGGTAATTGATTTCATCTATAGAGTAACATAAATCTCAAAAAATAGGGTGAAAAAACCTTTATTTGTTATGCAAAAAAAATAGAAGATAGGATAGAGAATCACTTTGATGATCTCAATCCTATCTCCTATTCAAATAGTTAGATTACTAACTTAATGACATTG
>NZ_JYOV01000009.1 GCF_000963255.1 Streptococcus infantis | reverse complement strand
AGCTTGTCGCCTGTGATATCGAATTTCTCTTCAGAAACAACGTATTTCTCTGGTTGGAACTTAGGTTCTTCTGGAGGAGTTACGACGTTGTTAAATTCTTTATCCGCAATGTCGCCTACAGTCGCGATAAGAACTTTAGCTGTTCCATCGTGTTTCACTGTAACTGTTACATTCGCTTTCATGGTGTCGTATGTAACGGTTGCGTCTGTTCCTTTAACTTCTTCTACTGTGTAGTTGTGTACGCCTTCTTGACCTTTCTTGAATTCAAGAGCTTTGAACTTAACGTTACCAGCCGCATCGTTGCTTACAGTTTCAAGAGTCTTACCTTCTGAATCTTTAAGAACGAAGCTGAATT
Organism: Streptococcus infantis; assembly: GCF_000963255.1. GTDB lineage: Bacteria > Bacillota > Bacilli > Lactobacillales > Streptococcaceae > Streptococcus > Streptococcus nidrosiense. Next base: position 101,875 of record NZ_JYOV01000009.1, on the reverse strand, counting down.
CGTTAGCTTTAAGCTCACGGCCTTCCAAGCGTTTAGTGAAGTTGAATTCCACTTCAACTGGAACGTTGTTGACACGTTTTTCAGTTGGTTTTTCTGGTTTTTCAACTTTCTTAGTAGTTGGGTTGTAGTAGTTGACTACTTGAGTCGCAGTATTTTCAATATCTACACCACCAGGTACATCAGCTTTCACTGTTGTTGGGATGTCGAACTTGTAGTAACGTCCGAATGCGAACTTAGTTGTATCGATGATTTGAGTATCTTCTGCGTCTCCAAGTGACTTAGTGAAGCCAGCTTTAAGAGTTGCAGTGATCACACCGTTGTTCACAGTGATGTCGAATTTATCTGTTACTTCTGCACCTGTTACTGAATCGTAAGCTTTGATCTTAGTAGAATCAAGTTCCAATTTAGCTTCATCGTAGTCATCTGAGATTCCTACTGATTGGATGTTGTCCTTGTTAGCTGCGTCAAATTTAGTTGTATCCAACCATACTTGGTAAACCAACTTGTCGCCACGTTTCACAGTCTTGGTGTTCAAGTTTTGAGCTTCGTTGTTATCAGTTTTATCTGCGTATGGGTTGGCATTTGTATCTGCGTACTTGTCTGCCAACTCTTTATCATCATCAACGAGCTTGTCGCCTGTGATATCGAATTTCTCTTCAGAAACAACGTATTTCTCTGGTTGGAACTTAGGTTCTTCTGGAGGAGTTACGACGTTGTTAAATTCTTTATCAGCTGGTTCAGTTACGTTAGCAACCAATGCTTTAGCTGTACCGTCATGAGATACTGTTACAGTTACTTCTGCCTTCATAGTATCGTAAGTGACAGTTGCGTCTGTACCTTTCACCTCTGTTACAAAGTATGTGTAAGTACCTTCTTGACCCTTCTTGTATTTAAGGGCAGTGACTTTTTCACCAGCTTTATTTGTGTACTCTACCGGAGAGAATTTAATCTTACCATCTGCATCGTTGGTTGCAGTCGCAATCACAATATTGTCGCTGTCTTTCAACTCGAATGTAAATTCGCCAGCTTTAAGCTCACGACCTTCCAAACGTTTTGTGAAGTTGAATTCTGCAGTGATTGGTACAGAGTTTACACGTTTTTGAGTTGGTTTTTCTGGTTTTTCAACAGATTTGCTTACTGGGTTATAAACATGAACGATTTGGTTGGCTTTATTTTCAATATCCACTCCACCGGCAACGTCATCTTTAACAGTTGCTGGGATATCAAATTTATAGTAGCGACCAAATGCAAATTTAGTTGTATCAATAACTTGTGTATTATCAACATCACCTAGTGATTTGTTTACAGAAGTCTTAGATGTTGCTGTAATGACACCATTTTCAACCTTAATGTCAAACTTGTCAGTTACGTCATCACCAGTTTCACTGTCATATGCTTTAATATCAGCAGCATTTACAGTTAATTTTTCTGAATCATAGGTATCAGAGATACCAACAGATTGGATGTTGTTTTTGTCAGTGAAGTTCTTAGTATCCAACCATACTTGGTAAACTAATTTATCACCACGTTCAACCGTCTTAGTATTGATGTTTTCTGCTTCGTTGTTTGAAGTTCCATCTGCATATGGGTTTGCATTTGTAGCAGTGTACTCATCAGTCAACTCATCGTCATCATCTACAAGTTTTGATCCTGTAATGTCAAATTTCTCTTTGTTAAGAACAAATTTTTCAGGTTGGAATTCAGGTGTTTCAGGAGGAGTGATCTTGTTGTTGAATTCTTTATCATCAGTTCCTTCTGTTGAAGTTCCATCAGCATTGACACCGCCAGTTGACGTTACGTTTGTTACAGTAGTCAAGGTATGACCATTCTTAGCAACTTCAACTGTGACTGTTGCTTTCATAGTATCATAAGTCATACCAAGCTCTTTAGTAGATGGGATAACTTCTTCTACTGTATAGGTATGAGTTCCAACTTTAGTATTATCAAATGATAATTCAGTAAATGTTACTGTTCCGTCAGCTTTATTTGTTACTGTTTCAAGAGTTTGACCAGTTGAATCTTTAAGAACAAAGCTAAATTCGCCGTCTTTAAGTTCACGACCTGCTAATTTCTTAGTAAAGTCAAATCTTGCAACAACTGGAGCTACATGGTAGTTATTGAACTCAGTATCATCCGGCATTGTAACTGCTGCATTCAAGAGGCCAGATGCAGCATCTTTCGTAACTGTTACGGTTACTTCTGCATTCATTGAATCATAGTCAATGTTTGTGTCAGTTCCAGCTACTTCACGTACAGTATAGGTATGAGTACCTTCTTTATCATAAGAAATCGCGTCAAACTGGATAGTTCCATCAGCCGCATTTTTCTTAGTTTGGATGACTTTGCCATTTTCAACTAATTCAAATGTGAAGGCATCCTTCGTAAGCTCTTTACCTTCAAGTTTCTTAGTAAACTTGAATTGTGCTTGTGTTGCAGTTGGTGTGAAGGTATTGTTAAATTCTTTATCTGCTGGAAGTGCTGCTACAGCAGTAAGAGCGTGACCTGATTTTGTAACAGTAACTGTCACGTTTGCCTTCATGGTATCGTAAGTCATGCCAGCTTCTTTTGTTTCTGGAATAACTTCTTCTACAGTGTAGTTATGATCACCGACTTGAGCATTCGTAAATGTCAAGGCGTCAAATTTAACATTACCAGCGGCATCGTTTTGTTTTGTTTGGATAACAGTGCCATCTTTGTCTTTCAATACAAAGCTAAATTCACCAGCCTTGAGTTTACGGCCTGCAAGAGCTTTGCTGAAGTCAAATTGAGCAGTTACAGGCGCCACAACGTGGTTGTTAAAGACTTTATCATCAGTACCAGTCGCTTCGCCACCTGTTGAAGTCATTTCAGTATTAGCTACTAGGAGACCTGTATTCTCATCTTTTGTAACTGTTACTTTAACTGCGATAGTCATTGCATCGTAGTCTACATCAGCTTTATTGCCTTTAACTTCTTTAACTGTGTAGTTGTAGACTCCTGCTTGGTCAAATGACAATTCGCTAAAGTTAATCTTACCATTAGCTTTATTTGTTACAGTTTCATTAACATTGTTATCACCAGTCAAAGTGAAGCTAAAGTCACCTGCATTCAAGTTACCATTTGAGAGTGATTTATCAAACTCAAGGTTTACTTTAACAGGAGATGGTGTGAAGGTATTGTTGAACTCTGTATCTGCAGGAAGTGTGTTTGTTGCTTTAAGAACATGACCTTCCTTAGTAACAGTGATTGTCACTTCAGCCTTCATAGTGTCATAAGTCATACCTTCTTCTTTAGTTGGTAAACCTGACACTTTATTTGTTGGGATAACTTCTTCAACAGTATACTTGTGTGTACCAACTTGAGTGTTGTCAAAGGTCAAATCGTCAAATGAGATAACACCAGCTGCATTATTTGTTTTCGTTTGGATTGTTTTACCAGTTGAATCTTTCAAGGCAAATGTAAATTCGCCATCTTTCAACTTACGGCCATCCAATTTCTTACTGAAGTCAAACTTAGTTTTAACTGGAGCTACAACATAGTTGTTGAATACCTTGTCATTTTCACCTTCAGCATGACCACCTGTTGATGTATAAACTGCCTGAACTTCAAGTTTATCTTGAGCATTTTGTGTAACGGTAACTGTGAGAGTAACCTCCATACCATCATAGTCAACATTCGTATCTGAACCAGCAACTTCTGTAATCTTATAAGTATAAGTACCTGGTTTTTCGAAAGTTAGTTCACTAAAGGTTGCCTTACCATTTTTGTTTGCAACAGTTTCTTGGTGTGTACCACCTTCTTGTTTAAGAGTAAAGTTAAAGTCACCATCGTTCAAAGTACGTCCTTCAAGAACTTTACTTACTTCAGGTGTATAAGTTACTGGTTCTACTTTTTCATAGTAGTAAACTGTTGATTTATAAGGTGTTAGACTATTCAACAAGTCAACGTTAATACCACTACTAAATATTCCTTTTACTAATTGTTCGTTTGAAATAGCGTAACCAATGTTGTCTCCCAAGAATGGTACAAATACTGTTTTCTTAGGTGTATACCCGGCAGCTGTTTGGAAGCCAAACTCAATTTCTTTACCATTTGGATAGTATACCCCATCTTTATCCGTGAAAGCAATTGTATTAAGAGGGGTTTTCTTAACAACCAAGTCTTCAGTGTTAGCATTTCCTGGTTTGATCGGTTTGGTTTCTGCAAGAAGCATATAACCATCGGTTTCTAATGTACCATCAGAACGTTTGCTCTGTTGTCTTGGATCAAGGAGATAAACACGAATAACAACTGTACCATCTTCTCCAACAATTTCTTTGATACGCTTAATGCCATAGCGGTCAGCATCCATAAATTTGCTACCAACTGTGTAAGGGCGAGAAGCGTAACCAGTCATGCTATCTGTATCCGCTTTTTGGTAAAGCTTGTAACCAGCAAATTTACGTTCACCAGAAGCAGTGAAATTTTGACCTTCTGTAGCAGTCAAGGTGTACTTAGCTAGTTCAACTTCATTTCCGTTTGCTACATAGTCTTGAACTGTTGTATCTGTTTTGTTAGCCTTGTAGGTAGAGTTTGACTTGTCTACAACCTTATAGTAAGTCGTTTTAGCCACTACCTTTGGAAGTTTGAAGTTACTGTCAGTAATCGTACGTCCATTGTAAGCAGGTTCTACGACGTTCATCACGTCTGTAGAAGTACGAGCATTATAAACGGCAGTATATCGCGCTTGTTCATCAGGAGTAAGTGTGTGTCCCGGTGCTACTAAAGATGTAATACTATCCCCAACTTTATAGCCGACTTGCAAAAAAGGCTCGTCAGTTTTATCACCAGCTGTCCCCTTACCTGCTTGGTAATCAATTTGGAAGGTCAACTCAGAATTTGACTTGGTTGCAGTTGTCGTAAATTGTTGAACACCACTAGTAGCAGTGATAGTCTTCGTTTCAACTACTGCACCAGTTGTCTTATCAATCAATTCCGCAACAGAATCAGTTGAGTCACTAAAGTTCTTATAGATACGAACGTAGTAGTTAGTATTGTAGCGTTCATTGAATTTTGTAAGGTCTAAGATACTAAATGTATAGTAATCTCCAGCTTTTCTTTCATAACCAGCAGGCACATTCTGTGATTTAACAGTTGCACCAGCAGGATCTGACATATCTGGATCCGCTACTTCACCGTCCTTAAGTGTAGCTGATGTTGCTATTGCTTCTGTATTATGGTCAGTTGCAGCACGACGGTTACGGCGACGACCACCATTTGTAGCCAAAGCGCCCGCATTGACAGTGTTCTCAGCTGCCAAAGCAAGTGTTTCTGTATCTACTAGTGGTTTTGCTTCAACATTTGCTGCACTAGCAGTTGTATCAAGGCTAGTTGCTTCAGCTACAGCTGAAAGTTCTGATTTAGGCTCTGATTTGTCCTCTGATTTAGATTCAGTCTTTTCTTCTGCCTTAGGCTTAGTTGTTACAACTTCTTCTTTTGAAGCAGTTTCTGCTACTGGTTTAGAAGATTCTGGTTTTGCCTCAGGAATAACAGATGTTTTTTCCTCAGCTTTTTCAGCTTTTGTTTCTTCTGATTTTACTTCTTCAGACTTAACTTCAGGTATTGATGTTTCTGGCTTAACTTCTGAAGTTTCGGAATTAGCTGAAGTTACCACATCCGTTGATGGCTCTTTCAACTTTTCCTTGTCGTCCTTATTGCCGACTAGTTCAGTATTCTCAGCATTTTGCTTTGCTACAATCTCAGCAGCATTTACAGCACTACCGTTAGCCATCATGAAGCTAAGGGTTGTTCCTAAGAAAACTGATGTGACACCAACTTTGTATTTTCTTAAAGAAAATCGTTGTTGCTCTCTTCTTATCATGTGATAAGCTCTCCTTTTTTAACATTTTAACTAATAATATGTAAGTTTATTGACTTTTTACAGAAAAGAAAATGGTCTTCCCCACATTACCAGTAACGCTAACAGTATACCATATCGTAGCCTTTTAAATCAAGAAAAACAGAATTAACATCATTCTCTTTTTGTAATTATTATTCATTTTTACGACAATTAATTCAACTTAAATAAATGTTTGTTGATGTCGTTTTTTTTATCCAATCGTATTATTACAACTTTTATATCTACATATCACCTTCATCCAATGATGTTTTCTATATAAAAAGCTCTAAACATTTAAATTAAATATTTTTTTATTCAATTCAAATGTTTAGAGTAAATTTTATTTTTGTAAAATTACTGATTACAAGATAGATATCTGATAAAGACTGATCCTAAAATATATATTTTCTTAAAATATTTGATAAAGCTTGATAACCTGAAACACTGAGGTGAAGACCATCCGTTGTGTAGTCTTCCTTGAGTTGTCCTTCCTGATCGAGTAGGTTCTCGAAAACAGGCACAAAGTCAACCTGCATATAGGCAGAGGCAAGATCTTGATAGGCTTGGTTCCAGGCCTTGATTTTCTCATTAGTACGAATATAAACAGTCTGCTTGAAGTCCGTACTCTCATTGACCGGTAAAATGGAAACTAGCTTTATCTGTGACAATGGATAGTCGCGAGAAATGGTTTGAATCACGCTCTCAAGATTGTTTAGCGCTTCATTCATTGGAACATCTTTTCCAATGTCATTTGTCCCAATCAAAAGTACAATTTGATCCACCGCATCGCCATAGAGATGAGCATCAAGATTTTCTCGTAAAAGTCCCGTCTGGTAGCCTCGAATCCCTCGATTCACAATGGTTTTTGACGTTTCCAATAATTCTTGCAAGGGATAATATTCAATAATGGAATCCCCGATAAAAATGATATCTGGTTCAATTACCGAAATTTGATTAAGTTCACGATACTTGGTTTGAATTTTCTCTTGCTCTTTTAAGAGCCAGTTCTCTAATAATTGTACTGCCAAGTTATTCTCCTTCTTCTAGCCAGTTTTCTAAAACTTGGTAAACACCTGCCTGACTGTTAGCTGGCGCTATTTTGGTGGCTACTTCTTTGACAGTCTCCTCTGCATTTTCCATGGCATATGAAATACCTGCCAACTCTAACATTTCAATGTCATTTTCACTATCACCAAAGGCCATAATTTGTTCAGGTTTCAAGTCCCAACGTTTGAGTAATTCTTTTAAGCCCCATGCCTTATGAATCCCATCTTGTAAGATATCAATACAGCCGTAGCCACTCGAAACAGCTCGAACATGACCATCAAACAAGTCATTGATTTCCTGTAAAACAGAATTTGAACGTTCTTCACCAACAACCATACTCATCTTAAGGACACCTCCAAAGAGACTGGAATCAAATTCATCAACAAAGTGCATTCGTTGATAAAATTTCTCTATCATCTCCGAAGTCATAAATTTATCAAGTTCTGTAAAAACAGTTCCTTCCTTGACAAAACCACCATTCATAGCAGTTACGACAAACTGATCCTGACACTCTCTGCCTTTAAAATGGCCCAAAGCCCTATCAACCATAGCATCGTCCCAAGTCTGAGCTTGAATCAATTGATCATTTTCGAATATACGAGCGCCATTAGCAACCACGAGAACTACTCTATCTGCTAGATGTCCCAGTAATTGTCGCATTCGATGAACTTCATTTCCAGTTGCAATGACAAAACGAACATCTCGTTGATCTAGCTGATCTAAAATTTTCTCTAGTCGAGGTAGGTCCAGTCGTCCTTGAGGATCCAACAAAGTACCGTCCATATCCGTCGCTATTATCTTAATTTCCATTGTGTCTCCTTGTGGTCCAAGTCACTACCACTTCAAACCTACATGCTCGTTCATTTCTTTATATGCTGTATCAATCCTTTGCTTTGTGTCCTCGTCTAACTGACTACGGTATTTCCCGCCCTCTATAAAATCTTCCAAGATATAGGTTTGGTAAAGATAGAGTGGGTAGCCTTCTGGAGAATAGCCTCCCTTTGGAGTACGACTCACCCAGCTTGGATGGGCTTGGGCCGTCTCAATAGTCGTTTTTCCGGATTTCTTCTTAATAGTCACATCCATGAGGACTCCACGTTCCGTCCACTTGGCATTTTCAACATCCTGCATGGTTTCAATCCGTTGATTTGAGATAAAATTCCCCATAGAGTAGATGATAAGCTTTTTATCACCGTCTTTTTCAACCGTTTCAGCTGGTTCAACAACGTGAGGGTGACCACCAAAGATAATATCAGCTCCCCAATCAATCATTTTATGGTAAAGTTTCTTTTGCTCCTCAGTCGGCTCAATTTGATACTCAACTCCCATCTGAGGCATGATAATTGTAATATCCGCCTCCTTCTCTGCTCGTTCAATTTCAGCCTTCATTTTATCTTCGTCTAAGTCTGAAAGATAACGATTATAATCCTCTTGAGAAATGCTTTGTTCAATACCATTAAAACCATAGGAATAAGCTAAAATAGCAACTTTAATACCATTAACTTCCTTGATAAGTAAAGGCGCCTTATCTCGTGATTCATGGGTATAGACCCCGACCGGAGTCATTCCTGCCTTTTCAATAGCATCTGCAGTTGAAACCACTCCCTCAATCTGAGAATCCAAGATATGATTATGAGCCAAGTCTAGCACTTGATAGCCCGCATCTTTTATAGCATCCATAACTTCACCAGGTGCATTAAACAAGGGATAGCCTGCAAGATAATGGTCTTTATTTACAGTTCCTTCAAAATCACCAAGAACTAAGTCTGCTTGCTTCAGCCAAGGTTTTACATACTCAAAATTATCATGAAAATCATAGGTGCCATCTGATTTTTTGGCTGAAATGTAGATAATATCATGATAGAGCAAATCACCATTGGCCATGATCCGAGCACTTGTTTCTTGTTCCGTCTCTGCATTCTTTGCCTGAGAACTTGACTGTTGGTGTGTGGAACTTGGATCACTACTGCTTAAAGAAATCCCTCGAGCTCCTTCCACTAATAAAGTAAGCAGCATCGAGATAACTACCGAAGCTAACAAGACCACAATAAAAGTGCGATTATTCCACTGCTTATAGTTCCTGAAAAAACGAACAGAATGTCTAATAGCTTGTAAAACGAGACCACTTTTTCTTCTACTACTACGTTGTTCCATAACTTTTCTCCCATAATTTTAAAGTCATATTTCTCATTCTATTATACCACAGACAAATAGGTATTTCCTTTTATTCTATAATTTTTTAACAGCTTCTGTGACTTTCTTTCTCGTCTGTTTTGTGTTATCATGTAATTGTAATGGAAGGAAAGGAAAGAATATGTCTGCTATAGAACGAATTACCAAAGCTGCTCATTTAATCGATATGAAAGATATTATCCGCGAAGGGAACCCTACTCTTCGTGCCGTTGCCGAGGAGGTCTCTTTCCCCTTGAGCGACCAAGATATCATTCTTGGAGAAAAAATGATGCAATTTTTGAAACACTCGCAAGATCCTGTTATGGCTGAAAAATTAGGGCTACGTGGAGGTGTTGGGCTTGCTGCACCACAGCTGGATATCTCAAAACGCATCATCGCCGTACTGGTACCAAATATCACCGAGGAAGGTGAAACTCCTCAAGAAGCCTATGACTTACAAGCTGTTATGTACAATCCTAAAATCGTCTCACACTCAGTTCAAGATGCTGCTCTAGGTGAAGGAGAAGGTTGCTTGTCTGTTGACCGTGCTGTTCCAGGTTATGTTATCCGCCATGCTCGAGTAACTGTTGACTATTTTGATAAAGATGGAGAAAAGCACCGCATCAAACTAAAAGGCTATAATTCTATTGTAGTTCAACATGAAATTGACCACTTAAATGGCATTATGTTCTACGATCGTATCAATGAAAAAGATCCATTTGAAGTTAAAGATGGTTTGCTCATTCTTGAATAAAGAAAATCCCGTTGCAAGACGGGATTTTGTGTTATAATGAAGATATGAAAATAAACGATATTGTCTATGGCGTTCATGCCGTCACAGAAGCTCTTTTAGCAAATACTGGAAACAAACTCTATCTTCAGGAAGATTTACGAGGAAAGAATGTAGAAAAAGTTAAGGAATTGGCTACTGAAAAGAAAGTATCCATTTCTTGGACTTCTAAAAAATCACTTTCTGAGATGACTGAAGGAGCTGTTCACCAAGGTTTTGTCTTGCGCGTTTCTGAATTTGCCTATACTGAACTTGAGCAAATTCTTGCTAAAACACGCCAGGAAGAAAACCCACTACTACTAATCCTTGATGGTTTAACGGACCCACATAATCTCGGTTCTATCTTGAGAACAGCGGATGCAACTAATGTTTCAGGTGTCATCATTCCCAAACATCGAGCTGTCGGTGTTACTCCTGTCGTAGCAAAAACAGCAACAGGTGCGATTGAACACGTTCCCATTGCCCGCGTTACCAATCTCAGCCAAACCTTGGACAAACTCAAGGATGAAGGCTTCTGGACATTTGGTACTGATATGAACGGAACTCCTTGCCACAAATGGAATACAAGTGGTAAAGTCGCCCTCATCATCGGAAATGAAGGCAAAGGTATCTCAAGCAACATCAAGAAACAAGTAGACGAGATGATCACCATTCCTATGAATGGTCACGTACAGAGCCTCAATGCCAGTGTTGCTGCTGCCATTCTCATGTACGAAGTCTTTAGAAATCGACTCTAATAAAAAGTGAGGTTGGGACAAAAGATCCCGACCTCACTTTTTATTAGCAATCAAACTTTGACGCGGTAGCTGATTGAACTTTTTGTTCGTCTTTTAAACTCCAAAAAGTTCTAATCATACCCGCGGGCTGGGACTACGAAATCGAGACTTTGTCTATCGATTTCTGTCCCACCGCCTTTTTAACTATGTTCAGTAATATATTTATAAGCTTCTTGACCTGCAATAGCGCCATCTCCAACTGCAGTTGTGACTTGACGAAGGTCTTTTTGACGAACATCACCAACAGCAAAAATACCTGCAACACTTGTCTTCATGTGGTCATCTGTCACAATCCAACCTGCTTGGTCTCGAATCTGCAACTCTTGGACAAAGTCACTAACAGGGTCTAAACCAACATAGATGAAGACACCACCAAAGGCTTGTTCTGTCACTTGTCCTGTTTTAACATTTTCAATGGCAACCGACTCAACACGGTTTTCACCCTTGATTTCTTTGACAACCGAATCCCAAATGAAGTTGATTTTTTCATTGGCAAAAGCACGATCTTGCAAGACCTTTTGGGCACGTAGTTCATCCCGACGGTGAACAATGGTAACAGATTTTGCAAATCGTGTTAAGAAGATAGCCTCTTCAACCGCGGAGTCACCTCCACCTACGACCAACAAATCTTGGTCGCGGAAAAAGGCTCCATCACAAACCGCACAGTAAGAAACACCACGGCTATTGAGTTCTTCTTCACCTGGAACTCCCAAGAGACGGTGTTTGGAACCAGTCGCTACGATAACTGTGCGAGTTTCATAAACTTGGTCGTCTGTTACGACTTTTTTGAATTCGCCATGATCCTCAACATTTTCAACGAAGCCATAGAGATGTTCAACACCTAGATTTTCAAGAGGTTCAAACATCTTTTCTGCTAATTCTGGGCCACTGATATTAGCATAACCTGGATAGTTTTCAATGTCAGAAGTATTATTCATCTGACCTCCTGGAAGGCCCCCTTCAATCAAAGCCACTTTCAGATTACTGCGTGCCGCATACAAGGCTGCAGTCATCCCAGCAGGACCTGCACCGATAATAATCGTATCGTACATTCTCTTTCCTTCTTTCTTGTTGTAACTATTTTTATTCTAACGAATTAAATCCCATTTTACAACTATTAAGCCTTGAGAACCAACAAGATGCTCATGGTTGCAAATGACAATACTGGAATGGTTAAAACTCCAATCATAATCATATCGTAGAGATGGGCTTGACGTGCTTTAGCAGTTTTGTCAACCCCCGACAGAGCTCTAAGTCCAATCCAGAGTCCCAAAATAATCAAGACCAGTAGAATTGTCAACACTAAACTCTCTAAATACAAAGCAAATAGCTGAACTAGCATGCTCTCTCTCATTTCTATTAATTTTAAAGAGCAAACCCAGTTAGCCTAGCCAACTGAGTCTTTCTTATCTTCTATTATATCAAATATAGGTCCGTTTGTAACTAGCAAAGAATTCTTTTGTTCGTTCTTCTTTAGGATGATTGATAATCTCATCTGGTGTTCCAGACTCAATAATCTTTCCTTTATCCAAGAACAAAACCTTATCAGCTACCTGAGAAACAAAGGACATATCGTGACTAACCAAAATCATAGTTTGACCTGATTTGGCAGCATTAGCAATAGATCGTTCTACCTCACCAACTAATTCTGGATCAAGAGCTGAAGTAGGTTCATCCAAGAGCAAGATTGCTGGCTTCATGGCTAAAGCACGCGCCAAAGCTACCCGTTGTTTTTGTCCACCTGATAAGTGGCGAGGATAGTGCTGTTGACGATCAGAAAGACCAACCTTAGCCAACTCTTCTTTGGCAATCTTAGTTGCTTCTTCGTCGGAAAGTTTTTTAACAACTACCAAACCTTCCTTGACATTATCTAAGGCTGTTCTACGTTCAAATAAGTTGAACTGTTGGAATACCATAGACAACTTGCGTCGAAGAGTCAAGATTTCATCTTGAGTAATTTGAGAAAAGTCGACTTTAAAGTCATCAATCTGAATACTTCCACTATCAGGTGTTTCCAGATAATTTAGGCTACGAAGAAAGGTAGATTTTCCTGCTCCAGATGAACCAATCAAAGCAACTACTTCCCCTTTTTGAATATCTAAATTCAGATGATCCAAGACGGTTTGACCTGAAAAGGATTTGCTTAAATTTGAAATCTTAATCATTAGCGAAGGTCTCCTTTCACATCTGTTTTCACATTATCTGGTGCTTCGATGGCCATTTTTCTCTCAATGAAGCGACCAAGATTTTCAATAGCGATATTTACCACCCAGTATACAAGGGCAACTGAGATGAAACGTTCGAAGTAACGGTAGTCGGCACCACCCAAAATCTGAGCTTGTGCAAAGACTTCTACAACACCTGCACTAAAGGCTAGGGAAGTACCCTTAGTCAAACCGATTAGGGAGTTAATCAAGGTTGGAGTCGCTACTACCGCTGCATTTGGAATAATCACACGACGATAGACTTGAGCACGTGTCATCCCAAGACTACGAGCGGCTTCAATCTCTCCAGGATTGACAGAAAGAATAGCAGCACGGATAGTTTCACTAGCGTAAGCTGCTTCGTTAAAAGCAAAAGCTACAATAGCAAAAGCTGCTGCCGGAATCGCATTGATATTAAAAGCAGTCCCCCATTGTTGATTCAACGCTTTTAATGCTAGAGGAATTCCATAGTAAGTCAACATCAGCTGCACTAGGATTGGTGTCCCTTTTAAGAAACTAACAAAAAATGCTTGTAATGGATAAAGAATTCTAACGCGATTAATTTTTACAATAGCAAAAACCAAGGCCAAGATGATACCAAAAAAAGCACCAAATACTGTCAACATCAATGTTGTTGGCAATTGTTGTACAATTCTTGGAATCCCATCAAAGACAGAACGAAAACTAAACAGTTTACCGTCTGGAATATACTGCATCAAGTTTTGGTACCAATCTGATGCTAAAAGTGTTGTAACATTCATAGAAACATCCTCTCCTGATAATGAATCATTCTATCATACTTCTGCCTAGATTTAAAATATTTGCTACGTGCAGAAGAGACTTTGTCTACCTACTAGTTTATCATACTTTAAAAGTGTGAGGTTATATATTTTACCTATCAAGGAGATAGAAAAAAACTATTTCAAATCCAAGTTATCGTAGGTTTTACGATAGCCGATTTGTTTAACAACACCATTCTCCACTAATATTGGACGTTTTAATAACATACCATCACTGGCCAAGAGTTTGGCTGCTTCTTTATTGGATAAAGTCCCAACCTTATCTTTTAAGCCCAGTTCACGGTATTTAATTCCACTGGTATTGAAAAATTGCTTCAACTCAAATCCTGAAGTTTCGATCCAGTTTAAAATGACCTTTTCACTTGGAGTTTCTTCTACAATATGAACATCTTTATAATCTAGCCCGAGTTGATCTAATTCCTTTTTCGCTTTCTTACAAGTTGTACATTTTGGGTATTCGATAAATTCTAACATTTTTTTCTTTCTATTCCTTATTTTCTTGAAATGCTGCACCTTCATGCTTTAAGAGCCAAGCCTTCTTGTCAATTCCTGAAGCATAGCCTGTTAGACGATTACCAGCACCGAGTACGCGGTGACAAGGGACAAGAATAGACCAGGGATTGCGTCCTACTGCTCCTCCGATTGCTTGTGCAGAAGCTACTTGCAAGTCCTTAGCTATTTGTCCATAAGTAACAGTCTGACCAAAAGGAATTTCCCGCAAGTAGTTCCAGACTCTTTTTTCAAAGTCACTACCAACAGGAGCCAAAGGTAACTGAGACAAATTTTGATTTTGTCCTTTAAAATAAGCATCTAAATAGCTAGCAATTTGACTTAAGATTGGATGATTTTCCACCTCAACTAGATTACCTACCGACAAGCCTCTCTCAAAATAACTCTGTGCTTCAACCCATATCCCATACAGATAGTGATCATCAGCTACCAGAGATATGATGCCAATTGGAGAACTGTACAGCATCTTTGCATACTGCTTAGGCATTTGATTTTAATTTTTGATAGGCCAAACGTTCCCCATCTACTGGAACTTTACCGACCTGTTTAAAACCAAGCTTTTCAAAGATATGTTGCATGGCCTTGTTTTTATCATGTGTATCTGAACGAAAATCTAGGTAATCAAAGCCTTCAATCAAGCCTTCCAAGAAGGTCTGCGCAACACCTTGCCCTTGGACATCACTAGCGACAGCAATACGGTGAAAAACTAGATACTCTGACTCTCTTCCTTCCCAGCTTCCATCATAAATGGCTTCATAGGCTTTTTCTGGACTCTTGGTTACTGCTGCATAAGCTAAGAGTTCTCCTTCTTCCAGGGCTACATAAGCCTGACCTGAGATAATATCTTCGATAATCGTGTCGGCATTTGGGTAACCATTTTGCCATTGGGTGCTACCAGCTTCCGCCAAGCTTTTTTTAGCTTCCTCGATCACCTGCATAATTGCATCTACTTCGTTTGGAAAGGCTAAACGAATTTCCATCTTATCTCCTCTTTTCTGACTAGTTTCTCTCATCATAGCATAATTTAAGGCTTTCTACAAGCAGTTAAAACTTGACTTTTTATTTCTATTATTTTATAATCTAGTTATCAAAACTAGATAAACAGGAGTTGGAAATGAAATCTACTTTTTCCTACCCAGAATGGGACGAAATTCCAAACATTGATCTCTATTTGGATCAGGTCCTACTTTATGTAAATAAAGTTTGTTCCCCTATTTCTCTTGCTAAAGAGAAAGGTTTAACTGCATCAATGGTGAACAACTATGTCAAACACGGCTATATCACCAAACCTGAAAAGAAAAAATACCAACGCAAACAAATCGCCCGATTGATTGCTATCACAACGCTCAAGTCTGTTTTTTCAATCCAGGAAATTGCTCAAACCCTAAACACCCTACACACAGAGACTAACTCACAAGAACTTTACAATGCTTTTGTGGACTATATGAATGAAGACCTAGACCCAGCTAATCCAATCATTCAAGCAAGCTGTCAAACGGTCAAACTTTATCATCAAACACTAGCACTAGTCTATACAGAAAATGAAGAGGAGGAAACAAATGAATACTAGTTTTAAACTCAGTAAACGCCTTAGTTTTGGAGAAGAAATAGCAAACAGTGTCACCCATGCTGTAGGGGCACTTATCATGCTGATTTTGCTCCCTATCTCATCGACATATAGTTATGAAGCTCATGGATTTTTATCATCGATTGGTGTGTCGATTTTCGTTATTAGCCTCTTTCTCATGTTCCTTTCATCGACCATCTATCATTCTATGGCTTATGGTTCCACTCATAAGTATGTCTTGCGCATTATCGACCATTCCATGATTTATGTTGCGATTGCAGGTTCTTATACTCCTGTCGTTTTGACCTTGATGAATAACTGGTTTGGTTACCTGATTATTGCTATCCAGTGGGGAACAACTATTTTTGGTATTCTTTATAAAATCTTTGCCAAAAAAGTCAATGAAAAATTTAGTCTAATTCTCTACTTAATCATGGGTTGGTTAGTTGTGGCTATCCTACCAGCAATCATCAGTCAAACAAATCCAATCTTTTGGACTCTTATGGTATCAGGTGGTCTTTGCTATACAGTTGGTGCTGGATTTTACGCTAAGAAGAAACCATACTTCCACATGATCTGGCATCTCTTCATCCTAGCAGCTTCTGCTCTCCAATACATTGCCATTGTTTATTACATGTAAAAATAGGCCGGGAAAATCCCGACCTATTTTTATTTGCACATGTTGATAAAGTATTGATGCAAGCGAAGATCATTTGTCAATTCAGGATGAAAGGAAGTCACTAGCATATTATTTTCTTGAGCTGCAACGATTTGATGATTCACTACTGCCAGAACATCAACACCCTTACCAACTTCACTAATAATAGGTCCACGGATAAAGGTCATGGGAATTTTGCCAACACCCTTACATTCTGCTTCGGTATAAAAGCTTCCTAGCTGACGTCCATAGGCATTGCGCTCAACTACTATATCCATAGTCGCCAGATGACTTTCCTCTTGAGAAGTGATTTGACTCGCTAGCAAAATCAAACCGGCACAAGTTCCAAAGACTGGTAAGCCATTGAGAATAGCTTCTCTTAGAGGAAGTAGCATCTGCTGGTCACGTAGGAGTTTTCCCATAGCTGTTGACTCACCGCCAGGTAAAATCAATCCTGACAGAGTACTCTGATGCTGCTGAAAATCTTCTAGATTTCGCAGTTCAATACTTTCTACTCCTAGTTTGGCAAGGACTTTCTCATGCTCTACAAAGGCGCCTTGCAAGGCCAATATTCCAATTTTCATCTATTTTCCTCGCTCAGCCATGAGAATTTGGATTTCATTCTCATTGATACCAACCATGGCTTCTCCCAAATCTTCTGAGATTTGAGCTAGAATTTGAGGATTTTGATAATTCGTAACAGCCTTAACAATAGCTGCTGCACGTTTGACAGGATCACCTGACTTGAAAATTCCTGAACCAACAAAGACACCTTCTGCACCTAGCTGCATCATGAGAGCAGCATCTGCTGGTGTTGCAACTCCTCCAGCTGCAAAGTTGACAACTGGTAATTTCCCATGTTCGTGGACGTATTGAACTAATTCTACCGGAACTTGGAGTTCTTTTGCTGCGACATAGAGTTCATCTTCACGGAGATTTTGGATGCGACGAATTTCTTGATTCATCATGCGCATATGGCGGACTGCCTGAACGATATCTCCTGTTCCAGGTTCCCCTTTTGTTCGAATCATTGAAGCTCCTTCAGCGATACGACGCAAGGCTTCTCCTAGATCTTTTGCACCGCAAACAAAAGGAACTTGGAATTCTTTCTTATCCACATGGAAACGATCGTCAGCTGGAGATAACACCTCACTTTCATCGATATAGTCAATCTCGATGGCTTCCAAAATCTGTGCTTCAACAAAATGCCCAATTCGAACCTTGGCCATAACTGGAATACTGACTGCTTCTTGGATTTCCTTGATCATCTTTGGGTCGCTCATGCGAGAGACACCACCAGCTGCACGAATATCCGCTGGGATTCGCTCCAAGGCCATAACCGCTGCTGCACCTGCAGCCTCTGCAATTCTTGCTTGTTCAGGATTTTGAACATCCATGATGACGCCACCTTTAAGCATCTGTGCCAAATTTTTATTTAATTCATAACGATTTTCAGTCATTTTCTCTTCCTCAATAGTTGTATTGGTAGCTACATGTTTATTTTAAGATATTAATGACTCGAGGACAAGATAAAATAAATCAATTTGTCCGGGTACAATTATTTCTATCACAAAAAAAGCACCCACATAGGGGTACTTTTATTTCTTAGTTTTTTTAATACTTTTCACAAGATAAAACAGATATCCTGAAACCATATAGGCAACAAAGATAATGGCTGCCCATCTAAAGACAAATCCCCAACCATATTTATTGGCATTCAAGAAGAAATAAGGGAAGGGACTATCCTTAGCGTTAGGAACGTCCATCTTTAGAACAAAGCCGTTTAAGATTGCAAATCCCATATAGAGCAGTGGTAAAACTGTCCATACAATAGGATCAAACCACTTATATTGACGACTCTTATCAAAAATGATGGTATCAACTAGAAACCAGAGGGGTACGATATAATGGCAAAGGAAGTTTTCCAAACGGTAAAAATCTTTTGTCAAGGGAGCCAACATGAAATGATAGATGACACAGGTAATCATGATACTCATGGTGATACCACCCTTGAGTCGCAAAAGACTTGAACTTTGCCAATGGTCACCCTCACGTCTCATCTTCCATAAAAGATAACCCGTAAAAATCATCACCAAGAGGTTGGAAAGGACTGTATAGTAAAGCAACATCCCTAAACCACCACGTTTGGTAATTTCCAGATAGACGCCTGTAAATGCTGCTAAAAACATGAAAGAGCGACTGAAAAAAATTATTTTATTCCAAGCAGTCATGATTAGATCTTTTTAACAAATTCTGATTTTAATTTCATAGCACCAAATCCATCAATCTTACAATCGATGTTGTGGTCACCTTCAACAATACGGATATTTTTAACACGTGTCCCTTGCTTAAGGTCTTTTGGAGCACCTTTTACCTTAAGGTCTTTGATCAAGGTTACTGTATCACCGTCAGCCAATTTATTTCCATTAGCGTCGATAGCAACAAGGCCTTCTTCAACCTCAGCTTGCTCAGCAGGATTCCATTCATAAGCACACTCTGGGCAGACTAGTAAGGCTCCATCTTCATAGACATATTCTGAATTACATTTTGGGCAATTTGGTAGATTGTTCATTTTATCTCCTTCTATTTTCATGATGGTTTGATTGTCAAATTTTCGTTAACAAAGACTATTATACCTTAAAATTAAAAATTTGACAAATTGCTAAAAAACCGACTCACCACTATCGTGGTAAATCGGTTAAAATTTCAATTAAAAATGTTTGACTGCTTCTGATTTAATTTTTTCGACAACTTCTAAAATACTTAGTCCTGTCGTGTCCAGATAGATTGCATCATCTGCCTGCTTAAGAGGAGAAGTTTCACGATGACTATCTTTATAATCACGCGCAGCAATCTCTTCTTTCAAAGTTTCCAAATCTGTTTCGATTCCCTTTGAAAGATTTTCCTTATAACGTCGTTCTGCACGTTCATCCACTGAAGCAACAAGAAAAATCTTCAATTCAGCCTTAGGCAAGACCACTGTACCAATATCTCGACCATCCATGACGATTCCGCCTTGTTGGGCAATTTCTTGCTGAAGGGCTACCAATTTTTCACGAATAGCTGGAATGGCTGCAAAAGCAGATACAGCATTGGTTACTTCATTTTCACGGATTGGATTGGTAACATCAACGTCTCCAACAAAAACAAGCTGTTCTCCTGTTTCAGCACGACCAAAGCTAATCGGATATTGTTCCAATAATTCAAGAAGTCGAGAAGACTCTTCTGGACTTACTTGGTTGTTCAAAGCGATGTAAGTCGCAGCACGATACATGGCACCTGTATCCAAGTAGGTATATCCAAAGTCCTTAGCGATAATCTTAGCTACTGTACTCTTCCCACTGGATGCTGGTCCATCAATGGCAATCTGAATTGTTTTCATTCTAACTCCTATCTTGTCTTAAGGACATCACCAGGATTTGCAAACCAAGTACCTGAAGACATATGACCAGGGTTCAAGGCTTCAAGTTGAGCAATAGAAATGCCTGCTCTAGCTGCAATAGCTGCCTCACCTTCACCTGCAAGGACAGTAATGGTTCCTTCAGCATTTGTATGTTTCTCTGAACTACTTGAAGAAGTTGATTCTGCTTCAGAACTTGATGCTTCAACTGAACTACTTGAAGATGTTGAAGATACTTCCTCTACCTTAGGCGCAGAAGAATCATGAAAATCTTTCAAGGCTGCCGTACGATCACTTCCACCAGATGACAGGTAGATTAGAATAGCAATCATTCCGACAACGATAACAAAGAAAATACAAGCCAAAATCGTTAAAATACGATTAGCTCCTACTCCTGATTCCTTATTTCCTCTGCTTCTGCGTTCCGAACGACTTTCCTCGATATCGTAAATATCTTCTTGCCATGGTTCCTTTTCCATACCTTACTCCTTGTTTTTTTTCTAATTTCTTATTACAATATAAATATGAAAATCACACTTATACCTGAACGATGCATTGCCTGTGGGCTATGCCAAACCTATTCTGATTTATTTGATTACCATGATAATGGTATTGTGCGTTTCTATGATGATCCTAATCTACTAGAGAGAGACATCCCAGCTAGTGAAGAGCTACTGGAAGCTGTGAAACAGTGTCCCACTCGCGCGCTCATCAAAGATTAATTTGTCATCAGTGGCGATTCGATTTCCAAATCCCACTTCCTCTAGTTTAGCATATTTTTCCAGAAAATTATAGTCTTTTGAAGGACTTATTTTTAGTAAATCTTATCATGACTCACTCTGTTCTTTTATCAGATAGAGGGGTCTTTTTTTCGTTTCCATATAAATTTTACTGATATATTTTCCGAGAATCCCAATCGTCAATAATTGGACACCACCAAGAAATAGAATGACAGCCATCAGAGAGGTCCAACCAGAAGTTGGATTGCCCAGTACGAGAGTACGGACAACTACAAACAATGTCATCACTAAAGCCAGAAAACACGACGAAAGACCAGCAACAAAAGCTAATATCAAAGGAAAATCTGAAAAATTCACAATCCCTTCAATAGAGTAGAAAAAGAGTTGTCTAAAACTCCAACTTGTCTTACCTGCCTGCCTTTCAACATTAGGGTATTCTAAATAGTGAGTACGGAAACCAACCCAGGCAAAGAGTCCTTTGGAAAAGCGATTGTATTCTGTCAATTCTAACACTGCATCCACAACTGATCTTCTCATCATCCGAAAATCACGAACACCCGATGGAAGAGCTACTGGGCTAATTTTTTGCATAAAACGATAAAAAAGATCGGCGCAGAAACTACGTAAAAAAGGTTCTCCTTCTCGACTGGTTCTGCGTGTTCCAACGCAGTCCAAATCCGGATTCTGATCTAGTAGTTCCTTCATCTCAAGCAAGAGTCTTGGTGGATCCTGAAGGTCTGCATCCATAACTACCACCAAATCTCCTCTAGCTTGTTGTAAACCTGCATATAAGGCTGCTTCCTTCCCAAAATTACGCGAGAAAGAGATATAATGTACTGCAGGATTTTTCTCTCGATAAACCTTTAAAAGATCCAAAGTCTTATCAGTCGAACCATCATCTACAAAAATGTATTCGATTTCTGTTCCCAAATCTGGGATCAGTGCTTCAAGAGTTTGATAAAAAAGAGGAAGTACTTCCTCTTCGTTTAAGCATGGGACTATGATTGAAATCATCATCTTAGTCTTCAAATCCATTTGGATGCTTGCTTTGCCAACGCCATGCGTCTTCACACATCTCTGTAATACCAAGTTCTGCTTCCCATCCTAGCTCTTCCTTAGCCTTTGCTGGATCTGAGTAGCAAGCTGCGATATCACCCGGGCGACGTTCAACAATACGGTATGGAATAGGACGTCCGACTGCTTTTTCCATATTTTGGATAATTTCAAGCACAGAGTAACCTTTTCCTGTACCAAGGTTGTATATGTTTAGACCTGAACCTTTTTGAAGCTTCTTAAGGGCTGCAACATGTCCTTTTGCTAGGTCAACAACGTGGATATAGTCACGTACACCTGTTCCATCTTCAGTATCGTAGTCATCCCCAAATACTTGAACTTGTTCCAACTTACCAACTGCGACTTGTGTCACATATGGAAGAAGGTTATTTGGAATACCGTTTGGATTTTCACCCAAATCACCGCTCTTATGTGCTCCAATTGGGTTGAAATAACGAAGCAACACAACGTTCCATTCTGAATCGGCTTTATAGATATCTGTCAAGATTTCTTCAAGCATTAGCTTGGTACGACCATAAGGGTTAGTAGCTGAAAGAGGGAAATCTTCTAAGATTGGGACTGTATGAGGATCTCCATAAACAGTTGCTGAAGAGCTGAAGATGATATTCTTACAGTTAGTCTCTTCCATAACTTTCAAGAGACTGACAGTTCCAGCGATATTGTTATCATAGTAGGCTAGTGGGATACGTGTAGATTCCCCTACAGCTTTCAAACCAGCAAAATGAATCACACCTGTTGGTTCTTCATGTTTGAAAATATCACGAAGTGTATCTGTATCACGAATATCTGCTTCGTAGAAAGGAATTTCTACGCCTGTGATTCTTTCGACTACTTCAAGACTTTTACGACTACTATTGACCAAATTATCCACGACAACTACTTGGTGTCCAGCTTGAACTAGTTCAATGACAGTGTGAGTTCCGATAAAACCTGCTCCACCTGTTACCAGAATTTTTTCTTGCATTTTATTTCCTCAATTCTTGGATTATTTTTTTCATTTTACCATTTTTGATAGGGAAAGTCATTTACTTTCCTAACACTATCGTAAAATCTAAGTAAAAGATTTACTATTGTTTCTTTTTAATGTATCTTTCAGTCGGATAATCTGCTGGATCTAATACACCACTTCTCCCTTGAAGCATTTGAGCTAGATGATAACCGATAATAGGACCAGTCGTTAATCCTGAAGATCCTAGACCACTTGCTGTATAGACTCCTGATAAGTTTGGAACCTGTCCGAAAAATGGAGAGAAATCACTTGTATAAGCACGAATCCCCACACGTTCTCCAGATAAAATTGCCTCAACCAGGGCTGGATAAAATGGACTCGCCGCCTCAGCCATTTGTTGGAGCAAATTTTCATCAACTGTTAGGTCAAATCCCATATCATTTTCATGAGTAGCTCCTAGAGACAACTTCCCACCTGGAAATGGAATCAAATCCCACTCCCCTTCAGGCATAACTACAGAATAGCTTGCCATGTCTTGTTTCACTTGGTAATCTCTAAGTTGACCTTTTTGAGGGCGAACATCCACCTCATAGCCTAAAGGCTCCAAAATGTGTCCAAGCCAAGCTCCTGTGGACAAGATAACTTGGTCAAACTTTTGATTGTCTATTTGATAACCCGATGCTAAGGGTTTTAGACTGACCTCTTGCTTTACGACCTTCACTTGACTGGCTTCCAGTAAACGACTGACTAGGAGTTGTCCGTCTACTCGAGCGCCACCAGAAGCATAGAGTAATCTTTCAAATCCCACTAATCCAGGGAATAGACTGCTTGCAGCAGCTTGGTCCAAAATGGCTAATTCGCCGATTAAGGGAGATTC
This sequence comes from Streptococcus infantis, assembly GCF_000963255.1. GTDB lineage: Bacteria > Bacillota > Bacilli > Lactobacillales > Streptococcaceae > Streptococcus > Streptococcus nidrosiense. Next base: position 78,454 of record NZ_JYOV01000009.1, on the reverse strand, counting down.
ATCTCTACGTTGCAAGGCTAAGTCATAGAGTTCCTCGAGCTTGGAATCATCTTTTTTGAGAAGTAAGACTCCTGAGCGCTGGTAGAAATCAACCTTTTGACCAGTTTTTTCTAAATCAGCTAATAAATCTACATAAAAGTCTGCTCCTAGGCGAGCCATCTTGTACCAAGCTTTATTACGTCGTTTAGAGAACCAAGGACTGATGATTCCTGCCGCTGCCTTGGTAGCTTGTCCGTACCCATGATCAAAGACAGTTACTTCGACATCTGCTTCCTTAGAGAGATAGTAGGCAGCTGTTGCCCCTACAATTCCTGCTCCTACAATGGCAACTTTTTTCATTGTCTTTACCTTCTAACTAGATATGATGGAATGGATTGGTAGAAGCCTGACTTGCGACTACTTCTAGCGACCAAGCATTCTCTTCCTTCCATTCGTTCAAGAGCGCTGCAATTCTTTCCACAAAAAGCACTTCGATATAGTGTCCTGGATCCAAAGCTAATAAATCATCTGACAACATATCTTGGGCAGTATGATAATAAATATCACCAGTGATATAAAGATCTGCTCCTTTTTCTAAAGCATCAGAGTAGAAAGACTGCCCACTGCCGCCACAAATAGCCACTCTTGAAATGGTCTTTTGCAAATCAGTCTCTTGATAATACACCATACGAAGGCTATCTAGATCAAAGACTTCCTTAACATGATCTGCAAATTCCTTAAATGTTTGAGGTCTAATCGTTCCAATACGCCCAATCCCACGTTCAGGACCTGTTTCCTGTATATAGGTTGTATCTTTAATATCTAACAGTTGGCAGAACCAGTCATTTAATCCATTCTCAACAATGTCAATATTAGTATGGCTAACATAGACTGCAATATCGTGCTTGATGAGATTGATGTAAATCTGATTTTGAGGACGGCTAGCTACCAAGTCCTTAATCGGACGAAAGATAGGCGCGTGCTTAACGATAATCAAATCAACACCCCTATCAATAGCTTCAGCGACTGTCTCTTCACGGATATCAAGGGCAACCATGACCTTTTGAATTTCCTTGTCTAGGGTGCCAATTTGCAAACCACGACTATCACCTTCCATAGAAAATTCTTGTGGGCAATAGGCTTCATAACGCTTAATCACTTCACTTGCTTTCATGGAGCACCTCCTTAATGGCTTGAATTTTATCTACTAGAACCTGACGTTCTTCTTGATTTTTTTCTGGAATTTGACTAAGGGCAAACTCAAGCTTAGCAGCTTCTTTTTGCCATTTTTGGATGAAGACTGGACTGACTTCTTTGGACAAGAATGGGCCAAAGCGGACATCAGTTGCTGATAGATTCATTTCGCCAACTTCTGCAACTATGATCTCGTAGAATTTCCCAGCTTCTTCTAGAATACTTTCTGCTATGATTTGAAAACCATGCTCTTGTAACCAAGAACGCAACTCATCTTCTCGATTATTGGGTTGAAGAATCAAACGCTCAACAGTAGCAAGTTTGTCTAATCCGTCTTCCAAAATCGTAGCAATCAAGCGACCACCCATTCCTGCAATAGTGATGACAGAAACCTGGTCACTTTCTTCAAATGCTGCTAAACCATTGGCTAAACGAACCTGGATTTTCTCAGCTAATCCGTGACTTTCAACATTTTTTACTGCAGATTGATAGGGACCTTCTACAACCTCTCCTGCAATGGCACGCTCAATGTGACCTTTTTCAACTAGTTCAATCGGTAAATAAGCATGGTCGCTTCCTACATCTAGCAAAACGGCTCCTTGGGGAACAAAAGAAGCCACCGTTTCTAATCTCTTTGAAATCATCTTCTCTCACTTTCAAAAACTCTATTTCCCTTTATTATACCATATTTTATCTGGCAATCCTGCTCCTAAAAAGACCGCAATCATGGATTGCAGCCTTTCTTTATTTTCTAGTTTGATAACGACTTGTCAGGATGAAAATGATAGCAAAGATGACCATCATGATGCCATAGACAGGTAATGTTTGTTCTGTCAGTGTTGAAATTTCAAGTAGTTTTTGGATTCTTGGAAATAGAGCAGTTCCAAGGAAGCCACCAACTGACCAAATAATCAAGAGAACACGCCATAGACTAAATGGCAAGCAAGCTCTAACTACTGATAAGAAGCCAATTGAGGCTAGTAGATAATACTGAAGTGTCGAAATTTCAATGGCTGACCAACCTTGACTTGTTCCAAAAATTTTAACAAAGAGAACACTAAAGACTACCATCAAGGCACTTGGTAGTGCACGGAGCATGGATTTTCTGAGGAAGTTTTGTTCGACTGGTTTAATATTTCGCTCAAAGGTCAATACGAACGGTGGGAATCCTTCCACAAACTGGTCAATCATGGTAATCTGAATCGGGATGAATGGGAAAATCAAAATCCATTCACTACGTCCCAACAATGCACTTGCAATACAGATAACTGCTAACAAGAAAGAATAGATTGTCTTAATCAAGAAAATTGGAGCAATGTGGGCAATGTTATTGACCACACGACGACCTTCAAAGAGAATCTCAGGGACATCATTAAAGTCTGAGTTCAAGAGGACCAGATTTGCAATCTGACGAGTCGCTGGATCTCCTTCAGCCATAACGATGGAACAGTCTGCCTCACGGAGGGCTAGGATATCGTTGACACCATCACCTGTCATAGCTGTAGTATGACCTGCTTTTTTCAACGTTTTGATGATCAGTTTCTTTTGATGAGGAGAGACACGTCCGAAAATCGCTGTCTCCTCAGCCATAGCAATCAATTCCTCGTCCGTGATCTTCGAACAATCTACATAGCTGTGGTAATCTGCAAAACCAGCTTTTTGAGCAATACTTGAAACGGTAACTGGATTATCACCAGAGATAATTTTCAGCCCCACTTCCTGAGAACGAAGATAGTCTAGAGTTTCAGCTGCCCCTTCTCGGATTGGATCTAGAATTTCAAGCAAAGCCAAGGCTTGAATATCAGATGGATTTTGTGGCTTGTGGTGATCAAGTTTTTCTTGACTGAGGGCCAGAACTAAGACACGAGATCCTCGTTCGAGAGCTTCTCTAGCCTCAGGAACTTCAGCATCCAACAACATCTCCGGTGCGCCTAGGAAAACAGTTCCTAGACCTTCCAACTCCATTGCTCCCCATTTACGATCGCTTGAAAATGGAAGACTAGAAATCATCGGATAAGCTACTTGACCTTGAAAACGTTGACGGATAGCTTGAGCTGTAGGATTTTTATCCTCGCTGTTTGCCATATAGCTGGTTAGTATGTCGACAATAGCATCCTTGTCATAAGCCTGGGTCAGAGGAAGAACAGTCTCAACCTGCATCTTCCCTTGGGTGATGGTACCTGTCTTATCCAAGCAGAGCATATCCACGCGTGCTAGGGTTTCAACAGAGTACATCTCCTGCACCAAGACCTTTTTCAAACCAAGCTTGATTACAGCGGTTAAAAGAGAGGTAATGGTCAAGAGGGCAATCCCCTTAGGCAACATTCCCAAAAGAGCTGTAGATGAATTAACAACAGAAGACTTCAGTGGTAAACCTTTTAAGACCAAAGCTTCAAGCAATAGAGCTATACCAAATGGGATAATGATTTTACCCGTAAAGCCTGCTAGCTGGTCTAGCGATTTCATGATACGTGAGTTGATCGGTTTAACTGTCTTAGCTTCAAGCATGAGTTTGGCTGCATAGTTATCTGCTCCTACATGATGAACCTGAGCGAGGACAGAACCACTGGCAAGAAAACTACCGGACAGCATTAAGTCTTCTACTTCTTTTTGCACCAAGTCGCTCTCGCCCGTTAACATGGCTTCATTGACTTCTGCAAAGCCTTCTAATACAATCGCATCACTTGGAATTTGATCCCCTGCAGACAAGCGAATCACATCATCCAAAACAAGCTCTTCAGGGTCTAAAGCAATCTCTTGTCCATCACGGATAGTCGTAATCTTTTCTTTATTCAAGAGATTGAGTTTATCTACCATATGTTTGGCACGTAGCTCGGTTACAATTCCTGAAAAAGCATTAAAGCAGATAACCGCAAAGAAAACCAGGTTGCTCCAGGCTTGAACAAAAGCGAGCGCTAATGCAATAGCAAAGTTTAAAGCATTGAAGAGAGTAAAGACATTTCGTTTTACAATCTGCCAAGTACTGGTACTAGCTGATGCTTTGAAATCATTGACCTGTCCCTGTTTCTGACGTTCTTTAACTTCTGATTGGCTTAAGCCTATAATTTTATTTTTATCCATAATCTCTATCATATCATTTTTTAAAAAATAATTCTAATTTCATATGAAGAGCAATTCCGCCTAAACAAAAAAACATTTGCTTGTCCTACAACGATAAGGTATAATAAAAGAAAGAAAATTGAAGGAGACACCATGTTTTATACTTATCTTCGTGGGCTGGTTATGTTGATTCTTTGGTCTATCAACGGTAATGCTCATTATCATAATACGGATAAAATTCCGAGTCAAGATGAAAACTATATCCTAGTTGCTCCCCATCGTACTTGGTGGGATCCTGTCTACATGGCATTTGCGACCAAACCGAAACAGTTTGTTTTTATGGCTAAAAAGGAACTGTTCTCTAATCGAATCTTTGGTTGGTGGATCCGTATGTGTGGTGCCTTTCCTATTGATCGGGAGAATCCTAGCGCTTCGGCTATCAAATATCCTATCAATGTCCTTAAAAAGAGCGACCGATCTCTCATCATGTTTCCAAGTGGTAGTCGTCATTCTAACGATGTCAAAGGGGGTGTAGCTCTGATTGCTAAAATGGCCAAGGTTCGCATCATGCCAGTTACTTACACTGGTCCAATGACCTTAAAAGGACTCATCAGTCGCGAACGTGTCGATATGAACTTCGGAAATCCTATCGATATCTCAGACATTAAGAAGATGAATGATGAAGGAATTGAGATGGTTGCTGAACGTATCCAATCAGAATTCCAACGTCTGGATGAGGAAACAAAACAATGGCACGATAACAAAAAACCAAATCCTTTGTGGTGGTTTATTCGCATACCAGCACTGATTCTTGCTGTCTTAGTTGCGATTATTACCATCATCTTTAGCTTTATCGCAAGTTTTATCTGGAATCCAGAAAAAAACAAAATCAATTAGGTTAGAATAAAATGGCTGAGGGATATTCTCTTAAGCCATTTTAGTTTGACTGACATCTGATTACTTTTAAATAAAACATTTTATTGACAAAGATTTGATTCTATAGTATACTTTTTAAGTAAGCTGATTTAGCTCAGTAGGCAGAGCGCATCCATGGTAAGGATGAGGTCGCCGGTTCGATCCCGGCAATTAGCATTGTTCATCAGTTCCTTGGTATAGGAACTTTTTTTATTGACATTTTATTGTCCTTATAGTAAAATAAAACTTGCGATGAGTCGATATGTAGCGAGAGCTACTATTGAGCAAAGGAGGTCATAACGCAGGAGCGGACCTTGAGAAATTGTGTGAACCAATTTCTCACATGGAGATGCCTCTCAGGCTTTCTGGTTTTTCCAGAGAGCTTTTTTTATTTTCCTAAACACTATTAACTCCTATCTTTTAGCAATCCTTTCTGTCCAAATAGCAATAAGCTCAAGCAACAATCAAACACTTATAGACTTATTATCCAAAAAATCCTAGCTAGATTTAGACAAAAAGATACTAAGATGACCATTGCTATCTATAATTACAGCAAAAGTTACAGGGCAAACTGTATTATATACCTTAGCATTGAAAGGAAAATGATATATTTTGCCCCTCGTCACAAAAAAAGACCTATCACACAAGCTATAAAGCTTGATATGATAGGTTTTTTAATATTAGATTAACGTACAGTGCGGATACGCATTGTGTTAGTACGAACTGCTTCTCCAACTGGCACACCTGCAACGATAACGATATCGTCACCAGATTGTACAAGACCTGCTTCAACTGCTTTACGTTCTGCAATTTCAAACATGTCATCAGTTGATGATGGAGCTTCTGTCAACATTGGGATAACACCCCAGTTCAACATCAATCCACGTTCTGTCAATTCGTCAAATGTCAATGCCAAGATATCAGCATTTGGACGATATTTAGAGATCAAACGTGCTGTGTGACCAGTCTTAGTAAGAGTTACAACCAATTTAATGTCCATTGAGTTAGTAGCGTCTTTAACAGCTGAAGCCATAACTTCTGTCTTAGAGTTACGTTCGAAAGTATCTGAGTTCAAACGTCCGTATTCGTTAAGAAGAGTTTGTGCGTTCTTGTCAATTGTAGCCATTGTTGTTACTGACTCAAGTGGGTATTTACCGTTTGCAGACTCACCTGAAAGCATTGTAGCATCAGTTCCATCGATAACAGCGTTAAATACGTCTGATACTTCTGAACGAGTTGCACGTGGTTTTTCAGTCATTGTTTCAAGCATGTTTGTTGCAGTGATAACAACTTTACCAGCAGCGTTCACTTTAGTAATAATCATTTTTTGGTAAACTGGAACCATTTCAAATGGTACTTCGATACCCATGTCACCACGAGCGATCATGATACCGTCAGCAGCTTCAATGATTTCATCCAAGTTATCGATACCTTGTTGGTTTTCGATTTTAGCGAACAATTGAACGTGACCGTTACCAGTTTCTTCACAGATTGCACGAACTTCATTCACGTCTTTTGCAGTACGTACGAATGAGATCGCGATGAAGTTGATACCTTGTTCCAAACCGAAGCGGATATCAGCGTTATCACGTTCAGCAAGAGCTGGGAAAGGAATTTTAGTGTTAGGGATGTTTACACCTTTTTGTTTAGCGATTACACCATCGTTTTCAACTTCAACGACAAATTCACGAGTTGCATCGTCTTTTTCTACAACACGAAGACCAAGTTTACCATCGTCAACCAATACTTGGCGACCAACTTCAACGTCATCATAGATGTCAAGAGCTCCAGCAACGTTCAAAGCAATCACTTCACGAGTTGATTTGATTCCTTGTTTAGTTGCAACACGGATTTTTTCACCAGTTTTGTATGAGTACTCTTTAGCTTCACCTTCAAACAATTCAGTACGGATTTCTGGTCCTTTAGTGTCAAGAAGGAAACCAACTTTTTTACCTGCAAGTTTTTCTGCAAGTTTAACAGTTGCCATACGGTCACCTTGTTCTTGGTGGTCACCGTGTGAGAAGTTGAAACGGAAAGTGTTAGCTCCTGCTTCAATCAATTGAGCAATGTTTTTAGCTGAAGCTTCAACGTCAAGTTTTTCACCCCAGTATCCGTCATCACCAAATTTTTTACCACCACGGATTTCTACCGCAGGACCCAAAGTTGCAACGATTTTTACACGTTTGTTCATGATTTTGTGACTCCTTTATATAATTCGACCTTTTATGGTCATTTTACCAGTTTAGTTAAAGTTGATTATGACAAGCTCTTGTTCAAAGCAGAAAGTTCAAGGTCAGCTTTATGAGGGTTGTTAACAACAATCTTACCATCAGCTGTTAGGCTAAACAAAGCTCCTTCTTCTGCAGTTCCAAGAATTGGATTTTCAACCATTTTCTCATTGCGAATACCAACAGCGACACCACCGATTCCTTGTTTAAGAAGTTTAACAGCATGTGCACCCATGCGTGACGCCAATACACGGTCACGAGCAGTTGGAGATCCACCACGTTGGATATGACCAAGTTCAGTTACACGAAGGTCGCTTGTATCTCCAGCTTCTTTTAGCTTTTGACCAAATTCAGCCGCTGACATAACACCTTCTGCCAAAACGATAATGTTGTGTTTCTTACCGTGTTCATATCCAGCTTTGATACTTGCTACGATGTCTTCCATCTTGAAGCCTTCTTCAGGGATGATAATTTCATCAGCACCAGTGGCAATACCAGCCCAAAGAGCAATATCTCCAGCATTACGTCCCATAACTTCAACTACGAAAGTACGACGGTGACTTGATGAGGTATCACGAATCTTATCGATGGCATCCATTGCAGTTGTAACTGCAGTATCAAATCCGATTGTGAAATCAGTACCTACGATATCGTTATCGATTGTTCCTGGAAGTCCGATAGCAGGGAATCCATGCTCAGTCAAGCGCATAGCTCCGTGATAAGAACCGTCACCACCGATAACCACGACACCTTCGATACCGTGTTTTTTCAACTGCTCAATCCCTTTAAGTTGACCTTCGAGTTTTGCAAACTCAGGATAACGAGCAGAGTGAAGGAAAGTACCACCACGTGAAATGATGTCTCCTACTGAAGCAGCATCAAGTGGATAAATCTCACCAGCAACCATACCAGCGTATCCATCATAGATACCAAAAACTTCCATTCCTTCTGAGATTGCTTGACGAACAACTGCACGGATGGCAGCATTCATACCAGGGGCGTCTCCACCACTAGTCAAAACAGCAATACGTTTCATTTGGTTTTGCTCCTTTTTTTTAACATTCTAACTGATTATACCACAATTAAAGTTAAAATTCTTTAATTTTCATTGATTTTTAACGATAAATCGTTTTCATAGTTATTTGACTCAAAGATTCCTGCAAACTAACATCTTTTGCAACAAAATAGCCCGGCAAAAGAACATTTTTTTGTTCATTTTCGTAGCGTATAATGACTGGAATTTGTCCCTTGTATTGTTCTAAAATATGATAAATTTCAGAATCATGTTCATGATCAGCAGCCTGAATCCAAAATCGTTCACTCACTGCTTCTTTTAAATTATTTAATACTAATTGAAGGCGACCATCTCTTGCCTGTACTTTTCCATTAAGGTAGTAAAATCTTCCTTCATGTAAGAGATTGTTAAATTGGCGATACTGGTCAGAAAAAACAGTAACTTCCAAATTTGATTTGCTATCACTAACTTTCAAAAAGGCCATATTTTCACCTTTTTTAGTTCTGATTACTCGGATAGACTGTATCTCAACGAGTACTGTAGCTGTCTGTCCTTCAGATAGTTCAGACAAACTCACAATTGGATAGAGGGGATTCTTTGCTAAAACCAGTAAGGGATGCGGACTGATACCAACTCCAAGCCACTCCTGTTCCTTACGAAACTTCTCGACTTGCGTAAAATCCTCACTCTCAAGCCAATTGTAGCTATTATCTGCAAATAAACTACCCAATTCTTCCACAAAAATGAACAAAGTAGGTAAGTTGGATAAGATTTTTTGACGATTTTTTTCAAAACTATCGAATAAACCAATCTCGACTAGGGGAGTTAAAAGACTCAACTTCTGATAATTTTTAGGCAAGCGAGTGACAAAATCTTCGACACTACTAAAAGGACGATTCTCTATAATCCAATAGGCAAAATCTCGAGGCATCCCCTTGATACTCTTAAGTCCCAAGTAAATAGTCTTGTCTGTCAATTTATCCTGATATGGGATTGTATTGATAGAGAGTGGTGTCAGTTCAAAGCCCATTTCGAGGGCATCGAGAATATAATCTCCACTGGCATAGTTGAGCATGACTTGATAAAAGATAGCTGGGTAATGTGTTTTTAAGTAAGCAAGCTGGAAGGCTAAAGCCGCATAAGCGTAAGCGTGGGAACGGTTAAAACCGTATCCAGCAAATTTTTCCATGACAGCAAAAACCTGCTGAGCCTGTTCTTTCCCATGACGTTTTTGGAGTGCTCCTTGGATGAAACTTTCCTCCATTCGGTGCATCTCAGCTGCGTTCTTTTTCCCCATGGCACGACGTAAAATGTCGGCCTTCCCAAGGCTAAAACCAGCATATCGTTGAGCTACTTGCATCACCTGTTCTTGGTAAAGCATAATGCCATAAGTTGGAGCCAGAATATCTTCCAAAACTGGGTCCAGAACTGTTACCTTTTCTTTACCATGTTTTCGAGCCACAAAGTTATCAATATAGTCGCTCGCACCTGGTCGGTTTAAAGAAGTTGTTGCTACTACTTCTTCAAAGTTTTGTGGCTTCACTCGTTTCAATAAACGGATAGCTCCAGGTTGTTCAAACTGAAAAATCCCCTTGGTCTTCCCAGCTGCAAAGAGGGCTAAAGTTTCCCTATCCTCAAGGTCAATATCCTCAATCCTTAACTGAATTCCTTGAGTTTCAAATAAGAGCTCCTGCATTTTTTGAGCGAAAGTTAGGTTTCTTAAGCCCAAGAAATCCATCTTGAGCAAACCATTTCCTTCAACTCCATGAGCATCATACTGGGTAATGAGCATATCCTCACCATACTTAAGAGGAATATAGTCCGTTAGATTTTTATCACTAATCACGACACCAGCAGCGTGGATGGAAGTTTGCCGAGGATAGCCTTCTATCTTTTTAGCAATTTCAAAAGCCTTTTGGTACTCAATCTTACCTTGAATCAGTTGTCTAAATCCTAGATTCCCTTCATAGGCGATTGTCAAGGTATCTTTGAAACCAATTTTCTTGGTTATGGATGTCAACTCGTACTCGGGAACACCATACCGTTTAAAAACATCTCGGATAGCCTGTTTGGCACCAAAAGTCGAGTAGGTGACTATCTGAGCAGCGTGAATACTACCATAACGGTCACGAACATAGCGGATAAATTCAGGACGATAGATATCGGGAATATCAATATCGATATCGGGCATGGTATAACGTTCACGATTTAAAAAGCGTTCAAAGATGAGATTTTTAGCTACAGGATCAATACCAGTGATATCTAAGGCATAGGCCACTAGACTTCCAACTGCAGAACCACGTCCCATCCCCATATAATATCCTTGAGAACGACCGAAACGTAAGAGATCCCAGACAACCAAGAAATAGTCATCGAATCCCATGTCATGAATCACAGATAGCTCTTCTTCTAAACGAGCCTGATAAACTGAATCTAGTAAGCCTTTCTGTTCCAAGCCCTTAATAGCTCTTTCGCGCAACTCTTCAACAGCTGGTCTCTCTGGATTGAAACGAGGAAGCTTGAGACTACTATCAATCTCATAAGTAGTTGCTCCAATCAGTTCAGATAGATTGTCTAAAGCTTTTGGAAACTTTTCTACAAAAAATTGTTCAAGACGGTCAGCAGGTAAAAACAAGCCTTGTTGCGCTTGAACATCTACCTCTCGCAAGGTCACATTTTCCTTAATCGCCTTGAGCATTTGAAGCGTTTCTAAATCCTCAGATTCGAAGGAATTAACACGATAAAGTGGGAGGATGGGTTGAGAAAAATTCGACTGAGGTGTATCTGGATACACTCCGATATAATAGTCATGCCCTAAGTCCAAGGAATCAATTGCAGAATAATAGGGAACAATAACACAAACATCTTCTAGATAGGGAGAAAAATCAGTCCATTCCTTTTTACCTGTCATTTTTAGAGTCGAAAGCTTCATGATATTTCGATAGCCATGATTTGACAAGGCTAAAAATCGAAGGTTGACGAGTTCCTCCTTATGATGAACAGACACCTCAAGACCTAATACAGGCTGAATCCCCTGTTTTTGGCACTCTTTGATAAAATAATAAGCCCCATAGAGATTGTCAACATCCATGATTCCAAGTGCTGAGTAGCCGTATGCTTTTCCTTGGTCAACATACTTCTGAATAGAAATCATACTCTCCATGAAACTATAAACCGTTTTTGTATCAAGTTGCGCAATCACTCGCTATCACCTCCCTTTTTCTCCTTATATTATACCATTTTAGAAAATAGAAAAACAATTTCTTTCTTCCCTTGGAAAAAAGAACCACAGTTGAATTAACCGTGATTCCCATTCATTATTCTACCTCTAGGATAGGATTTGTAGCTGTCAAGTGGCTGATCTTACCACTGGCACCGAAATATTCCTCAATTTTAGTATGTCGTTCTAGCATTGCTTCCCGAGCTCGTGATGCCTGCTCTTCATTGATAGCTTCAATGACTAAAACAGCATTTTTGGTTTCTTCTGTTAGCATGGTTCTTTGGACCTCACGCCAGTTTAAACACCGACAAACCGCACCTTGTTCATCAAAATAAATCATTTCATCGGCTAATGCAGGAGCATCACTTTCGGCCCCTAGTGGAAAGAAGGATTCATTTCCTTGAGCTCTTCCGAGACATAAGTCACCAACAATCTTAGCTAAATCCTCTCCCCCACAAGGAACAGCGTAAGAAAGTGAAACACTATTATAAATATCTACCAAAGGATTTATTGGATTAAATTTTCTTCCTTGACTTACACGCTTTAATAAAGCTTCAATAGAAGAACGAGCACCTTTTTTGGTTTTGAATTTAGTGAATGCCTGACGCCATTCTTTTTCTTTCATTCTACTACAAATTAAAAAAACGAGTAGCAGACAAGCTACTCGATAGGAACTATAATGAATTTTCACGAATCACTTCTACCTTGTATCCATCTGGATCTTTGATAAAGTAATAGTTTGGTTGAGTCCCTGGAAGTCCATTAGGTGCTGTCACTTCATAGCCTTTGTCGCTATGTTCTTTGTGAAGAGCCTCAAGATCAGGTGTGCTTAGGGCGATGTGAGCAAAACCGTCACCGACAACATAAGGTCCGTGATCATAGTTGTAAGTCAACTCCAACTCATAATCATCACCTTCAAGTCCAAGATAAACAATAGTGAAAGCATAGTCTGGAAAGTCTCTACGACGTAATTCCTTAAAACCAAAAGCATCTTGATAAAAAGCGATTGATTTTTCAAGATTTTCTACTCGCAAGCAAGTGTGTAGCATTTTTGAAGCCATTCTTTTCTCCTTTGTTTAAAAAAGACTGGGACAAACTTGCACCAGTCTTATGAATAATTATTTACCAAGTTTTGCTTTAGCTGCATCTGCAAGAGCTGTGAAAGCTGCTGCATCGTTAACAGCCAAGTCAGCAAGCATTTTACGGTTAACTTCGATCTCAGCCAATTTCAAACCATGCATCAATTGTGAGTATGAAAGTCCGTTCAAACGAGCTGCCGCATTGATACGTGTGATCCACAATTTACGGAAGTCACGTTTCTTTTGACGACGGTCACGGTATGCATAGTAGTAAGAGTTCATTACTTGTTCTTTTGCAGTACGGAACAAGATGTGTTTAGCTCCATAGTAACCTTTTGCTAATTTAAGAATACGTTTACGACGTTTGCGTGATACAACGCCACCTTTAACACGTGCCATGTTTTATTTCCTCCAAATATTTCCTAGAATTGTTTACTTACAAATACGCGATTATTTCAAGCGAGTAAGCATTGCTTTGATACGTTTGAAATCTCCTGAATGCACCATAGATGCTTTACGAAGATGACGACGTTGTTTTTTAGTTTTTCCGTGGAAACGGTGAGATGTGTAAGCACGGAAACGTTTAAGTCCACCAGAACCTGTACGTTTGAAACGTTTAGCTGATGCGCGGTGTGTTTTTTGTTTTGGCATGATTTTTTCTCCTTTATTTAACTTTCTGACAATTATTTTTTGTCAGTTGCTGGCGCCAATTGCATGAACATTTGGCGTCCATCCATTTTAGCACGTTGTTCAATGATTGCAATATCTTGAGTTGCTTCAGCGAACTCGGCTAAAACTTTTGCACCAATCTCTTTATGGGTGATCATACGCCCCTTAAAGCGAATGGATACCTTCACTTTGTTTCCTTTTTCAAGGAACTTGCGAGCATTGCGAAGTTTAGTTTCGAAATCACCCTTGTCGATAACTGGGCTCAAGCGAACTTCTTTCACGGTCACAACGCTTTGTTTTTTGCGTTGCTCTTTTTGTTTCTTCTGGTACTCAAATTTGAACTTACCGTAGTCCATAATTTTCGCAACAGGAGGTTTAGCTTGAGGTTGAATGAGAACCAAGTCCACATTAGCTTCGTCCGCAAGTGCTTGCGCTTCGCTTAGTGGTTTGATACCCAATTGCTCACCTTCAAGACCGATTAAGCGAACTTCGCGTACACGAATTTCATCATTGATGAATAAGTCTTGCTTTGCTATGGTTTTCACCTCTTTTTTTAATTTAGAGAAAAACAAGAGCGGACTTGCTAACGCAAACCCGCACTACATGATTGTATTTCATTTCTGAAATTTGATCCGTAGGGGCCAGACAACGTTAGTCGCAAGGCGAGAAGTTCTCACTTCTGCTTTTCTCAACTTTTATATGATATCAAGTTTTCCCCTACTTGTCAAGATTAAAACTATCTTTTTTTAATTTTTTTAAATATTTGCCTACTGTGAACTTACTGGTTACGAGAATAGTAAATCTCATGTGGCTTCAAACGAGTGTTGAGTAGATCTGATACAGTCACAAAACTATATCCTTGTTCCTGTAGATACTCAATTACTTTTGGTAGTGAATTAACAGATGTTTGATGGATATCATGCATTAAAATGATAGATCCATTGCTTACCTGACGCTGAATTTCTGTCAAAATCGCTGCTTCATTTTTACTCTTCCAATCCAAACTATCCACATCCCACATGATAAAGCTTAAATCAAGGCTATTGCGAATATCATCTGAGATTGCTCCGTATGGTGGACGCATCAATTTAGAGCTTTTCCCAAGAACTTTTGTAATAGCATCTTCGGTATCTGTAAGCTGTTTCTTAGCGTCTTCCAATGACAGTTTTGTTAAAACCGGGTGATTCCAACTATGGTTTCCAACTTCATGACCTTCAGACTGCATACGTTTAAGAATCGACTCATTACCTGCAATATTCTTTCCTTGTACAAAGAAGGTTGCTTTGATCTTATACTTGGCTAGAATATCTAAAGCTTGTGGTGTTGTATTTCCATCTGGTCCATCATCAAAGGTAAGAGCTACTACTTTTTTATTTTTCTCACCCTGAGCCTTCTTATAAAGTTCTACATCCTTTTCAGTTAGATAGGACGATTGGATAACATCAAAGAAGTCTGAAATAGGCAAAGCTATTTCTTCTACATTATTGGTTGCTTTGATTGGATAAAGAACCAATTGACTATCTTTGTATGCAAACTTCCAAGATGATAAATCGCTAGCTGTAAAATCGGCTATTACTTGATCAACAAGAGTTTGTTCAATCTTTTTATCTTGGAGCGTTGACTTGATATCCTCAAGAAACTTCTCTTTAGCTTTGCTAGCATCTGTAAAGAGCTGATCTAATGTAAACAGGGTCCCATCTTCCTTAAGATAAAGCTGATCTAATGAGGTATTTTCTAATTCCACAACAGTAGAATCACTCAGGTCATAGGCCTGTTTTTTTACAAGATGGCTCTCCACACCTTTGATGGAAGAAGAATCTTTTTCAGAGTAGTAAAAAATCAAATGTTCTTTATCTTCTACCTTATCCGTAATATCTTTTACAATGATATCCTGAACAGAGGTAATCACCTTGTCCCCCGTCATAGGATAGTAGGTGATGATTTCTGCCTGCCCCTTACGAAAATGATCTTTCTGACTTCCTTGTGAATAGGAATCATCTTTTTCTTTTTTCAGTGCTTCAATTTTTTGCTCAAAAGCTTGCTTGGTCAAGACTTTATAAGCAATACCAGCACCTAATGTTAAGATTGTGAAGAATAGAAGCCCCACAATAATCCACAAATTTCTTCTCTTCTTGTCGTTTGCTTTACGGTTTGTTCTTTTTTTTGTCATAGTTTTATCATATCAAATCAGGCCTATAATTTCAATGATAAATAGGAAAATGTCCATTTTTTCAAAAAAGATAGGTAAAAGAAAGAGGTTGGGAAAAAAGATCCCTACCTCACTTTTTATTTACAATCAAACTTTGATGCGGTAGCTGATTGGACTTTTTGTTCGTCTTTTAGGCTCCAAAAACTCCTAATCATCTTCGCGGGTCTGGGACTACGAAATCGAGACTTTGTCTACCGATTTCTGTCCCACCGCCTTTTCTTAATTAAAATCGAATGATTTCTCTTGTTTTTTCATATGAGGAAACAAAGCGATTTGTTACCCCTGGTTCAGCAACTTCCAAAGCTTGGGAAATCTTTTCGAAAGATGCTTGATAATCAAAGGCATTTTCAAAGATTTCTAAAGATTCATGGAAGGCTTGTTGAATCCCTTCATCAAATGATCTGTAGCGATTAGAATATTGAAGCAATTGCTCTGTCAAGGTTGCATATTGCACAATACTGTAAGTTTCTGTTTCCAAAACTTCCATATCATGTGATGCGATTTCTAGGATACGATTAACAGACTCAATGTTGACTTGTGACTGTTCCAACTCTGCCATCAAATCCTCAGTACTATGGCTAGCAGCAAAGAACAATTTCAAGAAGTTCTGTGGGATTCCTGGAAGATTTCTCTTTTCCATGTAGCGCTTGATTGTGTGGAGACGATTTACGTAAACATTCGCCTTTTGACGAGCATTAACATCATCTTTTTCAATCTGTACTAAACGTTCGCTCACTGAAACTTGATCATCTTCAATTTCTTTTAATGTAGCTTGAACATTTTCTAAACGTTCTTCCAATACAGAGTAAGCTTCTGAATATTCCTCTTGTTCTGAAGTCAAATCGCTAACTGTAAGTTCTAGGGAATCCAAATCCACTTGAAGACGACGAACATGATTGACATCACTCTCAGCCATCAAGTAGGTCTTGCTCAAACGCTCGATATCTTTCACCAAGACTTGGTTGTTGTCTTTTAAATGGTCAAGATAAGTTGGAAGTGTTGACAACAAGTTTTCAACAACTTTTTGAGAAGCAATCTCTCGTGTAAAAATATTATAGAGAGCATTGATTTCTTCTTGAATCTGATTATTTTCATATTCAGCATTGTCCAATTCCAATTTTTTAATATTTTCTTGGTTGTTCTTCAATGCTTCATACAACAACTGCAAACGAGATTCAATATCAGTTTCTACAAAGTGATAGTTAGCATCAAGCAACTTACGATAGCCAGCCTCTAGATCTTCAAGTTGATCAGGGAGTTCAATCGTTAGTTCAGTAACAATTGCTGGAATTCTCTCTACGATATGTGTCAAAGCGAGAATATGGTTTTCAGCATTATCCAAAATTCCTGCTGCTTCAACTGGATCTCCTGAGGAGTTTAGAGTCACAAATTGAGAAAATTCAGATTGGATGTTCTCCAATTGTTTTTCAATTTCAGGAAGTGCTTGACCATATTTCTCAGAATCTTCTGCGACTGTTTTTTGCAAGCTTTCAAATAAATCTAAAGCATGCAAGACACGACCACTATTTTTTGATTCTTGTTTTTCGAGATCTGCCAAAGCATTTCGAATAGAAGCAATATCTTCTTCGATAAGGGTAATCTGGCTTTCAATTTGATCAATTTTGTGTTGAGCTTTCAAGAAGCGAAATGAATTATTGTACCCTTCTGCTTCAAACAAATTATTCTCAATATCTGCAAATGAGTTGAGTGATAGGTCTACCCATTTTTGATTCCACTCTCTAAATGCAATCTGACTTTGACCAATCAGATGCATATTCTTAACAGCTTCTACTTCATCGTTAACTGGAAGGTTATACAACTCTTCCTTTCTTTCTTCTAATACTGCGAGCCTCTTTTCATTGCGTTTGCGTAACAAAACTGCCACAACATATGCAATAATCAGAAGAGCCGCGATTGCAATCATAGTAATAATCAACAGATTATCAGACATATCAAACTCCTTTTTATACATGAAACAATTGTAATGATTATATCATATTTTTCAAACCATGGGAACTATTTCCCAATTTTTTTAAACGTCAAGCGTACTGTAGACCGCATTTTCTTCGATAAATTCTCGACGTGGTTCTACACGGTCACCCATGAGCATATCAAAGATTTTATCTGCTTCTGCAGCATCATCAACTGATACACGCGCCATGAGACGATGGTCTGGGTTCATGGTTGTTTCCCAAAGTTGATGGTCATCCATTTCTCCAAGACCTTTATAACGCTGAATAGTTGGTTTTGAACGTCCTTCACTATAGCGAGCTAAGGCTTCCTGTAGACGGATTTCTTGATCTGCTCCTGGTTGGATGTATTCTTTAATTTCACTGCCGACCTTAACACCATAAATCGGTGGCTGAGCGATATAAACATAACCTGCTTCTAAAACGGGTTTCATATAACGATAAATCAAGGTTAACAAGAGGGTACGGATGTGAGCTCCATCGACATCGGCATCCGTCATGATAACGAGTTTTTGGTAACGAGCCTTGCTGACATCAAATTCAGCACCAAAGCCTGTTCCCATAGCTGTGAAAAGGCTACGGATTTCTTCATTGGCAAGGATTTTATCCATGCTGGCCTTTTCAACGTTGAGGATTTTACCGCGAATCGGTAAAATCGCTTGGAATTCACGGTCACGACCAGACTTTGCAGAACCTCCCGCTGAATCTCCTTCGACGATGAAAAGTTCAGTTTCAGCTGGATTGTTTGAAGAACAGTCTGCCAATTTCCCTGGAAGGTTTGAAATCTCTAAACCAGATTTCTTCCGAGTAACCTCACGCGCACGCTTGGCTGCTACACGCGCCTTAGCTGCCAAAATCCCTTTTTCAACAATCCGCTTAGCAATCTGTGGATTTTCCATTAGGAAGTCTGAAAATGCTTCACTAAAGAGGCGATTGGTGATCTTGACAACTTCACTATTTCCAAGTTTAGTTTTCGTTTGTCCTTCAAACTGAGGATTTGGATGTTTAACAGAGATAACGGCAGTCAATCCTTCACGAACATCCTCACCTGTTAGATTATCTTCATTATCTTTTAGCAATTTGTTTTTACGAGCGTAGTCATTAATAACACGAGTTAAGGCTGTACGGAAACCTTGTTCATGTGTTCCACCTTCATGTGTATGAATGTTATTGGCGAAACTCATGACATTTTCATGGTAACCAGTTGTATATTGCATGGCTACTTCAACTGTGATGTCATCCATTTCTCCATCTGTGTAGATTGGCGTATCAAAGATGACATCTTTGTTTTCATTGATATACTCAACGTAACTCGCAATCCCACCTTCGTAGTGGTAGTGTCTTGTTTGTTCAAGTCCCTCACGTTTGTCAGTGATAGAGATTTGAAGGCCACGGTTCAAAAAAGCTAGCTCCTGAATCCGCTTGTTTAATTTATCAAAATCAAAAGTTGTTGTTTCTGTAAAAATCTCTGGATCTGGCGTGAAGTGTACTGTTGTACCTGTTTTATCTGTATCTCCAATCACCTCAAGGTCAGCAACAACATGTCCACGACGGTATTCTTGGTAATGAATCTTTCCGTTTTTATGAACACGAACATCCAACTGAGTTGAGAGGGCATTTACAACCGATGAACCTACACCGTGGAGTCCACCTGAAACCTTGTAACCGCCACCGCCAAATTTACCTCCAGCGTGAAGAACGGTAAAGACAGTTTCAACGGCAGGACGGCCTGTCTTTTCTTGAATATCAACAGGGATACCACGTCCATCATCAACAACCGTGATAGAGTCATCTGGCTCAATAAAGACCTGAATATGACTAGCAAATCCCGCCAAGGCCTCATCGATAGAGTTATCAACGATTTCCCAGACTAGGTGGTGAAGGCCTTCTTTTGAAGTCGATCCGATATACATTCCAGGACGCATACGAACGGCTTCCAGACCTTCCAAAACTTGAATCTGACTGGCATCATAATCCTGTGCCTGTTGGTTTTTGATTTCTTCTGTCATTTTTTCCCTTTTTCTTAAATTTCTAATACTTGTCTCAATGTCACGATATTTTCAAATAGATGCGTCGCAAAGCCTGCTGCTTGTCCAGCTTCAATATCGATAGGACGGTCACCAATAACGATACCAGAGCTTATCTTGTACTTATCTCGCAAATAGATCATAGACTCTGGATTTGGTTTTCTCTTAAAACCAGAGCTAGCTGTTACTACTTCTGTAAAATAGCCAGCAATACCTGTCTTCTCAAGAATATCCAAAACTTGGTCATTGCGATGAGAAACCAAAAAGTTCCGTCCTCCCTGGTCTGAGATTTCCTCCAATAAAGCAGGTACTCCCTCAAACAAGGCAGGATGTTCAAGCTCTCGCGCTTCGTTTTCCTTGTATTTTTCTAAAAAATGCTCTATTGTTGGGGCAAATTGGTCAATCGCAAAAGCAGTTGATACTTTCAAGGCATTGTAAACTTTATCATGTTCTTCTTCGATTCCAAATTGAGCTAATGTTTCCACAAAAGCCGCGGTCGAAGTCTCATAATTATCAAGTAAAGTTCCACCTAAATCCCAGATGTAATCGTGATATTTCATACCCTTCATTATAGCATTTTTTTATCAAAAAAGCGACGATTTCCTTCTATTTTAACAGTAAAAAACGAGAAGAATCCCCTAATTGATAGATTCCTCTCGTTTTAGTTAATCTATTCCAAACACATCACGATAGAGCATGGCTTCTCTCAAAGCATTTGCATCTCCACCAAGTTGTTCTACTAAGTTATAAGCAAAGGCTAGGGCAGTTGCTGGACCGCGACTGGTAGTCAGCTGACCATCAACAACTACTGTTTCCTTGCGATAGTGACCATCAGCAATTTGCTCTTGGACACCATCATAGCAGGTGAACTCTTTGTCCTTGAGGAGACCGGCTCGATTCAGTACAATTGGTGCTGCACAAATGGCTGCTACTTTTTTACCAACTTGGTCAAATTTTTGAAGTTCAGCAATCAATTGCTCATTATCACGCAAGTGAGCTGAACCTGGCATACCTCCTGGTAAGACAATCATGTCGTACTCAGATAAATCACCATCAAACACACGATCTGCTTGTACTTGGATGGCATGTGATCCCGTCACTCGAGCTTCAAAGCCAACCATATGACAAGCAATATGGGCACGACGTAATACGTCCACAACTGTTAGGGCTTCGATTTCTTCAAAACCATCTGCTAAGATAACTGCTACTTTAGCCATGATTTACTCCTTATTTAACTTTTTTCAAAACAACTTTCTTCCGTTTAAATCTTGTCTTACCGCTCTTTTCTTCGGCTAGATGCGTTTGATAACTCATCGATAGAAGCAAACCAACACCAATCAGATTACTGATAATGGCTGATCCCCCTTGGGAAATGAATGGCAAAGGAATCCCTGTCAAAGGAAGGAGGCCTGTCACTGCACCAATATTTTCAAAGATATGGAACAAGAGCATCATAATGAAGCCAGTTGAAATGTAGGTATAAAATTGATTATTGGACTTCAGAGTGATTTTTAGCATTCGATAGATAAGTAGAAGATAAAGTGTAATTACAAGGACAGATCCGATAAAACCAAAATCTTCTGCAATAACTGTAAAAATCATATCACTCTCACGAACGGGAATGAGGAGATTGGATACATTAAATCCTTGACCAAATAATCCTCCACTTCCGATGGCAATTTGCCCTTGGGCCTGTTGATAGGTGGTCGTTTGTGCATAATCAAAGGGATTGAGCCAAGCAAGGATACGGTTGATCTGATAGGTTGGCATCCCGATCTGATGCATGAAAGCACGCCCATCTTTTGTGATGAAAATTGCCAAAAATCCTGCAATTCCTGATACAACTGTCGCAAAAATTGGAATGATAATTTTCCAAGAAACGCCAGAGAGCAAGACGAGTCCAGCAAAGATGGCGACAAAAACCAAGGCCGTTCCTAAGTCACTCTGCAAGGCCAGTAAAACTAAGACTGGCAGTGTGAAGACAATCAACCACAATATCAAGTGAAAGTCTAATGCAATCGTACGTTCTTTTTCCTTATGTTTTTGTGTGAATTGGACAATGACCCGGGCCAAGATTAAAATATAGGAAATTTTCATGAATTCGGAAGGTTGGAAAAGTGTCACTCCTCCAATTGACACCCAGTTTTTAGCCCCTGTTGCCGCCACCAAATTGGGATTGTAAAAAATCAAGGGTAAAACCATAAGGACTAGACCTAGGGCGTAGAGATAGGGAGTCGATTGCCATAAAAATTTTGTATTAAAAAACATGACTACAAAGCTGATGATAATTCCCAAGACGATCCATGCTAGTTGCTGACCGAGAATAGGCCAAATATTATGTGGATAGTCATGACTGACAGCTATGTAAATAGCCACAACTCCAATCACCAGCAAACAGAATACTGGTAAAATCAAACTATAATCGACCCGAGAGTCGAGAGAACGTTTCATAAAGGTCTCCTTCATTCTTTCAGATGTTTATTTTATTTTTTGTGTAAAAATTCTTGAACTTTTGAGAATACTTGCTCTTTGCCAACCTCTCTCACTCGACTAGTCTGTGACAAGGCCTTGCTAATCTGCTTTCCATATCGTTTGCTTGTCATTCGGCTATCCAAGATAAGGACAGATGATCGCTGTCCAAGACGACGCATGGTTCTACCAATCGCTTGTTTGAGGCGAATAATAGCCATCGGTAGTTGATAGTCATAGAAAGGATTTTTCCCTTCAAGACGCAGTTCCTGATTCATTTTTTTCGTAAAGGGATCTTCTGGATTTTGGAAGGGCAAGCGTGTCACCACTTCAATCACTCGAGAATGAGTCGCAAAATCAACTCCCTCCCAAAAACTACCTGTCCCTAGTAAGAGTTGAGAGTCTCCTCTTTCAAATCGTTTCTTGAGTTGAGCCGGATCTCCGTTCTTATACTGAGCTAGATGAGAAAGAGATAGAGAGTCTGATACCTGCAACAAAAGGTCTTTTGAAGTAAATAAAACGAGCATGGGTTCCTCAAGATAGGACAAATCTTCCAGCACTTCTACGAGAGCTTGAGCATAGTCTTCTTGGGAGGTTTCTGTCACCAATGGAAAATCCTTGACGACCAAGATTTCTTGATTTTCTTGAAAATTCTCATCCAATTTGTCAAAGGCTGCATGTGGGAATCCCATTAGTTCTGGTAAAGTTACTCTACTACTAATTTCCAAGGTTGCAGAGACAGCTAAGAGTTGACAAGTCTCTGGAAAAATCTGTGAAAAGAGCAGACGTTGATTGCGACTTGAAGAAATGACAACCTTCTTGTTAGACAAGTCTGAGGCTGATAGCCAAAATTCTCCATCAGTGCAGAAAAATCGCTGATAGTCCTGGAAACCTTGAACGTCTAGCTCAGAGAAATCCTGTTGGAGTTGTGCCATGGTTGTCGCAGGGCACATTCTACGCTTACCAGATAGGAACTGATCCATCAAGTGACAAAGCTCAAAGCGAATATTCTCCATCAAGCGTCTTTGAAGCGTCCCTTTTTCTCGAACTAGGGCTTGATCTAGTTTGTCTACTATGTCGTTTAAAACGAAACTCTTCTGCGAAAGATTTTCCAAAGTTAATAAGATCTTCTGAGCCTCATCCAAGATCAAGAGACGGCCCTCTAGTAGACTGGGATCATCCTCAAGTCGGGTAACGAGATAAGCATGATTGGTCACAAGTAGCTGGCAAGAGCGAGCTTTTTTCTGCCCCCGTCTCCAAAAATCCTCTAGCCAAAAGAGAGAAGCTTTGGGAAGGTTCCCATCATGTATCAAGTTTGGTAAAAACTGCTGGTAGCGATAGAGCTGACCAATCTCATCTAAATCTCCAGTTTCTGTTTCGGTCAACCAAACTAGAAGTTGCATCTTGAAACGTGTGTACAAGCGATTGGACTCTTCTTCCTCTAGCGCTGCATGAAAGGCATCTAGTTTTAGATAGTTCTGTGGTCCTTTAAGACTATGAATCGAAAGGTGGAAGACCTCTTCCAATCTACGAGCCTCTTCTTGCATGACTTGATTTTGTAGAACTTTAGTAGGAACACTGAGGAGGATTCCTTTTTCGTTTTCCAACGCTAAAGCCGGCAACAAATAGCCGTAGGTTTTTCCAATTCCAGTCTGAGCTTGCACAAAGGAAATTTTCTCATTCTGTAGAAAATCTTGAACCTTTTGAGCAAAGCTAGCTTGCGGGGTTCTATCTTCCAAATCCAACAAGGCAATATTGGTTTGGAAATCTTTTGATAGTTTTCGTGGAGAAAGGGCTGGCTTTTCTTTTCTTAAAAATAAACCTTGCACCTCTACCAAGTCATGTTCAACTAGGATGGACTGCTTCTGATAAACTTCCTCAATGACCAGATAAGACTCATATAATAGACCATCTGACAAACTTAACAAGCGTTCCAACAAGCCTTTTGGCAATTGAAACATTTTTTGTCGCATACAGAGAAAGAGTTCTGCTGTTGCTTGAGCATCTGATAGGGCCGTATGGGCTTTTTCTAGTGAAATACCCAACTCTTGACAGAGAATCCCCAGGTTATACTTTTCAAGCTGAGGATAAAAAACCTGAGCCAACTCGACTGTATCGATACGGGGACTGCGCAATTCATAGCCCTCAAAAAAGAGAAATTCTGCCAACAAATTAGCATCGAACTGGACATTGTGCGCAACAAAAACACCGTCCTTGACCAAGTCAAAAATTTTTCCAGCCACCTGAGAAAACTCTGGTGCCTCTGCTAGTCGCTGATCGGTCAAACCCGTTAATTCTTTGATATGAGAATCCAAGGGTTCGTGGGGATTAACATCCGTGGCATATTGGTCAACAATCTCGCCATTTTCAATGACCACGATTCCTACTTGGATAATTTTTGCCTTGCTTCCGGTACTGGTCGCTTCTAAATCCACGACAACATACCGATCATTTCTAAAATTCATCATTAAAAATTATATCAAAATTTACAGCATTTGACATCCATGAACTTTATTGGAAGGGTCAAGTTTCTTGCAAGTTTTTTCAAAAAATGATTGAATAGAAGTGTAGAAAAGGAGTGACATCATGAACCCATTAGATTTGTTTAATCAAGTAAAAGAGCTAATCGAGAAAAAAGATTTGGCTGCCGCAAAAACCTTTGTCGAAGAAAATAAGGACCAACTCGGTGAGTATCTTAACCAAGCACAAGCTTTGGTTTCAGGCTCAGAAGGACTTAACGGTCTTGTAAATAAGGTCAAAGGCCTCTTCTAATAGTCAAAAGGCACCTGAAAACCTCAGGTGTCTTTTTGTATTTTCTTCATAAAGGCTGGGATATGTTGACTGATCGTGGTTGGCAGAACTACAAAATTGTCCTCAGCCAGTTCTTGGGCAATTGCTGAATGTAAATAGGTCGCTACTGTCACTCTTTCATAGAGACTTGCTTGGGGAAATTGACCTGCAAAACCGGCAATCATCCCAGCTAAGGTATCTCCCATTCCCCCAGTCGCTTGATAGGGACCTCCAACTTCCAGCTGATAAAAATCAGTTTGATCAGCTTGCCAGATTCGAGTAGCTGGACCTTTTTGAACCAAAATCGTTCCTGAAGGAAATCTCATCAAAGCCTCTCCTGTTTCCTCAGCTCCTTGAGAAGTCAATTCTAATCCTGACAAGACTTGCCATTCCCTTTGGTGAGGCGTTAAAACAAGCTGAGCTTTAGGAAATTTCATTCCCGTCTTAGCAAAAATGGATAAGGCTCCGCCATCCAGTATGATAGTCTGGTCTTGATTTAAATGATGAAAGACTGTTTGGAGTAGCTTTTCTCCACGCTTATCATCCACTAGTCCAGGTCCAACTAAGACAACATTCGCTTTCTCTAACTGTTGTTCAAGTAATTGCTTATCTTCAAGAGCAAAAGCCATAGCCTCTGGCATATGGCTATGTAGAGCTGGAATATTCTCTTTATCCGTTGCTACTGTCACCAAGCCTGCGCCACTTCTAACAGCACCTAAGGCAGCCATAATAATCGCTCCCCCATAGGGATAAGTCCCTCCAATCAAGAGAAGACGACCGTAGTCGCCCTTATGACTAGAACGAGGACGCTCAATGATAACTTTTTTCAGTAGAGCTTGATCAATCTCTTTCATACACTACTCCTTCAACTTATCCTTACCATGCAGTACTTGATTAACCTTAGTATTCCAAGCCTGTAACCCTTCTCCTTCATAGTCTAGGTAAATCACTCTATCTTGTAATTGACAAGGAATCAAACCTTCAAAACAAGCCTTATCTTTTGACGGGATGATACACAAATGTAGAAAGGTATCCAAATCTAAACTATCTTTTACCTTCGCAACATGATAGCCATCAAATATATAACCTGGTGCTTGAATCAATTCTTCATACAGAAAATGAAAACTAACGCCAGGAATGAACTTTTCTTGTAATTCCTCCTCAGACGGTGCCCGTCCTAACAAACGCTCCATAGAGAGTCGGTAACCCGAAGTCGTATTAGACCATCCGAACATGATATAGTCAAAATAGTCTGCTGGATCAGAAGCTGCATTACGACTATCTGTAACTAGCTCAGCCCCACTTTTACCAAATACTTTTACCGCCGACATGAGTTTTCCAGTCTGAAAAATAGCCTGAGCCACCTCAACTGTACAAGTATGACTACAATAATTGGAAGTAACCAACTTCCTCTGGATATCATAGGTAGAAGCTACAAGGCGATGACTTGGTCTGTAGGGAGGAAAATAGCTATGGTCTTGCAAATAATCATGAATTTGTATATTTAATTCATGATTCTCACATTCCACAATGGTCTGATGATGATGGTCCTGTTCGTAAGCAATAAACTTTGCTAGCTTCTCCAATTCCCATTCTTTAATCTGAGAATAGTTTTCAAGAGCAAATTGATACATCCCATCCCACTGGAGACTAAAATCTGCATTACAAACTTTTACAATCATGGTCCTTCTCCTCACATTCTCTTACTTTCATTATACACCTCACTACCCAATTAATAAAGGAGAAGACTATGCTATCTTCTCCTTCTTTTATAATGATTAGCTTTTTCAGAGCTATGAGTTATCAACCTTACTTTTCTTTACGTTTAACTGTTAGTAGAGCTACTGATAAAACAAGACTGAGACTTGCTAGGAAGGCAGCTGTATCAGATCGACTTTCACCGGTTTCTGGAAGTCTTGCTGAATCTACTTTCTCTGAAGCATTTTCAAAGTTTTCTCCATTAACTGCTGGTTCTTGATCTGATGCTACTTGTTCTTGATTTTGTTCTTTATAGACAATCGCATAAAGTCCTAGATCTTTGGTTGTAAATTCAACCATGTCACCTACTAACGTCACCTTTTGAATCTGCAAGCCTTGGTCTAAGCTCATGTGATAAACCTCTTGAACCTGACCCTTGACTGGCAATCTCACTAGGACAGCACCCTTGAGTTCAACTTCTTGGTTATCCTTATCTAGCAATTTCACTTGATAAGCATCGTAGTGCTTACCAGCTAATTCTTGGCGTAGAACCTTTTGCACTTGAAGCTTGAGGTCTTTAGGTAACTCTTTAGTTAGCCCTGCTACCAGAACTCCAGTTTCCTTATCAGACAAGATTTGAACCTCTTCGGCTGGTTTAACAAGACTTGGTGCAGCCTCATTTCCTGTTGTAGCTACTGTTCCTGTATATTCTGGTAACTCGTTTTTAGCGGCTTCTACTGCATTGACACCACCCTTGAATTCTGGGATTTCTACTACTGGAGCTGGTTCGTCGCCTACTGTGCCAACTGCCTCTGTGTATTCTGGCAATTCATTCTTAGCCGCTTCTACTGCATTGACACCACCCTCAAATTCTGGGATTTCTACTACCGGAGCTGGTTCGTCACCTACTGTGCCAACTGCCTCTGTGTATTCTGGCAACTCGTTTTTAGCGGCTTCTACTGCATTGACACCACCCTCAAATTCTGGAACATCTACTACTGGAGCTGTATCCTCACCTGCTGTGCCAACTGCCTCTGTGTATTCTGGCAACTCATGCTTAGCGGCTTCTACTGCATTGACACCACCTTCAAATTCTGGCACTTCTACCACTGGAGCTGGTTCGTCGCCTTTACTTATTGTCGGTTCTGGATCGTTTTCCACTTCTTGATAGAAGGTAGTCATTTCGTAGAACTCTGGTTCTCCACCTTCCCAGGAAACTTTTACATCGAGAATCCGTGGATTTTTTCCTGAAAGGGCAAAGGTTTGGAAACTTGATCTTACTTCACCCAAATTTTCCCAGACTGATTCACCAGCATCATTCAAGGTACGAACTTGGACATTTACTTTTGCACCTTCTGGCAAGTCAGCAATCAAGCGAACATGATTGACCTTGGTTTCTTCAGATAAATGATAAACAAGCTCTCCTTTTTCTTCAGTAGCTGCATAGCTTGTCAAGACATTTCCGTCAGTCATATTTTTCTTCAGGTTATCCGCTTCTTCGCTACCAGTTCCTGTCACTGTAGGATTATTTTCAGGATTGATAAATTCACCATCATTAATCACGATTTCGCTAAATCCTACAAAACGAGCATTATAATCCGCTGTAAAAAGAACACGCATAAACTTAGCAGTTACAGGTTGATCCAGAACACCTTCGATATAACGATTTCCTGGGTTGGCAGAATCATGTGTCCAGCCGTCGGTCAATGAATTATCACGAATTTCATTTTCCACACCATCTCCGACTGTTACAACATCCGTCCAATTCTTACCATCTTCACTGACTTGAATCTTCCCATCACGCAAATAATTACGCTGAGCATCCTGAATATAGGCACGAATCTTCTTGATGTGACGAGTTGTGCCTAGTTTCATGACAATTTCCCCGTTTTTACGTTGGTAATCAGAAAATTCTACAAAATTATTAAAGTCCCCATCAAACAGTTGACCTAAATTGTGAATGCGACGAACATCATTAGCACCATAATATTGGTGAATCCCCATAGTGGTTGATAAGAGTTCCGTTGGGTCCACTTCTTTTGTCTTAACGACTAATTTTCCAGTAGGAAGCGCTTGGTCCTTATCTGTCTTGTTCACGATGCGAACGTAGCGTACCAAGGCGTGTTCTGGAAGTTGGTCAGCGCTCATCCATTCCAATTCATTTGCTGAATATTCCAGTGTCAAACCTGTTTCACCTACACCTTCAAGTGCAATTGAACTAGCTTCATGGAGTCGATCCAATTTCAAGCCAAGATAGCCATTTGCTGGAAGATGATTCCCTTGAGGTAAGGTCATTTCATAACGACCACGACTGTCCACTACTGGCGTTTCCTTCAGGCTGTCGACATTGGTGACGGTCAAATCAGTATTTGGTGTATCAACGTCAACTCTAAAGTCCGCAATTCTCCACCATTTGCTGAGAAGCTGTGTATTACGAACACGAACGTATTGGGCTGTGAAGTTTTGGCTAATATCTGAAATTCGATCCCCAGCTAAGGTCTGAAGTGTCTTCCAGTTTGTACCGTCTGTAGAATATTCGATGACACCAGCTGCTAGTTTGTCACCTTCCCCTTGAACTAGATGAACATGTTTCACTTTCTTAGCTCCACCCAAGTCCATTTGAACCCAAGCATTTTCTGGAGTCACATTTGTTTGATTGGCATGAGCCATCATAGATTCGGTGTTATCTTTGCCATCTTGCATTTGAAGCACACTGGTTCCATACTTGTAAACCAGATTTGGACTAAGGGTAATGGTTCCTTTTACCTTCTTGCTTCCAAGTTCGAGCGGTCTATTGACGGCAATCTCACGCATGGCAAGCCAAGCATTATCTTTCTTAGCAGTGGCACGCATGCGAACTGCTTGTGCCGTAATATCAAGATTAGTAAATTCAAGCGTACGTTCTCTACCTGTGTAGGCTGGACTTGTGAGAGCTACCCAGTCGCCCTGTTCGTTTTGATATTCCACAAGGGCATTTCCGAAAGTATAATTATCGGCTGTCTTTGTTCCTGTAGCAAAACCTAGTGTATGGACCTTAATGGCTTTATTGAAACGAAGACCTACATAATCATCTCGTTCAATAACGGTTGTCGTCTTGACAATCGCATGAGTATCCAAGTCGCCATCTGTTACTTCTGCAAGACCTCCTTCAATCCCCGCACGGTTGGTAATAAAGGTGGTCACAAGTTTATCTGGATGCAGCATGGTCTGGATATGTGTTGCCAAGTATTCCTTTAAGTTATTGATAAATGGACGAATATGTTGCACTCCAAACTCTGCCCGTTCATAATGGTCTACATAGAAGAAAGAGTAACTAATAGACTGATCGTAATACTTAACCCCAGCATAGTAATGCTCCCATACTTTAGCATCATTCTTTTCAGCCAGACCTTCTGTCGCTGTCAGCAAGGCTTCTAAAGCATCCATCTGATCCACTGTATTGTCTAACCAGTAGTGGATTTGGTCAATAAGCTTCTTGTCCCCTTTTTCTTTCAGAAGGAGGGCGTCAGCCTTCAAGTTTGCAAAGATACCCTTTAATTCTTTTCTCTCTGCGTCTACGTTTTGACCAGTCTTCAATTTGTTATAAAAGTCTGTCAATTTAGGTGCAAGCTCAACAGATTCTTCCAATTTTGTGACATGTGGAGGACGGTTTTGGTTGCGCATATGCTTGCCAAGTTCACGAAAGGCTTTTGATACTTCGCTTTCTTCAAAGTTTCCATTGACCACATAGTTAAAGGCTACATCATTGATTTTTTCAGCTTCTTCCGCACTTCTCCATTGCTTCCAACCATACTGAGCCACATCAAAGAGGGCTACCTTTGAAGCTTCGGATTGTTGCATCGGATTTAGCATAATGCCCTGAGCCAAGGACAAATCAACATTGGGATGTAAGAATTTTTCACCACCACCTAGAATCAAGTGTTGCTTGGTATTATCATTACAAGGCCAGTTAATCCAGAAATGAATCGGACGATACTTCTTGCCACCTTCTGTCAAATTCTTCTTCAAATTTGTTAGGAAGGTTTGGTCAACTGCACCCCATACCTTACCCCCTGTTAGGGTTAAATGAACCGTTTCTGGAAGGCGTTCATTGAGCGTACGAAGTTCATCTTCTGTCCCTTGTCCCATATACCAGGCTGGAACGAAAATCATATCTTTACGAAGGTCACTGTATTTTGTTTCTTGTTCAGTTAGCCAATTTGTCAGGTCGGTCATTAACCGAACATAACTATTGTAGCCACCAACAGGCCAGGCCGCATCATCAGCTAGAACCCCAAATTCACGCACACCTGCATCTAACAATTGGGTGAATTTCTCTTTGATGACATCTAAATCCTGTTTATATAATTCATCCGTGTCAAAACGCATCTTATTATGCATAAATGGATGGATAGTCCATACATAGCGAGTCTTTGTTTCATTCCCCACACGAGCTAGATCACGAATCTCTGCCATTTTTTCTTCTGGATAGAGTTCACGCCATTTAGCATTGTGATAGGGATCGTCTTTTGGCGCAAAAAAGTACTGAGTTAGCTTTAAGTCGCCACCATAGCGCATCAGCTCTTCACGGTTTTCTTTGGTCCAAGGATTTCCATAATAGCCTTCGATAAAGCCACGATTCTTCACTTCTGCGTAGTCTTCTACGGTCACATCTCGAAGAACTGGGACAGGACTCTCCTTCAGCATCTGTTTCAAGGTTGTTAGTCCAAAGAAGACAGCATCGGTATCCTTTCCGACAAAAGAAATCTTATTGGCCTTCACGCGCAAGACATAGGCATCAATTTTATCGTATAATTCAGACGAAATATCTTGAACTTCTTTTTCTGCCAGAGGAGCTTTCCCACGCACTCCAAGGAAAATGTTGGTTGCCCCTTCTGTAGCTTTTGTACTGGTAGTGTAAGACACATTACTAGCTTGGAGAACTTCTTTGGCACGGTTACGTGTATAGATATCTAAGCCATCGCTAAAGACAAGGTTTACCTTTCCTTCTAGAGCAGTAACACCATCGCCATAAGTAACCTTTTGAGGTCTTGGAAATACCGTATATTCCTTTTTAGCTACTTGATTTTTGGCGGCATCAATTTCTGCTTTACTTGCAGGTTTATCTGCTGTAAATGAAGCAGCTTTCTCCACCGTTCCATTTACTTCAGCTGGTTTCGTAGGTTCTGTTACTGCATTGGTTTCAGTAGGAGCTACTTCAGTAGAAGCATTTTCTACGGTTGTTACTCCCTTCTCTACTGTAGAATTTTTAGTTTCTACTGGTTTTGAAGAAGTTTCTTCGGGAGCTTGGGACTTAGTAGCTACCTCTTCCACTTTAGTCTCTGAAACAAAGTTTGCCTCTGCACTTTTAATAGCGCCTACCAAATCTGGTGATAACTTATCCTCTGGTGGAAGCTGTGTAAGACTTGTTTCTGCTTCCTGCAAAGTCTCTGTCTCTGCCGCTTGTACCATACTAGCTCCAAAGATACTCGCACCTACCATAACAGAGGCTGCTCCTATTGCAAATTTTCGAATGCTATAATGACAACGTTTCTCAAAAAATTGATGATCCATCTTTCTTCTATTCCTTTCCTCCAACCACTCATCTAAGCGGTTTCATCCCTATTTTAAAAAATGGAGAGAACCAAGAGGTCCTCTCCATATGGTTGTAGCATTTTTCGATCCTATCCACTGGGATAGTCCAAGTATTTCTACAATCAATCAACAATGTAGAGTTCCAAACTCTATTTTTCTTTACGTTTAACAGTTAGTAAAGCCACTGATAAAACAAGACTGAGACTTGCTAGGAAGGCAGCTGTATCAGATCGACTTTCACCTGTTTCTGGAAGTCTTGCTGAATCTACTTTCTCTGAAGCATTTTCAAAGTTTTCTCCATTAACTGCTGGCCCATGAGCTTGTTCTACTGGTTTTACTGGTTCTTGGTTTTGTTCTTTATAGACAATCGCATAAAGTCCTAGATCTTTGGTGACAAATTCAACCATGTCACCTACAAGCGTCACCTTTTGAAGCTGCAAGCCTTGATCTAAGCTCATATGATAAACTCCTTGAACCTGTCCCTTGACTGGTAATCTCACTAGGACAGCGCCTTTGAGTTCAACTTCTTGGTTGTCCTTATCCAGCAATTTAACTTGATAAGCATCATAGTGTTTACCAGCTAATTCTTGACGTAGAACCTTCTTCACTTGAAGCTTGAGGTCTTTAGATAACTCTGTAGTTAGCCCTGCTACCAGAACTCCAGTTTCCTTATCAGTCAAAATTCGAACCTCTTCGGCTGGTTTAACAAGACTTGGTGCAGGCTCGTTTCCAGCTGTAGCCACTGTTCCTGTATATTCTGGCAGCTCGTTTTTGGCGGCTTCCACAGCATTAACGCCACCTGTAAATTCTGGGACTTCATTCTTAGCTGCCTCTACTGCATTGACACCACCCTTGAATTCTGGGATTTCTACTACTGGTGCTGGCTCGTCGCCTGCTGTGCCGACTGCATCTGTGTATTCTGGCAACTCGTTTTTGGCGGCTTCTACTGCATTGACTCCGCCCTCAAATTCTGGCACTTCTACCACTGGTGCTGGCTCATCACCTACTGTGCCGATTGCATCTGTGTACTCTGGCAATTCATTCTTAGCTGCCTCTACTGCATTGACACCACCCTTGAATTCTGGGATTTCTACTACTGGTGCTGGCTCGTCGCCTGCTGTGCCGATTACATCTGTGTATTCTGGTAACTCGTTTTTAGCTGCTTCTACTGCATTGACGCCGCCCTCAAATTCTGGGACTTCTACTACTGGTGCTGGCTCGTCGCCTACTGTGCCGATTGCATCTGTGTATTCTGGCAACTCGTTTTTAGCTGCTTCTACTGCATTGACGCCGCCCTCAAATTCTGGCACTTCTACCACTGGAGCTGGCTCGTCGCCTACTGTGCCGATTGCCTCTGTGTATTCTGGCAACTCGTTTTTAGCTGCTTCTACTGCATTGACTCCGCCCTCAAATTCTGGCACTTCTACCACTGGAGCTGGCTCATCACCCTTACTTGTAGTAATGGCTGGTTTTACCTTGACTTCAACAACTCGATCTTGCGCCTCAGTCGTATCTGTATAAACAGTGGTACGGTTAGATCCTAGAACCTCAACATAATCAACTCTTTCACCCTTCTTACCTTCTGAGATTACTCGACGTTCATCTTGAGCTAAGTCATTGTTTTCACGAATAATTTCCTTAAATGGAATTTCGGTCTTGACAACTTCTAAACTTGGTCGTTCGAGAACAGGACTTTGGTCACCTTCTTCAGGAACAATACGGTGACTAGGCTTGAAGTGAATACGATATTCCTTGACAAGACTACCATCCTTAGCAAGAAGAC
The DNA here is from genome assembly GCF_000963255.1 of Streptococcus infantis. Classification (GTDB taxonomy): domain Bacteria; phylum Bacillota; class Bacilli; order Lactobacillales; family Streptococcaceae; genus Streptococcus; species Streptococcus nidrosiense. Next base: position 44,575 of record NZ_JYOV01000009.1, on the reverse strand, counting down.
GGACAAGAGTAGGAAGGTTATCCTGACTAGACTCAACAACCGTTGTCACACCGTGACCACTTGCTTGAGCAGTCACCTGTGGTTTAGTGCCATTTAAGTTCACTGTATAATCTGAAACCGCAGGATCAAAGTTTTCCAATGCTTTTCCAGCAACCGAAATAGTCACTGAAGGAGTTTCCACATCTTTTGCTTTAGCAGGAGAGTAAGCACTAAATTCGACCATTGCTAGACCATTAGTTGTAGATTTACGAGTCATGCGTGCTCGAATAGCTGTTGTCTGAATTGGATCAAAGGTAAATTCGATTGGTTTACCAGCCACGATTTCTCCAGATGCTTTATAAGGAATTTCTTGCCAGTTTTCTGCCTTATTAAATGGATGATCCGCATTTTCTTCATAACGAGAAATGGTACTTGGTTCTGTATAGGCAGGCCCAACATATCTTTCTAATACCATTGTCGCTGGTGCGTCTGTTCCACTGTCTTTAAAGAACTGAATAGCTACTTTTCCAACAGACTGAGGTGTAATCTGACCATTCTTCTTAAAGAGAATTCCCACAGATGTTTCTTGGTCCTTCGGAGTACGAGACCAGTTAGTCCAACGTCCATCTTCGTTAAAGTGACCATCGTTGATATAGAAAATTTTATCCCGAGAAGCTGCTTGTGTATCATTTGTAGTAGACGCAAAGGCTTTAGAATCTGTCGCATTATTGCTTGCATTTTCTGAGATAACTTGATTACCTTTTGTAACAACTGTTACTTGCATCTTGGTTGTTAAGTCTGTTCCTAGAACATGACCAAGCACTTCAAAGTTACCTTCTTGGGCAGTCGCATGTTCTGGAACTGCATCCCATTGGACAGCAAGGTTAGCTTTAACCCAGCCAGCTTGTGATGGATAGTAGACCGTTACTTCGGCAGGCAATTGAAGTTGATCGCCAACATTCAAGGTCTGGGCACTATTTTCCGCAGCTACTGGTTGTGTTGACTCTTTTTCGTCATCACGGAAGATACGATATTCTTTAAGAACAGTTCCATCCTCAGCTTTCAAAATAAGACGTGTCGCACCTTTTTCACTTGTTGCAGGAACAACCGTTACCAAACCGTTGTTGCTGGCTGTGGCAGTGATTTCCTTGCTTGCTTGAGGAATATAATAATCTGTCTTAGATGGATTGAAATGTTCGAGCTTCTTACCATCTACTTGGATAGAAATTTCTGAGCTGGTAGCACTTGGAACCTTACTTCCTAAAATAGTAATTTCTGTTAAACCAACACCAGCCTTTCCATCTGCCTTCTTCATACGCATACGAACAGCATAAGTTTCAACCTTATCAAATGTAAAATGGTTCGTTTGACCTGCAGATAATTGTCCAGGAGCGTGAAGATTTTCTACAGCCTTCCAGTTGGCAGCATTGTTGAATGGATGCTTGGTATCTCCTTGAGCATGATTGACATCGTTTGGAAGATCTGGAACTTCTTGACCGACATAGTATTCAATAACATATTCTTTTGGAAGTCCGATAGCTCCGTCTGTGTAGAAATCAACGGAAAGATTATCGACAAATCGTTTGGTCAAATCACCTGAATTACCAAACAAGATAGACGCCCAATCATTATCTGTACCTGTTTGCCATGTAGTCCATCGATTCTTAACATCTGTATTGGCTCTTGAAACTGTCAAGTCGTTCAAAGTATTAGCCGAATCATCACCACCCGTATTGGATACAATAGCAGCTGGCAATTGAGAACCAGTCCACTGTTTCGAGATATTATTTCCAGCAACAACTTGACTAGAAACACGAACATGGGCCTTAGTAGTCAAATGGCTACCCACTAATTGACCCTTGATTTCATAGATACCTTCAGTCTGACTAAAGTTTTCAGGGACCTTGTCCCAAAGGACATCTTTATAGACAGTTGTTCCATTAGAATGGTAGGCACGTACGTTAGCTGGCAATTGAACAGTTTCACCCTTAGGAAGAGTGAGGCTGATTTCTTCTGCAATCTGCAAACCTTCTACAGTCACATTGGCAAGAGCTTCAATATCTGTACCTTCGACATGACCTTTAAGGGTAAAGCTATGATAGTAACCAAGTTCTTTGGCATCTACCTTGTCCCAAGTTACAGCTACCTTACGAGGCAAGCCCTTATCAAATTCTGCTCCGATTTGATCAGGCAAATTCGGTTGCTGATTGATATCTGTAGAGATAGAAACAGGATGTAGCTTGACAATTTTCTTGTCTACTGTATTTTCTTTTATCACAAGTTCAGTTGCTACAGACTGAGTCTTATCAGTTTGATTGTCAATACGAGGAGTGAGGGTTACACTACCTTTCTTGTAAAGAAGCAAGTTCTGACCATTCACCTCAAGATGAGCACCATCAGCTGACTTAACTTCCAAATGGATATCTGACGCTGAAAATTCAGTTTGTGTACCATCTTCGTAGTGCCCAATGACATGATAAGGGAGAACTTGGTCTTCTGTTGCAGTCTCTTTTCCTTCAACGCTTACTTCCAAGCGTGTCAAGGCAGGCGCTTCTTTTACAAACTGAATCAAATAAGTTTGAACTAAATCGCCCTTCTGGTCACTCAAAAATACAGAAGCCTGATAATCATTAGCTACTGAAGCTTGTTGCACAGTTACTTGGTAGCCAGTAGTTTGTGCTCCAACACTTGGGATTTTAGCAGTATAAGGAAGGGATACTCGGTAGTAGGTCTTTCCAGGCTCAAAGTTTTCAAGAGACTTGTCACCAACCGTGAGACCTGTAACAGTACTTTCTGTTTCCTTATCACTAGCGATAAAGGTTGCCGTAACCTCGTAGTCATTGCCTACTAATTTTCCAGTTGCTTCAGTACGTCCACCTTCTTTTGTCAGAGCAGAAGGATCTTTCAAGGTCCAAGAAACGACTTCCGCATCAACCAAGTTACCATCTGATAAAACAGCCGTAACAGTCTTGTCCAAATTTTCAACAGCTGTACCAACCGGGACAGTTGCTACTTTTGGCAACCACTTATCAAGCGCAACTACCTTGACAAGGGCTTCAGCCTTGGCTTCGAGTCCTTCCACACTACCAAGGACTTTTTTCTCACCAGCACTTGAAAGGAGATCTTCTGGGATGTCCCAAGTCACAGCTTTTTCTTCAACACTACCATCGCTATAAATAGCTGTCACAGTCTCTGGCAATTTAGGATTTTCGCTGACATCAGTTCTTGCCTTCACAGGGGCAAAAGCGACAAAATGGCGATTTTCTTTCTTGCCTGAAACGGTTGTGACCGTCGCCTGATCTGAAGCCAAGCCTGCAGAATCCGCATAAAGAGTGAATTTACCTTCTTTTTCAGTCGATTTAACGATGACAACACCTTTACCATTGAAGGCTTTTCTTTGCCATGTACCATCTTTCTGAGCCTTATAACGTTCACGGCTAGCTTGTTCTCCATTGTCCACACCGACGATTTGTCCTTGGCCATGAAGATTGAAATGAACAAGATTATTGGCAGTTGGTACAACATTACCGTCTTCATCAACGATTTCATACTGGATATAAGACAAATCCTTACCATCTGCAGTGATGACATGCTCTTCCTTGGTGAGTCGAACTCTAGCTGGCTCCCCTGCTGTTGTCACACTATCACGCGCAATCTCTTTACCATTTTCATCGCGAGCAATAGCTGTTAAGGTACCTGGTTTATAGTCCACCAACCACTCAAGATACAATTCACTTGGTTTAGCTCCCTCGTGATAAGGGCGACCATCTTCAGTTGTTTTCTTAACAAATTCTTTCTTACCGAGGGACTCATTGTTCAAGAACAATTCTACACTAGCAGCATTTGAGAAGGTCCGTACAGGAACCTTGCCATTGACCAGCATATTACGTTCCTTGAGCGTTTCTTCAGTCCAATTCCAGTGAGGCATGATACGAACTGTTGGTTTTTCTTTGGCACTATACCATTCACTACGATAGAGATAGAAATCATTCTTAGGCAAGCCTGCCGTATCAATGATACCAAAATAAGAGCTTTTTACTGGTGTATTATCTTGGTTATGCCATGGTGTAGGTTCACCGATATAGTCAAAACCAGTCCAGATGAACTGACCTGCATAGCCAGCACGATCACGGTCAAAAGTCCAAGATTCAGTAGCTGTTCTACCCCAGGCTACACGGTCATTACCATAGTCTGATTGTTCATAGTGACGATTTGGGCGATTGTCGTGCCAGAGTAAATGAGCAGGATCAAAATAAGAATCTCGAGTTCGAGTCGCTGAAGAGGTTTCAGAACCATAAATCAACCAATCTGGATGTTCCTTACGAACCGCATCATAATTCCGTTCCCCATAGTTCATACCAACAGCATCCATGATTGCTGCCAATTCTAAGAACAAGCCGCTTGATCTACGACTGAATTTGTTTTCCCCCATGGTCACATAGCGTTCTGTATCGATTGCTTTGATGATCGCTTTCAAACGCTTGGCTGTTTCTAGCGAACGCTCACCACCATCTGCTTCATCAACTTCGTTACCGAGTGACCACATAACGATAGATGGATTATTTTTATCACGTTCAACCATGGTTCTAAGGTCAAAATCAGACCACTTCTCACCCTTCTTAGCTTCTGGGTGAGTTGCATCTTGGTCAAAGAAACGTCCATAGTCATACGTTTTCTTGCCACGATACCAAGTATCAAAGGCTTCTTCTTGGACCAAAAGTCCTAGACTTGCCGCAGCATCAAGCAACTGTGGACTTGCTGGATTGTGGGTTGTACGGATAGAGTTAACTCCCATATCTTTGAGGAGTTTTAATTTACGGTAGGTTGCCTTATAGTTTTCTTCTGCCCCCAAGGCACCGTTATCATGGTGGATACTAACTCCATGGAATTTCATTCTCTCACCGTTCAAAGAGAATCCTTCTTTGGCTGTCCAGTTAAAATAACGATAACCAAAGGTATCTTCTGTCACATCAACTAGCTGACCTTCTTTATAAACCTTGGTTTTCAGAACATAGAGCTGAGGATGATAGCTTTTGGTTGTCCAGAGGGTTGGCTTATTAACCAAAATCGTTTGCTTAAAGTCAGCTGTCTCATTTCCTGCTAGACTCTTAGTTACAGAACGAACCAAATCTGAAACAGCCTTACCTTCCTTAGTAAAAATCTGTTGCTCCACAAATACCTTGGCTAAAGTTTTGGCAGTATTTTTGATCTTGCTTTGGATTTGTGTTTCAACGTTGCCATCTTTTTGTTCAGCTAGTTTTGGAGTTGTGATATGATTTCCATTTTCAGCTACCTGCACCTTGTCGCGATAACTCAGAGTTACATCGCGATAGATACCACTTCCTGAGTACCAACGACTACTTGGTTGCTTATTGGTAACTTGGACAGCAATGGTATTTTCACTACCATCTTTATTTAAAAATTCAGTGATGTCGTATGAAAAATGATTGTAACCACTTGGATAATGACCTACAAATTTACCATTTACATAGACCTTAGAGTCCATGTAGACACCATCAAAGTTGATCCGAACATCCTTATCCTTAGCAGCTTCGTCAACCGTGAAGGTCTTACGATACCAGGCAGTACCCCCGTTTAATTGACCACCTTCATTTCGGGCAGGAGACTTGTGGTCAAAATCAAAATAGATACTCCAGTCATGAGGAAGGTTCAACTTAGACCAATCATGAACATCTACATCTTTCTTAGAAAAATCACCTTGAGAATTTAATTTAAAATACCAGTCTTTGTTGAAATTTTGTTTTCTCTCTTCAAGAAGCTGATTTTCTTTTTCCTTCTCTTTTGTAGCTTGAGGTGATTCACTTGCAGAAGCTTTTTCTTCCTTGCTTTTATCATCCGTTACAGGTTTATTTTGATTAGGTGTATCAGTATGTTCTTCTCGAACTGCTGACTTTTCAGGACTTCCTTCTGAAACTGTAGCCTCTTTACCATTCGCTTCAGCAGCAGGTTTTTCAGTTTTTTCAACTTTGTCTTCTTTAGGGCTGACTACTTCTGCTTCCTTTTCTACCTTAGGACTTGTTGCCTCAGTTACCTTTTCTTCACTTGCTGGTTTTGCGGATTCAACAGTATCATTTTCTTTTTCAGTAGCGGAATCTTGTGGGCCATTTTGCTCAGCTTTTGCAATTGCTGCAGCAACCTCATCTGGAAGCTTATCTAAAGGTTGAACTTGATGAATTGTTTCCTCACTAGGACTTGCTACTTCGGTTTCAGCTGCTTGAGCCACCTGAAGACCAAATATACTAGCTCCAATCATAACTGAAGCTGCACCAATGGCAAATTTACGAATACTATAATGACACCGTCTTTCAAAAAATCTCTTATCCATTATTGTTCCTTTCCAATGTTCTAGTAAGCGATTACATTTTACTCCAAAAAATAAACCTCCCTCTAGACGCTTACTTATTTTATCCATATAAATATTGATGCTTTTAATATATCAAAATAGTAGAGTTTTTTCAATAATTTGTAGAAGTTTTACTGCAATTTTATTAAAATAAGTGCAAGAAAAAACAAGTTCATTTTTTAGAACTTGTTTCTTTACTATATAAAATCAATGCTTGTATTATCTATCCAAACTACGCAATGCAGCCTGATAAGTCTGCTCCATCAACATAGTAATGGTCATAGGTCCAACTCCACCAGGTACAGGTGTGATATGGCTAGCGATTGGCGCAACAGTATCATAGTCAACATCTCCACAGAGCTTTCCATTTTCATCTCGGTTCATCCCCACATCAATGACAACAGCCCCAGGTTTGACAAAGTCAGCAGTCACAAACTTAGCACGACCAATTGCTACGACAAGAATATCCGCCTTAGAAGCTACCTTGGCCAGATTGTGTGTTCGTGAGTGGGTCAAGGTTACAGTTGCATTCTTAGCTAATAACAACTGGGCCATTGGTTTACCGACGATATTAGAACGACCAATGACAACTGCATTCTTACCTTCTAGTTCAATCCCATACTCATGAAACATTTCCATGATACCAGCTGGAGTTGAAGGGATCATAACTGGATGACCAGACCAAAGGCGCCCCATGTTGAGCGGATGAAAACCATCCACGTCCTTTTCTGGATCAATAGCCAATAAAACAGCTTCTTCATCGATGTGTTTTGGTAAGGGCAACTGCACCAAAATACCATGCCAAGCTGGATCGTGATTGTATTTGGCAATCAAGTCCAACAATTCCTCTTGGGTAATGGTCTCAGGAACTCGCACGACTTCACTTTGGAAACCTGCAGCTATCGCTGAACGTTCCTTGTTACGAACGTAAACCTGACTGGCTGGATTGTCCCCAACCAAAATAACCACCAAACCAGGCACCAAACCTGTCTCTTCCTTTAATTTAGCTGTTTTTTCAGCCAATTGTCCTTGTAGCTTGGCTGCTAAAGCCTTGCCATCAATAATCTGTGTCATGTGTTTTCTCTTTTCTAACAAATATCCTCTATTATAACAAAAAAACGCTCGACCTTCTAACACTTCTTACCTAAGATACCCTATAGTCTGAAACTATAAGAAAAAGCCCCCTTGGAGCTTTTCTAATAAACAATATTTTACAAAACCTTACTCAAGAAATCCTTGGTTCTTTGTTCTTGGGTTTGTTCAAAGACTTGCTCTGGAGTTCCATCTTCGACAACAACACCGTCAGCCATAAAGATGACGCGGTCTGCCACTTCACGCGCAAAGCCCATCTCATGCGTCACGATGACCATAGTCATTCCTGACTTAGCAAGTTCTTGCATAACCGCTAGTACTTCCCCTACCATTTCTGGGTCTAGGGCAGAAGTCGGTTCATCAAAGAGTAGGACATCTGGTTCCATGGCAAGACCACGAGCAATAGCGATACGTTGTTGCTGCCCACCAGACAAACTTTGTGGATAAGCATCTGCCTTATCTGGTAAACCAACCTTTTCCAAGAGCTCATGCGCTCTCTTCTCAGCAACTTCCTTACTTTCCCCTTTGGTCTTGATAGGAGAAAGCGTGATGTTATCCTTCACTGTCATATTGGGGAAGAGATTGAACTGTTGGAAAACCATTCCCATTTTTTCACGCATGGCAAAGAGGTCGTTTTTCTTATCTGTAATGTCTACTCCTTCAAAGATAACCTTTCCTTTTGTCGCTTCTTCAAGGAGATTCATAGAGCGAAGGAGGGTTGACTTACCGCTACCAGATGGTCCGATAATCACCACAACTTCCCCTTTTTTGATTTCAAGATCAATCCCTTTTAAAACTTCATTCTTCCCAAAGTTTTTATGAAGGTTTTCAATTTTAATTAGCGTTTCAGTCATTATTTTTTCTCTCCTTGTCCCATACGATTTTCAAAAGCTTTCAAGGCTAGTGTCAAGATAGAGGTCATAATCAAGTAGTAAAAGGCTGCAAATAAGAGTGGAGTTAAAGGCAAGTAGGTGGTTGTTGACACCGTAGTAGCTCCATTCCACAATTCCATAACACCGATTGCTGACAAGAGTGAACTATCCTTGATAATGGTAATAAACTCATTCCCCAAGGCTGGCAAGATATTCTTGATGGCCTGTGGCAAGATGACATAGCGCATAGCATTTTTAGGACGAATCCCTAGAGAGTAAGCCGCCTCTAATTGTCCTTTAGGTACTGCATTGATACCAGCACGAACTGTTTCTGATACATAGGCACCACTATTCATAGAGATAATGATAATCCCTGGAATCAAACGTGAAAAATCAACTCCCAAAACTCCAATTTGAATAGTCGGAGCATTGATATGCATAAGAGCAAAAGCAATCATGATCTGTACCATCATAGGTGTTCCACGGAAAATCCAAATATAAACATTGGCAAGCCAAGATATGGGCTTTATTTTCGAACGTTGAGCAAAAGCCAAGACTACCCCTAAAATTGTCCCCAAAAAGACAACCAAAACAGAGATCAAGACTGTTACAAGAGCACCATAGTTAAAATATGGCAGATATTTAGGTAAAAAAGAAAAATTCATAAATCCACTACTTTCTAATTTCTAACTTAAAACTTGTATGAGTATAACATGTTTTGAATAAAAATGCAATCTTTTTCCTTTTATTTTCAATAAAATTTCAAAGAAAACAGAAATAGCGAGAAATCTTAGTTTTTTCTAGTCAAGTGGATACTCTTTATGGTAAAATAGTAACGATAAGAAATGGAGGAGAATCAAAATGGAATCACATTTGGTTAGAATCATCAACCGCCTAGAAGCAATGACAAAAGATGGTGGTAACTTAAAACGTAACTTTGAGCGCGAGGGAGTTGTTGTAGCTGAAGTTGCTTTTAACCATGATGAAGAAAATGGCCCAATCTTTACACTTCGTGATGTTGAAGCTCGTGAAACATATACTTTTGACAGCATCGACTTGATTGCGATGGAAATTTACGAACTTCTATACTAATAATAGATATACAGAGGTTGGGACAAAAGATCCTGACCTCACTTTTTATTAGCAATCAAACTTTGACGCGGTAGCTGATTGGACTTTTCGTTCGTCTTTTAGACTCCCAAAACTCCTAATCATCTTCGCGGGGCTGGGACTACGAAATCAAAACTTTGTCTATCGATTTCTGTCCCACCGCCTTTCACTAACGAGAATCCTTTTTGTATGACAAATAGGATTTTTTTCTTGCTATTAAAATCTTCTCCAGATTAGCGCTCTACTATTTATAGTGCTAGTATCCAATCTTTTTACTTGCTTTCCCCTTCAATCATGATATAATGAAACTAAAGAACTTTGACTATTTTTGACCTTTTTATTTTAGTCAAAGCCAAGAAAGAAATGAGGTGGCGGTATGCTCTGTCAAAACTGTAAAATCAATGACTCAACGATTCATCTTTATACCAATCTCAATGGACAACAAAAGCAAATCGACCTTTGTCAAAATTGCTATAAAATTATCAAAACAGATCCTAACAATAGCTTATTCAAGGGCATTACAGATTTAAACAACCGTGATTTTGATCCCTTTGGAGACTTCTTTAACGATCTCAACAACTTTAGACCTTCTTCTAATAACAACAATATCCCCCCAACTCAGTCAGGGGGTGGATACGGTGGAAATGGTGGCTATGGTTCCCAAAATCGTGGTCCTGCTCAAACACCACCACCAATCCAGGAAAAAGGACTCTTGGATGAATATGGTATCAATGTCACTGAGATTGCCCGTCGTGGAAATATTGACCCTGTAATTGGCCGCGACGAAGAGATAATCCGTGTCATTGAAATCCTCAACCGCAGAACAAAAAACAACCCTGTCCTCATCGGTGAGCCCGGTGTTGGTAAGACAGCTGTTGTCGAAGGTTTAGCTCAGAAAATTGTTGATGGTGATGTTCCCCATAAACTTCAAGGTAAAGAAGTCATCCGCTTAGATGTCGTTAGCCTTGTTCAAGGTACAGGTATCCGTGGCCAATTTGAAGAACGCATGCAAAAACTCATGGAAGAAATTCGTGAGCGCGAGGATGTTATTCTCTTCATTGACGAAATTCATGAAATTGTCGGTGCTGGTTCTGCTGGAGAAGGGAATATGGATGCAGGAAATATCCTAAAACCAGCTCTTGCTCGTGGCGAACTCCAACTAGTTGGTGCTACTACCCTCAATGAATACCGCATCATCGAAAAAGATGCTGCCCTTGAGCGCCGTATGCAACCGGTCAAGGTTGATGAACCAACTGTGGAAGAAACCATCATTATCCTTAAAGGAATTCAAAAGAAATACGAAGATTACCATCATGTTCACTATACTGACGGGGCTATCGAAGCGGCCGCTACCCTTTCTAACCGCTACATCCAAGATCGTTTCTTGCCAGACAAGGCCATTGACCTTCTAGATGAAGCTGGTTCAAAAATGAACTTAACCTTGAATTTTGTAGATCCTAAAGTCATCGACCAACGCTTAATCGAAGCAGAAAATCTCAAGGCACAAGCAACCCGCGATGAAGATTTTGAAAAAGCAGCCTACTTCCGTGACCAGATTGCCAAATATAAGGAAATGCAAAAGACAAAGGTAACGGATCAGGATACCCCAATCATCAGCGAAAAGACGATTGAACACATCATCGAACAAAAGACTAATATCCCAGTTGGTGACCTTAAGGAAAAAGAACAGTCTCAACTCATCAACCTAGCAGATGACCTCAAGGCTCATGTTATTGGTCAAGATGATGCAGTTGATAAAATCGCTAAGGCTATCCGTCGTAACCGTGTTGGACTCGGTACTCCAAACCGTCCAATCGGTAGCTTCCTCTTTGTTGGTCCTACTGGTGTCGGTAAAACAGAACTTTCTAAACAACTAGCTATCGAACTCTTTGGCTCTGCTGACAGCATGATTCGCTTTGATATGAGTGAATACATGGAAAAACACAGCGTGGCTAAACTCGTTGGTGCCCCTCCAGGATACGTAGGTTATGATGAAGCAGGTCAATTGACTGAAAAAGTGCGTCGTAACCCCTACTCACTGATCCTCCTAGACGAGGTTGAAAAAGCCCATCCAGATGTTATGCATATGTTCCTTCAAGTCTTGGATGATGGTCGTTTAACGGATGGGCAAGGTCGTACCGTTAGCTTTAAAGACGCCATCATTATCATGACCTCAAATGCAGGTACAGGTAAGGCAGAAGCTAGTGTTGGATTTGGTGCTGCTCGTGAAGGCCGTACCAACTCAGTCCTTGGGGAATTAGGCAACTTCTTTAGCCCCGAATTCATGAACCGTTTTGACGGCATTATCGAATTCAAGGCTCTCAGCAAGGAAAATCTCCTTCAAATCGTTGACCTTATGTTGGATGATGTGAATAAACGTCTCTCAAGCAATAATATCCATTTAGATGTAACAGATAAGGTTAAAGAAAAACTTGTAGACCTTGGTTATGATCCAAAAATGGGAGCTCGTCCACTACGTCGTACCATCCAAGACTACATCGAAGATGCCATTACGGACTACTACCTTGAAAATCCAAGCGAGAAAAACCTCAAAGCCGTCATGACTAGCAATGGTAAAATCATGATTAAATCAAAAAATAAATTGGAAACAGTTGACTCAAATGACTAATTCCACATACTAAAAGAATGTTCTTACTTGACAGTAAGAGCATTCTTTAATATGATAGAAAGAAAGCGCACACATAAAGGAGAAATTTATGACAAATCCAACCTTTGGAGAAAAAAAAGAGGGTGTAACCTACAAAACTAGATATGGTGTTTATGCAGTCATCCCTGACTCAGCACATGAAAAGATTATCCTCGTTCAAGCTCCAAATGGTGCATGGTTCTTGCCTGGTGGCGAGATTGAAGCAGGCGAAGATCATTTTGAAGCTCTCAAACGAGAACTAATTGAAGAATTAGGTTTTACAGCTGAGATTGGCACTTATTATGGACAAGCAGATGAGTATTTCTATTCCAGCCATCGTGATACTTACTACTACAATCCAGCCTATCTCTACGAAGCTACTTCTTATCAAGAAATCCAAAAACCTTTGGAGGACTTCAATCATCTAGCTTGGTTCCCAATCGATGAAGCCATTGCTAACTTAAAACGTGGCAGTCATAAATGGGCAATTGAAGCTTGGAAAAAACAGCATCAAGTTTAAATTAACTTTTCCAATTTTTCCAAAAAGTGCTATAATAGAAATAGAAACACAGGAGGAAAGCCTATGAAGCTCATCAACACTACTAATTCTCACTCAAACCTTGTTAAAAGCCAACTGGAGAGTACCGACGCTACACTCGTAGAAGTCTACTCGGCAGGCAATACTGATGTTATCTTTACTCAGGCACCGCTTCATTATGAAATCCTCATTTCCAATAAACATCGTGCTATCCGCGAACAAGAAATAGAAAAAATCCAAGAATTTTTCTTGAATCGCAAGATCGAAAAGCAAAATATCGATGAAGCTAATATCAAGACCCTCTACTCTGAAAAATTGATTGAAATCTCAATCCCAACAAAATAAAACTTAGCTATATTTGGACAACACTCTAAAAATTCTAACTTTTTAGAGTGTTCTTTGTCTGTCTAATCCTATATTCTAGAATCAGATTCAGTGTTACAGAAAGAGTTTTCTAACAATCCTTCAACTGACTAAATTTGGCAATATTTTTGTAAAAACTCGGTACTTGATCATCAAAACAATTAATTTCACTATTATAATTTACTAACATTAAAAAAGGAGCTCATAAATGGAGAACATAGTATACAGAAAAGCCAGGCTAGACGAATACCAAAAAATTGGAAAAGTAATAGCCGATAGCTTCTTTGATTATCCATTTTTAACTCTAATCATAGATGATCTCAAGAAACCTGAAAACTATCCTGCTTTTTTAGAACTATTAGAAAGTCTCCTTACTCGCCTCTATATCAAAGAAGAAACCTGTTTAGTAGCTGAACAAGACGGAGAAATCCTAGCTGTCGCCTTATTACAACAAAATGATTTTTCTGTCCTATCTTACTTGCTAAATGGTGTCATAAAACTGTTTCGCTACATTAGCCCACGAAATTTTTTGAAGTATCTTGATTTAGTAGACCGTTCCGAAGAACATTTGAAAAAATCTAATAGCTTTGACTGGTATTTGATGCTCCTTGCGGTCAATCCATCTGTTAAAGGACAAGGAGTGGGCAGTGCTTTTCTTAGAGACGCAGTTGAGCCTTATGTCAAATCCAAGGGCTGCAAGCGCTTAGGGCTCATTACCAGTACAGAAAAAAATGTTCCATTCTATAAAAAGAATGATTATGAATTGCTAGATTTTATGGAGTTAGAGTACGGGGCTAAGTCTATTGGGAACTGGGCTTTTTTAAAGACTATCAATAAATAACTAAAAAAGGAGTTTAAATCAACTCCTTTTTACTTTATTTAACTGCTTCTTTCAAGGCGTCAACCTTATCCAAGCGTTCCCATGGAAGGTCAATATCTGTACGTCCCATGTGTCCATAAGCCGCAGTTTGACGGTAGATTGGACGTTTGAGATCCAGCATTTGAATGATTCCTGCTGGACGAAGGTCAAAGATTTGACGTGCTGCTTTTTCAAGTTTGCTTTCAGCTACTGTTCCAGTACCGAAGGTATCGATACGAACAGATACAGGTTGAGCTACACCAATGGCATAAGCCAATTGAACTTCTGCTTTCTTAGCGAGACCTGCAGCAACTATGTTTTTTGCAATGTAGCGAGCTGCATAAGAAGCTGAACGATCAACCTTAGTCGCATCCTTACCAGAGAAGGCACCACCACCGTGACGTGAGTAACCACCATAAGTATCCACGATGATCTTACGACCAGTCAAACCTGAGTCTCCTTGAGGTCCTCCGATAACGAAACGACCTGTTGGATTGATGAAGAATTTAGTTTCGTCGTCAAGATAAGAAGCTGGAATCACTTCTTTAATAACCTTGTTAATCACATCTTCATGAATTTGTTCATTGCTAACTTCTGGATCGTGTTGAGTTGAAATAACGACTGTATCCACTCGCACTGGCTGGTCATTTTCATCATATTCAACAGTGACTTGAGATTTAGCATCTGGACGAAGATAGCTAATTTCACCAGACTTACGAAGCTCTGCCAAACGACGAACCAACTTGTGGCTGAGTGAGATTGGCAATGGCATGAGTTCTTCAGTTTCATTAACCGCAAAACCAAACATGAGACCTTGGTCTCCAGCTCCAATCAAATCAAGTGGATCTTGATCCGCATTTCCACGAACTTCCAAGGCTTCATTAACACCTTGGGCGATATCTGGTGACTGCTCAACAAGTGATGGGTGAACTCCTACTGTTTCAGCTGAGAATCCATACTCAGTGTTGGTATAGCCAATCTCTGCAATCGTATCACGTACCACACGGTTAATATCTACATAGGCATTGGTTGAAATTTCACCAAAAACATGAACTGAACCAGTATAAACAGCTGTTTCAGCAGCAACGTGGGCTTCTGGATCTTGCTCTAAAATAGCATCCAAGATAGCATCTGAAATTTGGTCTGCAATCTTATCTGGATGCCCCTCAGATACAGATTCAGACGTGAATAATTTACGTTCTGACATAAAAATGTCCCCCCTTAAAAAATATTCGTTATAGAGTTACAAAGTACTGGCACAGAATCGATAAACGACGTTCACTACCACCTTATCGGGACCATATAACCTAACTATTATAACACGAATCTTTAAAAAATACTCGTATGATTACTATTTTTCTTAATCGGAAACTGTTTTCTAATCTTAGCCAAATAAAAACTCTTAAAGTGGATAGGATTTCCAACTTCAAGAGATTTCTTAAAAACTAATTATTTTCTAGATAAAACTCAAAACGTTCTCCGACGTATTGGCTCTTTACATACTCAAAAGCTGTACCATCATCAAAGTAAGAAACCTGAGTCAGTCCTAAAATAGCATGACCTTTTTCTACTTCTAGATAATGAGCAATTTTTTCCTTGGCTAAGCGAGCATAAATAGTCTGGTGAGATTTACCAATCCGATAACCATGTTTCTGTAAGGTTTGAAAGAAGTGCTTGGTTACTTCTTCTTTCTTGAAATTCTTGATAAATTTCTCAGGAATAGAAGCCACCTCGTAGACTACCGGAACTTGATCTGCATAACGAACACGTTCCATTCGAATAATATTTTCAGTAGCCTTGATCCCTAATTTTTCAACTTCTTGTTCATTAGGGATGGTTCGACGATAGGAAATCAGATGACTCGATGGTGTTTTCCCCTGAGCCTTCACAATTTCCGTAAAACTGGTCGTTCCACGCATTTTTTCCTGAACACGAGTACTAGAAACAAAGGTCCCGCTACCCACACGACGCTCCAAAACTCCTTCCTCGACCAAAAGGGAGATGGCTTGACGAAGGGTCATACGGCTAACCTCAAATTCCTCAGCTAAGTCTCTCTCGCTTGGGAGTCTCTCTCCAATTTTCCAATTTCCCTCATCAATACCTTTTTTGATTTGGTCGTGAATTTTCATATAAGCTGGTAACATGCTTGCTCACTTCTTTTCTTTATTTTTTCCATTGTACCCTATCTCATGGGGAAAAGTCAAACTGCACTTGTTTGGTTGGTAATTCTGGGGCATTTATGATAGAATATTCAAGAAGATATTTCTTTTAAGAAAGGGAAAAGATGACCAACATTTCAACTGATTTGCAAGATGTCGAAAAGATCATCGTACTGGACTATGGTAGCCAGTATAACCAACTTATCTCACGTCGTATCCGTGAGATTGGTGTCTTTTCAGAACTAAAAAGTCACAAGATTTCGGCTGACGAAGTCCGTGCTATCAATCCTATCGGGATTGTACTTTCAGGTGGTCCAAACTCTGTTTACGAAGAAGGATCATTTGATATTGATCCAGAGATTTTTGAACTTGGAATTCCAATTTTAGGAATCTGCTACGGTATGCAGCTATTGACACACAAGCTTGGTGGTAAGGTTGTTCCTGCAGGTGACGCTGGTAACCGTGAATACGGACAATCCACTCTTACTCACACTGAGTCTGCTCTTTTTGCTGGTACTCCAGAAGAACAACTTGTTTTGATGAGCCACGGGGATGCTGTAACAGAAATTCCTGCGGATTTCGTTCGTACTGGTACATCAGCTGACTGTCCTTATGCATCAATCGAAAATCCAGACAAGAAAATCTATGGTATCCAATTCCATCCAGAGGTTCGTCATTCAGTTCACGGTTATGATATCCTTCGTAACTTCGCTTTGAACATCTGTGGTGCCAAAGGCGATTGGACTATGGATAACTTCATCGAGATGCAAATCAAACAAATCCGTGAAAAAGTTGGAGACAAACGTGTTCTCCTCGGACTTTCTGGTGGTGTAGACTCTTCTGTTGTTGGGGTTCTTCTCCAAAAAGCCATCGGAGATCAATTGATCTGTATCTTTGTAGACCACGGTCTTCTTCGTAAAGGAGAAGCTGACCAAGTTATGGATATGCTTGGTGGTAAGTTTGGTTTGAACATTGTCAAAGCAGACGCTGCCAAACGCTTCCTTGATAAACTGGCTGGTGTGTCTGATCCTGAACAAAAACGTAAGATTATCGGTAATGAATTTGTCTATGTCTTTGATGACGAAGCAAGCAAACTTAAAGATGTGAAATTCCTTGCGCAAGGAACTCTTTATACAGACGTTATCGAGTCTGGTACTGATACTGCACAAACCATCAAGTCTCACCACAATGTGGGTGGACTTCCAGAAGACATGCAGTTTGAACTGATCGAACCACTCAACACTCTTTACAAGGATGAAGTTCGTGCTCTTGGTACTGAACTTGGTATGCCAGACCACATCGTATGGCGCCAACCATTCCCAGGTCCAGGTCTTGCAATCCGTGTCATGGGTGAAATCACTGAAGAAAAACTTGAAACTGTTCGTGAATCAGACGCAATCCTCCGTGAAGAAATCGCCAAAGCTGGTCTTGACCGCGATATCTGGCAATACTTCACTGTTAACACTGGCGTTCGTTCAGTAGGGGTTATGGGAGATGGTCGTACTTATGACTATACCATCGCTATCCGTGCCATCACTTCTATCGACGGAATGACAGCTGACTTCGCTAAGATTCCATGGGAAGTTCTTCAAAAAATCTCAGTTCGTATCGTAAACGAAGTTGACCACGTTAACCGTATCGTCTACGATATTACAAGTAAACCACCTGCAACTGTTGAGTGGGAGTAGAGTAAATAAGTTAAAAAAAGCCTAGAAATCAATATTTCTAAGGCTTTTTATTTTACTTTGACAACATTTTACAACTAAAAAACTTAATCTTCTCCCGCTGCTAAAAATTTTTAACAATTTTGGTACTTTCTTAATTGAACTTTATAGCGTTCCTCTCACTACTCTGCTATTATCGAATAAGCCTGAACCACAGTAGGAAGCATTATCGCACACAATCTCACAAAACTAACCTAAATGTTAAGGAATATCCTTTTCATTGCTCAAAAAAACAGTAAAACCGATTTGGTTCTACTGTTTCATTTTTAAAATGTCTGGCGTTTAGCTTTTCGCTCTGCGCGTCCGCGGGCACGACCTTCTGCTCGCTTGGCTTTACGACGTTTTTCATCGACAGCCCACTGGATTTTTTTCTTATATCCTGGTTTGACTTTTTTCTTTTTCTTTTTAACCAAGCCAATCATTTCGATGTCCAATTTTTCTTGTTTCTTCTCACGATTGGCACGACGATCGCGGTCATAGGTATCTTGGAATTCTCCGTCTTTAACCATCTTAGGCACAAACTTGATCCCTAGTTTCTCTAACTCACGAATGTCTGAGTCGTCACTAGGCTGGTAAAGGGTAATGGCTGTACCAGGCAGACCATTACGTCCAGTTCGTCCAACACGGTGGACAAAGAAGGACAAGTCTTGTGGAATGGCATCATTAATGACGTGACTGACCCCCTCAATGTCAATCCCACGCGCAGCCAAGTCAGTCGCAACGATGTACTCAAAATCAAGGTTCTTGACCTGATTCATGATCCGTTTGCGTTCACGAGGTGCAATATCTCCATGAATCTTAGCAATCTTCAAGCCTTGGGCTGTTAAATATGTATGCAATTCATCTGCACGAGTCTTAGTATTGACAAAAATCATGGCGAGATACGGCTGCATAACTTGAGTCAATTCATAAATCTGAGCATTCTTGTCACGACCTTTAGTAGAAATCAACCAGTTATCAATGGTATCTGAGATAACTGTTTTGGTCTTGATTTTTTCCATAACTGGATTAGACAAATATTTTTTCAAGAATGGTTGCAGTTTTTGCGGAATAGTTGCTGAAAAGACCATAAACTGCAAGTCCTTGGGAAGGCTACCTGCAATCTTATCAACTGTTTCCAAGAATCCCATATCCAAGGTCATATCAGCTTCATCGACTACAAAGATCTTAGCCTTGTGGATGGCAAGATCACCAGATTTTACCAAATCATAGATACGACCTGGTGTTCCGATAACAATGTGGGGCTGGTTGCTTGCCAGTTTTTCAATTTGGCGGGCCTTATCTGTACCACCAACATAGTTAACAACACGAATTTCTACTTCAGAATGTTCCGCAATCTGGCGAGCGGCTTGGTAAATCTGAGTTGCTAATTCACGACTTGGAGCGGTGATAACTGCCTGCACACTATCGCTCTCTTCATCCAACTGTTGGAAAATTGGAAGCAAGAAAGTATGAGTCTTTCCTGAACCTGTTTTTGATTCACCGACCAAGTCACGACCTGCCAAGACAATAGGAATCAGCTTTTCCTGCACCTCGGTAGGAGTCGTAAACTTCAACTCCTCCAAAGCTTCTTCTATATATTTTTTAAATTTAAATTTCGTAAATGACATAATATCCTCGATTCTATCTATCTACTCATTATACCACATTTTGATGCATTTCAGTTAAACTTTCGGTTTGGATAATCACTCCGAAATGTAAAAACATACCCGATTAAAGGCAAGAAAAATACTCTCTGTCCATCCTAAACAAAGAGTATTAGATTTTTACGTAAGCTTCCACTCTTCTCTCAGCCAATCACAAAAATGTTGATAGCGTTGGACGAGAGCTTCATGATGCCCATAAGCATCAAAAGTAGAATAAGTTGAGGGAACTTTCCCTGAAATCAGATCATGTAGATCCCTTGCAAAAAGAGTCGCCTTAGACAGACGATTGGAATGATTGACACCTTCTATCTGACCATTTTGCAGATAAATCAGACTTTGGCTCTGTATCAAAGTATGTTCCCTGCAAAAGTCTATAAATTCTGGATACCAGAAAGAACCACAGATAGAAAAGATACAGGTCGCAGGAAGATGGCTACTATAGAGACTATAAACAGCAGCAAGCCCCCCCAGTGAATAGCCTCCATAAGCAATCCTGCTTTCATCTATCAAGTAGGATTTTTTTAGAGCTGTTAGAATTCCTTGAAAGAGCTTTTGATGGTAGGCATCTACCTTTCCACCAAAATCTGGAGCCCCTTCTTTCAAAGAACTAGCTTTCCAAGGTGTAAAGTCATCCAGACGTTTTTCTGGAATCAAACCCACTAAAATCACAGATTGGGACAGGTCTGATAAATAATCCAGTTCCCCATCGTTTAAGAGCACAACTGGGTAGGCTTGTTTAGAGTCATAGTTTGAAGGAAGACTGACTCTAACACGAATCCCTTCCCAGTTAAACTCCTTATTTCTTGATAAAGTCATTGATTTTTTCAAGGGAATCAATCACTGCAGGACCGTAGTCCATCAACTCATCGTAAGAGATGGTCATGATTTTTTGATTCTTGATTGCTGCGACATTTTCCAAAACAGCATTTGCCTTCATCAAATCCACTGCTTTTTCATCCAATTTTTGATTGCGGTCGCTGGTTACATAGATAATCAACTCTGGATCCATTGATACTAGATTTTCCAAGGTCAAGCCAGAAGTTCCTGTTGCGACATTTGTGTAACCAAGTTGGTTGAGCAAACTTTCTTGAAGGGCTGACTTGTAGGCACCAAAGGTTTCGTCGTTATAAGCAACCATAATCAAAGCTTTTTTCTTTTTACCCTGTGTTTCTGGATTTGCTTTTTTAACCGCATCGATTTTAGCTTGCAATTGCTCTGCATATTGGTTAGCCTTGTCTTGGACATTGAAAATGGTACCAAGATTCTTCACATCTTCAACGATATTTCCCAAATCCTGTTGGATATTTGATAGTGAGGCTTTTTGCGTATAAACAGGGATTTTGTTTTCATTCCAAGCGCTGATAGTTCCCATTGACTTTTCAGAGAACATCATATTACGTCCCATCAAGGCATCTGGTTCATAAGAAAGAATCGTTTCTTGTGAGACTGATTTTTTATCCCCAATATGAGGGATGGCTTCAATGGCATCCTTGTATTTACCAGTTACGGCATTATCAGGGTTGAGCATGCCGGCAATTTTATCCTTCAAACCAAGTTCAAGTAGGATTTCAGTTGTTGAAAGATTGTTGGTGATGACCTTTTCAGGAGCCTTTTCAAAAACTTGTTCGACTTCATTTCCTTTGGCATCATAAGTTTTGATGGTTACAGGATAGCTGGTTTCTGTATTAGCTTTTTGACTTGTCTCTGCGCTTGATTGTGTGGTAGCTTTTTCTGTTGCACTATTTCCACAAGCTGCTAAAGTTAAGGTTGCTACTGTTAGGAGCAAAATACTGATTGATTTTTTCATGTTTGTTTTCCTTTTCATTTTTTATAAATAGTGAATCATGGCTTGCTGATCTTCTGTCCAAGTAACCTTACTTTGGACACCATAGACAGCCTGCAAAGACTCAGGAGTGATGGTCTCTTTTGGAGTCCCTTGGTAAACAATCTCTCCTTCTTTCATTAGATAGAGATAGTCTGAATAGCGACAAGCTAGCTGAATATCGTGTAATACTGCTAGTACATTGATATTGAGATGTTTGACAATGGTTAACAAGTCTAGCTGGTACTTGATATCCAAATGATTGGTCGGTTCGTCTAAGAGCAGGAGAGTCGGTTCTTGTGCCAAGGCGCGTGCCAACAAAACCCTCTGCTTCTCTCCTCCTGACAGAGAAGAGTAGAGTCGATTTCTCTTTTCGAACATATCTACCTTGACCAGAGCATCCTCAACCAAGGCAAAGTCTTTTTCTTTTTCCTTTTGTAAGAAAGAGAGATGGGGTGTTCTGCCCAGCATGACGATTTCCTCAGCCCTACAATCAAATTGTAACTGATTAAACTGCGTGACGACTGCCATCTGTTTTGCCGTTTCCTTGACGCTCATTTGTTCCAAGGGTTTTCCATTTAGAGAAATCAAGCCTTGATCAGGCTTTTCCTGTCGATAGAGAAGTTTCAGTAGGCTAGTCTTCCCACTTCCATTGGGTCCCAAAATGGTATGAAATTGCTTGCCCTCCAGTTTGAGCGAGACTCCTTTGAGAATCTTTTTTTCTCCGATTCCAAAGTGAATATCCTGGCACATTAAGTCCATATCAGATCTTCACCTCCCCTCGTCTACTTCCAACCATGTAGATAAAGAAAGGGGCACCTACTAGGGCTGTAAAAATCCCAATCGGCAGCTCAGCATTTTGAATCAAGACACGAGCAAGAACATCTGCCCAAACAACAAAAAGCGCGCCGAGCAAAGTAGCTATCGGAAAAAGCCTTCTGTAATTTGTCCCCACCAAACTTCTCGCCAAATGTGGGGTAATAAGACCTACAAAACCGATAATCCCACAGGTCGATACCAAGATTGCTGTCATTATAGCCACAATCGTCACATAAAGATACCAGTAAAAACGTAGGGGAATCCCTAAGGTCAAAGCCGCCTCATCACCCATCATCATGGCATTAAAAACACGATATTGGGTAGAGAAAAATAAAAAAGCAATTCCCACGATTATAGTTGGCAAGGTTAAGTGAGCCCAGGAAGTCCCCGCTAAAGAACCCATGGTCCAAAACTTGATGGTCATGACACTATCAGCATTAGCGCCAATTGAGATAATAAAGTTTGAAAAAGCCAAAAATAGTGCATTCACAACTGTCCCTGATAAAATCAGGCTTGAAGTTGTCATCCTGCCTTGCATGGAAGCAATCAGAAGTACTGCAACTGTTGCCACAAGCGCTCCAAGGAAAGAGCCAAGACCAATCATGATCTTAAATCCGAGAATGATGCTCAAAGTCGCACCAAAGGTTGCCCCAGCAGAAATTCCTAACACATAGGGTTCTGCGATTGGATTATTAACTGTTGACTGCATAACGCTACCACACATGGAAAGGCCTGCACCAACTATCAAACCAAGAAAAACCCGTGGTAATCTCATATTCCAAACAATAGCAAGTGTAGACTTCGAAAGGTCTCCTATATCCAGAGGGGCCCCCATCTTACTTAAAATAATTCTATAAGTATCACTCAAGCTAATCTGAACAGACCCCATAGAAACAGCTAGAAACAGAGAGACACCCAAAGCTCCGAGCAACAGAGCTAGGAGAAAAACATATCGCAGGTTTTGATGGCTTCCAGAAGATTTGGAAATCATGAAACCCTCCCTTAATAAAATTAAAAATTTAGACAATTTTCATAAATAGTATACCACATTTCCAAATCAGGAACAAGACTAGAAAAATGAATAAAAAAGCCCTCTGATATCAGAGATCTAATTTGAGCTTGGGCTAAAATCCTAGTAAACCAAAAATCTCCCCGAAGGGAGATAGATCTGATTTATTTTACCTTATAGTCCTAGGAGACGTAACCGATGATAATACTTGAGTATATCGAGGTAAGGTGAGAAAAATAAAAAAGCTCTCTGAAATCAGAGAGCGATTTGAGCTCGGGCTAAAATCCTAGTGAAAAAGATGAAACTCCTTGTGTTCATCGAACACTGTGTCGTTTCCCTATTTTCATACGGATTTTTAGTGCCCTTAGCATCATGATTCTTGCTGGATAAAACGTTTTTAGACTAGGCGGCAAGCCGAAGATTGTACAAAAATTTTAGTGAAACAAAAAAATCTCCCCCAAGGGAGAAGATCTGGTTTATTTTACCTTACAGTGCTAGGAACCGTAACCGAAGATTATACTTGAGTATATCGAGGCAAGGTGACGAAAATAAAAAAGCCCTCTGAAGTCAGAGAGCTTGATTCTTGCTGGATAAAACGTTTTTAGACTAGGCGGCAAGCCGAAGATTGTACTGATGGTACATCGAGGCGAAGCCAACGAAGTATAGAAACGTTTTAGACGCAAGATTAGCGACGAAGTCCAAGAGAGTTGATTAACTCACGGTAACGGTTAACGTCGTTTTTACGCAAGTATGCAAGCAAGTTACGACGGCGACCGATTTTCTTCATCAATCCACGGTAAGTAGCGTGGTCTTTTTTATGTTGTTTGATGTGTTCGTTAAGGTGGTTGATTTCCCAAGTAAGGACAGCAACTTGAACCTCTACTGAACCTGTATCACCTTCGTGACGTGCATATTGTGCAATGATTTCATTTTTTTTCTCTTTTGAGATTGCCATGATGTTTCTCCTTTTTATTTGGCTTCATCCGAGTGACAGGTTGGCATGCCTGTAACCAAGAAGAAGTTATTTGTCTTTACGACATTTCTTATTCTACCAAGAACTAAGTTCTTTGTCAACTGATTTACTATTCTTACCGCAAAAGTGCTATAATAGTTATAGGAAGGATATCTAAGTTGACATCTTGAAAAGAGAGGTGATTACCATGCGTAAATTCTCGCAATATCTCCCCTACTATCTGGTCATATTTTTCTTTTATTGGCCACTTTATGGACTATTTATACTACTATCATCGAATCCTGATTTAACAGGCCTCTATCTTCTAAATATATTCATCATTTCGCCCATTGTAGTTTTTATAGTTTCACTTCTTTATAGTTATCGATTTGGTTTTTCACTGCATTGGCTTTTAGGTAGTTGCTTGCTCTATGGCTTTACAATCATTCCTTTCAGAGAATTTATTATTGTTTATTTCCTAGCCTATGAAATTCTTATTCTACTAGGTACAGTTATTGGTGCCGCTATCAGGTATCTAATGCAAAAACTGAAAAACAAAAAACTTTCACAAAATCCTTGAAAAATCTCACAATCATGCTATAATAATGCATAGAGACAAGTCACTTAGACCCTTTCTACCAGAGAGTGCGTGGTTGCTGAGAACGCATAGGAAGACTATACTGATACTACTCTACTAACTTTTATGCAAACATAAAACGGTGGCCACGTTAGAGCCAGTCAGAGGTGTCCCTCTTTTTTGAGGAACATAAATGAAGGTGGAACCACGTTGCGACGTCCTTTTTAGGATGTCGCTTTTTGTTTTTCTTGATTTAAGACTGCAAAATAGGGCAACACTTCTGCTTTAGAAATAATGGATAACTAATATAAGGAGAAAATCATGATTCAAATTACTTTCCCAGATGGCGCTGTTCGTGAATTCGAATCTGGCGTTACTACTTTTGAAATTGCCCAATCCATCAGCAATTCTCTAGCTAAAAAAGCTCTTGCTGGTAAATTTAACGGCAAACTCATCGACACTACTCGTGCCATTACTGAAGATGGAAGCATTGAAATCGTGACACCAGATCACGAAGATGCTCTTCCAATCTTGCGTCACTCAGCAGCCCACTTGTTTGCACAAGCAGCTCGTCGTCTCTTCCCAGACATTCACTTGGGTGTCGGTCCAGCTATCGAAGATGGTTTCTACTACGATACAGACAACCAAGCTGGTCAAATCTCTAACGAAGACCTTCCTCGTATCGAAGAAGAAATGCAAAAAATCGTTAAGGAAAACTTCCCATCTATTCGTGAGGAAGTGACAAAAGACGAAGCGCGTGAAATTTTCAAAAACGACCCATACAAGTTAGAATTGATCGAAGAACACTCAGAAGACGAGGGTGGTTTGACCATCTATCGTCAAGGTGAATATGTAGACCTTTGCCGTGGCCCTCACGTCCCATCAACAGGCCGCATCCAAATCTTCCACCTTCTCAACGTAGCTGGTGCTTACTGGCGTGGAAATAGCGACAACGCTATGATGCAACGGATCTATGGTACAGCTTGGTTTGACAAGAAAGACTTGAAAAACTACCTTCAAATGCGTGAAGAAGCCAAAGAACGTGACCACCGTAAACTTGGTAAAGAGCTTGACCTCTTTATGATTTCTCAAGAAGTTGGTCAAGGTCTTCCATTCTGGTTGCCAAATGGTGCTACTATCCGTCGTGAATTGGAACGCTACATCGTCGACAAGGAAATCGCTGCTGGTTACCAACACGTCTACACTCCACCAATTGCCTCAGTAGAACTTTACAAGACTTCTGGTCACTGGGATCACTACCGTGAAGATATGTTCCCAACTATGGATATGGGGGATGGGGAAGAATTCGTTCTTCGTCCAATGAACTGTCCTCACCATATCGAAGTCTTTAAACACCACGTTCACTCTTACCGTGAATTGCCAATCCGTATTGCTGAAATCGGTATGATGCACCGCTATGAAAAATCTGGTGCTCTCACAGGGCTTCAACGTGTACGTGAAATGTCACTTAATGACGGTCACACTTTCGTAACACCTGAACAAATCAAAGATGAGTTCCAACGTACGCTTCAATTGATTATCGACGTTTACGAAGATTTCAACTTGACTGACTATCGTTTCCGTTTATCATATCGTGACCCTCAAGATACTCACAAGTACTTTGATAATGATGAGATGTGGGAAAATGCTCAACGCATGTTGAAATCAGCTATGGATGACATGGGACTTGACTACTTTGAAGCTGAAGGGGAAGCAGCCTTCTACGGACCAAAATTGGATATCCAAGTTAAGACTGCCCTTGGAAAAGAAGAAACCCTTTCTACTATCCAGCTTGACTTCTTGCTTCCAGAGCGCTTCGACCTTAAATACATCGGAGCTGATGGTGAAGAACACCGTCCAGTTATGATCCACCGTGGTGTTATCTCAACTATGGAACGCTTCACAGCTATCTTGATTGAAAACTACAAGGGTGCCTTCCCTACATGGCTTGCACCTCACCAAGTAACTCTTATCCCAGTTTCTAACGAAAAACACGTGGACTACGCTTGGGAAGTAGCTAAGAAACTTCGTGACCGTGGTGTCCGTGCCGATGTGGATGAACGTAATGAAAAAATGCAGTTCAAGATCCGTGCTTCTCAAACTCAAAAGATTCCTTACCAATTGATCGTTGGTGACAAGGAAATGGAAGAGAAGGCTGTAAACGTTCGCCGTTATGGTCAAAAAGAAACAGAAACCATGCCGGTAGATGCATTTGTAGAATTGATTCTTGCAGATATTGACAACAAATCACGAGTTGAAAAATAAACGATAAAATCTGGGATAATATTTCCAGCTAGCTAAAAAAGCAACAACTGTTTCAGCTGTTGCTTTTTTATTTAGCCTAAGCTAGTAGTGATTTGTAAAACCACCACAAATGGTATCCTCATCAACAATCCTTTCTATCCACTAACTTTTGGATATAGGATATCCTCCCAAGATTTGCTTTCATGAGTGAGATAAGGTCAATATCCTCAATCCTTGTTTGCTTCTTTTTCTTTTACAAGATCTTTTTGTGAATCTTTTTCAGAGAGTTTTTGATCGATATACTTGTTAATGGTTTCATAAAATTCCTTGGTCATCTCACTATCTAAATTTGTCGAATTATGGACTTGATTGACTTTCAATTGAACAGATTGAATACCGTAAGAGGCTTGTTTTTGGTGGATTGTTTCTAATTCTTCTTCTGAAATCGGATCTCCAACAACTGTCAAGACCAATTCATTGCTCCTTGACTTGTAGACTTGATTAATGACCGTATGATTGGCGAACTCTTTTCCTACAAACTGTTTGATTCCTTCTTTTCGCGCTTGATCCATCGTCAGAGTGACCGCTGAGTAGCTGGCTGGAAGAATCAATAATACAATCAAAGATATCAACCCAATTTTCATTTTAATGTTTAGCTCTTTAAATGAACTTAAAGGAGATTTTCTCATCAAAATTCTTGTTCCAACAATGTTGGTTAGCATGATAAAGACACAGTTGATCAAGAAAAGATAGAGAGCCCCAAATAAAAATCCTACATTTCCATTAGCTAAACCATATCCTGCAGTACAGATAGGTGGCATCAGAGCTGTTGCAATGGCTACTCCAGGCACGATATTATTTGCTTCTTTTTTCCTTGAACCAATTACACCTGCAATCCCACCAGCAATAGCAATCAGAACATCCCAAATGGTTGGAGAGGTTCGTGCAATCAACTCGCTACTTGCATAAGATAAGGGAGAAATCCAGAAATACAGAGTCGATACAAGCAAACTGACCAATACTTGAGTAAATAAAACCTCTAGAGATTGCTTGATTAAACGCGTATCAAAAATAGCTAAACCGAATCCCAGTCCAACAATCGGTGTCATAAGAGGGGAAATCAGCATGGCTCCAATAATGACAGCTGTTGAATTCATATTTAGACCTATAGAGGCAATAAAAATCGCACACATCAAAATCACTGTATCTCTTAATCGAACATGAAGGTCATCATATAATTTCTCACGGTATTCACGTGTTGAATAGTTTCCGGTCATTGGTTACTCCTTTTATTTCATATAATCTTGTTTCTGTATGGATGATGGTAGAGAGACATCTGTCCAATCTTACATATTTTTAATTCTCACCTGTCATTCTTTTGAAAATGATCCTTTAAATATCCATCAGTCCATCCTTAACATTATATCAAAAATTTTACAGCCTTTCTCTGAAGAAATCAATCAATTTAAAAGATAGAGAAAGGTAGAAATTTTTGTTTCCTTATCCGAAGAAGAAAAAACGTTATCTCCTCTGAAAGAAGATAACGTTTTAATGTTTAAACATGATGAGTGTGTTTGGTTTTCCAATTTTGTATCATGCAAACCACCCAAGGTGGTGTGATCCCCAAGGTAAACCCGCAAAATATGGCTACTAAGATAGAGTATCCAATATAATCCGGGATTCCTACGTCAAAATAACTTTCAGACTTTACATTATATCCTTTATTTTTATATTTGAACAATCTTGCGATAGCTTCTTGAAGTAATCATAAAGATTAGGACATAGACTAAAGCAAAGATACCACAGATAGAAAGGGTTACACTTAACATCATGGCTGAATCAACAACACCAACGACCTTGAGAATCAGGCTCAACATGTGATAAGCAAAAGCCAGATGAAGAAAGGCAAAGGCCAGAGGTAGGAAGAAAACAGTCAAGACCTGCTTGTTAATGGTTTGCTTGATTTGTTTTTGATCCAAGCCAACTTTTTGCAGAATGACAAAGCGTTCACGGTCTTCATAACCTTCTGAAATTTGTTTATAGTAGATAACGAGTACAGTACCTACCATAAAGATGATAGAGAGAAAAATACCGATAAAGAGGACTCCACCAAAGAGAGCGTTCATTTCGACAGTTGACTCACTCGCAATGTTTGCACCGTAAACCATACCATTCTCGTTCTTGAGATTGTGACTGAAATTATTCACATACAAATCGAAATCATCAGATAGCTTTAACTGTTCCTCTTTACTTGCTGTCACATCCATTCCACCATATAGCTGAGTGTATATAGCAGAATCCTGGTATTTATCTAAAAAGTCCTGCAAATTTGAGACAACAAGGTAGTTATAATCTGAGATCAAAAGTACATACTGGTTAGCAACATGGTCTCTGAGGAAATCTTGCTGGATTTCTTGCTTGATCGTATAGTTCTGATTGTTCAGACTGAATGCTTTTTGACCTTTAAGGCCATCGTTCTTAGCGAATAGTCCCACCTCATTATTCGTAAGGTTCAGCTTTTGTCCAGTCATTTTTTCATAATCCTTTTGATCAAAGACTAGGAAAACTGTCTTGGGCATAACACTATTTTGACCTTTTGCAAAGGTGGTTAATTTGGTACCATCTTGACTAGAAAGGCCGAAACTTGCATAGCTAAGAACATCCTTAGTGCTGATTGTTAGGTTCTTTTCCTTGGCATACTGAGTTAAAAGTTGGTCTAAATCCTCAACTTCTACATTTTGTCCTGAAATTGACATATCGTGAGGATACAGGAGTTTTTTAATATTTTCAGAACCATTGTAGATACTGGTTGCTGCCGACATGGTGACCAAAACCATGGTGGAAAGGATGGCGATAGTCGCTAAACCAACCGCATTTTTCTTCATACGGAAAATGAGGTTAGAAACAGAGATGAGATTGTTAGGTTTGTAGTAATATTTCTTGTTTTTCTTGAGCATTTTCAAGAAAACTGTAATCCCAGCATTGAACAAGAGATAGGTTCCTAAAATGACCAGTATTACAGCTAAAAAGAAGGTAGAAATAGCTAATAGAGCATTTGTTACGCTTTGAGCTAGATAATAGCCACTACCTAAAGAGAGTAGTCCCAAGATTGTCTGAAACACTAGGAAACGGCCCTTCTTCTCACCTTTTGCTTTCTCACGAGATAGTTGGAGAGCATCCATACGGATAATGCGGATAGCATTTAGGAAGACAATGACTAAAAAGATAAAACCAAATACCAGAAGGATGGAAAGGACTACGGACCATTGGAAGGTTGCGACTAACTCCACCTTCATCTTTGAAAGTTTGAGCAATAAAGCGAAAATCAGATTGTCAAAGAGGGCACCAATCCCAATCCCAGCAGTGACTGTTACTAGACCAAAAATCAGGAGTTCCTTGAAGGTCATACCAATCAAATGTCGCTTTTCTAGTCCCAACATGCCATATATACCCAGTTCTTTGGAACGATTTTTCATGACAAAACTGTTGGCATAAAGGACGATAATGGCAGATGCAAGTGTTACTACGATGAGACCTAGTTGTAGGGTAAATTGAATAGAAGATCCACCCCGCATTTCTACCATTTTAGGATTAAAAGTTAATGAATAAAATAGGTAGCTGATAGTAACTGCAAGGAGAACTGCTAGTGCAAAAGGATAATAGAGTTTACGGTTTTTGATTAAGTTGGAGATGGCCAACTTATTGGTTAATCGAAACATACTAGTTCACCTCACTTGCCATAACAGTCAAGGTGTCAGAGATTTCTTGGAACATCTGACGTTCAGTCTTTTCACCACGGTAGATTTGATTGTAGAGAATGCCGTCCTTGATGAAGAGGACACGTTTCGCACGACTTGCTGCAGCTGTTGAATGGGTTACCATGAGAATGGTTTGTCCTTGTTCATTGATCTGATCAAAAATATCAAGAAGAGCTGCAGATGACTTAGAGTCTAGAGCTCCTGTTGGCTCGTCAGCAAGGAGAATTTCCGGTTCTGTAATGATGGCGCGTGCAACTGCAACCCGTTGCTTTTGTCCACCAGAGATTTCATAAGGGTACTTCTCTTGCAATTGGTTGATGCCAAGATTTTCAGCCGTTACGACTAATTTTTTCATCATTTCTGTAATAGGCTTTCTAGACAATACCAAAGGGAGTAAGATATTGTCTTTAACAGAAAGCGTATCTAACAAATTGAAGTCTTGGAAGACAAAGCCTAACTTTTCACGACGGAAGCTTGATGCTTCAGTATTTTTAATGGTTGCTGTGTCTGTTCCGTTTAGGAAGACCTGACCACGAGTTGGTTTGTCAAGCATGGCGAGAATATTGAGTAGGGTTGATTTCCCAGAACCAGATTCACCCATAATGGCAACGTAATCGCCCTTTTCTACGGTAAAGTGAATATCTTTTAGAGCTTCTACTTGGTTGCCTTGGAAACGAGTTTTATAAATTTTTTGTACGTGTTTTACATCTAATAGTGTCATGATAATCTCCTTTTTAATATCCCATTAATTGAAACTGAGCCTGCATAATAGCGCAACCGAGCTGAACCCGCTCGATCTCTTTTGGACTTGGTTTACTTGTATGTTTCTTTTGTAAGATTGTTTTCATGGTTTCTCTCCTTTTTCTTTATGCTATAAGTTTACTCCAAATAAAGAGGTCTTGCCATAACATAACCTTACAAAAGAGGCCTTTAATCTTACATTTTTGTAAGATTACAATTTTTTATCTGATTGAAGCCTGCTTTCTTACCATAAAAAGGTCTAAAGAAGAGCCTGAAAGGTTTCTTCCAAGCTCTTAGTAATTCTTTTCATTCGATCAGTAGATTTACTTCTGAAAACTTAATGCGCACAGTCGTCCCTTGACCAAGTTCAGATTCGATACGGATTTGATGTCCTAATTCTTGGCTAATTTTTTGGGTCAGGTAGAGCCCAAGTCCAGATGACTGCTGGGTCATGCGACCATTGTAGCCTGAAAATCCGCGTTCAAAAACTCGCAATTGATCACTGTTTTTAATGCCAATCCCAGTATCTTTGATGCAAAGTTCTTGATCTTCCATATAGATCTCAATTCCACCTTCATTTGTGTATTTGAGGCTATTTGAAAGGATTTGTTCAATAACTACTAACAGCCATTTTTTATCCGTCACAATGCTTCTATCCAAGTCATGCAGATTAACACTTAATCCTTTCTGGATAAAGAAAATGGCATATTTGCGAATGACTTCCTTGACCAAATCCTCCACATTTTCTTTCTTCAACACCAGATCGTCATGGAAGCTCTCTAAGCGTAGGTATTGGAGAACGAGGTTTGTATAGGAATCAATCTTAAAAATTTCCTGTTCTAGCTGTTGCTTCAATTGGCGATCTGCCACCTCACTCACGAGAAGTTTACTGGCTGAAATGGGTGTTTTTATCTGATGCACCCAGAGAGTATAGTAGTCCACCAAGTCATTATAGCGGTTTTCAGCATCTGATTTCTTTTGGTAGAGTTCCTCTTCACTTTTCTCTAATTTTTCAGTCAATAGAGCCTCCATTGGTGACTTGGCTTCTCTTTTTCCGTAAAATAATTCCTTACGATAGCGTTGCAATTCTATCAAGAAATCATAGACCAAAAACAAAAGTGTCAAAAAGGTAGATAGAAAGAAGAAATAGTTAAAGTAGGGCACTTGGTTATCAAATAAGACCTCAAAGAGAAAAAGTAAACCTGTAAGTAAGAGAATAAACACGAAAAAACGGCTACGCGAACGGATATAAGCTAGAAAAAAACTTTTAAAATCAAGCATGTTTCAATCCGTACCCTATTCCTTTCTTGGTTTCGATAAAACCAATCAAACCTTCTTCTTCCAATTTCTTACGCAAGCGCGCAACATTTACGGACAAGGTATTATCATCGATAAAAAAGTCACTATTCCAAAGTTCCCGCATCAAATCATCACGCGCCACGATATTTCCCGCATGCTCAAATAAAACTCGTAAAATCTGAAATTCATTCTTGGTTAAACTGATAGCTTTGCCATTGACATGCACATCCATAGACTTGGTATTGAGGATAACTCCAGCATACTCTAAGAGACTTTCATCCCGTCCAAACTCATAGGAACGACGCAATAAGCCCTGTACCTTGGCTAAAAGAACCTGCTGGTCAAAAGGCTTGGTCACAAAATCATCCGCCCCCATATTGATAGCCATCACGATGTCCATAGCCTGGTCTCTCGAAGACAGAAACATAATGGGAACTTTTGAAATCTTGCGAATCTCTTGGCACCAGTGATAACCATTAAAGAGAGGCAAGCCAATATCCATGAGAACCAGATGAGGCTCAGACTGAACAAATAGTGTGAGAACCTCCATGAAGTCTTCTACCATGACTACCTCAAATCCCCATTCAGAGAGCATTTTCCCAACTTGCTGACGGATGACTGGATCATCTTCTACTAGTAAAATCTTGTGCATCTGCTCCTCCTTTTTCTATATTATAGCAAAATTCTCCTCACTACTAGCGAAATTGATGTAAATCTGATAAGATAAAAGTTAAGAAAGGAGTTCCCATGGCCAATATTTTCGACTACCTAACTGATGTTCAATACGATTCTTTTTACGATCTTCCCTTGAATGAACTGGATATACTTGCTTTTACAGAGCTGACTTATCTTCCTTTTGATAACTTATTGGACCAGCCTGTCAATCGTTTAAGCGATGTCGCAACACGTGTTCCTCGTGAGACTAACATGTTGACCAATAAAGAACGTCTCCAGCTCCTCGATCAGTTATCCCAGCACAAACGTTTTAAAAATAGCAAACTCTCTAACTTTGTAAACGAGGTTGATACGGAGCAACAGAAACAGTTCGCTGCTATGACCTATCGTCTGAATCTAGATACTTATCTGATTGTCTTTCGAGGTACTGACGATAGTATTATAGGCTGGAAGGAAGATTTCCATATGACCTACATGAAGGAAATCCCTGCCCAAAAGCATGCTCTTGAATACTTGGAGGATTTCTTTGTGCAACATCCAAAACAGAAAGTGATTGTTGCTGGACATTCTAAAGGTGGGAATCTGGCTGTCTATGCTGCCAGTCAAATCCAGCCTGAATTGCAAGAAAAAGTCTCCGCAGTTTATACCTATGACGCCCCTGGTTTGCAGGCTCATCTGACTGAGACCACTGGTTATCAAGATGTTATTCCAAAAATTCACCGTTTTGTCCCACAAGGTTCTGTCATTGGCATGATGCTGGAAGTTCCTGATACTCCTATCGTCGTCAAATCTACGGCTCTTGGTGGCATCGCCCAACACAGCACCTTTAGCTGGCAAACTGAGGATAATCACTTTGTCCAACTTGAGGCAATTAGTAGCGAGAGTCTCCAAATTAAAGACACTCTCAAAGAATGGGTGGATAGTGTTCCCGATGAGGAATTGGAGCTCTACTTCGATCTCTTCTTTGGAACCATCCTAGAGTCTGGAATCAATTCCATTAATGAACTGTCTTCTAAAAATGCTATTGACCATGTTCGACAACTTGTTTCTCAAGCCCAGACACTGGAACCCGAGCAAGTTGAAATCTTAAAAAATCTGACACAACTCCTACTGGATGCTCGCTTCCAAGCTTGGAAGAATCATTTTTAATTTATCAAAAAGTCCTTCCTTTACGGAGGGACTTTCTTGTTGATTCCTTATTTTATTCTTCTGTGTTATACTAGTAGGAGTAAATGCTTTGAAAGAGGAAATCCTATGAAAATCCATAAAACTGTGAACCCTGTTGCTTATGAAAACACTTATTATCTTGAAGGAGAAAAACACCTGATTGTTGTTGATCCTGGTAGCCATTGGGAAGCTATTCGCAAGACTATCGAGAACATTAACAAACCAGTCTGTGCAATTCTCCTAACCCACACCCACTACGATCATATTATGAGTCTGGACTTGGTCAGAGATACTTTTGGAAATCCTCCCGTTTATGTGGCAGAAAGTGAAGCTTCTTGGCTCTATACTCCAGTTGACAACCTCTCTGGTCTCCCTCGTCATGACGATATGGCAGATGTCGTATGTAGACCAGCTGAACACACCTTTGTCTTTCATGAAGAATACCAGATTGAGGAGTTCCGCTTCACTGTATTACCAACTCCAGGCCACTCTATCGGAGGAGTTTCATTTGTTTTTCCAGATGGGCACTTGGTCTTAACGGGTGATGCTCTCTTCCGAGAAACTATTGGACGAACAGACCTACCTACAGGTAGTATGGAACAACTCCTCCATAGTATCCAAACCCAGCTCTTTACCCTCCCAAACTACGATGTCTATCCTGGCCATGGACCAGCTACGACCATCGCTCACGAAAAAACTTTTAACCCATTTTTCTAGCAAGCTAAAAACCAAGGATCAATCATCCTTGGTTTTTTGATTACCAAATAATCACACGATCTTCTGGTGAGCGCCACATCCCGTCGCCTTCTTTGACATCATAGGTTGTAAAGAAATCATCAAAGTTTGGCACTTGGACATTGACACGGAGTTTAGCTGGCGCGTGCACATCGACACTGGCCATGAGTTTCATCAACTCTGGGCGGCCTTTCATACGCCAGATACGCGCAAAGTTATGGAAGAATTCTTCGGCTGAGAAGTCAGGTTCTCTCTTGGCAGCTTCAAGGGCAGCAGCAATTCCTCCTAGGTCGGCAACGTTTTCTGATACGGTTAATTTACCGTTAATGGTTGCACCGTAAGATTCTTGACCATCAAATTGATCGATAACCTTCTGCGTTTTCTCTTTGAAGGCTGCATAGTCGTTCTCTGTCCACCAGTCCTTGAGACTACCATTTTCATCAAAGGAAGCTCCGTTGGTATCAAAGGCATGAGAGATTTCATGGGCAATAACCGCTCCAATTCCACCGTAGTTGGCAGAAGATGACTGATGCAAGTCATAGAATGGAGCCTGTAGGATAGCGGCTGGGAAGACAATCAAGTTCTTTTGTGGATTGTAGTAGGCGTTGACCATATGAGCAGGCATGCCCCACTCCTTGTAATCAACTGGCTGATTCCACTTGCTCCAGCTGTGTTTGATTTCCACACGCGCAAAGGCTAGAGCATTCTCAAAGAGACTAGCAGATT
Source organism: Streptococcus infantis (assembly GCF_000963255.1). Lineage (GTDB taxonomy): Bacteria > Bacillota > Bacilli > Lactobacillales > Streptococcaceae > Streptococcus > Streptococcus nidrosiense. The sequence continues at coordinate 8,698 of NZ_JYOV01000009.1, read as the reverse complement.
CATCTACAACCTTGTCCTTGTAGCGGGCTGGCAATTCCTCTGGATAACCAATATAAGGCTTGATGACATTGAGTTTGACGATAGCTTTTTCTCGAGTTTCAGGGGTCAACCAGTCATTTTTAGCCAAGCGTTCCTTATAAACATCAATCATGGTTGCCACTTTTTTCTCTACGTCTGCCTTAGCTTCTGGAGAGAATTTTTCGTGGGCATACCAAAGTCCGAGCGCTTGTTTGAATGGTCCTTGAGCTAGGTGATAAGCAGCCTTGCGTTTGTCTTGAGCCTCTGGGACTCCTGAAAGAGCTCGTCCATAGGCACCTGACAAGATACGAATCTCATCTGTTAGATAGCTAGTTGAAAGATTGACTACACTCAAGATCAAGGTTGCCTTGAGTAAAGGCCAAGCTTCTTCACTATAGAATTGCTCTGCTGCTTGCCAGAAACGTTCTTCATCTACAATGACCTTATCAGGTACTTGACCAAGAACAGCTTGGAAAAAGTCATCTAGAGGTAGAGCAGGCGCAAACTTTTTGAAATCTTCATATGAATATGGATGGTAAAGTTTGGCATATTCTGAACTCTCTTCATTAGAGAGGACTACAGCTGCGATACGGCGGTCCAATTCCAATCGTTTCTCTAGCAAGTCTTCGATTGCTTCATCTGAGAAGTTATAGGATTTGAGGAGATTTCGAGTGCTTTCTTTCCAAAGATTCAATAATTCCTCACGCTGAGGATGGTCTTCCGCATAGTAGGTTGTATCAGGCAAGATCGTTCCTGGAGCACTAGCCCAGAGAACATTGGTTCTAGCATCCATAAAGTCTGGTGATACTCCAAATGGAAGGAAGTTCGGTTTACCAGCTAATTCAAATGCTGCTAATTTACTTGTGAATTCCGCAAAACTTTCCAAATCCTGGTATTCCTTAAGCATTGGAAGGACTGGCTCAACTCCATCAGCTTCTCGCTTATCGAAATCTCTCACCATAGCATGGTATTTGACAAAGTTTGCTAGGATAGGATCTTCTGGAACATCTTCTCCAGCCAACCACTTGTCCGTCGTCGTTAGCATCAACTCTTCGATTTCTTCGTCAAGGTCGATAAAACCACCTGTTCTCGATTTATCGGCTGGAATGACTGCAGTCTTTTCCCACTCACCATTTATAGCATCATAAAAATCATCTTGATAACGTGTCATCTTGTTCTCACTTTCATTTTTCACTTATTCCTAGCTTAGCAAAAATCCCTGGGGAATGCAATTAAAAATGCCTTCTCCTCCTGATTATTCTTTAGTTAATATTTTAAATATTTACAAAAATTAACTTGACTTAATTTTTGTTTTAAGGTATATTAAAAGATAGGAGGAATATAACTGTATGATACGTATCGAAAACCTCAGTGTCTCCTACAAAGAAACGTTGGCACTAAAGGATATTTCACTAGTGCTCCAAGGACCAACGATTACCGGAATTATTGGTCCAAACGGTGCTGGAAAATCAACTTTATTAAAAGGAATGCTGGGCATTATCCCTCATGAAGGACAAGCTTTTATCGATGATAAAGAAATGAAAAAAGCTCTTAAGAAAGTTGCCTATGTTGAGCAAAAAATTCATATTGACTACAACTTTCCTATCAAGGTCAAAGAATGTGTCTCTCTGGGACTCTATCCATCCATTCCACTCTTTCACACTCTAAAGGCAAGTCACTGGAAGAAGGTGGCTGAAGCACTAGAAATTGTCGGTCTTTCTGACTATGCAGAACGTCAGATTAGTCAACTCTCTGGTGGTCAATTCCAACGTGTCTTGATTGCGCGTTGCCTGGTTCAAGAGGCTGACTATATTCTCTTGGATGAACCCTTTGTTGGGATTGACTCTGTCAGTGAAGAGATCATCATGAACACGCTGAGAGACTTGAAAAAAGCTGGCAAGACCGTCTTTATAGTCCACCACGACCTTGGTAAGGTTGCCCATTATTTTGACCAGGTACTCCTTCTCAATAAGGAACTGATTGCCTTTGGTCCGACCAAAGAAACTTTTACCGAAGCCAATCTCAAAGAAGCTTACGGTAATCGACTCTTTTTCAATGGAGGTGACCTATGATTGCAGAATTTATCGATGGATTGCAAAAATTCCATTTCTTACAAAATGCCTTGATAACAGCCATTGTCATCGGGGTCGTAGCTGGAGCTGTAGGATGTTTCATTATTCTACGCGGGATGTCACTCATGGGAGATGCCATTTCACATGCTGTCTTACCAGGTGTAGCCCTCTCCTTCATCTTGGGCCTTGACTTCTTTATCGGAGCCATTGTCTTTGGATTGCTAGCTGCCATCATCATTACCTACATCAAGGGAAACTCGATTATCAAAAGCGATACCGCCATCGGCATTACCTTTTCTTCTTTCTTAGCCCTCGGTATCATCTTGATTAGTGTCGCTAAAAGTTCAACTGACCTTTTCCATATCCTTTTTGGTAATATCCTGGCCGTCCAAGATACGGATATGTTTATTACCATGGGGGTAGGGACAGCCATTCTCTTGTTAATCTGGATTTTCTTCAAGCAACTCTTGATAACTTCCTTTGATGAACTCTTGGCCAAAGCCATGGGAATGCCTGTCAATTTCTATCACTACCTTCTCATGGTACTCCTGACTCTCGTGTCTGTGACAGCCATGCAAAGTGTCGGAACTATCCTGATTGTAGCCATGCTGATTACCCCAGCTGCAACTGCTTATCTTTATGCTAATAGCCTGAAAAGCATGATTTTCCTTTCCTCAACCTTTGGAGCTACAGCTTCAGTTTTGGGACTCTTTATCGGTTATAGCTTTAACGTTGCGGCAGGTTCTAGTATCGTGCTTACAGCTGCTAGTTTCTTTCTCATTAGCTTCTTTATCGCTCCAAAACAACGATATTTGAAACTGAAAAATAAACATTTGTTAAAATAAGGGGCAAAGCCCCAATAAATTGGAGGATCTAATGAAAAAATTAGGTACATTACTTGTTCTCTTTCTTTCCGTTATTACTCTTGTAGCATGTGCTAGTGGAAAAAAAGATGCAGCTTCTGGTCAAAAACTAAAAGTTGTTGCCACAAACTCAATCATCGCTGATATTACTAAAAATATTGCTGGTGACAAGATTGATCTTCACAGTATCGTTCCTGTTGGTCAAGACCCACACGAATACGAACCACTTCCTGAAGACGTTAAGAAAACTTCTCAAGCTGATTTGATTTTCTATAACGGTATCAACCTTGAAACTGGTGGCAATGCTTGGTTTACAAAATTGGTAGAAAATGCTAAGAAAACTGAAAACAAAGACTACTTTGCAGTCAGCGAAGGCGTTGATGTTATCTACCTTGAAGGCCAAAACGAAAAAGGCAAAGAAGACCCACACGCTTGGCTTAACCTTGAAAACGGTATAATCTTTGCTAAAAATATCGCAAAACAATTGAGCGCTAAAGACCCTAGCAACAAGGAATTCTACGAAAAAAATCTCAAAGAATATACTGATAAGCTAGACAAACTTGACAAGGAAGCTAAGGAGAAATTTAACAACATCCCTGCTGAGAAAAAACTCATCGTAACCAGTGAAGGATGCTTCAAATACTTCTCTAAAGCCTACGGTGTCCCAAGTGCCTACATCTGGGAAATCAACACTGAAGAAGAAGGAACTCCTGACCAAATCAAGACCTTGGTTGAAAAACTTCGCCAAACAAAAACTCCTTCACTCTTTGTAGAATCAAGTGTGGATGACCGTCCAATGAAGACTGTTTCACAAGACACAAACATCCCAATCTACGCTCAAATCTTTACAGATTCTATCGCTGAAGAAGGAAAAGAAGGCGATAGCTACTACAACATGATGAAATACAACCTTGACAAGATTGCTGAAGGATTGTCTAAATAAATTTCTAAAAACGTCATTCTCCTTGAATTGGCGTTTTTGTCTAATCAATTTTCAGTCAAACTATTGGAAAACTCTGAACATTTAATGTAGAATGAAAGAAAAAAGATTGGAGTAGCTTATGACTACATTCCTTGGAAATCCTGTAACTTTCACAGGAAAACAACTACAAGTAGGAGACAAGGCTCTTGACTTCTCTCTAACAACAACTGACCTTTCTAAAAAATCACTGGCTGACTTTGATGGTAAGAAAAAGATTTTGAGTGTCATTCCTTCTATCGACACTGGAATCTGCTCACTTCAGACTCGTCGCTTTAACCAAGAATTGGCTAGCTTGGACAACACTGTTGTCCTTACTGTTTCTATGGACCTTCCATTTGCTCAAAAACGTTGGTGTGGCGCAGAGGGAATTGAAAATGCCATCATGCTCTCAGACTACTTCGACCACTCTTTTGGACGCGATTACGCGCTCTTAATCAATGAGTGGCATCTGCTCGCACGTGCAGTCTTTGTTCTCGATACTGACAATACCATCCGCTATGTCGAATACGTGGACAATATCAACAGTGAGCCAAACTTTGAAGCAGCCATTGAAGCAGCAAAGTCGCTTGACTAAAAGAAAGACCACTTATAACAAGGCAGAAAGCTAGAGAAATCTAGCTTTTTTTGGTATACTAGATGGAGATAATAAACAAGGAAATGCGAATGACACCAAATAAAGAAGATTACTTAAAATGTATTTATGAGATTGGCATGGAACTTCCTAAGATTACCAATAAAGAAATCGCTGCTCGAATGCAGGTATCACCTCCAGCTGTAACCGAAATGATCAAGCGCATGCAATCCGAAAATCTTATCCTAAAAGATCAGAAAAAGGGCTACTTACTAACGGATATTGGTTTAAAACTTGTATCTGACCTTTACCGAAAGCACCGACTCATTGAAGTTTTTCTGGTTCACCATCTGGACTATACCAGTAATCAGATTCATGATGAAGCTGAGGTATTAGAACATACGGTTTCAGACTTTTTTGTCGAGAGATTAGACAAAATGTTAGGCTTTCCAAAAACCTGTCCCCATGGAGGAACCATTCCTGCCAAGGGAGAGCTTTTAGTTGAGATCAATAACCTTCCACTCTCTGATATCAAAGAAGCAGGGACCTATCTACTGACTCGGGTCCATGATAGCTTTGAACTTCTCCAATATTTGGAAAAACACAGTATCCATATTGGAGACAAACTCCAAGTCAAGCAGTTTGATGGCTTCTCTAATACCTTCAGTCTCATTCACAAGAATGAAGAACTCCAAGTCAGCCTAGAAATCGCCAAGCAGCTCTATGTTGAAAAACTGAACTAATTTCTCAAGTCCCCTACCAACCCTGAAAGCTTGATTTTCAGGGTTTTATTTCTAGCATTTGATGTTACTCTCATTTTGTTGTAGAATGTTTGTAAAAAAAAGAAAGATATTTTAACCTATGAAAAAATCACTAAAAATTTTTGCGACATCCAAATGGTTTGACCTCTTTGGGGTTGCTCTGGTCGTTGGAATTGCGATCGCATCTGGTTACCTCAACTCCCGTCTCGATAAATTCGTAGACTGGGGCCCATGGACTGCCCTTGTGCCCTTTGGATTGATTTCCGTAACCAACGTTGGGATTTCCATGTTGTCCACTCGTTTCACGGGAAAATTAAGCAAATGGGGAAATTACTTTGGCATTGTCAATACGATTTTGTCCGGCACCATTGACTATATCCTTGGAAATAAGGCAGCCATTATCACCTATCCTGTCACCTTCCTCATTTATACCTTTGCTATTAAGAAATGGGAAGCTTCGCAAGAAGGCAGACCCAACCAAATGAGCCAAAAACAGATAAAATTAGCTGCCATCATCATTTCAATCATCGCCTTCCTCTTTGCATTTATGACCAACTATATCGGCTATGGAGGAAAGATGAATCTCCTTGCCTACGTAACAACTATTGCCTTTGCACTCTCCCTCATTGCCAATGCTTTGAATGCATTGAAACTGACAACTCAGTGGGGATTTTGGTTGATTTACAATTTCGTTCAGCTGACAAAGGCTGGCATTCAAGGAAACTTTGCCAATATCGGAAAATACATCTTTTATATCCTCAATGCAATCGGAGCTTTATTTGTCTGGAATGATGAAGAAGTGGAAAAATAGAAGGAAACTCAAATAAAGAAAGCAAGCCGACTTAATAGAATCTCCTTACTAAAATTTTTTATCATTTTACTTGTAACTCCCATTCTTTTGGAGTAGAATGAAGCTAGATAAAAGAGGGAGGTCATCTTATGAAAAATCTCTTTAGAATCCATTTTACAGCCATCGTAGTCAGCGATTTGCTACTGTTGGTAACTTTCAGACCCCGATACGAACTTTCTTTGGAGAGAGGCCTGATTTTTTGCTTCATTTTCATCCTTGCTCAAGGACTACTGCTATTTCGCTTGGTCAATCGACTCAAAAAACATTTCTCTGAGATTTATCCTCAGATGAACAAAAAAATTCGCCTTTACTACTTAGAGATTCTCTCCGCTGACCTACTATTATTTGTCTTTTTAGCCATCACTGGCCCTCAACATTTTTACTCTCTTACTCCAGTCTTTACTTCCTGTCATTCTACTTTTTATTATATAACGGCTAGCCACCTAAGAGAAAACTATCCAGACTTTTATGACAAACATATCTCTTTGTGGGAGTGTCTCTAAGGAAAAAAAGGTTTTATCATGAAAAAAATCATCTACATCAAAACCATTCAACTCCTCATCATCGATGGAATCATGCTGGCATTTTTGACATTTAAAGAGGGACTTATACTCAATGAAAATCAAAGAGCAAACTAGGAAGCTAGCCGCAGGCTGTACTTGAGTACGGCAAGGTGAAGCTGACGTGGTTTGAATTTGATTTTCGAAGAGTATTACCTGGGATTGGATTTTGATTTATAGCGGTTGGCTCATCTTCTTTCACCCTGTGCTGTTTACCTATCTTTCCAACCAACTTTGTGACCACTTTAGTCAACTCTATTCCCAGATTAGACCGAGATTCTGGCGTTTTGCCTTACAAATCCTCCTATGGGATAACCTGATAATTCTCTCCTTGCTGTTTTTAAGTGGTATCCCACCTTTCCTTCAGGGAAGTCTCCTCATCCTAAGATATCTCATCCCTTCCTATCGCACCTGCCAAAGCCTGAAAAGAGACTTCCCCCAAGCCTATCAAGAACCCATTTCATTTTGGAATATTTTGTGATAGATAAGAAAAACCAAGCCCGCGAGCTCAATGTCATTAAGTTAAGAAATTCAAATACAATTCTGTATTTGGGTTTCTTTTTTTATGTGCTAAACTGATAGTTAAGGAGGTACTTCCTATGATAAAACAGATAAAAGCCCACTTGAATAAGAGTATTCAGAGTATCCTTGGTCAAAAAGTTGAGCTCGTCAAACAAGATGAACAGGCCTTTACTCGTAAAAGAAGGTTATCACTAGAAACCATGATTCGTACCATTCTGGGAATGGGAGGAAAATCACTGTCAAAAGAATTACTAGATGCTAGACTGACAGTTTCAAATTCAGCCTTTGTTCAAAGACGCTATCAGATAAAACCTGAGGCTTTCTATACCTTATTTAAAGAATTTACAGCACCTATTCCACTTAACACCAATCTTCCGATATTCGCTGCAGATGGGAGTGATATCTGTATTCCTCGAAATCCCATGGATACAGAAACCTCTATCCAAACCCAAACGGATGTTAAATCCTATAATCTCATACACATAAATGCCCTATACGACTTGACGACTGGAGTGTATAGAGATGTTTCTATTCAAGACAAACATACGCAACATGAGCGCTTAGCTCTGATTCAGATGATGAAGGCTTCTCCCTTTCGAGAAAGCTCTTGTTATCATGGATAGAGGCTATGAAAGTTACAATCTCATGGCTCATTTTCAAGAAAAAGGATGGCTTTATATCATCCGAATTCGAGATGGAAAACAATCCATGCGTTCCTCCTTCAACTTGCCAAATACAGAGTGTTTTGATCAAAACTTTTCTCTAAAATTATCACGAAAGCAAACCAATCAGCTCAAAAAACTTTATCGTGATTTCCCCAATGACTATCATTTTATTCCACACAATTCTACTTTTGATTTTCTTCCAGAAACAAGTCAAAAACATGACCCTGTTGAACTATACCAACTTCCTTTTCGTTTGGTGCGTTTAGAAGCGGAAGAAGGAAAATACGAAACTTTGGTGACAAATACAGACTATTCAGTCCAACAATTAAAAAATCTCTACGCCAGCAGATGGGGCATAGAGACTAGTTTTCGTGACCTGAAATACAGTATTGGCTTGGTCAATTTTCATGCCAAAAAGAAGGAAGGGATTCTCCAAGAAATCTTTGCCCGATTTACAAATTTTAACTTTTGTCGTTGGGTAACCTCGCAAGTTGCCATCGACAGTAGTCACAAAAAACAAAGATATAAAGTGTGTTTCTCAGATGCGACTTATGCCTGCCGTTTGTTTTTTAACGGTTCCCTTTCTTCTCTCCAGTTGAAAAACTACCTCAAGAAACAGTTATCTATTATTCGACCGAATCGAAAATATCCAAGAAAAATAAAGGCCCAATCGGTAATTGATTTCATCTATAGAGTAACATAAATCTCAAAAAATAGGGTGAAAAAACCTTTATTTGTTATGCAAAAAAAATAGAAGATAGGATAGAGAATCACTTTGATGATCTCAATCCTATCTCCTATTCAAATAGTTAGATTACTAACTTAATGACATTG
>NZ_JYOV01000008.1 GCF_000963255.1 Streptococcus infantis | reverse complement strand
TCTTGATCGGCTTTCGCTGTTGCTTTAGAACCATCTGGAAGAGTAACCTCTACTGTTGAACCGGCTTCGGCTGTACCTGTAACTGCTGTAGCGCCTGCTGTAACTGGGCTTACACTTGGTGCTGCTGGTGCTGTAACGTCCGCTTGACTGACAGTTTGTGCTGGTGTCAATTTAGCTGTTGAGCCATTTGAGTAAGTTAATGTTGTTGAACCATCATTTCCAACTACTACTGTTGTCGCATCTGGGTTCTTTGTTCTTACTGCTGCTTCTACAGCTTGTTTTTCTGGTGTAGTTAACGCTGACGTATTCTTAACTGGTGTTACTGTAGGTGCAGTTGGTTCAATTTTGAAAACTGAGTCCGCGCTTAGGGTATCTGTACTTCCATCCTTATAAGTAACCTTAACATTCGTACCATCTAAAGTAACACTTCCAATCTTGTCACTGAACGTTGGATTGGCATCTTTAATAGCTTTTTCAATAGCACTCGCTTCTGGAACAGTGTTTGATGTAATAGGTGTTGACGGAGCTACTGCAGTATACTTGAATGTTTGTGGTTTCCAAACAAAGCGAATACGTCCAAGAGCACCTTTATCCATGTTTGCACCAACATGCTCGTATGAGGTGTTACCTGCTGCGTCTTCTGCAAATAGATAACGTGTCATACCAGTTCCATCAGTGTAAGATCCATTTGGAATATCTGCTGTTAATTTAATAATAGCTGGATTTGTTTCTGTAGCTGTTGTTTCTGAACCAAATCTATTTGCTTTTAAATATAAAGCACTTTTCGTTTTACCATTTAAATATCCAGTATCTTCTGTCCCTAAACCTGTACGATTATCTTGAGCAAATACTAAATACGCTTTAGAAATTTTCCCTGAGTTATCAGTAATTTTTAGTTCTATATTATTTTCTTCACCAGAATACACATAGATTACTTGGTTCTCAGCATCATCATAAGGAATGTTGAGAACTGGACGAACTGTTTCTTTTACAGTAACTTTAGTTGGAGTTGACTTGTTACCTGCTTCATCTGTAGCTGTAACACTAATTTGATCATCAGCATTCAAAGCTGAAACTGGGATAGTGAAGCTTCCATCTGCTCCTGCTGTTGTAGATACTTTACTACCATTTGGTAATGTAGCTTCTACTTTAGAATTAGCTTCTGCTGTACCAGTAATACTAGTAGCACCTGCCTTAACGGCGTTTACAGTTGGGGCTGCTGGAGGTGTAACGTCTGCTTGACTGACTGTTTGTGCTGGTGTCAATTTAGCTGTTGAACCATTTGAGTAGGTTAGTGTTGTGGTACCATCTGTACCTACTTCAACCTTAGTTGCGCTTGGGTTCGCTGTTTCTACAGCTTTCTTAACTGCATCTTTTTCTGGTTGTTCCAGGCTTGATGGATTTTTAACTGGTGTTACTTTAGGTGCAGTTGGTTCAATTTTGAAAACTGAGTCCGCGCTTAGGGTATCTGTACTTCCATCTTTATAGGTAACCTTAACATTAGTACCATCTAAAGTAACACTTTCAATCTTGTCGCTGAAAGTTGGGTTAGCATCTTTAACAGCTTTTTCAATAGCATTTGCTTCTGGAACAGTGTTTGATGTAATAGGTGTTGATGGAGCTACTGCAGTATACTTGAATGTTTGTGGTTTCCAAACAAAGCGAATACGTCCAAGAGCACCTTTATCCATGTTTGCACCAACATGCTCGTATGAGGTGTTACCTGCTGCGTCTTCTGCAAATAGATAACGTGTCATACCAGTTCCATCAGTGTAAGATCCATTTGGAATATCTGCTGTTAATTTAATAATAGCTGGATTTGTTTCTGTAGCTGTTGTTTCTGAACCAAATCTATTTGCTTTTAAATATAAAGCACTTTTCGTTTTACCATTTAAATATCCAGTATCTTCTGTCCCTAAACCTGTACGATTATCTTGAGCAAATACTAAATACGCTTTAGAAATTTTTCCTGAGTTATCAGTAATTTTTAGTTCTATATTATTTTCTTCACCAGAATACACATAGATTACTTGGTTCTCAGCATCATCGTAAGGAATATTGAGAACTGGACGAACATTCTCTTTTACAGTTACAGTTGTAGCATCTGATGTGTTGTCAGCAGCATCTGTTGCTGTAACACTAACTGTATCTCCTTCATTTAAACCTGAAACTGGGATAGTGAAGCTTCCATCTGCACCTGCTGTTGCAGTTGCTTTACTACCATTTGGTAATGTAGCTTCTACTTTAGAATTAGCTTCTGCTGTACCAGTAATACTAGTAGCGCCTGCCTTAACGGCGTTTACAGTTGGTGCTGCTGGTGGTGTTGTGTCTGGTTTTGCTTCTACATTAATTTCTTTCCAACCAACTGGACTTGAATATTTATTTTCTTTAATATTTGAAATGACCTTAGCTTTACCTGCTTGGATTTTATCCTTCATTTCAAGAACAACTGTATCAAAGAAACCATCACTAGAGTATGAGGTAACAACTGCTTTTGATTCATCTTTTGAAGTCCATGCCCCAGGAATTGAATCGCGTTTAATAGCTACTTCACTTCTACCATTGTTAGCATTAGGGTAATCAAAGTAAGTAATTCCTGCATCGTGAGGCACTTTTAGTGTAACTGTCGTAGTTTCCGCAACAATACTTTGTTGATCTTTTGATTCTGTTGAAGGAACTACACTTGATTCACCAAGCGCAACATCTACTGCTGCTTCTTCACTTTCACTGACACCTATTTTTTGTGTAACTACTAAACTATTTTTTGGAACTAATTGATCTTGTGTCGTTACATTACTATTTAATCCAGTTGGAAGTGTCGCTGTCCACTTACCGTTACTTTCTACTGTTACGTTGTCTACAACTGTGTTTCCTGCAACTTTAATATTAATAGTTGCACCAGGTGTTCCTGTCCCTGATAATGTATTATCAGTTGATTTAATACCTCCATTTCGCAGCATACCACCATCTGAAGGTAATGTTTTAGTTACCTCTGGAGTAGGTACTGCAAATACATACTTCAGTAACTGTCCACCACTTCTAAGTGTTACAGTGTTAGCTCCCGAGTTATATGTTTCTGCTCTATCAGAATTAACTTCCTTAAGTGTATATCCTTTTGCTTTTATTTTCGAAATAGCTTTTTGTACTGCTTCGACATTACTCAAATTAATAACTTGATCTCTATCTCCTGGGATCGCACTACTTGCTGCGAGCTCATTACCCGCTTCATCATAGAAGGCAACTTGTACAATTTGTGGTGCTGTAAACTCAAATTTTTCGATTTGTACACGTTGCAAGTTAGTACCAGAACCTGTACTTCCTAAGAATGACAACGCATAAGTTGCATTTGAGTTGTTAAGAGCAGTCTTAGCATTTGGTGCCATGACTGAAGCATTTGCAGTCTTCAAATTAGTTGACCATTTTTCATAACCATAAGTTACAATGAACTCTTTTGATTGACCTTTATATTCGATTTTAAAGTCTACCCATTGACCATTTGGTTTTGGATTTAATGCCTTCGCATCACCTACAGTCGTTACTCTTCCTGCAGCATTTGATGAGTAGAAGGCACCAAAAGCATTACTTCTCCATGCATTACCACCATATTTAGGGTCCATTGGCGCATTGTGGCTAGCATTTGGAGTAGTTGTATTATGCCATGAGTCAAGTTTGAAGCCAAAGGCGTTTTTAATAGTACCCATACCGATGGAAGCACCAGATTGACCAATAGTATCTACATTCCCTGTATGGAAAACGAAACCGACTCCATCTCCACCATCTCGACCATTTACTTGATGTCCTTCATATTTATCACCAATATCTACCTTACCAGTAAAGGTAAAGTCTTCCTTAGGATCGATTTTGAAACGAAGATAAGCACTACCAACTTGACCTCCTACATCATCTGTCAACTTAATCGTGCCAGAAGTTTCGTCATAACTTGCATTACCACCTTCTTTAAAGAAACTATCAAAGTTATCTTTTGTCACTGTAACACGATCAAGTCTCGATTCATCAACTGCACGTGATGTTCCTTCAGTAGTGGCGCGTTTGTTTCTGACTTTAGGAGTTGCTTCAGATGCTGCTTCCGTTGTTGTTTCAGCTGCTACTTCAGTCACTTCTTTGACACTTGATACAGCTTGAGTCAAACGTTCAACACTTTGGTTGATTTGATCTTGGCTTGCTGAACCGTTCGCAACTAATGCTTCTGCTTCTGCAATTGCAGCTTCGACCTCAGCCTTAACTGAAGCATCTTGACCTTCCAAACTTTTAGCTTTAGCTTGTGCCAAAACAGCTTCTAATTGAGTTTTATCAACTGAAACTTCCTTTGATTCAGCAGTTGCATCCACTGGTTCAGTCGCAACTGGTTCAGTCGCAACTGGGCTAGTTGCAGCTGGTGCCACATAGGTCGGTGCCTCTGTAGTAGGTTCTGCTTGTGCTGCTGAAGTTGTAGTTTCTGCCTTAGCTTCTACACTGTCAGCGTGGACTGCTGGAGTAGCTAAAGTTGCTCCAACAGCAAAAACAAGCGAACAACCAAACAAGAAATGTTTTCCTTTTTTAATCATTCGCCAGTTCTTTTGTTCCGCATTTTTACGGTTAAAATACATCGCGTATCTCCTTTTTTATTTTTGTAATATTGTATTTCACATACAGAACCATTATAACTTATTCGCTTTCAATATTCAAATTATTTGTTTTATTTTTTAAAAAAGGTCTATTTTATATAAATACATATGCTTGGTATCCTTTTCAACCTATAAATACAAGTATTTTTGATGTAAAAATAAGATTGATTAGTCCTGAAAAACATTGAAAATAGTGATTTTTTTATCAATTTTTATTTTATGCGTTTTTTAAAAACTTATTTTTATTTTATTTGCGATTGTTTACATATTTTTTACAAAAAGGATTTATATCAGATCTAAAAACATTTTAGTTTCTATTTTCTAAAATAAGAGAATATTCACTCCATAAAAAAGGCGGTGGGACAGAAATCGATAGACCAAAGTCTCGATTTCGTAGTCCCAGCCCCGCGAGGATGATTAGAAGCTTTTTGGAGTCTAATACTCAATGAAAATCAAAGAGCAAACTAGGAAGCTAGCCGCAGGCTGTAGCTGAGTACGGCAAGGCGACGCTGACGTGGTTTGAATTTGATTTTCGAAGAGTATAAAAGACGAACAAAAAGTTCAATCATCTACCGCGTCAAAGTTTGATTCCTAATAAAAAAATGAGGTCGGGATCTTTTGTCCCAACCTCCAGTATATAAATTTATTTTACTTCAAATCCTTCTGCGACTGCGTCCGCAAAGTTTTCTTCTACGATGCTTGCGCAGTGGTCACAGATGGTTGCGTTATAGCTACGTTCTGCTGTACTTGGATCTATACGACGGCAACGATCACATACTTCACCTGCAGCGCGTTCAACTGTGAAGGCTACATCTTCGAAGCTAACTGCGCCTTCTGGAGCTGGTCCTTCTGCGATGGTCAATTCTGAGACGATCAAGAGTTGAGCTACATTGCTATCAACAGCTCCAAGAAGAGTTTTCACGACTTCGTTTGGATAAACTGTCAAATGAGCTTCAAGGGATTTACCAATTACTTTGGCATTACGAGCTTCTTCCAAGGCTTTTTGAGCTTGACCACGGAAGTCCATGAAGGCTGCCCATGTGTCCAAGATTTCCTCTTGGTTAGCAAAGGTTTGAGCTTCTGGCAATTCTGACAATTGAACAAAGTCTTCGGCTTCAAACTCAAGATATGACCAGATTTCTTCCGCAGTGTGAGGAAGGATTGGAGTCAAGAGTTTGGTGATTTTTACAAGGATATCGTAAAAGACAGTTTGCATTTGACGGCGTTCCAATGATTTGGCACCTTCGATGTAGACAACGTCTTTGGCAAAATCAAGGTAGAAGGCTGACAAGTCAACGTTGATAAAGTTCACTAGTGCTTTATAGATTGTCAAGAATTCAAAGTTGGCATAAGCATCACGAATGGTCTTAACAAGCTGGTTAAAGCGGATGGTCATGTACTTATCAACAGAACGAAGTTCTTCGTAAGCCACTGCATCCTCAGCTGGGTTAAAGTCAGATGTGTTAGCAATCAAGAAACGAAGGGTATTACGGATCTTACGGTAAGTCTCAGAGACTTGGCTCAAGATATCCATAGAGATACGCACGTCGTTGCTTGAGTCAACACTTGTTACCCAGAGACGCAAGATTTCAGCACCAAATTGTTTCTCAACATCGCTTGGAGCAATGGTATTTCCAAGAGATTTAGACATCTTCTCACCTTTACCGTCAAGGGCAAAACCTTGTGACAAGATTTGTTTGTATGGTGCTACACCATGGTTGGCAACAGATGTGATGAGTGAGGAGTTGAACCAACCACGGTATTGGTCAGAACCTTCAAGGTAGAGGTCAGCTGGGTATTTGAGTTCTGGACGGTTAACCACAACCCCGTTCCACGAAGAACCTGAGTCAAACCAAACGTCCATGATGTCTGTTTCTTTCTTGAATTCACCATTTGGTGAACCTGGATGTGTAAATCCTTCTGGCAAGAGGTCTTTAGCATCACGTTCCCACCAGATGATGGAACCATGCTCTTCAAAGAGTTGAGCTACATGCTCAATCGTTTCAGATGTCATGATTGGTGTGCCGTCTTCAGCATAGAAGATCGGAAGTGGAACACCCCAAGCACGTTGACGAGAGATAACCCAGTCACCACGGTCACGAATCATGTTGTAAAGACGGACTTTACCCCATTCTGAATGGAATTTCACTTTTTCAATTTCATCCAAGATTTCTTGACGGAATTTAGATACAGAAGCAAACCATTGAGGCACTGCACGCCAGATGATTGGTTTTTTCGTACGCCAGTCAAATGGGTATGAGTGAGAGATTTCTTCTTGAGCAAGAAGGAGGTTGCCTAGTTTCTCGATAACAGTTGGAACCACCTTGTCATAGAATTGACCTTCGAACTCAGCGCCAGCATTAGGCATCATGATTCCGCGTTCGTTAACTGTCACAGCAACTTCAAGACCATTAGCCACACCAACATTGTAGTCGTCCTCACCAAAACCAGGAGCTGTATGGACGATACCTGTACCAGAGTCAGTTGTAACGTGGTCACCAAGGATAACGAGTTCATCTACTGCAGTATCCCATGGGTGTTCTGTCACGATATGGTTCAATTCTTGGCCACGATAAGTCGCCAAAACTTGAACATCAGTCCAGCCAAATTTCTCAGACAAGCTGTTCAACAATTCAGCAGCAACCACAAACTTACGAGTTTCACCAGCAGGTTGAACCAAAACGTAGTCAATATCCGCACCAACAGTCAAACCACGAGAAGCCGTGATAGTAAATGGAGTTGTTGTCCAAACAACGATGTAAGTATCAGTGTCTAACACACCTTTGCCATCCTTGACCTTATTGGCATAGTAAAGTGATGTTGAAACCAAGTCATGGTATTCAATCTCTGCTTCAGCAAGAGCTGACTCAGATGACCATGACCAGTAAACTGGCTTGGCACCACGGTAGATATAGCCCTTGTTAGCCATCTCGCCGAAGACACGAATTTGCGCTGCTTCATAGTCAGGGGTCAAAGTTACATATGGATTTTCCCAGTCACCAGAAACACCTAAACGTTTGAAGTCTTCGCGTTGTTTATCTACCTGAGAAAGGGCATATTCACGGCAAAGTTTCAAGTATTCAACCAAGTCCATCTCTTTGCGTTTGACACCTTGTTTGGCCAAAACTTGCTCGATTGGTAGTCCGTGTGTATCCCAACCTGGGATGTATGGTGCGTAAAATCCTGACATAGACTTAGAACGAACAATGATATCTTTTGAAATCTTGTTCATAGCATGACCAACGTGGATATTTCCGTTAGCGTACGGAGGTCCATCATGAAGAGTGAAGTGAAGTTTCCCTTCATTCAACTCTTGACGACGTTGATACAATTTTGCTTCTTCCCACTCTTTTTGCCACACTGGCTCTTTGGTTGGAAGTCCTGCACGCATTGGGAAGTCAGTTTTCCCTAGATTTAAAGTTTCTTTGAGTTTCATGATATCTCCTTTTTTATATAGACAAATTAAAAACCACGACTCGCTAAAAAGGACGAAAATCGTGGTACCACCTTTGTTCGGAAAAAGAACTAGTCTTTCTCCCTCTTTTCCCGTAACGCGGGGAACGTCAAATCTTACTAACTTCAGACTTGATAACTTGAGAGGATAATCTCATCAACAGGGATTGTAGGACTTCCACCATCTCCTACTCGCTGAAAATATGTTAAATTAGATCTTGTTCTCAGATTTTCTTTCTTATAAAAGATTAATAGATTCTGTCAAGGGTGTTTGTTGAGAATCTTCTTGGCTTGAAGAATCAACTTCTTCTACTACTGAGCTAGCAGTAGCTGGCTTTTCTTCTTTTTGTGATTCAGCCAATTCTCGATTAGCTGCTTCAATGCGGGCTTGGAGCTCTGCTACTTCCTCAGGTGAAAACTGACGGGTCATGTCAATCGGCTCTTCATCCTGATAGGTAGAAACATCTTCACCCAAAACTTCTCCAACAACTTCTTTAAAGGCTTCGTCACTTGTTTGAAGGTAAGTTGCTGTCGGGCGCAAAATTTCTTCCCAGTCAGAAGAGTCTACAATAGCTAATTGACTCTCAATCGTAGATTTCAAACGTTGATGGAAGACACGGCTCTTATTCTTCAATTCTTCCGTCTCTACAGCAACCTTCTTAGCATTATCTGTAGCTTGACGCAAGATTTCATTAGCCTTATACTTAGCCTCATCAAGCAGACGCTGGGCATCTTGTTCAGCCTGTTTAAGGATATTTTGAGAGCGTTCATTAGCAGCTTGTTTGACACGTTCTGCAGTATCTTGAGCAATCAATACAGACTGGCTCAATGACTCCTTAATCTCATCAAAATAAGACAAACGTTCCTCTAAATTTTTAATGTGTTGTTCTTTTTCATGGTTACTACGAACAAGTGTTTCATAGTCACGAACAACAATATCTAGAAATTCATCAACTTCTTCAGGATTAAAACCTCTGAATTTGGTACTAAAGGTTTTATCCTTGATTTCTAACGATGTAATTGGCATATTTTCCCCTCACTTACTTAATAATAGTTGAACTATCAATTTTTTCTTATCTTTTTTAGTCTGGCCATTTTCTTTGAGTAAGATCATTCGTCCAAAGCGTCTGACACTTACTAAATCACCAATCTGAACCTGATAATCAGATTTCTCAACCAGATGGTAATTTACCTGAACATATTTTCTTTCTAATAAATCGGCTGTCTGGGAGCGAGATAATTTCAGAACATTCGATAAGAAGGCATCCAAGCGCATGCTCGGAACTAAAACTTCTCTTTCCTGATAGTCATTTTTGGATTCTAATAATTCTTCAAAAGGCCTTACTTCTAGTTTTACAGGTAATCTAGCAACCTTTTGAATTCCATCCTGGAAGAGGGAAACAAATTTCCGGTCCACAATGATTTGCGCTCTATTCTCCGTTACTAATATATCACCAAATAACTTGCGATCAATTCCCAGACGATTCAGAACGGTTCCTAAAATCTTGGAATGAGTCAATTGGTCAAACTTACTAGAATAAACAATCTCGAGTAATTCCATTTCAAAATCCGCCAAAGTCGGTATGAAATAATCTGGTGCAAGAAGCACACGACTATACTCACTAGGCACAAAATCATTGCTTGAAAAAACTTGAATCCCATGATGATTCCCCAATGTCTTTAAAATAAAGACCTGATGGGGATTGATAAAGGGAGTTAGGATGGGAGCGTAGTGCTCTTCGACCTGCCTAAGCCACTCCAATCCTTTATCAATGAAAGGAATATCCTCGACTGAGAAATGCTGATAAATCTCTTTTCTCATGCTAGTATATAAAGAAAACGGATCAAATAGTTTCCAAGTAAATGAACTAAAATGACAGCCACCCAAACTGAAAAATCAATACCACCAATACTTAGGGGCAGACGTCTCAAGGGTTGAAGGATCGGTTTGACTAAGCTAGTCAACAAACGACCTAGTGCTGTATCATAGGCATTGGGAAACCAAGATAATAGAGCAAAAGCTACAAGTATCCATGAATAGATAGTTGCAGCATTCTGTATAAAACGAATTAGAAAAATCATTACTTCACTCGATTTCTCTTCATGTCAAAATCAAACTCTTCACCGTGAGAACCATCAGGCAAGCGAATGTCTTCAATATTAACCACAACTCCTACTGGTGTCAAAAGGTACATAGTATTTGCAACCTTTCTCAATTCACCAGCCAGCACATGGCGAGCTCCATCTAAGTAATCTAGACAACGACGCGCTTGTACTTCAGTCATATATTGGAAATCAATTAGAATACTTTCATTTCCTGTTAACAAATCAACAATATCAGTTGCATCTTCGTAGCGGCGAGGATAACGAACAGCAATGATTACCTTTTCTGCACCTCGGTGACTCTGCATCGCCAATTCTTGTTGACGAGCGTGAAGACGGGTAATATTTTTTTCTTTCGAATTCACTTGTGAAGATTGTGGTAACTGTTGAGCTCGTGGAAGTTCTTCCTTTGGAGCCGAAACTGAAGTTAAGGTTTGTTCAGACTTTAACTCAGCAACGTTCGGTGCCACCTCTTCTCCATCTTCAGTGAAATAATCTATAAACTTATCAAATTTATCTTTTAGTGACATGGTTATTTCCTATTTAAAAAATGCTGTACCGATTCGAACGAAAGTTGAACCACATTGAATCGCTTCTTTGAAGTCTCGACTCATACCCATACTTAGTTCTGTCATCGGCATATTGGGGAGATGTTTTTCTTGAATGGTTTTTTGCAATTCTTGCGTTTCTTTAAATATCTCTAGCAATTCTTGACTAGTTGCTTCAAATGGAGCCATGGTCATCAGACCTACATACTCAATCTGGTCTAATGCTGAAAGTTCGGGTAAGAGGGCTAACAATTCTTCTTTCGAAAAACCGTGCTTACTTTCTTCCTGAGAAATATTTACTTGCAAAAAGCACTTAATCTTGTGGTCCGCTCGTTTTTGAATTTCCTGAGCTAGCTTTAAGGAATCTAAAGCATGAAAATAATCCACATAAGAAATCACTTCCTTGACTTTACGTCTCTGTAAGGTTCCAATCAAATGCCAGGTAAGATTCTTATCACTTAGAGCATGATACTTGTCAAGAAATTTATCAACACGGTTCTCACCAATGTGTTGCACTCCTTGCGAAACCAAAGCTGAGGCTGTTTCAACATCTACATATTTGGTCACCGCAATCACAGAAACCGAATCGTTTTCACGACCGGCTTCCTGAACTGCATTCGATATCTGTTGAAAAACAAGGTTCGTATTTTCTTTTAAATTCATCTTCATTAACGATTTTTAAAGAATGGTGGTGTTTCCAACTCATCTTCATCTGTTGCCGCTGGAACTTCAAAGCGTTCCACTGGAGAAACAACTGGTTCTCCTTGACGAACAATAGCATCGCGTCTCAAGTCCCAGTCACCGAAGGCTGATGTCTTTGGTGCTTCTTGACGGCGATAACTTGGAGTTGGAATTTCTGCTGTATCAGCCATATCAAAATTACGATCGAAAGTTTGTGCATGGCTAGTTCGAGCAGGTTCACGATGTGTTGCTTGGCGTGGCTGAGCAGTTACAACTTTCTCAACTTTATCCTGACGTACTCCTGTCGCAACAACAGTCACGCGGATTTCGTCTTTCATTGTCTCATCAATAGATGTTCCAAGCCAGATGTTAACGCCATGACCAGCTGCTTGGTTAACAATTTCTGATGCTTCTTCAGCTTCAATCAAAGTCAAGTCCAAACCACCAGTTACGTTAACAATAACATCCTCAGCTCCATCGATAGTTGTTTCAAGAAGTGGTGAGTAGATTGCTTTACGAGCAGCTTCTACAACACGTTCTTCACCGCTACCGATACCAATCCCCATAAGGGCATTCCCTTTATTGGCCATAACAGTTTTAACGTCTGCAAAGTCCAAGTTGATCAAGCCAGGATTTGTAATCAAATCTGTAATCCCTTGAACACCTTGACGAAGAACGTTGTCTGCTTCACTCAATGCTTCAAGAAGTGGAGTCTTCTTGTCAACGATTTCTAGCAAGTTGTTGTTTGAGATAATCAAGAGTGTATCAACATGTTCACGAAGTTCGTTAATCCCTTCGATGGCAAATTGTCCACGTTTGCTTCCTTCAAAACCAAATGGACGAGTTACAACACCCACTGTCAAAGCACCAAGACCTTTTGCAATACGAGCGATAACTGGTGCAGCACCTGTACCAGAACCACCACCCATACCAGCAGTGATGAAGACCATGTCCGCACCGCTGATCGCTTCTGTCAATACTTCTTCGCTTTCTTCTGCAGCTTTACGACCAACTTCAGGTTGACCTCCTGCACCAAGTCCGCGAGTCAATTTAGGGCCGAGCTGGATAACTGTCTCAGCTTTTGTACTGCTCAAAGCTTGTACATCTGTGTTGGCTGCGATAAATTCAACGCCAGAAACGCCTTCGTCAACCATACGGTTGATGGCATTTCCACCACCACCGCCGACACCGATTACTTTAATTACTGCACCTTGTGCTGCTGCTGTATCAAATGAAAATGTCATATTTATATTCCTCTATTTTATTCGTCAAACATGCTTCCAATCAAGCTACGGAAACGATCCGTTAATTTACCTTTGCTCTTTTCTTCTGATTGAAGTGGAGCTACTGGTTCAACAGATTGAGTTGCTTCAGGCTCAGGAGTTGTCACTGTATTAAATACTGGTCGTGGAGAAACAGGTGCAACTGGTTGCGCTGAACTTCTAAAGTCAATCGGTTGGTGGCGTAAACTTTCGTCACCTCGAATTGCTCGTTGGGCCAAAATATTCACTTCAGTAAGACTACCAGCGAATTCTGACAAGCTGATGACATGGGCAAAAGCAGGATTGCGAATACCTACTTGATTTGGTACGAATAACTTAACGCGTACTCCAAATACTTCTTGGGCCAATTCAACGACACCTGGAAGAAGAGCATTTCCACCAATCAAGACAATACCACCTGGCAAGTCTAATAGGTGACGTCTTTCCAAGTCTTGCTTAATTTGCTCAAAAATGTGCTTGATTCTTGCTGAAATAATCTCAGCCAAGTATTCTTCAGTCACTTCAACTGGTTCAACTTCACCGATCACTTCAACTTGGAAAGTTTCCTTGCTAGCTAGTGGTGGATAAGCTTCACCGTAGTTCAATTTTAGACCTTCTGCAATTTTCTTAGAAGTCTTGAGAACTTTTGAAATGTCTTTTGTGACATAATCGCCACCCTCTTGGTTGACATTTGTATATTGAAGTTCTTGGTTGCGAATAGTGGCAACAGTCGTTTGACCACCACCCATGTCGATAACAGTCGCACCAAACTCACGTTCACCTTCATTCAAGACAGAGTGAACCATTGCAAGAGGTGAAATAATCACGTTATCGACTTGAATGCCTACACGCTCAACAGTTTTACGAAGATTGTGGAGGATGGTACGTGGGCCAGTGTACAAGAGACCGCGCATTTCCAAACGCACACCCATCATCCCGCGAGGATCACGAATTCCTTGGAATCCATCAACAACAAATTCCTCTGGAATAAAGGTGATAACTTCACGGTCTGGAGTCATACTTTTAGTCAAGGCTGATTTGACAACATTTTCGACATCTTGATCCGTAATTTCTCTTGTATCTGATGTCACTGGAATCATGCCTTGAGTTGGCTCCACTTGTAGCAAATTAGCTGGCAAACCAACGTTTACAGACTTGATTGAAATTCCTGCTTTTTCTTCTGCTTGAGAAATTGCAGACTTAATAGCAGTCGCTGCTGCTTCGATGTCAACGATAATCCCATCTTTGACACCTTTACTTTTGGCATTGCTTACGCCAATTACATTTACTTCACCATTTACAAGCTCTGCAACCAACACTTTAATAGAGCTAGTCCCGATATCTAAGCCTGTAAAAAAACCATTTCTAGTCATTACACTGCGTCCTCTCTATCTTCCCAGTTTCACACTTCTATTTTTAATAGCTACACCAAGGCATAACTACTCACAGAATATTATAACACAAAAAATACATTCGTGCTCGAATTTTCTAACATTTAAACAAGCTTTTTCTTGAATTTTTATAATTATCCGACGATTGCATATACGAGTAAACAAAAAAAGAAAGAGAATCTCTCTTCTCTCTTTCTGTATACATTTTGGCCTCCAGCAAGGCTATTTTTCAAGGTCTTGTTTGTAAAATTCTTTCAAGGCATCTTTCCAAGTTGGAATGACAAATCCAGTTGCTTTGGCTTTGGTCAAACTCATCGTTGAGTTTAGTGGACGTTTAGCTTTGGCAGGAAATTGGCTCGAGTCTACTGGCTTGACTTCGACATCTGTATCCTTCAAAATTTCAACCGCAAAGTCATACCAAGTTGTATCTTCTGTCGCATCATTTGACAAATGATAATAACCAAATTCCTTGCGGTTTTCAGCTAGGAAAGTCATGAACTCGGCCAAGGTACGTGTCCAGGTTGGTCGACCATGTTGATCATTTACAACTGTCAAAGTCTTATGAGTTTTAGCAAGATTTTGCATCGTGAAGACAAAGTTTTTACCGTAATTTCCAAAAACCCAGGCAGTACGGATAATATAGAAGTTTGAAACGTATTTTTCTACAATCTCCTCTCCCATACGCTTAGTACGACCATATTCCGTTTGAGGATCTGGTTTGTCATCCACTTCCCACTCTTGTCCAACTGGTTTCTTACCGTCAAATACATAATCGGTAGAGATGTAGACTAGAGTTGCACCATGCTTTTCGGATGCTTTGGCGACATTTTCTGTCCCCGTAACATTGATGGCAAAGTCCAATTCTTTCCCTTCATCCTCTGCTGCATCAACAGCTGTGTAGGCTGCACAGTGGTATACTAAAGTCGGTTTCACCTCTTCAAAAACTTTCTCAACCATTTCTGCATCGGTAATATCCATCTCAGCCACATCAACCGCAACGTATTCTTCATTACGCTCATCCAACAAATAACGAAGTTCCGTTCCTAATTGGCCATTTGCCCCTGTAATTAAAATCATTTTTCTTCCTTTCAACTGATTTACAATTCTTCGGTATAGCAATAAAAAGCAGAAAGTCTCTGCCTTTTATTTTTCAAGAACCTCTTGTGTTTTAGCGTAGTTGGCTTCAACAGCTTCTTTTTCTCCCTGCCACCATTCTTGGTTATCTTTGTACCATTGAATGGTTTCTTTGAGACCTTGTTCGAAGTTGGTGAATTCTGGTTTCCAGCCCAACTCATTACGGAGTTTGCTTGCATCAATCGCATAGCGAAGATCGTGTCCTGCACGGTCAGTCACATGATCATAGGCGTCGGCAGGTTGTCCCATTTCCTTAAGGATTAGTTCCAAAACTTCCTTGTTGTTCTTCTCACCATCAGCCCCAATCAAGTAGGTTTCACCGATTTGCCCTTTTGTCAAGATTGTCCAAACACCTGAAGAATGGTCATTAGTATGAATCCAGTCACGAACGTTCTTACCTTCACCGTAAAGTTTTGGCTTAATTCCACTTAGGATGTTGGTAATCTGACGTGGGATAAATTTTTCAATGTGTTGATAAGGACCGTAGTTATTTGAACAGTTAGAAATCGTTGCCTTGACTCCAAATGATCGTACCCAGGCTTTGACAATCAAGTCTGAAGCTGCCTTAGTTGATGAGTATGGAGAGCTTGGGTTGTATTTGGTATCAGCGGTAAATTTCTCACCTGGACCTTCACCATGACCTGGCAAATCCTCACGTAGAGGGAGATCCCCATAAACTTCATCTGTCGATACATGGTGGAAGCGAATATCATACTTACGAGCAGCTTCTAAAAGAGTATAGGTTCCGATGAAGTTAGTATGGATAAATGGTGATGGATCATTGAGCGAATTGTCATTGTGACTTTCCGCCGCATAGTGCACAATAGCATCTGCTTGAGCTGCTAACTTGTCTACCAAGTCCGCATCAGCAATGTCACCAACAACTAACTCAACACGATCGCCTAAAATTTCCTCAATATTAGCGCGGTTCCCAGCATAAGTCAACTTGTCCAAGACTGTCACATGAACATCTGGAAAATTATTATAAACATAGTGGACAAAGTTGGAACCGATAAAACCAGCTCCACCCGTCACGATAATTTTTTTGTATTCAGTCATATTCTTTCCTTTTTACAAATCTTCTTTTTTCAAAGGTTTTACATCCTTAAGTAGCGGATGATTTTTATCTGCTTCTGAAACCTCTGCTTCTGCAAGATTTTCCCATTCAATACCAAGGCTCGGATCAGCGTAGTTCACAAAGGCATACTTGGGTTTGAGTTCAAGAGCCCAATAATCATTGACCAGATAACTATAAGAAACTGTATCTGATAGGACTTGAAAGCCATTGGCCACTCCTCGAGGAACAAAGATTCCCTTGCTAGCATCAATGACTGTCTGATAGGTATTCCCAAAGGTTTCGCCCTCGCGTAGATCAACCCAAGAACCCAGAACTTTCCCACCATCTGCTACAGAGATGTACTTATCCCAAGGTTCTGCGTGGAGGCCACGGAGAACATGTTTGCGTGAGAAGGATACATTGTTTTGCAACTTCCCTTCTGCAAAGAAAGACTCTGGAAAGCCAAGTGGAAGCATTTTTTCCTTTTGGAAATTTTCTTTAAACCAGCCACGATTATCACCATGAACGGGGATATCAAACTCCAACATACCTGGAATTGCATCAACCTTGCGTGCTGCAAGCGTCTTACCGAAAAAATTATCTGTCATCTATGCTTCTCCAATCAAACGGAGCAGATACTGTCCGTATTCATTTTTCTTAAGCGGTTGAGCTAAGGCCAACACATCTTCTCGACTGATATAGCGCATACGGTAAGCAATTTCTTCCAAGTTTGCCACCTGAACATTTTGCATCCGTTGGACTGTTTCGATGTACTGTGAAGCCTCTAGCAAACTTTCATGAGTGCCAGTATCCAACCAAGCAAAGCCCCGTCCCATAACCTCAACGGATAAATCTCCGCGATTTAGGTAAGCCTTGTTTACATCTGTAATTTCCAATTCCCCACGAGAGCTTGGTTTTATATTTTTGGCAATTTCTACTACATCATTATCATAGAAATAGAGGCCTGTAACTGCATAATTTGAACGAGGGTGTTCTGGCTTTTCTTCGATAGAAATAGCGTTCATGTCATCATCAAACTCAACAACACCAAACCGTTCTGGATCCTTCACATGGTAGCCAAACACAGTTGCTCCTGACTCCTTGCTTGCGGCCTTTTGTAGCATCTTCGAAAGGCCAGGACCATGATAGATATTGTCACCCAAGATCAGAGCAACGCTGTCATCGCCAATAAACTCTTCCCCAATGATAAAGGCTTGTGCCAAACCATCTGGACTCGGTTGCTCCGCGTAAGAAAGTTTAATCCCGAACTCAGACCCGTCTTGAAGGAGCTCTTTAAAACGAGGCAAATCTTGAGGAGTTGAGATTATCAAAATATCCCTAATCCCAGCCAACATCAATGTTGAAAGTGGGTAGTAGATCATCGGTTTATCATAAACCGGCATCAGTTGTTTTGATGCAGCTCGAGTCAACGGATATAAACGTGTCCCCGAACCACCTGCGAGAATAATACCTTTCATACTATAGTCCCTCCTTTTTAAATTTGTTTTCATGAGTTATGTTTTACTTAGTTTGAAAAAAAACATAATAGACAGCAATTTATTTTTTAATCTTTTATTGCTTTGATTTCATTCACTTTAAAAAATTATCCTAATATTAAATCAAGAATCGCTCCATAAATAATTGGTAATAAATTCATGAAATATCCTTATAAAAAATTTGATTTAGAAATCTCTTAATTGTACTTTCTTTAAACAATGCCAATAAGAAAAAATATACTCCAAAATATAGGAAACTAGATACAGCTAAATTTAAGAAGCTATTAAAATTCTCTATAATATTTTGTATTACTATTAACAGTATGCCCGCACAAATTGATGAATAGGCTACTTTTTTGATTGAATTTAATGAAATATTACCCATTAATTTATTACGAGAAAAATAAAATTGAACAACCATTTGGACTGTTTCTGCACAAAGAGTTGCGATTGCACCTCCGATAATTCCCCAAATAGGCATAAGCAACAAATTTAAACATAAATTTACTATTGCCCCTATAGAAACTGCTCTCATAAAATATTTCTCATTACCAGTAGGGATCAATATCTGATTACCTGTAATATTGGAAAAACCTGATATTATCAAGATCGGCATTAATATTTGCATTGCTAAAACTGCCTGAATATACTGCTCTCCACCTAACAATAATATACTCTCTTTCGCTTTTATCATAAAAAAAATTGTTAGAGGAATTGAAATCATAAAAATTATTGTAGATGACTCCCTCAAAATATTATTAAACTTCGTTTCGTCATATTTATTATTATAAAATGATAATCTGGGTAATAAAACTGAACTCACTGAAGTAACAACTGATAATAAAATCCATTTTACTTTTGATGCGATTGAGTAAATACCTACCGCGTCATTACCTTTAATAATTCCTAACATCACAGAATCCAAATTTATATAAATATTAACTGCAAGTAACGAAGCAAATAAATACCACATTGGTTTTAGATGATATCTAAATTCTAAATCCCTTCTCAAATTAAAATTAATGTATTTTCTACTCTCCAAAATATTTATAAAATTGGAAGCCAATGTTGAAAACAATGTTATCACAGCATATAGAATATAATCGTCTTTACTTTTAACAAATAAAAAGGTTAATATCAATGAAACTAATTTAAAAAATATTGAACGTTTTGTTATATATGAATACTCTTCTATTCCACTATAAAACCAATTCAAATTAAAAGGAGAGGACAAAATAGTAATACATGTGATTATTAATAAACCTTTTTCTGAACTTAACTGCTCTAATCGGAAACTCATTAAAACAAGGAAGAACGTCACTATAATAGACATTACACTATTAATAACTATCAATTCTTGGAATATTTTAGTTATCTTATCTTTATGATAACGATCCTTTGCAATCACTCGAATCCCATAAGTTGAAATTCCAAGCGAGGCGACTAAAACACCATAAGAACCAATAGATGAAAAAAAAGAGATTGCACCTATTCCTGACGGATTCAGAATTCTAGAAATATAAGGAAAAGTAATTAATGGAAACACAATATTTGTTAGTGTTAAAATAATATTTAAAATAGCATTTTTCTTTATTGATTTTTCTTTCATGCTCATCAAATATCCCCTACTATTTTTATTTGCAGTGTTTTAATCAGATATACAAAATATCCGTAAATATCCAATATAGGGTTTAACAATCTATTCTTTCCATACGCTTTATATATATAATCTAAAAATAAAAAATTTCTATTTTTCCAAAAATTTCTTACCTTATTATCACTATTCCTTTTAGTAGATTTTATAATACCAAAATTTTCTTTTGCTGCTCTATCTAATTTTTTTATACTTACTGAAAGCCTTGGTAAATAGATGCAATGTTTTTTTAATGATAAATTAGCTATTTCGTTAAATAATTCATCTGGTGTTACTAGTGATTCATTGAACAAATCTAAAATTTTCTCAAATGTGTTGAAAAATGTAATCTGAAATTCCTCAGAAAATCTATAAATTTCTATATGATTTTCATCTGTATCCAATATTGGTAGCCCAACACCATTCATAGTTTCATATCTAACTGTCGGTCCATGATCTGCAACAAAAATTCTTTCATAAAATAAATATTTATAATTAAATAAGTTAAAAAACTTTGTTTTTTGGGGATCGTCCGTAAACAATATTCCCGTCTTATTCATACTATTTGTAGTAGAATACCGTTGAAAATTCAACCCCATATAATACCCTTTTATATTTAAAGATGGAAAAGCTTTTTGAATATTATCTTGTATCGTGCCTTTCCAACCAATATCTACCATATTTATTGTAGAATTGTCATTCTCAACTCCTACAGACTTTAAATATTCTCTAAAAGAATATTTTTCTTCTTTACAGTTCAAATCATAAACATCTTTAAATAATTTATTTTGTTTTAATTTGTTAATAATAGATTTATCTGATACTTTGTCTGTTTGTTTAATTTCTGTTTGCTTAGAAATATTGTTAATATCATTATCGGAAAAATTTAAATTAATCAAAAAATTTTCTAAAGTAATTTCAGGAAATTGTCTAAAAATAACTTCAAAATCTTCATCCTCAATATTTTTAAATGATGGATATAGCGTTGATTTTCTAGAAACATAAAAATAATGTGAGTTAATAAGCTTTAAGTTCATTTTTTTTTGATAAAGATCAAATAATTTTTTTATAAAAAAACCTTCTCTTGCACAAAATAATATATCACTAGCTTTGTTAACAGATAATTCTTTGTATAACTTTGAAATAAAATAAAGTATTTCAGGTATATAGAGATTAAATAAAGATTCAGTACAAGCTTGAGAAACAACATTATTCATCGCTTTCACAATATCGTTAGGACTCACAGTCACATGTGAATCTGAATAAGATTTATGATAAGAATCTATTCCTAGTTTTTTTGGAACTTTTACATCAGAATAAATATTATCACCAATCATAAGTAAATTTATAGGTTTACAGCTCAATTCATTGATCACATATTCATATAAATTTCCTGATGACTTACGTAACCCAATTTCACTTGAAATAAATATTTTAGAGAAATAATTTCTAATCCCTAATGAAACCATTATTTTTTCAATTAGCTTTTTATCAGAATAAAAATCTGAAATTAAAATTATTTTTTTCCCATTTTGTTTTAAAAATTCAATAAAATTAATTGTATCTGTATCAATACTAATATGTCTTAATTCTATTTCCTCTTCACACGTTCTTGCATAAATTAAAAAATCTTCAAGATTATAGTCGGTAACATCTGACTTCAAACGACTTAAAATAGTATAAAAAACAAGTTGAAGTAATCTTTCATATTTAATTTCTTCCAATTGTTTTTCTTGCTTCTCATGTATTTCAGATTTTTTCCTAATTGAATAAATTTCTGTAGCAGATATTTTGAAAGAGAAATAAATAGAAATTTTTTTAGACCATTCAAATAAAATCACTTCAGGATGACAATTTCTATGGATAGTTGTATCAAAAAAATCAAAAGCAATATATTGCTTATCCTTCCATCTAACCTCTTTATTTAAATTCATCCAATCACACTCCATTCCTCTGATGTAATAATTGTTCTCCATGCTCCAATGCGCAAATCATTATTACTAATATAAAAGTACCGTCCGCATTCCAATACCAAAGAATAATATTATAGGCTACAATTAGTAAAGAAATAATATACATCACTTCATAAGTGTATTTATTTTTCAACTCGATATCTGTCTCGCCAGTATTGTAAACTTTATTTCTTGGCATAATTAAAAACCTCTTTATCATATCAACCTATCATCTGTTTGTTTTAAATTCGTTAACACCTTCCTTATAAAATTTAAGTAATTCACTAAATGTATAAATCCCCCCCCTATTTTTGAAAGCTTGTATATATACTCCTACCTCACTTATAGAAGGGAAATT
Source organism: Streptococcus infantis (assembly GCF_000963255.1). Taxonomy (GTDB): domain Bacteria; phylum Bacillota; class Bacilli; order Lactobacillales; family Streptococcaceae; genus Streptococcus; species Streptococcus nidrosiense. The sequence continues at coordinate 52,145 of NZ_JYOV01000008.1, read as the reverse complement.
TGCTGCTAATAAAGCACCTTTATCTTTATAATATTTTCTATCATATCCTTTAAACCATGTAGAAGAATCTTGTTTCATTGTAGAAACAATAATAGGTGATTTATATACCCGTAATCCTGCCTTGATACAGTCCTGAATAAATGTTACGTCCTCTCCTGCACCGTATTTTGCTCCCCCCCCAAATAAAAGAGAAAACGTTATGTTATTATGCAATATCTTTTCTCTCCTGGCTGTAATTCTAGCACCACCAAACTTAACACCTTCAAACCTATTTATACGTCCAAAATTATTAACCTGATAAGGCATTCGATCTTCATTAAGACATTTATTTGAAAAAAGAATTACATCAGCTTCTGGATGTTTTTGATATTCTAATAATACGTCTTCATAATATGTATCTGTAAAAATCATATCGTCATCAGCAAATTGAATAATATCAGCATCCGATCTCATGAAACCTGTGTTTCGACTTAAACCAATACCTCTTTCATTGAATTCATACCATTTTACAATCGAATTTTTCAATTTCGTCTCATGGTAAGAAAATGAGTTTGATTGATTTATGATAATTGCATCAGATTTTATATTCATTTTCTCTATCAGACTGTCATCCTGTTGATTCATTGTTGATACAATGAGTTGATACTTCATATCTAAACTCCTTTATTAGCCATTGCCAAATAATATCTCTAATTTTTTTGTTATGGTTTTATTTAATGTAGTATGCTGCAAATTTTTATTAAAAATCAGCTTAAGTCTTGCCTTTAGCGATACTTTAGAATCAATAACAATTCTACATATATCTTGATTGTTAGAATCTATATATTTTTTATAAACCTTTAGTAAACACTCTGCTTGATCGTACATACTAATCGTTCGCTTTTTTGTTATTTCACTAATACGATCTTTTATAACATTTAGTACATTTTGCTTAGCTGACACCATTCCAAATATATTATCATCATGCATTCTATATTTCATTGATGGAATTTCGTCGTAAATTATCGTTCCACCTATCAGTGCACATAAACAAGTAATCAAAGAATCATGCATAATAAAAGTATCAGGCACATCATTCTCCTGAACTATCGAAGCTAGCTCTTTATTAAATACAGATGTACATCCTTGTGCACAACTAGCAAGACAAAGAATAGATTCAAGAGTATAGTTCGGCCTCTTCCTATGTGTGTTACGACCTATACTATTTAACTCTGAATCAACTAATTCACAATTAGAACAATAAAGTGCTGGCCCAGTATATTTGGAAAGACTCCATATACCTTTCTGTAATTTATTATGATTCCAAACATCATCTTGATCCGAGAAAGCATAATAATCATATCCCGGATTATCACATAACAAAGAAATAAATCCTCTTGCCGCCCCCTTATTCTGGCCTTCTATAAAAATAATTTTCCCACTATCAACATACTCTCTAATTATATTTTTAGTATTATCTGTTGAACCGTCATCTCTAATAATTAGAGTAAAATCAAAATCTTCTGTATCTTGGTTGAGAATACTTTCAATTTGCTCTTTTATATATTTTTCGCCATTATATGTGGCCATAAGTATTGCTAATCTCTTAATCATTTCCCCCATCCTTTAAAATAACTATCTGATATATATTCTAATTAGAACTGTTTTCATAACTCAAGGTGTAACTTGATTCAAAAAGTAACATAACTAATGCAATGTATGGGAATCTAGGTGCATCAGTGATTATCAAATTAATACAAGAAAACATCAAAAAAACTATAACTAGCTTCATTAATAAATCATACTGAGCTGGAATTCTAATCGTATTATCTTTGATTATCTTCAGGCTTGTATAAAACCAACTTATTAACCAAATTAGCCCGATAATCCCACTTCTAAACATAAGTCCAATCAAACCTACATCGCTTGGATAATAACGTCCTAATGGACCGGTAACAATAGAATGGGTTTCATAATATGGACTAGAAGAAATATATCCCGCTCCCAATAAGTAATGAGTTTTAAAATACTCTATATAGTATTCTATCGTAAAGAATCTAATTTGAACCCCATGATCACTATGAATTAAATTTTTGACTATTGGTATAAAATATTCTGCAGAAACAAAAGTAATAATTATAGATATCAAAAACACAACCAAAAACTTAAGTTTTTTCTTTATATTTTTTTTTAAAACAGGAATCATCATAAGTGTTGATAAAATATATAAATTAAGTGTCCTTGTTTTAATAATATACACTAAATTTATAGCTGTGAGAGCTATATTTAGAACATGGAAAATGCGTCTATTTCTCTTTCCACCTTTACTAAAAACAATACTACAGGAGATAAAAAAACTAAGAACTATTATTGTTTCTCCAATTATAAATCTAGGAGTACCATTTCTAAGTTTTTCAAATACACTTATATTTAGAAAATCAAATCCTCTTTTTGCAAAGAACATTTCAATACAAGCAATTAAATTGCATATAACACCGGCAGCAGAAATAGTACGAAGGAATAATGAAGTGTCTTTTATTGACTTTATCATAGGTCGGAAAGCTAAAAATATCATTATTGGAGTAATAGTATATAAACTCTCTTTAAAGATTACAATAGCAGGGAGCCCTTTTCCTTGTGCAGCAATAAGTCCTGAAAACCACATTACAATACTCAGTATTATTGTCCCTTTATAATATGTTTTATCAATTCTAATACCATTACATACAAATACTATTATTGATAATAAGCATGATGTTATAATCATAAAATCATATATATAGATATTTGTATACCAATAATTTGTCCCATAAAATGCCGTAACACATAACATAAGCATGAAAAACATTATACTTTTCTTTTTTATTACAAGTCTTCTATTCATAAAATCTCCGTCAATCATTACTTTTCCTATTTGAAACTCTAATATTTTTCAATGAATCTCTGTAATTAGCAAATGTGTACTCCATCCGCGTTCTGTTTGCGGGTTACATCCATTTACCATATGTACATACCCTAATCAATCCATTCCACGGAGTTCAATATATCCAAACAAATACAGTTTCCCCTTCTCTATAAAATTCCATCAGTGGAATCTCTATCTTTCTATGTACTCTCATAATATTCATAACAAAAGATACTCTCGCATGTTTTTAATATATAGTTCTAACATTTCCATTGATAATATAGTGTCGTTTTTTTAATGAAAATTCTCTCCATCTTCTATAAAAAACTTCTCCAAAATCCCCCTTGGATAGCTTATATCAAAAATTGACTATCTTTTTCTTCGTATTCTTTAATAATTGCTCTTATTTGATCACTATAATTGTCATCACGAATCTATAGTTTCCATGCTGGAATGGTTTGAAAACGGATACTTTCCAACTGTTCACGTATAAATTCTTCTCCATTGTATGTTGTCATCATGATTAAAACACTATCATTTTTCACTTGATAACTCCTTTAAAATACTAAATGTGTGCTGGAAGCCTACTTCAGCAGAAAATAATCCTTGCCATCCTAAACCTTCTAGCTTATCACTCCTAAGACTAGCATTCTGCATAGGATTAGTCTGTTTAATATCTTGATTGCTAGGAACAGCCATGGTAAGTTTCACATTGCCAACTCGAGAAACTATTTCAGCCATCTGTTTTATAGTAACAATTGAATTTGGATTGGAAACATTATAAGCTTGCCCTGACTCACCCGAAAGGAGAACACTTAGAATAGCACTGGCACAATCCAAACTATAACAATAGGATCTTAACTGACTACCTGTACTTTTCATGACAATATCACGCCCAGCAATAGCTTCTGTCATAAAAAATGATGATACACGATTATCAGAGTTCTTGGCACTAGGACCATAGATATGTCCTGGCCTTACTATCATTATTTTGATTCCATACTCGGAAGCAAAACTAGCACAAAGTGTTTCAGTAGCTCTTTTTGAACTGGCATAAGAAGACCGTACGCTAAGATGATCAACAGTTCCAATATAATTTTCGTCCAAAGGATTATTACTAGTGCTAATTCCATAAACTTCACTAGATGAGATATAAACTAGATTTGAAACTTTAGAATTTTTGGCGTATTCCAGTAGATTATACATGCCCAGAAAATTACTAGCCATTGTTTCTACAGGCTGATTCACATATAATTCAGGACTAGCAGGACTAGCAGCATGAATAATGTAATCCACTGCAAAATCAAAGTGAGGTACTTCAGTCGCATCATAGAACACAAAGTGTAAATACTCTGTTTGTCTACCAAATCGTTTTTCTAATGACTCAACCTTTCTTCCACAACAAAAAATTTTAATGTTAAAATTCCTTATTTCATTTAGCAATAATAACTGGTCAATGACACTTGAACCAATCAAACCAGAAGCTCCAGTAATTAAAATTGACTTGCCATTCAAATCATTAATATTGACGATTGTTTCTAGAGAAGATTCTACATCTTGTCTATATATTTTATTTAATAATAATGTCATTACTATTTAATCCACTTATCTCGAGTTGAACTCAATAAGGCTTTAAAAATATCGAGATCTTCTACAGTCGTAATTTTCAAGTTTTTCTCTGATCCAAGAGAGAAATAACTCTTTTCTCCGAATAGTTGCATGAGTTGGCATGATGCTGCAACATCAGTTATCCCATTTTCTAATGCTTTTTCATGAAGCGATAGAATATTATCAAGATGGTAAACATGAGGAGTTTGTGTTCGTCTCAACAAGTCACGATTCAGTGCTTCTGTGGACGAAGTTGATTGTAGATTTTCTAAAACAAATACTACCTCAGTCGTTGGTATTGCTGCAACAGCATTTCCAAACTGTTGGTATGTTGCTAAAGCGTTGCTAATAATATCATTGCTCACTAAAGGACGATTCCCGTCATGAATTAATACAGTCACATCCTCATTGGGATGAGCTTTCTTAACTGCTCTAAGACCGTTATAAATTGATTCTTGACCAGACTTCCCTCCCAAAGTTATCATCTTTAACTTTGTAATTCCAAATTGTTCCGCATAAGCCTTAACCATCTGCTCCCACCCTTTTAAAATGACAATACAGATTTCATCAATTTCTGGATGATTTTGAAATTTTTCAAGGGTATAGATAATGACTGGCTTATTTTCAACATGAATAAATTGTTTAGGGATATCTTGACCAATCCTGCTCCCAATACCTGAAGCAGTTAATATTGCTACTTTCATTTATTCTTCTCCGTAACTCAACTCTAAAAATAAATGTTGCTCTCTCTTATCCATAGGAGGAACGACCATATAATCTTTACCGTAAAACATTTCTAGATACTCTTCTGACCAAACAGGAACATTCACCATCAAAGTTTCAAAAGGAACCTTTTTATAAATATTCATATTCTCTCGCAAGTAAGTCTCGCGTCTAAAGTGTTTTCTTCCTGTAGGTATGGATACATATTTTGTATGTGAATCCTTACAGCTTGAATTACATTTATCAAGCCAATTCAACCACTTTTCAATTGGAATAATTCCAAAAAACCAACCAACCATTAACTTTCCAGCTGAATAATTTAGTTTTCTACCTTCCAGTCTAAACATTTCTTTCATCAGGGCATGATTCTTTGTTTCTCGTACAGAAGCTAAGGCAAAAGTCAAAAACATACTTGTATAACCTTGAAAGAATCGTTTCACTGGATTATTGTATACATTTTCTACAATATAAAGATCTATAGAAATACCGCACTCCTCAGCCGAATGATCATATTTCCTACGAGCAACTGTTCCTTTTTTTCTAATTTGAGAAACATGAAGTCCCAACTCTGGATGACTTTTTGGTGATTGAAGATAATATTTGCGACTAAGACTATTGTCTGACTCAAATAGAGAAAATAGTTTATCGTAACTTTCCCTCGGAATATTGATATCAACATCATCATCCCAAGGGATAAACCCTTTATGACGGATTGCCCCTAAAATGCTACCTCCACTTAAAGAATACGCTATCCCATTTTCATCAAAAAAAGTAAACACATCTGATATCATTTTCAACAATTCTGATTGGTATTTTTTCAATCCGTCATCATCTAAAAATATAATATCTGACTTATCATATTTTAATTTTACTGCCATTAACTCTAACCTTTAAATAATTTCTCGTAGTCTGTAACAATCTTTTCCCAAGTGAAAGCATCCAAAATTCTCTGATTTGATTGTCTATCTAACTCATCAATCATTTTTTGATCAAATTGTTCAACTTCCTCAATCACTTGTGATAGTTTGTCTTTTTTCCAATAGATCGCACTTTGCTCCCCAACTTCGCGGTTAAAACCAACATCAAGTAGTAGGTTCAACTTTGTTGACTCCAAAGCTTCAAGTAGCGAAGGATTTGTTCCTCCAACTTCATGTCCATGGAAGTAAGCATAGGCGTTTTCTCGAATATACTTCAGAAGTTCTTGGTCGTAGACTGTTCCAACAAATTTCACTCGTGAATCTTTATCAAATCCAGTACTTGCTAATAGCTGATTATAAAATTTATTCTGTTCTACATTTGTGATTAGGACGAAGTCCTTCTTAGAGTTAGACGCCAAAAACCCACGTATCATAGCCTCATAGTTATTCTCTGGAACAAAACGTCCTACAACTAGGTAATAGTCGTTTTCAGAAACATTCTTCTCTTTGAACCAAGTACGTACTTTTTCATCACTACTTTTTAATGTAGAGCGTGTTGTATCTGTCCCATAAGCGATATAGGTTGTCTTAGGTTGATACTGTTTATAATCTTCTTGGATATATTTTTCAATATTCTTACTATCACACACTAAAAGATCTGCATGTTTGACCATAAGACCTTCAGAAATTTTCCAGTAACGACGAACCGGGGCGCTCCACTTAGCACGCAACCACTCATGACCATCCGGATTAACTAGAAGAGTCCCACCTATTGCTTGAATTTTTTTCTTGATTCCATGGATAAATGGTCCAATGCGACAAGCTAAAATATAGAAGATAGGAGCTTCGTCCTTATTTTCTTTAGCAATTTCAATCGCTCTGTTAATTGCAGCGATATCATAGGCTATAGCTCTCGCTGGACCAATATTAGGTACATCGACGTTATAACAGATAGCACCGTTATGTTCAAAAACATCCTCAGTAATCCCTGACTTTGCAGAGTTTTCACGCATACAAGCTACATAATATTGGATGTCCTTGTCTTGTTGAAAGGCTGTTAATTTTTCAACAAAGGTTTCAAATCCCCCATACTTAGCAGGAATCCCTTTTGCCCCTACAATATAGACCGTTTTTTTCATGTTACTCCTAATTTATAGACAGAGAGCGCAAACAAACTCACTTTGCTCCATCTCTCATCAACACAACTTTTACAGTTTTTAACAATATTTCGAAATCTTTCCAGATGGTCCAACCATCGATATAAGCCACATCAAGCTTTACAACATCATCGAAGTTTGTGATTGCACTGCGACCACTAATTTGCCACAAGCCTGTAATTCCAGGTTTGAAGCTTAGACGACGTTTTTGCTCAGGTGTGTACTTTTCGTACTCATCTACCGTTGGCGGACGAGTGCCGACTAGACTCATATCCCCAATCAACACGTTCCAAAATTGTGGCAATTCATCTAAACTAGTTTTTCGGATGAAATGTCCAATCTTTGTCACTCGAGGATCGTTATCGATCTTAAACATACCACCTTGCATCGTATTTTGATCCATCAACTGTTCCTTGATCGCTTCTGCATCGACTCGCATCGAGCGGAATTTATAAAAGGTAAAGTGACGACCATTTTTTCCGACACGAGTTTGTGAAAAGATTGCAGGACCGTCATCTTTACGAATCATAGGAACTAAAAATAGACTAGCAATTCCACAAAGGATCAGCCCAGCAATAGCTCCACAAATGTCGAGGATACGTTTGGCTATGACATGACTCGGCTTGTAAAAATTTGTAGAAAATGTCACTACATTCAAGCCCGCCATCTCATGGATTTGTTTATCGCGACCTAAGTTTTTGTCGAAAGCATTGAGATTGACTGTGACAGCGATTCCCATGGTTTCAAACTGAGAAATAATGGCTCCAATGTCGTAGTCTTCACTTGGAAGATTGACAAAGACTTCATCCACTACCTCGTGCGTTGCATAAGAGATCAACTGTTCCCTCGGAACAACCGTCACCTTTTCATGAGTAAATTCTGGCATGTCTAAGACACTGACTGCAACCAGTTTCCCTTGAACATCGTTAGCGGTCAACAAACGGTCCAACACTTTTTCAGTACGTGATGTCGCTGTGATCAACAAAATATTACGACTGCTCTTCAAATTATGATTAAAGGTTTTCCAATAACGCTTCACAAAGAAACTAAGTAGATAATTCAAAACACCATACAAAGAAAGCAAATAGAGCATCCCTCGTCTAGAAATCACAAATTTTTCTTTTAAGAAGAAACTTGAAAAACTAATCAACAAGGCATAAAAGAGGATGTATTTAATCGTTTCTACTAGCTCAACATACTGGCCTCGTTTGAAAAAATCTTTACCATAATCACTAATGTAGAAGGCTGCAAAGTGAAGAAAAAATAAGACGAATACTGTATTTGGAACAATATCAGTTTCTGAAATTGCAATCAGTATATAAGCTAATACACTAACAAGTATACTCTGTAAGAATGCCAGAGTTACATTGTAGAAAACCCTTCCTTCCATACTGGACTCCCTAACTTCATTTTATCTTTTTTCATAATTGCCATAGCCACCATAAGAACCATATTTTTCACGTTGAACATCAAATTTATTCAAAACTACACCTAGAAATGGTTTCCCAGTGTGTTCTAACTGACTTTTAGCTTTTTGCACTTCTCTTCGTTTTGCTACACCAGCTTCTGCTACTAAAACGGATGCATCACATTTTTGGACAATAATGGCTGCATCAATTACAACCCCTATAGGGGCAGTATCAACGATGATATAATCAAAATATTTGCGTAAAGTCTCAATCATTCTTTCAAAGTTAGCGCTTTGTAAGAGAGCTGTTGGATTCGGTGAAACTGCTCCTGATTGAACTACAAATAAATTTTCAACGTCTGTTTCACAGAGACCATGTGACAAATCCTGAGTCCCAGCTAGATAATCTGTCAAACCAGTGATTTTTTCTCTTGACTTGAATACTCCAGACATGACTGAATTTCGGATGTCGGCATCAATCAATAGCGTTTTGTAGCCTGCATGCGCAAAAGCCCAAGCGATATTTGTAGAAGTTGTAGATTTTCCTTCACTCGGATCGACCGATGTAACTGCAATAACCTTTAAGTTATTCCCACTCAGTTGTATATTTGTACGTAAAGCATTGTAATACTCTTCCGCCTTTTTTAAAGAGTTCAGTTTTTGTTGTGCTAATTCTAACTTTACCATATGTTCTCCCTTACTTTAATTTATCCAGGTCTGGAATGACTCCAAGGAGTGAGATTTTCATAACGTCTTCGATATCTTCTGGACGTTTAACACGGTCGTCTAGAAGTTCAACCAATAGAACCACGACAATCACCAAGCCTGCACCTGCACCGATTCCCATTAAAGTATTACGACGGATATTTGGTGATGAAGGACCAGTAGCTGGACGGGCCTCCTCCAGAGTCGTTACGTCCGAAACTCGAGTAACTGCGATAATTTTTTGTGCTGCAACGTCTCGCAGTGCATTTGCAATACGACTAGCTTCATCAGGTTTATGATCACTAACTGAAATAGATACGATACGTGTATCTGCAGGGACCGTTACTTGAACCTTTTTAGCCAATGCTTTTGCATTAACGTTCAAGCCAAGATCAGCAACTACTTTCTCTAGGACATCTTGAGATAGAATGATTTCACGATAGTCCTTGACCAAGTAGGCCCCTGCTTGTAAGTCCTGATTTGTTAGTCCTGCTTTATCGTTTTGATTTCGATTAACCACATAGATTCGCGTTGTACTTCTATACTCAGGTTTGACCACAAAACTACTATACGCAAAGGAAGCAGCTCCTGCTACTATGGCTACAAGAAGGATTAGCAGTTTCTTTTTCCATAGCGCCTTTAATAACTGAATAACGTTGATTTCAATAGTATCTTGTTCTTTCATTTTAACTCCTATATTATTTGATCTTTAATGACTTTTTCGGGGGTTTCCACAAAGAGTTCCCGAGCCTTATCTTGGCCATATTTTTTGCTCACTATCTCATAAGCCTCTCGCATATAAGGTGGACGACTCTCTAGATTATGCATATCACTAGCAACTATATGAACCAAGTCCCTCTCCAAAAAATAGCGAGCACGCTTTTTCATGAATTTATAGGTGTCGCCAAACAGTTTTGGTTTGAGGATACTCGAACTATTGACCTGGGTATAGCATCCCATATTGATAAGGTCTCGCACCCTTTTTTCATTATTTTCCAAAGCATCGTAACGCTCTATATGGGCAATAACAGGGGTTATTCCCAACATCAAAATATTGGTCAATGCGCTATGGATTTCACGATAAGGGGTATTCATACTGAATTCTATCAGGGCGTAACGGGTGCCATTTAGTTGAGGAATCTGTTGATTCTCTAATTTGTTTAAAGCATCACTGCTGTAATAGATTTCTGCTCCATACAAGATGGTTAAGTCGGGAGCAATTTCTTTAGCCAATTCCTTGATAACTTTAAAATTTCTTAATATGTCCTCTTCTGGTGTTTCAAACATCCCCTTCCGACGATGAGAAGTCGAAACGATGGTACGAACTCCTTGAGCATAAGCTTCCTTCAGGAGGGCTATACTCTCTGCCTTATTCTTCGGACCATCATCTACATCAAAAACTATGTGTGAATGGATGTCAATCATCTTATTTTCCTTCCATGATATCTTTGATCTCTGTTTTGAGTGTCTCTAAGCTATTTGGATCTACCTCTAGCATATAAAGGCTGCTGTCAGGCATGGCATAGGAAGGAAGATCCATACGACCAGTTCCCTTTAGATCTCGAGTGATGACAGTATATTTTCCTCCACTTGCTAGTTGAGCATTTGCTAGGCTAACCATGGTTTCAGGAGGCATATTGGTTTGTACAGAATCTTGCAGACTTTGCATAATACCATCAAAATTCTTCAAGGCTTCTGCCGAAGTTAGTTTTTGAATAATGGCAGCAATGACTTTTTGTTGATTACGTCCACGATCTCCATCACCATTAGTTAAGGAGTAACGTTCACGAACAAAACCTAGAGCCTGCTCAGAGTTTAGGTGCACATTTCCAACAGGGAAGTGATAATTCCCATGAAGTGATGTGAAGTCTTGATCATTATAAACATCGACACCACCTAAGAGATCAATCAATTTCAAAAAGGAGGTAAAGTTGAGTCGTGCATAATAATTCAGGTCAATTCCATAGAGATTTTCTAGGGTATGAATGGAAGCATCCACGCCGTAAATACCTGCATGGGTCAATTTATCATTTTGGTTATTACCGCCATCAGCTATAGGCACATAGGCATCACGAGGCGTTGTTGTCAGGAGAATTTTCTTGGTTTCTTGATTAACCGTCATGATGATATTGACATCCGAACGAGAAACGGAGCTAATCGGTCCGTATGTATCAATCCCACTAATATAGATATTAAATGCCTTGTTTTGAGAAACCTTAGGTGCCTCAACAGTCTTGGTTAGTTCTTTGGTATAAATCTTCTTGATCTTTTTGGCATGGTCTGGGTACTCTTGCTCAATCAGATTTTCAAAGACACTGTTCAAAACGATTGCCTTGGTCTCTCCAGCCAGCAAACTCTTATAAGCCGCAAGATAGGAAGCACTTTCTTCAACCGTTAAGTCTTTACTCTGACTTGTCTTAATATCATCGAGCAGTTTTTTAATATTTTCGGCATCTGTTTTGGTTGGAGCCGTCACACTGGATAATTCCGAAACATTTCCAATCTCACTATCCGCCAAAACTGCAACACTGATAGAGTAACTAGAATAGTTAGATGTCGCATTGAGTTGATTTGCTAGGCTGATAAATTGATGAACTCCAATCAAAGAAATGGAACTGACAAATACCGACACCAAGAGTAAAATCATGGTGAAGATCTTAGCTTTTCTTTTTAGAATCAAAAGCAAGGCTATTAGCGCAAGCAGGATCATAACAATCGCTATAAGGACATTTGCATAGCTAATTGCTAAAATATGATATCTGAATATTAAAAACAGCAAAAAACAAGCAAGCACTATATATACAAACAACAAAATAATATTGATGCTTTGTTGAAACTTGCTCGTTTTGCTTCCTTTTGAATGTCTACTCAACTTACACCTCTACAAAGTATTTTTCATTTTCATTATATCACAAAGTATTGCTGGATACCATCAACACATGTTAAGTAACCGTTTTTATTCACCTTAAAAACATGAATAGTAAATTCCAATGATAAAATGGCTAAAATGTCGCTTGAAAGAGGTATCTAATCTAAAAAAGACGGGGTTATAAACTGTTAAATCAAACCTCGACTTCCTAGTTCCAAATCTACGATGTTTTAACAATCGACTGGGTTATCAAATATTGTAAGTAAGGAATACAAGATTTTCCCCCAAAAAAGATTTCTAGAATCCAAAAAATTAACAAAAAAATCCAACCAGCTGTCACATCGAAAACTTATCGCTAATAAAAAGTAAGGCTGGGATGTTTGTCCCAACCTCTTCTTATACTTATTTCACGTGACTTTCAAAGTCTTTTTGACTCTTTTCGACAGAATTTTTACGTTCTTGTTCCCATTTAGCCTTCGCTTCAGCAAATTGAGAGCTTGTAACAACATCTGTCTGCAATCTCATGTACTTGTAGTTACTTCCAGTTCCTTTGATACCAACTAGTGAGTAAGCGCGTGTAAATGGTGTCACACGAGTCACTGAAGCACCACCACCGTTTGACACAACTGGGATTAGAAGGGAACTATCAATCAACCAAGCTTGTGCGTCTGCATAGTTTTCATAGCGCTTAGCTACATCTGTATTTTCTGCATCTGCTGTTTTTAATTTTTGAGTAAATTGGTCCAAACCTAGACTAGTAATCTTATTTGCATCCTTGCTTGGATCAAGTCCCAAAATCTTGAGATAGAATCCATCTTCAGCGTTGAAAGGATTGAGGTAAGTTGAAGGATCTTGATAGTCAGCTGACCATCCATCCAAATTCAAATCATAGTCGTGATCTGCAGGAGTTGGTGCTTGAACTGTTGCGTTTGTATAATCATCCGTCGATAATTGGATAACGTCAACCACTACATTTTCAGAACCAAGTGTTGATTCAATTGATTGTTTGATTGAGTTTGTTCCAGAAAGCAAGGTCTTGTTAACCTGGTCTACAGGCAAGTCCAAATGAATTGGGAAGCTCACACCTTGGGCTTCTAATTCTTTTTTAGCTTCAGCAAACTTGGCTTGTGCTTTTTCTTTATTGAAATAACCGTCTTGAGCATCTTCAAGATTCATATTCGACCATTGTGTACCATAGTTGACCAATTTTGAAGCAACTGTTTCACCAAAAGTCTTGTCTCCAACTTGTACGAAAGTTGGTGGTACAAGCGAGTTACGAAGGGTGTTCTTAGCTGCTTCTTCACCATTTGATTGAGCTGAGTAGGCTGTACGATCAATGGCGAAGTTAATTGCCTGACGGAAGTTTTTATTCAAAACTGCAGCTTGAGTTGCTTGTTTTTGTTCATCGCTTGTTTTTGCAGTATGGCTATAAGCACCACGATTAACGTTAAAGTTATAGTACCAAGATGTTGCATCTTGCAAGCTATAAACGATATTGTCCTTGTATTTTTCCTTTGTCTTAGCAAAGTTTGAGCTATTTGGATAAACACCTGCAGATGAGTAAGCACCACTTTCAAAGTTACGAATTGTCAAGTCTTGGTCTGAACCATCAAAGTAGGCCAATTTTACCTTTTCAATCGTTACTTTTTCTTGGTCATAGTAATGTGGGTTTTTCACATATTCGATAGAAGACTTAGATGTAAAATCTTTTAACAAATATGGTCCGCTATAAAGAATGCTATCTGGTTTCAGGGTTCCGAAGTCTTTACCTTTAGAAGCAAGGAATTCTTCGTTTACAGGGAATAAGATACTGTTGGTTGTTTTTGAGTTCCAGAATGGCTCTGGACGAGTCAAGGTATATTGGACAGTATAGTCATCTAAGGCTTTGACACCAACATTTGAGAAGTCAGTATTTGCACCTGTTACATAATCATCCAAGCCCTTGATAGAGTTCTGAATCAAGTCCAAAGCTTGTCCCTTGTTGTCAGCAGCATACTTGATACCAGTTACAAAGTCTTGTGCTTTAAGGGGAGCGTATTCTTCACCGTCAGCTGTAAACCACTTGGCATCTTGGCGAAGTTTGTAGGTATAAGTTAAACCATCCTTAGAAACACTCCAATCTTCTGCAAGGGCAGGAATGAGGTTTCCATAGTTATCATTTTCAAGCAAACCATCAACCAAGTTGGTTACAATAGCAGTGTTATCACCAGCGTAGTCCAAGAGATAGTTGAAGGTTGTTGGATCTGCACCAAAGGTAGACGAGTATGTCTTGCCGTCTGATGCTGACTGGCCACATGCTGTCAATAGGACCGCAGCAGCAAGTGTCAACCCCGCTCCAATCAAACGTTTTTTAAGTTTCATGTTTTATTTCTCCTCGTATGTTAGGTTTTGTAACATGGTTATATTTTAACAAATTTTGTCCAAAAAGTAAAGTTATATACTGATTTGACCTCTCATTGAAAATCAAAAAATAAAGAAATCCCGCTTCAAAACAGGATTTCTTTATTCATTACAAAAGACTATTTAACGTGATTTGCTAGTTCTTTTTGGTATTTGGCATTTGTTTCGATTTTCTCTTTTTGCCATTTCTTGAGAGCTTCTTCGTATTCTTTAGCTGTTACAATATCGTTTTGCAATTCTAAACCTTTAAATACAAATGGATCTCCCTTGATACCAACTTGAGAGTAAGCTTTTGTGAATGGCACTGTACGGCTAACTGTCGGAGAACCACCTGAAGAAGCTACAGGGATAAGAAGTGAGCTATCTGAAACCCAAGCTTGTGCTTTGGCATATTTTTCATAGCGTTTGTTAAGATCGCTTGTTTCTGATGCTGCATCATCCAAGAGTTTCTTGTACTCATCAAGTCCAACTTGAGCCATAACTTCTGGATCTTTACCTTTTGTGATACCCAAGTGTTTAAGAGCAGAACCCTTCTTAGCATCTAAGATATTGAGGTAGGTTGCTGGGTCTTGATAGTCTGGTCCCCATCCAGTTCCGTTCAAGTCATAGTCTTTTTGAGAAGGCACTTTGGCTTGAGATGTGATACTCATTTTCTCATTGTCAGTCATTTGAAGTACATCGATGACAACATTCTCACTTCCAAGTGCTGCTTCGACAGACTGTTTGAGAGAGTTGGTTTGCTGTACAGCAATGACATCAGTCTGCTCAACTGGAATATCCAAATGGATTGGGAAGGTTACACCTTTAGCTTGCAATTCTGATTTTGCTTTTTCAAAAGCAGCTTTTGCTTTTGTCGGATTGTAAAGGGTATCTTTACCATCTGTCAAAGCTACATCCTTCCACTGGTCTCCGTATGTTACCAATTGTTCTTGAGCCAATTCACCGAAGGTCTTTTCACCAACTTGGACATAGTCATAAGGCACAAGGCTGGTACGGATAATCTTGTCTGCACCTTCTTCGCCATTCATCTGTGCAGAGTAGGCATGACGGTCTAGAGCGAAGTTGATAGCTTGACGGAAGTTTTTATTGAGAAGCGCTTCTTTAGTTGAAGTTTTTTGGGCATCATCTGTCTTAGCTGTTTTATTGTAAGACTGACGATTTACGTTGAAAGTAAAGTAATAGCTAGTTGCTTCTTGAGGACTATAAACGATCTTATCGCCGTATTCTTTCTTAGTTGAATCAAAGCTTGAACTAGTTGGGAAAAGACGAGCTGTCGTATATGAGCCTGACGCAAAGCTACGAATCAATGATTCTTGGTCAGAACCGTCGTAGAAAGTCAGCTTGACGTGGTCAATCTTCACATTGTCTTTATCCCAGTAGTTTGGATTCTTTTCGTACTCGATCACGGATTTTGAAGTGAAGTTCTTCAAAATATATGGACCATTGTAGAGAATACCTGAAGGAGCTGCCGCACCGTAATCTTTTCCTTGAGAATTTAAGAATTCTTCATTAACAGGGAGCATAGTCGCTGTTGTCACCTTAGAATTCCAGAAGCTTTCTGGTTGGTTCAAGGTGTATTGAACAGTGTAGTCGTCAATTGCTTTAACTCCAACTGTTGAGAAGTCATTGCTTTCACCACTGACGTATTCTGCCAATCCTTTGATAGAGTCTTGGATAAGAGTTAGGCCATCTGACTTACCATCTGCAGCATGCTTCAAACCTGTCACAAAGTCTTGGGCCTTGACTTCAGCATACTCTTCTCCTTCAGAAGTATACCATTTAACACCTTTACGTAGCTTGTAGGTGTAGGTCAAACCGTCCTGTGAAACAGACCAGTCTTCAGCAAGCGATGGAATCAAGTTTCCATATTTGTCATTTTCCAAGAGTCCGTCGACCAAGTTGGCAATGACGTCTGATGTTGAACTTTTACTAGTAACGCTATAGTCCAATGTTGTTGGATCAATGGCATATACATACGAAAATGTTGTTGGAGCATCTGCTTTTTTTTCAGTCTTACCACAAGCCGCCAAAAGAAGAGCTGCGCTCATCGTTATCCCTGCTACTGCGAGCCACTTTTTCGATTTCATAGATATTCTCCTTTAAAATACTATTTTTCACCATTATACCCTATTTTTATATAAAAGCAAGGGTTTTCAGGTGATTTTTTAGAAAATTCAAACTAATATTTATTAAAGAAGTTTTTACACTTATTTTAGAAAAAAACTCAAGCATCTTTGGACACTTAAGTTTCTGGTTTTAATCAGCTAGTTCGACACAGAAGGCATCCCATGGAGCCAAGGTCTGTGTAGTCAAAACTTCTTCTACTGAGGTATTTTCAATCAAGATAGACTTGACTGACTCTTCTACTGTAAACTCTTGCTGTTGGTTGGACAAATTGGCCACAACTAGGAAACGACGTTCTCCATCCTTACGGATATAAGCAAAGACTTTTTCATCCGTTTCGAGAAGTTCAAAGTCAGCACGAACCAACCAGCTATTTTCTTTACGAAGTTTTACTAATTTTTGATAGGTATAGAAGATAGAATCTGGGTTTGCTAAAGCTTCTTTTACATTTATCTTGGCATAGTTTGGATTTACAGCAAGCCAAGGTTGACTATCTGAGAAACCAGCATTTTTTGTCTCATCCCACTGCATTGGGGTACGGGCATTGTCACGTCCAATCACACGGATACTGTCCATAATTTCTTCTATCGGAACGCCTTTTTCAAGAGCTTCACGCGCATAATTGAGGGATTCAATATCCTCTACTTGATCCAGCGTTTCAAACGGAAAATTGGTCATCCCAATCTCCTCCCCTTGGTAAATATAAGGAGTCCCTCTCATGAGATGAAGCAAGATTGCATACGCTTTAGCAGATTTTTCGCGGTATTCTCGGTCATTTCCCCAGATTGAGACGATACGAGGGAGGTCATGGTTGTTCCAGAAGAGCGAATTCCAGCCGTCCTCAACTCCTAATTCTGTCTGCCATTTGTTGAAAATCTTTTTTAATTTCCCAACATTTAGCTCTTTTTGGTACTGCCACTTAGGTTGTCCTTCCTGATACTGAAGACAGATATGTTCAAACTGGAAGACCATAGACAGTTCTTGTCCTTTTGGATCTGAATAGAGTTTTGCGATTTCTGGTGTCGCTCCCCATGTCTCCCCTACTGTCAAGAGCTCTTTGTCGCCGAAAGTAGCCTGATTCATTTCCTTGAGATAAGGATGGAGCATAGGACCATTGTTGACAATCTTCTGATCAGGTATCTTCCCAATCATGTCAATAACGTCCATACGAAATCCACCGATCCCTTTATCAATCCAGAAATTCATCATTTCATAGATTTTTTGGCGTAGTTCTTCATTTTCCCAGTTAAGGTCTGGTTGTTTCTTACTGAAAAAGTGCAGATAATATTGACCAGCCTTTTCGTCATATTGCCAGGCAGAACCACTGAAAATTGACTCCAATTCGTTAGGTTCATCACGCCAGATATAGTAGTCTCGCTCAGGACTATCAGGATTTTCACAAGCTTCGATAAACCAAGCATGCTCATCTGATGTATGATTGACCACCAAATCCATAATGATTCGGATATCTCGTTTTTTAGCCTCAGCAATCAGCTCATCCATATCTTCCATGGTTCCAAAGATAGCCGCGATATCTTGATAATTGGCAATATCATAACCATTGTCATCCATGGGGCTATCATAGACTGGAGAAAGCCAGATCGCTGTGATCCCTAACTTAGCTAGATAGTCTAGCTTACTGGTAATTCCAGGTAAATCACCAATCCCATCTCCATTGCTATCCTTAAAACTTTTTGGATAGACCTGATAAACAACGGCATTGTGCCACCATTTTTCTTGCATCTTTTTTCCCCTTTTAACATTCACTTTATTCCATCATAGACCTTTTCTTAATTTTATGCAAGCGTTTGCTTTAATCTTTTTCCTTATTTCGAACCTCCGTTGTTTCTTATCTTCCATTTTTTTTATATAATAGAGATCAGAGGTAAAAAAATGAAAAAACAAGCTTTTAGTTCTGAACAATACTTAAATCTACAACGCGACCATATCTTGGAGCGCATCAACCAATTTGACGGCAAACTCTACTTGGAGTTTGGTGGCAAAATGTTAGAAGATTTCCACGCTGCTCGTGTCCTTCCTGGATATGAACCTGACAATAAAATCAAGCTCTTGCAAGAGTTGAAGGAGCAAGTTGAGGTTGTTATCGCTATTAACGCTAGCAATATCGAGCACTCAAAAGCTCGTGGAGACTTGGGCATTTCTTATGACCAAGAAGTGCTTCGTTTGATTGATAAATTCAATGAACTCGGTATCTTTGTTGGTTCAGTTGTCATTACTCAATATGCAGGCCAACCGGCAGCTGATGCCTTCCGTAATCAATTAGAGAAAAATGGTATCGACTCTTATCTTCACTACCCTATCAAGGGGTATCCGACAGATATGGATCACATCATTTCTCCTGAAGGTATGGGGAAAAACGACTATATCAAAACTAGTCGTAACTTGATTGTCGTGACTGCTCCTGGGCCTGGTTCAGGTAAGTTGGCAACTTGTATGTCTAACATGTACCACGACCAAATCAATGGTATCAAGTCTGGTTATGCAAAATTTGAAACCTTCCCAGTTTGGAATCTCCCACTTCATCACCCAGTCAACTTGGCTTATGAAGCTGCTACAGCAGACCTAGATGATGTCAACATGATTGACCCATTCCATCTCCAAACTTATGGAGAAACCACAGTCAACTACAACCGCGACATTGAAATTTTCCCTGTTCTTAAGCGTATGCTGGAACGTATCTTGGGTGAGTCTCCTTATGCATCTCCAACTGACATGGGTGTTAATATGGTTGGTTTTGCAATCACTGATAACGACGCTGCCATTGAAGCATCTAAACAGGAAATTATCCGTCGCTACTATCAAACTGTTCTTGATTTCAAGGCTGAAAAAGTCGGTGAAACTGCCGTTAAGAAAATTGAGCTTCTCATGAATGACCTAGGTATCACACCCGCTGATAGAAAGGTTGCTGTTGCCGCACGTCAAAAAGCAGAAGAAACAGGCGGACCTGCTCTCGCTCTTGAATTACCTTCTGGTGAAATCGTTACTGGTAAGAACTCAGAACTCTTTGGTCCAACAGCCGCTGCTTTGATCAATGCAATCAAGAAATCAGCTAACATCGATGCTGAAACAAAATTAATCGAACCAGAAGTGGTGAAACCAATCCAAGGTTTGAAAATCAATCACTTGGGTAGCCGCAATCCCCGACTCCACTCAAATGAAATCCTTATCGCACTTGCAATCACAGCTATGCAGAATCCTGATGCTGACCGCGCCATGAAGGAGCTAGGAAATCTCAAGGGTAGCGAAGCTCATTCTACAATCATCCTGACAGATGAAGATAAAAACGTTCTTCGTAAACTAGGAATCAACGTAACCTTTGATCCTTACTACCAATACGATCGTTTGTATCGCAAATAAAGCATGACAAACTCTCTAAGAATTGGATACTTATCATCCAGCTCTTGGAGTTTTTTATATCTTGCAAGTCTTCCACAAGCATATCTTTCAAAAAGAATTCTCATTTTCATAGAAACTGGGATAACATTTAATTTTAGATTTATTTCTAATGAATCCTTAAAAGGAGTGATACTCAATGAAAATCAAAGAGCAAACTAGGAAACTAGCCGCAGGTTGCTCAAAGCACTGCTTTGAGGTTGTAGATGAAACTGACGAAGTCAGCTCAAAACACTGTTTTGAGGTTGTGGATAGAACTGACGAAGTCAGCTCAAAGCACTGTTTTGAAGTTGTGGATAGAACTGACGAAGTCAGTAACCATACCTACGGCAAGGCGACGTTGACGCGGTTTGAAGAGATTTTCGAAGAGTATGAATCAATCCTCTTCAATCTTGACTTGAACTACCTTGGCTGAGGTCTTGATCCGTTTTCTCTACAATATCAAATTGGTGTAATCAGACTGACTTCGTCACTCTTATCTAGAACCTCAAAGCGATGCTTGGAGACATCTACACAAGAGAACTAGTTTGGTCATTGATTTTCATTAAGTATACAAAAAAGTGAACAAGATAGCATTCTGATTTCCAGAAAACTATTTTGTTCACTTTTGCTTATGATTTAAACTTTGGGTTTATTCTACCGTTACTGACTTAGCAAGGTTACGTGGTTTGTCCACATCAAGTCCACGGTGTAGAGTTGCAAAGTAAGCGACCAATTGTGTTGGTACGACCATTGAGATTGGTGAGAGGTAAGGGTGTACGGTCGTAAGAACGATGTCGTCTGTATCTTTGGCAACATTTTCTTCTGCGATAGTGAGGACCTTAGCGCCACGCGCTGCCACTTCTTGGATATTTCCGCGAGTGTGATTAGCAAGAACCGGATCTGACAAGAGGGCCAATACAGGCGTTCCTTCTTCAATCAAAGCAATAGTTCCGTGCTTGAGCTCTCCAGCCGCAAAACCTTCACATTGGATATAAGAAATCTCTTTGAGTTTGAGACTGGCTTCCATGGCTACATAGTAATCTTGACCACGTCCGATATAAAAGGCGTTACGTGTTGTTTCAAGAAGATCACGAACCTTGCTATCAATCAATTCTTTTTCTGAGAGAGTTGATTCGATAGACTGAGCCACGATAGACAATTCATGAACCAAGTCAAAGGCTTTGGCTTTTTCATTGCCATTTGCTTCACCAACCGCTTTTGCAAGGAAGGCAAGGGCTGCTATTTGGGCTGTATAAGCCTTAGTTGACGCTACGGCAATTTCAGGACCTGCATGAAGCAACATAGTATGGTTGGCTTCACGTGACAGAGTTGAACCTGGAACGTTTGTCACTGTTAAGCTTGGAATTCCCATTTCATTGGCCTTAACCAAAACCTGACGGCTATCAGCTGTTTCACCAGATTGGCTGATAAAGATGAAGAGTGGTTTCTTGCTGAGAAGCGGCATACCATACCCCCACTCAGAGGAGATACCAAGTTCAACCGGCGTATCTGTCAATTCTTCCAACATCTTCTTAGAAGCAAATCCTGCATGGTAAGAAGTCCCAGCTGCGAGAATGTAGATGCGGTCTGCGTCTTGAACAGCCTTGATGATAGCTGGATCTACGACAACTTGACCAGCTTCATCTGTGTAAGCTTGGATCAACTTACGCATCACTGTTGGTTGCTCATCAATTTCTTTGAGCATGTAGTAAGGATAGGTTCCCTTACCGATATCAGATAAGTCAAGCTCGGCAGTATAACTAGCACGCTCACGGCTGTTACCATCATAGTCCTGCACTTCAACGCTATCAGCTTTCACAATTACCAACTCTTGGTCATGGATTTCCATATATTGATTAGTTTCACGAATCATAGCCATAGCATCTGAGCAGACCATGTTGTAACCTTCACCAAGACCAATCAAGAGTGGTGATTTGTTCTTGGCCACGTAGATAACATCTGGATTTTCAGAGTCGATCAAGGCAAAGGCATAAGAACCACGGATGATGTGAAGAGCTTTTTTGAAGGCTTCCAGCACTGACAATCCGTCTTCTTCCGCAAATTTACCAATCAAGTGAACGGCGATTTCAGTATCTGTTTGTCCCTTGAAGTGGTGACCTGCAAGGTAGTCTTCCTTGATTTCAAGGTAGTTTTCAATCACCCCGTTGTGCACCAAGACAAAACGTCCTGTCTCAGAGCGGTGGGGGTGAGCATTGTCTTCTGTTGGTTTCCCGTGAGTCGCCCAACGAGTATGTCCGATACCAGTTGTTCCCTCAACACCAGCAGTTTTAGCAGATAATTCTGCGATACGACCAACCGCCTTCACTAAATGGTTTTCAGCACTACCTAGGACAAAAATCCCCGCAGAATCATAACCACGGTATTCGAGCTTTTCAAGCCCTTGAATCAAAATATCAGTTGCATTTGTGTTTCCAACAACACCAACAATTCCACACATAGTATATACGACACAGGCTAGCTGTGCTTTCCCCTTAAAATTGGTATAGTCTAATTCTCGCTTTTCAGAATCAGCAGAAACAGTATATACTTGTTTCTTTCACTTGTCAAGAACAAAAATTGGTATAGCCTAATTCTACTGATCCCACATGCTAAAAATCTATCATATTTCGCCTAAAGCAAGTATTTAAAAAGGGCTCTATCGCCCTTAATAACTACTATTTTGTAGCAAGCTTGTCTGCTTCTACTACTTCTTGAAAGGTTTTTTGATAATTCACTTTAATCGTCATTGTCATGTGAGAGTCCTCGTTTCTTTTTGATAAACCTAGTATAAAATCCCTTCCTAAAACATAGCTTATATTTTCCTTAGAAAAAACTAAAAGTAACTTGTGACTCAATAAAACGAAAGAGAAAACTAGAAAGCTAGCCACAGCTTTCTCAAAGCACCGCTTTCAGCTTACCAGATAGACTAAGACCTTGTTTGAAGTGATGTTTAAGTTTATGCATTCAGTAAATAAAATTAATATAAGCATTTTTCTAAATCCCTTACCTGAGAATTCCCACACAAAAAGAGCGTTACCGCTCTTTTACTTAGTATTTAGGAGAAGGTGTTTGTTCCTGTTGAAACGTTTTTTGATAATTTACTTTAATCGTCATTGTCATGTGAGAGTCCTCGTTTCTTTTTGATGACTCTAGTATAGGCAATAACCCTAAAAGCAAGCTTAAGATTTTCTTAGAGAAAGCTTATACTCAATGAAAATCAAAGAGCAAACTAGGAAGCTAGCCGCAGGTTGCTCAAAACACCGTTTTGAGGTTGTGGATAGAACTGACGAAGTTAGCTCAAAACACTGTTTTGAGGTTGTAGATGGAACTGACGTAGTCAGTATCCTACATATACGGCAAGGCGACGTTGACGTGGTTTGAAGAGATTTTTGAAGAGTATTAATCTAAATGTTCTTTCTTCTCTAGATTCAGGGCAATCACATGCCACTCTGGATCCTCCTGCCAGTTAGGCAGTGAGCTGATATAGCTAGCCACCTTACGTGCTTCCTCAAGTATTGGGAAGTCCTCGATAATATCAGCCACTTGAAACTCTGGTAGACCTGACTGTCTGGTTCCAAAAATCTCACCCGAACCACGCATTTTTAAATCTTCTTCTGCAAGGACAAATCCATTGGTCGTTTCTGTCATGATACGCATGCGGTCTTTACCAGAGTCAGTCTTGGGATTGGCCACAAGAACTGCATAGGACTGCTTCTCCCCACGACCGACACGACCTCTGAGCTGATGAAGCTGACTAAGTCCGAAACGGTCAGCATCCATGATAATCATGACTGTCGCATTTGGCACATTGACCCCAACTTCTATAACCGTTGTCGAAACCAGAATATCAGTCTTTCTATCTTTGAACTCCTGCATAATCTGGTCTTTTTCATCACTCTTCATCTTCCCGTGTAAGAGAGCAACTTTTGCTTTTCCTGCAAAATGAGCCGTCAATTCTTCCGATAAAGCAATAGCATTTTTAAGATCTAGAGCTTCAGATTCTTCAATCAAGGGCGAAATAACATAGGCTTGAGAACCTTTTTGAATTTCTCCTTCCAACCAAGTCAGGACCTGTGGTAATTGCTCATGCTTGATCCAGCGAGTTACGATTGGTTTGCGCCCAGCAGGCATCTGGTCAATAATGGAAACATCCATATCTCCAAAGGCGGTGATGGCTAAGGTTCGTGGAATCGGTGTTGCCGTCATCATAAGGACATCTGGATTTTCTCCTTTTTCACGTAAAATACGCCTTTGTCCCACACCAAAACGGTGTTGCTCGTCGATGATAATCAAACCGAGTTTAGCATAGTCTACCCCATCTTGAATCAGAGCATGAGTTCCGATAATCACATCGACCTCGCCCTTGGCAATAGTTTCCAAAACCGTGCGTTTTTCTGCAGCTTTTAATGAACCTGTTAAGAGAGCCAGTTTCAAATCAGGAAAGAGACTTTCTAGACTTTCAAAATGTTGCTCTGCAAGAATCTCTGTTGGAACCATGAGGGCAGCCTGATAACCAGCCGTAACGGCTGCGTACATCGCTAGACCTGCCACCACTGTTTTCCCACTACCAACATCCCCTTGCAAGAGTCGATTCATGTGATGGTCCGACTTCATATCGGTCAGGATTTCTTGCAGGCTCTTTTCTTGTGCTTGGGTCAAAGCAAAAGGCAAATTTTCTTTAACCGCAGTTAGTTTTTCCTGGGACCAATTCAGGACCAGACCACTTCCGTGAATCTTATTCTCAGACTTGAGGGTCTGTAATTGCATTTGGAAATAAAAGAGTTCCTCAAACTTGATACGGCGAAGGGCCTGCTTGTATTCTGCCAAATCCTTAGGAAAATGCATAGCACGGACTGCCTGACAACGAGACATGAGTTTGTATTTGTCCAGCAAAGACTGGGGAAGATTTTCCTCAATCAAGAGGTCCAACCCCTGATCAAAGGCCGTCTTGATAACCTTGACTAGACTGGCCTGACTGATTCCCTGAGCCAGACGATAGACAGGTTGGAGGTCATCTTCCACCTGAGCTAGGACCTTCATCCCTGTCAGGCTAGCCTTGGCACGGTCCCATTTTCCAAAGACGGCAAGAGTTGCTCCCAACTCTATCTTATCAGCTAGATAGGGCTGATTAAAGAAATTCACCGCAAAAACGACTTCTCCCTGCTTGAGGCTAAAACGCAAGCGATTGCGTTTAAAACCATAGTACTGGACACTAGCAGGAGTCACTACTTGACCAGACAGTACCGCCTTTTCCCCATCTTCCAGCTCCAGCACCTGCTTGGTCTTGAAATCTTCATAACGGAAAGGAAAGTAGAGCAAGAGATCTTGCAGGTTTTCGATTCCTAGTTTGGCATATTTCTCTGCTGACTTTGGTCCCACGCCAGGCAAGACATGCAAGGGTTGATGTAAATTCATGCTCTTCTCCTTTCCTTCTGTTTCTTAATGATATTCTCTCGGAATTCGATCACTGAGGAGGCAAACTACCTCATAATTGATCGTTCCACGGTAAACCGCAACATCTGTTGCAGTAATCTCCTTGTCACCGTTTGAGCCAATCAAGGTTACCTTGGTACCTAATGGATACAGCTTAGGTAAACGAACCGTGATTTGGTCCATGGATACCCGCCCTACGATAGGGCACAATTGTCCATCCACCAGAACTGAGAAATTCTGCATATCTCGTGTCCAACCATCAGCATAACCTATCGGTACCGTTGCAATGACTTGTTCACTGTCTGCCTGATAGGTCGCTCCGTAGCCCATACAAGCCCCAGCATCTACTGTTTTGACATGAACGATGGCTGTTTCTAAGGTCAAGGCTGGTTTTAGTTCATAAGGCAATTCTAAAACTTGTCCGCTTGGATTGAGCCCATACATAGAATCTCCCATGCGAACCGCATTGAAAATCGTTTCTGCATGCCATAGAGTCGTTGCGGAGTTACTAGCATGGACTAGTTCTGGGACATCTTGCAAGCCTGCAAGTATTCCCTTGAAACACTCTAACTGTTGTTTAAAGTAACTATCCGACTCTTCATCAGCAGTTGCAAAGTGCGTAAAGATTCCCTCAACATTTGCTCCATGTTCCTTGAGTAAAGCTTGGGCTTGTGCCGCCTCGCTTGCACTTCTAAAACCAATTCGTCCCATACCTGAATCAATTTTAAGGTGAACGGTTAAACCTGATAAATCTGACTCAGTTGCAAGGAGATTCTCAATCCATTCCAATCCTGCCACTGTCAAGGTAATATCAAAGTCCTTAGCCAATGAAAGAGATTCAACCTCAGATACTCCCAAAATGAGAATTTTCTTAGAAATTCCTGCCTGACGAAGCTCGAGGGCTTCATCGATATTCGAAACGCAAAAGCCGTCAACATCATCCTGAATAGCTGTTGCAACAGCTACCGCTCCGTGTCCGTAAGCATTGGCTTTCACAACCGCCCATTTAAGAGTATCTTTGGGAATATGCGCACCCATTTGTTGGATATTGTAGCGGATAGCACCCAGATCGATGAGGGCCTTGGTTGGTCTATGTGGACTAGTTTTCATAATCTTCCTCCAAAATAACACTAGCTGTCACAAACTGATCTGTATGGCTGATCGATAGCCACACTTTCCCTGAAAACGGGGATTTACTGAAGTAGGGGGCTCCTCTTTCATTGTTCAAAACTTCCAAATCCTGAAAACCTAATTTCCCAATTCCCGTTTCCATAGCCTTTGAAAAGGCTTCTTTAGCTGACCAACGCCCAGCCAAATACTCGATTTGTCTACGACCTTTGAGACTGGCAAAACGCTCCATTTCCTTGTCGGTCAAGACACGCCGTGCAAATCCTTCTCTTTTTTCAACTGCATTTTGTATAGAAGCTAATGCTTCAATATCAATTCCGTGTCCAACTATCATTTTCGTCAAAAGGAGTTGAGACACCCCCAACTCCATCCTTTTCACTTATTTTGTTAAGGTAGAATAGATTTCTTCTACCAGGGCTACTGTATTTTCCCATCCTAGACATGGGTCTGTAATAGAGCAACCAAAGATTTCTGGTTGATTTTGGCGACCATCTGCCAAGTAGGATTCAATCATGAAACCTCGAACTGTTTTCTTAATCTTTTCATTCCAGTCACGATTGAGCAGAGCTTGACGAACAATTCGAATTTGCTCCATATATTGCTTCCCTGAATTATCATGGTTGGTATCAATCATGATAAAGGGATTTTCAAGACCCATAGACTCGTAACGTTCGATAGCATCCAAGAGAGTTTCATAGTAGAAGTTTGGTTCATTTTTCCCATATTCATTCATAGCTCCACGAAGGATAACGTGAGCTAGGGGATTCCCTGAAGTTTCAACTTCTTGTCCATGGTAAAGAAATGTTTGCTTGTTTTGTGCAGCATAGATGGCATTAAACATAACAGACAGATTTCCAGAGGTTGGATTTTTCATACCCACTGGTGCATCAATCCCTGAAGCTACAAAACGGTGTTCCTGGTCTTCTACTGAGCGTGCACCCACGGCATGGTAGCTCACCAAGTCGTCAACCAAGACTAGATTGGATGGATAAAGCATTTCATCTGCTGTAGTCAATCCAGTTTCTGTAATAACACGATAATGAAGCTGACGAACAGCCTGCAAACCATTAATCAAACTTGGTGCTTTAGAAGTATCTGGCTGATGAACCAACCCCTTGTAGCCATCTCCATTGGTACGTGGCTTGGCTGTGTAAACACGCATGACCATGAAAATCTTATCCGCAACTTTCTTCTGCAAGTCTGCTAAACGGCGAGCATATTCAAGCACTGCTTCTTCATTATCAGATGAACAAGGACCAATGACTAAAAGGATACGATCATCCTTACCAGATAGAATATCAGCTAGTTCTTGGTCTCGGCTTTCCTTATGTTGCAAGGCTTCTGCAGACAGCTGTGTTTCCGCCTTAATCGCTTCAATATCGATTTCTTGACCTTTTTCAATAAATGCCATACTATTCTCCTAGTCTTTGGTAGATTTCGCGAACAAGAGACTCAGTATTTTCCCATCCTAGACATGGATCGGTGATAGATTTCCCAAAGACCTCTGGTTCATTTTGACGACCATCTTCTAGATAAGACTCAATCATGAAACCACGGACATATTTTTTAATCTTTTCATTCCAGTCGCGGTTAATCAAGGTCTGACGTACAATACGAATCTGATCCATATACTGCTTGCCTGAGTTATCATGGTTGGTATCAATGATGATAAATGGATTTTCAAGGCCCATCTTTTCATACTGGGCAATGGTATCCATCAAATTATCATAGTAGTAGTTAGGAATATTTTTCCCGTATTCATTGAGGGCACCACGGAGAATAGCATGCGATAGAGGATTTCCAGTCGTTTCAACTTCTTTCCCTAGGAAAAGGAAACTTTGTTTGTTTTGAGCCGCATAAATACCGTTGAACATGACATTGAGATTTCCAGACGTTGGATTTTTAAAACCTGTCGCAAAATCTGCTCCACTAGCTACAAAACGGTGTTGTTGGTCTTCAACCGAGCGAGCTCCAACTGCCATATAAGAAATCAAGTCATCTACCAAAGGAAGGTTTTCTGGGTACAACATTTCATCCGCGGTCGTCATTCCTGTTTCAGAAATAACACGGTAATGCAGGTGACGAACCGCCTTGATCCCATTGATGAGACTAGGTGCTTCTTTGGCATTTGGTTGGTGAATCAAGCCCTTATAGCCATCACCATTAGTACGTGGTTTAGCAGTGTAGACACGCATCACCATAAAGACGCGGTCTTTTACTTCTTCTTGCAGTTTTGCCAAACGCTTGGCATACTCAAGAACTGCTTCTTCATTGTCAGACGAACACGGACCAATCACTAACAAAATGCGTTGATCTTCACCACGAATAATCGCTTCAAGTTCTTGATCGCGTTGTTGTTTATTGGCAAGTGCTTGTCCTTCTAATTTAGACAAACTGCGAACTTCTTCAATATTAATTTTAGGGCTTTTGGCTGTAAATACCATGGTTCATCCTCCTTATAAAGCAAACGGACGCCAAGCGAAAATTCACTTTTCACTAGGCATCCGCCTGAAAATTAGTCATTCTTAATGTCGTTTACCGTGACAGTTTTTAAATTTCTTACCAGAACCACATGGGCACAAGTCGTTACGCTTAACTTGGCTAAGATCCAAATCTGCAGGAAGCTCAGTCTGTTGTGCAGCAATATTACGAGTAGCTGTCGTACTGATATGACGCTCTGCTTGTGGACGCTCTTGTTCATGAATTTGTGCTTTCATCATCAAACGAGTCACATCAAACTCAATGGAACCAATCATATCATTAAACATACGGAAACCTTCTGCTTGATACTCAACGACTGGGTTATTCTGAGCATAACCACGGAGACCAACAGCATTACGCAACTGATCAAGAGCATCGATATGGTCTGTCCACTTGTTGTCTACAACACGTAGAATCAAGACTTTTTGGAATTCTTTAACAGCTTCCTCATCACGAAGCTTAGCAACTTGGCTATCGTAGACTTTCAAGGCACGTTGGTAAAGTTCATCTTTGATCGCTTGGTCTGACAAACCTTCTAGGTCTGAAAGTGAAATTGAATCTTCTGGAAGCAAGTTGTATCTTGCAAAATTCAAGATAGCTTCTAGTTTTTCATCCTGTTTAGCACGCGCATGATTATCAACAACACGATTAATGGTGCGTTTAATCATTGCATGAATCTCAGGAGCCAAGTCGCGATCAGCAGTGATGACATCGTAACGTTGTGAGTAAATAATCTCACGTTGCTCACGCATGACATCATCGTATTGAAGGACTTGTTTACGGGTGTCGTAGTTGTTTCCTTCAACACGTTTTTGTGCTGCCTCAACCTGACGTGTCAACATACGAGATTTGATCGCTTCGTCTGACATATTGAGACGTTCAAAGACACCCTTCAAGCGCTCTGAACCGAAACGTTTCATCAAATCATCTTCAAGAGAAAGGTAGAATTGTGACTCCCCTGGATCTCCTTGACGTCCTGAACGTCCACGAAGCTGGTTATCAATACGACGACTTTCATGGCGTTCTGTACCAATGACACAAAGTCCGCCAAGTTCACGAACACCTTCACCAAGCTTAATATCAGTACCACGACCGGCCATGTTGGTCGCGATTGTAACTGCACCACGCTGACCAGCGTTCATGATGATTTGAGCTTCTTTGTAGTGGTTCTTGGCATTCAATACTTCGTGAGGAACACCTGCAGCTACCAATTTTTTAGAAATATAATCACTGGTTTCAACGGCAACCGTACCAACCAAGACAGGTTGACCTTTTTGGTAGCGAGCTTTTACATCTTCAACAACAGCCTTAAATTTAGCTTCAAGACTAGCAAAAAGTAAGTCTGGATGGTCGATACGTTGAACAGGACGGTTTGTTGGAATCGGAATAACACGAATGTTGTAAATTTCACGGAATTCTTCTTCCTCAGTCTTACCTGTACCCGTCATACCAGACAATTTCTTATACATACGGAAGAGGTTTTGGTAAGTGATTGAGGCAGATGTCTTGGTTTCATCCTGGATTGGCACACCTTCTTTTGCTTCAATAGCTTGGTGCAATCCATCAGAATAACGACGACCTTCCATTGTACGACCGGTAAATTGGTCGACAATCAAGATTTCCTGCTCTTCGCTGACCACATAGTCAATATCAAGAATCATGATGTAATTAGCACGAAGGGCATTGTCGATAAAGTGAGTCAAGGCTACGTTTTCGATATCGTAGAGATTTTCTAGTTTGAAATAGCTTTCAGCCTTGTCAATACCAGAATCAGATAGACCAATTGTCTTAGACTGAATATCAATGATATAGTCATCCTTATCCAAAGACTTCACAAAATGGTCAGCCATATGGTAGAGTTGGCTGGTTTCAACTGCATTGGCTCCTGAAACGATCAAAGGAGTACGAGCTTCGTCGATCAAGATTGAGTCAACCTCATCGACCAAGGCGTAGTTGAGTGGACGTTGAACCATATTTTCAGCACGAACGACCATATTATCACGAAGATAATCGAAACCAATCTCTGAGTTTGTTGAATAAGTGATATCACACTCATAAGCTTCTTTTTTCTCCATTGGAGATTTGGCTGCCAAGTTGATCCCAACTGACAAGCCGAGCCATGAGTACAACTCACCCATCTCAGTCGCGTCACGTTCTGATAGGTATTCATTGACCGTAACTACGTGAACCCCTTTACCTGAAAGAGCATTGAGGTATACAGGCATAGTCGCTGTCAAGGTTTTACCCTCACCTGTACGCATCTCAGGTACGTCACCATGGTGAAGAACGATCCCTCCCATAACCTGAACCTTATAAGGGAAGAGACCAAGAACACGCTTAGCTCCCTCGCGTACAACAGCAAACGCCTCATACAAAAGTTGGTCAAGAGTCTCACCATTTTGATAGCGTTGTTTGAATTCTTCTGTTTTTGCTTGCAATTGCTCGTCTGTTAACGCAGCCATTTCATCTTCATATCTTAAGACTTTGTCCGCCATCTTTTCCAAGCGACGGAGTTCGCCTTTATCATTTTCGATGATTGTTTTTAGTAAATTTGCCATTTTTTTCCTTACTTTAAATTCTGAATATTTTAGAATGTTCTTTTTATTGTAGCATATTTGCCCAATTTTTTCAAGAAATATTCCGTTTTCCCTTAGGGCAAAAAAGGGCTAATCATCAAGATTAGTTCCCTTTAAAATTCCTACTCTTAGCTTCATTTTCTCCTAATTTGAACTTCTACTTAACTTAGCATTGAGAAACGAATCATCTTCAGTTATTAGACAAGAATTTCCTCAGTTCTCTCAAGGAAGATTAGCCTTCTTCTTTTCCAACTTCAGTTTTTTCATAAATTTTAGACCAGTATAAACTATCCAGTCATTGAGTAAGGACAAAAGGACTAAAACTATCCATATCAACCACCTAGCTAGATCCTTGGGCTCTAGTAAAATAAAATTAAATAAGATTAGCGAAAAAAGAGTAAAAGCTAGACTAAACAAGGCCATGAGAGGTAAATAAATCCAGTAAAAATAGTAAAGGAATGAAAAGTGCTTACTTCCTGGTTGTACCTTCCTTTGCCAACTAAAAAAGTAAAAATAGGGCAATAAAACCAATAATTGTAATAACTTCTCCATCTCCTCACCTCCAGAATTGTTTCCTATTTTTATTATAGCAAAAAGACCTGGAAAGTAGTTTCCAGATCTTGCAAGTCTTAGAAATAAACAACCAGTCTACTGTTTTGATGTAGAAGTACTAAAATCAACCTTTGGAACTGTCTTGGCTTCTTCGCTTTCTTTGAAGATTTCTGCTTCTTTAAAGTTCATCATATTAGCAAAGAGAACAGTTGGGAAGCTTCTTAATTTTTGATTGTAGTCAGTTGCTGCCTGGTTGTAATCCTTGCGGGCTACAAAAATACGATTTTCACTTCCAGCCAACTCCGTCATGAGTTGTTCCACATTTTGATTGCTCTTAAGTTCAGGATAGTTCTCCGTCAACACAAGCAGGCGTGAAATAGCTGAACTCAACTCACCTTGAGCCTCTTGGTTTTCCTTTGAAGTAACAGAGCCATTCCCAATTTTTGCACGTGCTTCTGCAATCTGGGTAAAGACCTCTGTCTCATGGTTCATTTGTCCCTTTACAGACTCTACCAGATTTCCAATCAAGTCTGAACGACGTTGAAGGGCTGTCGCTACATTTGCTTGAGCTTGTTCTACCTTGGTCTGTTCGGAGACAAGACCGTTATAAGTACCTACGACCGAGCAACCTCCCAGCAAGATAATTGCTAGTAAAATGCTCAATACATAAATGATTCCTTTATTTTTCATATCTAAACCTACTCATTTCTTTAAATTCAACACTAAAGAGAAAGAATTACCAATCATCGGATGAACCTCCACCATCAAAGCCTCCGCCGTCCCAGCTACTAGAAGAATCTGAGCCTGAGTCGGACCAAGATGAACCCGAATCGGATGAGTCACTAAACCACCAGCCGCCGTCAGAGGAGTCTCCTCCTCCGCCACCTCTACCTCTGATAATGGCAATAATGACTCCAATGAAATATATTACCGTCAGGAACATAAAGAAATCTTTTATGGGGTCATTTTTTTGTCGGCGACTTGATGAATCGCTTCTTTCTCGATTAGATTTTTTTCCACTGATGCTATCGGAGTAACGTCTGATTTTTGCAGAAGCATCTGCAAATGACGTATCATCAGATGAAAAGGTTCCAGCTCCCTTATAAAACTGATTATCCAAACCTTTGGCAATCGCTAGAATTCCCTTACTATAGTCCCCATTTTTAAAATCTGTACGACTGGCTGCCAACAATTGCTTGGTTTGATAGTCCGTTATTCTAATTGCGGTATTATTACTGGTTTCAATTCTTGATTTACGATCTTGAACAGCTACCACAATCAAACTTCCAAAATTATCTCCTGAATAACCTACCTTCCAGGCTCTAGCCGTCTCATTAGCGACCGTTTCAATGCTTTCTCCTTCAAGACTATCTACGATATAGACACCCACTTGAAGCTTTTCTGCCTTTTTACTATTGGCTTCATTCAAATCACGAATTTGTGTGATAGTGTCCTCTGTCAAATAATGATTTGGATCGTAGATACCATAGTCTGGTTTTTCAGGTGCGGTGAATGCTGATAGGAAGAGAAATACCATCAGCAATCCAAGCAGACGCGCCAAGAAAGGATTCTTAAACAATCTATATTTTTTCATAATAACCTCCCTGTGCAAGGAAAATTGTTTAGAGAATTATAGCATTTTGATTTTTACAAAGAAAGTACATTTTCATTACAAATCCATGACATGAACTAAGAAAAAGATGTTGTTTTGATGACAAATCGGACTCTCTAAGCTACATTAAATGGTCTAAATTTCCACCATATTTACTGTAATCTCTATAAGGAGCAAGCACAAGCATTCGGAACCAAGCTTAGATAAATTTCACATAGGGTGGATCTGTTGGCAAGTCTTATTGCTTGGCATTATAGTTCAGAAGATTTGCATTTCTTGATATCGAAGGATGATCACACAACTCATGACAAAAGAGAGAATTTGAGAAGGAGGAATTCCTGAAGGTCGATTTTTTGCGCTTTTTTTACTGTTTTTTTCAAATAAAATGCCCAGCTACTAGAGCTGGGTTTTTGCGTTAACTTAAAATCAAATTAGCTACAATAGGACTGACAAATACATAGAGAACACCTGTAACACCGATGGCTAGTCCTCCCATGGCACCTGCGACTGGTCCATAGCGGAAGGCCGTTCCAGTTCCAACCGCGTGTCCTGTTCCTCCCAGTGCTAGTCCAACAGCCACTGGATCGTCTATCTTGAGCCATTTCAAAAGCGTTGGTCCGATAACGCTGGTCAAAATACCAGTCGCTACTACAACTACTAGGGTCACAGTAGTCAAGCCTTGCAACTTTTCTGTAATCCCTACTGCCATAGCGGTCGTTACTGACTTAGGAAAGAGGGAAATGGCTAGGAAAAAGTCCATACCAAAGATTTTTGCAACTAGAGCGGTAAAAGTGGTATTGACGATGACAGCTAGGAAGCTCCCCAGCAAAATACTTCTGACATGATGTTTCATCAAGTGGAAACTCTTATAAAGGGGAATTCCTAGAGCCACTGTTGAAGGAACAATCAAGTTATTAAGATAAACCCCACCTTGGTAGTAATCTTGGTAGGAAATGCCAGTTACCTTTAGAAAGATAATTATAAAAATAGCTGACAGCAACAAGGGAGTCGTTAAGGGATGAGGATAGCGTCTGAAAATCATCATTCCCCCAAGATAGGCTAAGATTGATAAAGCAATCCCAAATAGGGGATTGGATACAAATTCGCTCATTTAGCACCTCTTTCTTCGTAGTCACCTTCATAGCGTTTTTTGATAAATTGAACCACAAGCGCAATCAGGATAATATTAATCACCGCTGCAAAAAAGACAATCAAGACAATAGGTAGGAGATAGGGAGCAATCACATCAAACTTTTCCATAATTCCAACCGCAGGAGGTAGAAAGAGGATGGTCATGTTGGCCAGCAAAAAGTTCCCCACCATATTGACATGGCGGATACGCAGCCACTTGAACTGCAAGGCAAGAAACAGAATAATCAAGCCGATGATACTTCCTGGTATGGGCAAATGAAAAAAACTGGAGATTCCTTCACCGATTAAAGAAATCACAAAGAGAATCATTAACTGAACATATAACTTCATTGTAAACTCCACAAATAGACTTTCTGCATACCAGTTTACTCTTTTTTCAGAAAATTTCAAGGAAATATATAAGAAACATCCTTCTTGCTATCTAAGCCAAAAAGGTGTATACTAATTGCGTGCGCAAGCATCATAGATGCACTAGTATGATTACACTATTATAGAGGGAAAGGAGATGGACATGACTTACTTAGAAAAATGGTTTGACTTCAACCGTAGGCAAGTAGAGCTAGAAGCTATTTTAGAAGAGACCATCGCTGAGCAGAGTGAACAAACCTTGACACTCAAGGAATTTTACCTCTTGCACTTTCTAAATCAGGCTGAAGGCAAATCCCTACGACAAATCGACTTGCCAGACAAACTCCACCTGAGTCCTAGTGCTGTTTCACGGATGGTGGCTCGCTTAGAAGCAAAAAACTGCGGTTTACTTAGTCGGAGATGCTGCGACCAGGACAAGCGAGCTAGTTTTATCTGCCTGACAAGCGAAGGACAGACTACCTTGGCTTATTTACAAACAGCTGTTGAAGAAAGCTTAGCAACAAAATCAAACTGGTTGGCCTAACATATTTTTTAAAAAACTTGCGTGCGCAATCATTTTTCTTGACATTCCTTTTTTCAAGGAGTAAAATGAAAACATGATTTAGCAAAGGAGAATCCTATGATTGAAATCACCTATCTTGACGCCAGCAAGCAAGAGAGAACCATGACCTTCGAGTCATACGAAGAATTTGAACGTTCTCAACAGGCCTGCCTAATTGGTGTCGCAGACTACTACCCCGTCCAAAAAGTAACCTACAAGGGACATGATTTGGACTACCATGGGACTTACGGAGATGTTTTCTTCTATCTCATGAAACAAGATTTAAGCCAATATAACTAAAAAGGAGAAATACTATGGCAAAAGCAATTACAGACGCAACATTCGAACAAGAAACTAAAGACGGATTGGTCTTGGTAGACTTCTGGGCAACTTGGTGTGGCCCATGTCGTATGCAAGGTCCAATCTTGGACAAATTGTCTGAAGAACTTTCAGAAGATGTCTTGAAAATCGTTAAAATGGACGTTGATGAAAATCCAAATACAGCTCGTTCATTCGGTATCATGTCTATCCCTACTCTTCTTTTCAAAAAAGATGGACAAGTGGTGAAACAAGTTGCTGGTGTTCACACTGCAGAACAAATCAAAGCTATCGTTGCTGAATTAAGCTAATCAAAGGAGAGACCAAGTGCATTCATTTGGTCTCTTTTTTCTTGCCCTTTGCCATTTTTCAAAAAATATGCTAAACTGTAACTAGAATATCACGATGTTTGGGACATGCCATCGCTAAAAAAAACCTATACTTGGTATTTTTTAGCTCCCTCTAGGGAGCTTTTTGCGTGCTCTGAACATTTCCCATTTTGGAAGGAGTACTATGAAACGTCAATCAGCCTTGGTCGTCTTTAGTGGCGGTCAAGATTCAACAACCTGCCTTTTTTGGGCCAAGCAACACTATGAAAAGGTCGAAGCCGTTACCTTTGCCTATTGCCAACGCCACCATCTCGAAATTCAAGTCGCCAAAGAAATCGCTGAGGAACAAGGAATTCGTCATCATATCCTAGATATGTCTCTGCTAGGACAAATTACTGAAAATGCCTTGACTTCCGATCTAGAAATTGAGCAAAAAGAAGGAGAGGTGCCTAATACCTTCGTCGATGGTCGCAATCATCTCTTTCTGTCCTTTGCTGCAGTCCTTGCCAAGCAGCGTGGAATTACGGATATCGTGACAGGAGTGTGCGAAACAGACTTCTCAGGCTATCCTGACTGTCGTGATGTCTTTATCAAATCGCTCAATGTGACCCTCAACCTTGCTATGGATTACGACTTTGTGATTCAAACGCCTCTCATGTGGCTAGACAAGGCTGCAACTTGGGAATTAGCCGACCAACTCGGTGCCTTTGACTATGTTCGTGAAAAGACCTTGACCTGCTATAATGGCATTATCGGTACTGGTTGTGGGGACTGTCCTGCCTGCCATCTACGCCAACATGGTTTAGAGGTTTATCTCTCGCAGAAAGGAGAGGCCTGATGTTTTTTGCCCCCAAAGAAATCAAACAAGAAACTGGGGAATCCCTTGTCTACAATCCTCACAGAACCTTAGTCTCAAAAGAATTTACCTTTGATGCTGCCCACCACCTCTTTCACTATGAGGGAAAATGCAAATCCCTGCACGGCCATACCTATCATCTGCAAATCGCTGTCAGTGGATTTTTAGATGAACGTGGCATGACCTACGATTTTGGGGATATCAAACAAATCTACAAGGACTACTTAGAACCCCACTTGGATCATCGCTATCTCAATGAAACCCTGCCCTACATGAATACAACCGCTGAAAATATGGTTTACTGGATTTTCCAGACCATGAGCCAAGAGTTGCCAGATGAGCGTGGTCTTCGCCTAGAATACATTCGCCTCTATGAAACTCCGACTGCCTTTGCGGAGTTTAGACGGGAGTGGTTAGATGACTAGGGAACGTGTACTTAAATTACCAGTTCTAGAAATTTTTGGCCCAACATTTCAAGGTGAAGGTCGTGCTATCGGCCAGAAAACCATGTTTGTCCGCACTGCTGGTTGCGACTACCACTGCGACTGGTGTGACTCTGCCTTTACTTGGGATGGTTCTGAGAAACCTACTCGCATGACAGCTGATGAAGTGATCGCTGAGTTAGACAAACTAGGAAGCTACGACTATGTAACCCTGTCTGGAGGAAATCCTGCCATCCTAGCTGCCAACATGGCCGAGTTAGTCACCAAGCTCAAGCAACGTGGTGTTACTCTGGCTGTTGAAACCCAAGGCTCCCGCTGGCAACATTGGTTAAAAGACATCGACCAGGTGACTCTGAGTCCCAAACCTCCTTCTTCCAAGATGGAAGTCAACTTTGAGACCTTGGATTTCATTGTTTCTCAACTAGATCCAGACAAAGTCACCTTTAAAATCCCTGTCTTTGATGATGCAGACCTAGCCTTTGCCAAAGGCATTCAAGAACGCTACCGACCAGATGTCCTCTTCTTATCGGCGGGAAATCCTGAGCCCAAAGCTACAGGCAATATTGTCCAAGAACAACTGGACCGCCTCAAAGAGCTATGGGAACGTGTCGCTGCTGACGATAGCTGGGGCAATGTCCGCGTCCTTCCCCAACTCCATACCCTCCTCTACGATAACCAACGTGGTGTTTAAGATTAGAAAGAAAAAATCATGTCACAACAAGAAGAAATGAAAAACTTAAGCCTACTGGGCAATAAAGAAACTACCTACATCTTTGACTATCAACCAGAAGTCCTCGAATCCTTTGACAATCGTCATGTAGAAAATGACTATTTCATCAAATTCAACTGCCCTGAATTTACCTCACTGTGCCCAATCACTGCGCAGCCAGACTTTGCAACGATTTATATTTCCTACATTCCTGACAAGCTCTGTGTCGAGTCAAAATCCCTAAAACTCTACCTCTTTAGTTACCGAAATCATGGGGATTTTCACGAAAACTGTATCAATACCATCGGGAAAGACTTGGTCAACTTGCTAGACCCTCGCTATTTAGAGGTTTGGGGGAAATTTACACCTCGCGGTGGTATTTCAATCGACCCTTACTACAACTACGGTAGACCTGGAACCAAGTATGAAGGATTGGCAGAACAACGCCTCTTCCAACACGACCTTTATCCAGAGAAAATTGACAACCGCTAATACTCTTAGAAAATCTCTTCAAACCGCGTCAACGTCGCCTTGCCGTAGGTATGGTTACTGACTTCGTCAGTTCTATCCACAACCTCAAAACAGTGTTTTGAGCTGACTTCGTCAGTTTCATCTACAACCTCAAAGCAGTGCTTTAAGCAACCTGCGGCTAGTTTGCTCTTTGATTTTCATTGAGTATAAACAGATACGAAAAAGCCCTGTTCCTCATCATGAGGAGCAAGGCTTTTTGAGTTTCAATTATTCTTCAGTTCCAAGGAAGTTTTTAGCTACAAGAGCTGCAAGAACTCCACCAACGATTGGTGCAAGGATGAAAATCCAAACTTGTTGAAGAGCTGCGCCACCTACCAAGACAGCAGGAGCCAAGCTACGAGCTGGGTTTACTGAAAGTCCAGTGATGTTCAAGCCAGCTAGAATCAAAGCTGTCAATGACAAACCAATGACCAAACCAGCGATTGCGCCATTACCTTTGCTTGCTGATGTTACAGTCATGATGACCAAAACAAACAAGAAAGTTTCGATTGTTTCAAACAAGAAACCACCAAAGACAGTTACACCGTTTGCCAAGGCATTTTCACCAAGACTTGCAGTTGACATACCTGAATTTGCCAAGAGGAACAATACAGATCCTGATGCAAGGAAAGCACCAACCACTTGACCGAGGATGTAGTTTACAAGCTCTGAAGATGACAAACGTTTGTTAACAAACATAGCGATAGAAACAGCTGGGTTCAAGTGAGCACCTGAAACAGTTCCGATTGAGAAGGCTGCGACTACGATTGCCAAACCAAAAGCAAGAGCAATTCCAAGGTGTCCAAGTCCTTCAACACCATTTCCAAAAACAACAGCTCCTGTTCCGATGAACACAAGCATAAAAGTACCGATTAATTCAGCAACAAATTTTTTCATGTTAAATCTCCTTTTTTCAAACTATGTATTAGTCTATCAGAAGAAGGAAAGGGTTTCAAGAAATGTGCTTGGAAACATTGTGTAAGTTTTCACATTTAATAATCGAAATCTAATATTGAAAAAATTGAATAGCTTCTTTCAAGTCATCTTGTAAACTATTTCTCTGGTCGAGTTGAACATAGACTTCTAAGAGACAGGATCTGAAATTGGAAAATTTATAAAAATCTTCCCTCTCTTCTATCGGAAAATCAAGTGATTTTATCCAAGAAGCCAGTGTCGCTTGCTCCACCTTTCCTTGCAAAATAGGTTCGTAAAGCACTCTGGCCAAGCGCCAGTCCTCATCATCTATAAATCGAATCGTAATTCTTTTAAATAGTTGGCCAAGTATGTCAAATACTTCATGAACTCTATTTTTAGGAAAGTCTGGATGACAAACAACTTCAGTCAAAAGATCAGCCCCATGAGCAAAAGCATGCACCCAACCATATTGACTTGAAAAACCTGTCGTATCCTCTTCTTTTTCAAGGTAATGCACCCCTTGATCGAGCAACATATTTCTGATATCAGTTTTAAGCACTTGATAAAAAAGAGACTGTTGATTGCCATCGGCAGATAAGAGATTGGCATAAATAAGTGCCCTAAAAGAACGTTCAAGCGTTGAAGCTCCTAGCTTATCTAGCTCTTTATCTAGTCCACCATCAGAGACAATCTCAGCAGCAATCAACTGAAATTGCTCCTTTGTAAATAACTCTTCTTGAATCCCTCTAGCTAGACTGGTAAAAACCAATTCATCGCGAATCTCTGGACTCGGATTCCCTATGTGCTCAAGCAACCACAGGATTTCTTCTTGACGATAACTCGGTTTTGCTTCTACTACTTTTCTTTTCAATTCTTGATACATCCCTATACCTCCAATCATACAAATCTATTATACAACATTCTTTTCTAGCTATCTTCATTATAAGAGATAAATATGTTAGTCTCAGATATTTTTTTCACTCCTAGAAGGTTAATTTTTTCCAAAAACCAAGTATTTGTTTGACACAAATTTCACAAAGGTGTATACTAAAACGTGATAGGACTTCTTTTAGAAACCTATCACGACTCACTTATAAACCTTTTGCTGTTCTTTTATGAACGTTTGAATGGTATCACGGATACCGAGGAGGAATCATATGTCTAAAGTAGCTATCGTTACAGGTGCAGGTCAAGGGATCGGTTTTGCAATCGCAAAACGCTTGGTTCAAGATGGTTTTAAGGTTGGAGTTTTAGACTACAACGCTGAAACAGCTGAAAAAGCAGTTACTGAATTGTCAGCAGATAAAGCTTTTGCTGTTGTAGCTGATGTGTCTAAACAAGCAGAAGTTGCTGCAGCTTTCCAAAAAGTTGTCGATCATTTCGGAGACTTGAACGTTGTTGTAAACAACGCTGGTGTCGCTCCTACTACACCTCTGGATACAATTACAGAGGAACAATTCGCTCGCACATTTGCTATTAACGTCGGTGGTGTGATTTGGGGAGCACAAGCTGCTCAAGCTCAGTTCAAAGCACTTGGTCACGGTGGTAAAATCATCAATGCTACTTCTCAAGCAGGTGTTGTCGGAAATCCAAACTTGACTGTTTACGGCGGTACAAAATTCGCTGTTCGTGGTATTACTCAAACATTGGCGCGTGATTTAGCAGAGTCAGGTATCACTGTCAACGCCTATGCTCCAGGTATCGTTAAAACACCAATGAT
The DNA here is from genome assembly GCF_000963255.1 of Streptococcus infantis. Taxonomy (GTDB): domain Bacteria; phylum Bacillota; class Bacilli; order Lactobacillales; family Streptococcaceae; genus Streptococcus; species Streptococcus nidrosiense. The sequence goes on along the minus strand of NZ_JYOV01000008.1, from coordinate 10,310 downwards.
GTATGATATCGCTCATGAAGTTGGAAAAAATGCAGGAAAAGACGACGAGTGGGGTATGCAAACATTCGCAAAAGATATTACATTGAAACGCCTATCTGAACCAGAAGATGTAGCTGCAGCAGTTAGCTTCCTTGCTGGACCAGATTCAAACTACATTACAGGTCAAACCATTATCGTTGATGGTGGTATGCAATTCCATTAAGATTAAAAAAGTGAGGTTGGAAAAAAATCTAACCTCTTTTTTCATCTCTACGATTCCAATTTTCGGAGTCGTTTTTTGTCATTTATAATAATTCTTCAGAACTATTCATTCTTTAAAAATGAAAGGATTTCTTCAAGACTAGCGGAACTTCCTTGCTCTAAATAGCGTGATTTACTACCATTTTGATAGACTGAAAGATTCGGAACCGTTTGGATATCCATTTCTTTTGCAAAGGCTGTAATCTCCTCCTTTTCATCCGAAGCACTATCTAAATAATAGACCGTCTGGTGACTTTTTTGAATCGCTAGAGCCAAATTGGGCACAAACTTTTGACAGTAGGGACAGGATTCTCTTCCAATATAGACAACAAACTCGTCGCCATTTGCAAGTTTGGAGCGCATTTCTTTCATATTGATTGCTTTAGTATACTGAACAGCTTCCTGATAAGTTTTTGGAAGAACAGGTTGACTGAATTTCCAAATCATAAACAAAATCGGCATAGCAATTCCAATGATAAACAAGCTAAGTTTTTTATTGACACGCACTAGCATCTCCGTCCTTTTCTAAGTATTTTCCCTAGTCTAATCGCCCACGACAAGATATAAAATCCAACCGATAGATCTATAATGATGCAGAGTCTGAAGACAAAGTCTTCGGCAAACTTTATGAAATAAATGTCATTCTAAAATCTCAACAATATAGCTCTATTGTTGCACTTTTATGATTTTACTCTCCCAACTGGGCACTATAGGCGATAATTTGGTCAACCGTGTCTGACAAGAATTGAATGGTATCACGGAGTGGTTTGTCTGTTGAAATATCGGCTCCGATAATCATAGCTGACTCAAGTGGTGTTTTGCTACCTCCTGACTTGAGGAGATTGAGCCAGTCTTCAGCTCCAGTTTCTGATTGTTTCAGATGGAGATAGCCAGCAGTTGAAATTACAAGACCGGCAGAGTAAGTGTAACTATACAAGCCCATGTAATAGTGAGCTTGGCGCATCCAAGTCAAGGCCGCATCGTCATCAATTTCAATAGCATCTCCCCAGAAATCTGTCAAAACTTCCTTCATAATGCTGTTGAGCTTGCTTGCTCCAAAGGTTTCTCCTTCTTCAATCAATGTATATACCTTACGCTGAAAGGCTGCTTCCAAAAGGTGGGTGATGAAATTATGGAAGTAGGTATCTGTCAAGCGGTGAGCAAGAGCGAAGCGTTTTTGACGCGGATCATCAGACTGATGCTCCAAGTAATCACTTAAAAGCAATTCATTGAAGGTTGACGGTGCTTCAACATAGTAGGTCGACATGTGGGCGTTAAAATAGCTTTGGTGATTGTCTGAAAAGATAAATTGACCAGAATGCCCGATTTCATGAATCAAGGTATAAACATCGCTCAAACGACCTGTCCAGCTCATGAGAACATAAGGATGTACACGGTATGGATCAGCTGCATAGCCACCAGAATCCTTGCCACTATTGGCAGCAAAGTCCACCCAGCGCTCTTCTTGATAGCGAGCAACTTCCTGACAATATTCTTGTCCCAAAGGTTCTACCGACTTCATGACCAAATCATAGGCATCATCAATGGTCACTTCAGGATTAAGGGCGCTGTCCAAGTCCAATTTCCAATCCGCAAAGGTCATCTTCTCAAGACCATTGACCTTGGCAACATGCTTGAGATATCGCTGAGCGACTGGCGCAAAGTCCTTCATGATGAGGTCAATCTGGCGATCAAACATGGCACGGTCTACTTCTTGTTCAGCCAGAAGATAATCAAAGACTGAGTCGTAGCCCTTCATATCTGCCAACAATTTTTCAGATTTAACCTGAGCAAGATAGGCTGCCGCAGCTGTATTTTGGTGCTTACGAAGTCCTTCTGAGAAAGAACGGAAGGATTTCTCACGAACCTCAGCATCCTCGTGGTTTTGATAGAAGTTTTCATAGGTCACAAAACTGTTTTTATAGGTTTTTCCATGGGCTTCAAAATTGGCCATTTCAAAGTCCCCAGCTCGCATTTTAGTATAGATATCCTGTGGACTGTAGAAAACTTCACCCAGATTGGTCAAGGCCTTCTCCACATCAGCCCCAAGATAGTGGGCTTTTTTGATTTTGGCTTGACGAATGGCGGCCGTCAAATGTGGCAATTCACCCAAACGATCCAAGACTTCTTCATCTGCTTCTACCAAGGCATCATCAAAGAAGGTCAAAGCTACGCTGGCATCTGTCTCAAAGTCCATCCCAGCCTGAGCAATATTGGCAAAATCTTCATTACCATAGTCTGTCGTCTGAGGCATAAAGCTGTAATTGCCAATATGACTCATCTGAATGTATATTTGTTCCAATTCTGCAAAGGCCTTCTCGAAATCCTCAAAAGTGTGAAGATTTCCCTTGTAGTCACGGCTAAATTGATTGATGTCTTCACGCGCCTTCTCTATCGCACGCAAGAAATCCTCACGGTCTTGGTATAGGGCTGTTAAATCCCAAAGTTCCTTTTCAGGAAATTCTGAACGGTGTTTTTGTTCCATCTTCTTCCTCTTATTTCTCTAATTCTAGTAATACACTGATGGCTGATAAGGCATAAAGCGGGGCTGTTTCTGCTCGAAGAATACGAGGCCCAAGTCCTGCCAGAACAGCTCCTTTAGCCTCAAAACTTTCTATTTCCGCAGGTGAAAGGCCACCTTCTGGACCAAAGATGAAGAGAAGTTTTGCTCCTTTTTCCAGTCCAGCAACAGCTTGGATGAGGGCAGCTGCCTCTCCCTCTTTAGCCGACTCTTCATAGGCCACCACGATGCGGTCAAACTGGTCCAGTTGTGCTAGAAAATCTGCCTTTTTCTCAAAAAGGGTGATGCTTGGAACGAAGTTACGCTTGCTTTGCTCGGCTGCTCCAAGGGCGATTTTTTTTAATTTTTCAACCTTTTTGCCCAATTTTTTGCCATCCCATTTGGCAACGGACCAGTCAGCAGGGAAGGCCCAGATCTGGCTAGCACCTAGCTCTGTCACTTTTTGAGTGACGAACTCCAGCTTGTCTCCCTTGGGAAAGCCAGATGCGATGGTTACTTGGACTGGCAGTTCCACATTGTCAGCTAATTCCTCAATTACCTCAAACTGACGAGCCTCTACATTTACCACACGCGCCAAACGCTTAATGCCATCATCAAAGACCAATGTCACTTCATCGTCTTCTTTCAAGCGCATCACCTGAAACATGTGCTTACTGGTTTCCTTGTCCTCGATGGTGACTGGTGATGTGGCAAGACTTTTTACAAAATACTGTTGCATGCTAGCCTCCAATCACACCAGAAATATCCTTGGTCTTCTTGAAGACACAGGCATTCCACTCCCCTTGAATCATGTGAGTTTCAAGGAAAAATCCTGCTGACTCAGCCGACTCACGCACCATGTCCCACTTGTCCTTGATAATGCCACTCATGATGAGATAACCTTCATCCTTAACCAAACGATAAGCATCCTCTGTCAGATGAATGAGGATATCCGCCAAGATATTAGCCACGATAACATCTGCTTCAATCTCCACACCCTTAAGCAAATCGCCTGGGGCTACATGGATGTTTTCCATGCCCGGGTTGAGCTCAATGTTTTCCTGAGCGACACGAACCGCCACATCGTCGAGATCATAGGCAAAAATCTCCTTGGCACCAAGAAGAGAACTAGCAATAGAAAGAACACCAGAACCTGTCCCCACATCTAGCACTGTTTCGCCACCACGAAGGACCTGCTCCAAGGCAAAAAGGCTCATCTTGGTCGTCGGGTGAGTTCCTGTCCCAAAGGCCATCCCTGGATCTAGCTTGATAATTTTCTCGCCAGCAGTCGCTTCATAATCCGTCCATGACGGTACGATGGTCAGGTCATGGGTGATGCGTGCCGGTTCATAGTATTTCTTCCAGTTGTCGGCCCAGTCTTCCTCAGCCAAGGCAGTCGTGCCAATCTTGATTTCTCCTAGATCCATAAAGTCTGTCAATTCTGCTAAATGAGCCTGCAAATCTGCCTCAACCACTGCTACATCAACTGTGTCAGGGTAGTAGGCAGTCACCACGATTTCTTCCTGTTGCTCGACTTCTGGGAAAATCTCACCGAAGCGGTCCACATTTCCCACATAGTCCATGCTATCTTCAATTGCAACCCCTTGGGCGCCTAACTCGATCAAAAGGTTGGAAACCAACTCCTCCCCCTCACGCTTCACTGTAACTTTTAATTCTTGCCATGTTTCCATCATTAAGATACCAAGCCCTTAAAACACAAAGCCAAAATAGGAAACTCTCTTAAGACGCTTGTTTCTAAGAGAAGTTTATCTTTTTGGCACCGTGTTTAGGGCAGGTTCAGTTTAGAAATTTAACCGAACCATCCTTTCTATTTCTCTATCAATTTTTTCATGTAGACCATATCCATACCTTCTTTTTCAGGCTCGATATGGGTTTGACGGTAACCGTTTTTCTCATAAAAAGCAACCATGCCTGCATCCTGTAACACCGTACACAAATCCCATTGTCTAACGGTTGAAAATTCCTCTTCTAGCAGGCGCAATCCCTCAGAGCCATAACCTTTTCCTTGATACTGGGGCAAAATCGCTGCCGTTCCCACCCAAGCTTTCGTTAACTCGTCATTGGTCTGAATTCGTAGAAATCCGATTTTATCTTCGTTTTCTTTCACAAAGTAGTAATAGCTATTGGGACGCTCGACTAGTTTCCACTTAATTCGTTCACGGTCCTCCAGATAAGGATCGTATTCATCTTGATATTTGTCATAAACTGCTTTAAAACTAGCTCTTTGAATGGCAATAATGGTTTCTAAATCCTCTGTTCCTGCTCGTTCAAGTCTTATCATAAACTCTCCTCCAAATAATCCCTCAATCTCGCCTGTAGCTGAGGCACTGCCTGTTTAGAATTGAGAAATTCCTCAATGCTCATCAGTTTGTAAGTCTGTCCTTCATCTCCAAAGTTGATCTTGTCGAATTGTTCTTGACTTATCTGACTAACCATAAAGACAGACTGCCGACCTTCAAAGAGCATGCTGGGATAGACCTTGCTCCAGAGCAGGCAATCCTCATTTAAATGAATTCCCACTTCTTCATAAACTTCACGTGCCGCACACTCGAAAGGACTTTCATCCCCTTCACGGCCCCCACCTGGCAACTCCCACATATTGGGCCAAGGGATATTTTCCTTGTCATCACGCAAAATCGTCAGTAGCTTATCTCCACAAAATAGAGCAATTTTGCAGCCTGTGAAATCGAACTTTTTATTCAAGAATTCCATGATGTTTACTCTTTCCTATGATAACAACTAGAGTCTGTAAAAGACCGAACTAGCCTTCTGCTATTTCCTTTTGGCACTCTGCATCCCAGTACGCCTGCCATCTGCCATGTTTTTTAGCAAAATAAACCGTAAACTCATCATTGACATAATCTGCAACATAGCGAAGATTAGGAGGATTTTCATCAAAACTTAATATCCAAGGATGGAAGTAAAAGGTTTTCTCCCACCTCTTCTGAGTATAGCCGAGATTCTTGGCAAACTGAGGGATAGGTTGTTGCAACTCGCTTTCCAAATGGGACTGAATGGCATTGTCAAAACTATTCAAACGAGCTAATAGTTGCTTAAACTGATCTTCCTCCTCAATTTTGAAATCACCTATGAACTCAAATTCTGCAAAGTCTATAGAAAATTCAAATAATGTGATTTTACCATCCTCAACATAGTGCCCATCTTCATCAACACAACAACGAGTTCCTGACTTCAATACTCGCTCGAAATCTAGATCCGCAAAGCGATTTCGGGGAAGAAACGACTCACGTTCTTGAGATTCTTGGGATTTCTTACTAAATAACCGCTTAAATTTCTGAAGCATCGGACAGCTCCCTTTTCTATTTCTCAGCTAACCTGAGTCTCTTCTTCCTGTATGGCTTGTTCCAACTCATCTAACCACTGCTGGTAGTAGGCTTTCTCATCCCGCAGCATTCGGCTGCTATTCATTTTCTGTCTAGCAATCTTCATAGCCTTGTGAGTTTGAACTACATCTTTCTTTACCTTAAATTGATACCAAGCTTGAATGACCTGCATATCTGCTGTTTTTAGAGATAAAAAGGATTTGACTCCTCGAATGCTTGCATATTCTTCCGCTTTCTTATTATCTCCTTCTAGCAAGGTTACTTGAAGAAGGTATAACTGAGAAATTGTTCTAATCATTGAGTTATCTGTATTTTCAAGTAAAGTTTGCAAGTGCTTTTTAGCTGACTCAAGCTTACCCTCCATGATAAAAACTAATCCCTGTAGTGCTGATACACTACCAACAAAGCTCCCTTTTGCATCCTCAGGAACTGGTTGAACAAAATCTTTCAAATCATATTCTTGAGGAGCCAGCAAAGTTTGAGCAGAATGCCTCAACATCACATAAGCATAAGTCACATTCTCAGGATGCCGCATCATTTCTACTATTTTTGCTCCATCGGTGATGCCGACTGGCAAAATGTTATTTAGGAAGAAAGACAAATTAAGAAAAATCCAAGTCCCTGCAAAATACCAGCTTCTTGTCAAAAATCCAAACACTATCGCCAATAATATCAAGCTGAGATGAACCATCAAGCCTCCTGAAAGCATCAGGATGATTCTTTGATCGTTTTCATCCTCTTTTAAACCAATGTATTGAGCGCCAACATTTTTGAGAACAGCTGTTCGGCTAAGATAAAACTTGCCTGACTTTTTAACCAAAAGAAAGTTGCCTAATCCAAAAGCTACTAGCCTATAGCCTGTCAAGTAACCACAAAAGGCATGTCCCAGCTCATGAAGAATAAAGATCACATACATGCTTAGAAGAGCGAAGGCATAACCAAAAGTAAAGGCTAAAACTGCGGAATATCCCAACTCTGCAAATGCGATGGTTCCACAAGCAAAAGCTAGCATAATAAAGGCAAAAGCTAGCACATAAACCAAATAAGTCCCAATTTTCTTCATAAAAATCTCCAACCAACTCCTAATATCTCGGATAAGGGTAAAATTCTCCCTCTTCCAAGCCTGCTTTTCCTTCTTCAAAGACTTCTTGGTTCCATTCCATGACGAATTCTTCTGCTTCTGGGTCTTCCAAAAAGTCCATGAGAGCATCAAGTCCAACCTCTGCAGTATCTTTGAGAAATAGGACAAAATAGGCTAAAAATTCACGAGAAAAACCTTTTTTAGGCAGATAAGGGATGACTGTGAGATAGTCTTCTGCATTAACTGTTGACTTGGCAGGGTTGTAAAAAAGTACCGCTTCTTCAAAAAGGATATCATCTGACGAAACCTCTCCATCTTCATCTAACATCTCCACCCCTGCAGCATTTTGCGCTTCTAGTAAAAAGCTCACTTCTACTGCATGATTGCGCTTGTCCCAGCTAATCTCATAATCAAAGGGAAAGTTCTTGTCCAACTCTTCTTGTAAAACATCTAAAAATCCGTATGTTGCCATTTTGTCCTCTTTCTATACGACTCTTAAATCGCCCCGAATACTCGGAAATATGCTAAAATAGATACTACCATATTACCACATTAGTATCAGAAAATCCATGTTAGAAAGGACTGCTATGCCAGACAATCTCGCGCTTCGTATGCGCCCCAAAACCATCGACCAGGTTATAGGTCAGGAGCATCTGGTAGGCCCAGGAAAAATCATCCGTCGCATGGTGGAGGCCAATCGACTGTCATCCATGATTCTCTATGGACCTCCAGGCATCGGAAAAACCAGTATCGCTTCAGCAATCGCTGGAACGACCAAGTATGCCTTTCGGACCTTTAATGCGACAGTTGATAGCAAAAAACGTCTCCAAGAAATTGCCGAGGAAGCTAAATTTTCAGGTGGTCTAGTTCTCCTACTAGACGAGATCCATCGTCTCGACAAAACCAAGCAAGACTTTCTCCTTCCTCTCTTAGAAAGCGGACTAGTCATCATGATTGGGGCAACAACTGAAAATCCTTTCTTTTCTGTCACCCCAGCCATCCGTAGTCGTGTTCAGATTTTTGAGTTGGAACCCTTGTCTAACCAAGATGTCAAAGAAGCCATTCAAATCGCCCTGACTGACCCTGAACGAGGTTTTGATTTCCCAGTTGAGTTAGATGCTGATGCCCTTAATTTTATCGCGACATCTACCAATGGAGATCTCCGTTCTGCCTTCAATTCGCTTGATTTGGCAGTTCTCTCCACCCCAGAAAATGATGACGGTGTCCGCCATATCACGCTCGATATTATGGAAAATAGTCTGCAGAGAAGCTACATTACTATGGACAAGGATGGAGATGGACATTACGACGTTCTCTCTGCTCTTCAGAAATCCATTCGAGGTTCGGATGTGGATGCTAGTCTCCACTATGCTGCTCGCCTGATAGAGGCTGGTGACCTACCTAGCCTGGCACGTCGTTTGACTGTGATTGCTTATGAAGATATTGGCTTGGCTAATCCCGATGCCCAGATCCATACCGTAACTGCTTTAGATGCTGCACAGAGGATTGGGTTTCCAGAAGCTCGAATTCTCATTGCCAATGTCGTCATTGATCTGGCACTCTCGCCCAAGTCAAACACAGCCTATGTGGCTATGGATAAGGCTCTGGCTGACCTTAAAACGTCTGGTCACTTACCAATCCCAAGACACCTGAGAGATGGTCACTACAGCGGTAGCAAGGAGCTAGGCAACGCTCAAAACTACCTCTATCCTCATAGCTATCCCGGCCACTGGGTTAAGCAAGATTATTTGCCAGAAAAAATTCGCGACCATAGCTACTTCTCACCAGAAGATACTGGGAAATACGAACGTGCCCTAGCTCAACGCAAGGAAACCATTGATAAATTACGAAAATTGTGAAATCCTTTCCAAATAATTACATTTACCCCTTGATTTTTTTTGAAAAAGTGGTATTATATAAACATAGAAACGCTGTGGTGTACGACCTCACACTTAAGTGTTGACCGACTATTTTTTGTATTATTAGGGAAACAAAAGTCTTCTAACAGCATGTAGGCCGTCTCACACGGAAACAGCTTCAGTTAGAGCGAGTTGCCCACCTGCTTAATTGCGCGGGTTCAATACAAACCGTGAAGTTTCGGCACCAATACAGCTTTTTTGTTTGCCTCCTTAGCTCAGCTGGCAGAGCAGCGGACTCTTAATCCGTGGGTCACAGGTTCGATCCCTGTAGGGGGCATCTAATACAACAGGAAAAAGCCTTGGGTTCAAGGTTTTTTTTTCGTATCTGTTCTACTTTTGGTCAACCGGCTACTTAAAGGTTTTGGCTCTTTGTCAACTGTAGTGGGTTGAATAAAAAGCTAACATCTGGAGAGGACAACGATTGTCCTCTCCATTTTTATATTCAGAGCGATGAAAATTCGTTTCTTAAAGTTATCAAAGTTCCTAAAACCAAAAGCATTTCGTTTGATGAGTTTAATGAGATTATTGGTTGCTTCCAATTTGGCGTTGGAATAAGGTAATTGAAGGGCGTTGACAATCTTTTCTTTAACCTTGAGGAAGGTTTTCAAGACAGTCTGAAAAAGAGGATGAACCTGCTTTAGATTTTCCTCAATAAGTCCGAAAAATTTGTCAGGCTCTTTATTCTGAAAGTGAAAAAGCAAGAGCTGATAGAGATTATAGTGGTGTTTCAAGTCTTCGGAATAGCTCAAAAGCTTGTCTAGAATTTCTTTATTCGTTAAGTGCATGCGAAAAGTAGGGCGATAAAATCGTTTATCGCTGAGTTTACGACTATCTTGTTGGATGAGTTTCCAATAGCGCTTGATGGCCTTGTATTTATGAGATTTTCGATCAAATTGATTCATGATTTGGACACGAACCCGACTCATAGCTCGGCTAAGATGTTGAACAATGTGAAAACGATCTAGAACGATTTTAGCACATGGAAAAAGCTGTTTAGCTAAGGCATAGTAAGGACTAAACATATCCATAGTAATGATTTTCACTCGACATCGGACTGCTCTATCGTAGCGAAGAAAGTGATTGCGGATGATAGCTTGTGTTCTTCCCTCAAGAACAGTAATGATATTGAGCTGATCAAAATCTTGTGCGATAAAACTCATCTTTCCCTTGGTAAAGGCATACTCGTCCCAAGACATAATCTCTGG
>NZ_JYOV01000007.1 GCF_000963255.1 Streptococcus infantis | reverse complement strand
CCAGAGATTATGTCTTGGGACGAGTATGCCTTTACCAAGGGAAAGATGAGTTTTATCGCACAAGATTTTGATCAGCTCAATATCATTACTGTTCTTGAGGGAAGAACACAAGCTATCATCCGCAATCACTTTCTTCGCTACGATAGAGCAGTCCGATGTCGAGTGAAAATCATTACTATGGATATGTTTAGTCCTTACTATGCCTTAGCTAAACAGCTTTTTCCATGTGCTAAAATCGTTCTAGATCGTTTTCACATTGTTCAACATCTTAGCCGAGCTATGAGTCGGGTTCGTGTCCAAATCATGAATCAATTTGATCGAAAATCTCATAAATACAAGGCCATCAAGCGCTATTGGAAACTCATCCAACAAGATAGTCGTAAACTCAGCGATAAACGATTTTATCGCCCTACTTTTCGCATGCACTTAACGAATAAAGAAATTCTAGACAAGCTTTTGAGCTATTCCGAAGACTTGAAACACCACTATAATCTCTATCAGCTCTTGCTTTTTCACTTTCAGAATAAAGAGCCTGACAAATTTTTCGGACTTATTGAGGAAAATCTAAAGCAGGTTCATCCTCTTTTTCAGACTGTCTTGAAAACCTTCCTCAAGGTTAAAGAAAAGATTGTCAACGCCCTTCAATTACCTTATTCCAACGCCAAATTGGAAGCAACCAATAATCTCATTAAACTCATCAAACGAAATGCTTTTGGTTTTAGGAACTTTGATAACTTTAAGAAACGAATTTTCATCGCTCTGAATATAAAAATGGAGAGGACAATCGTTGTCCTCTCCAGATGTTAGCTTTTTATTCAACCCACTACAGTTGACAAAGAGCCAGATAATTCCAAGCTAACAATTCTCAACTCTATTCAATCATTTTTCGTTTATTTTTCTTCTTGCTCACCGATGCCCTTAACGGCTTTCTTAAACTCGGCAAGCATTTTTCCTACTGATTCGCCTAGTTCTGGTAAACGTTTTGGTCCAAAAATCAACAATGCTCCAAGGACAATGACTATTAAGCCTGGCGCACCAATATCACGTAAGATTCCCATTTTTTTCTCCTTTCCTTTTTCTCTTAATAATCCATTTACTAATAGCGATACTAACCTCATACAATAAGATTAAAGGAACAGTCATCGCTAAATCGCTAATAAAATCAGCAGGTGTCAATATAACAGCCAATACCAATAAAATGAAGTATGCATAACGTCTATAAGCAATGAGTAGGCCAGGCCCAATCAAACCAATTGAGGTTGAGAAAGCAATGATAACTGGCAATTCAAAGATAAATGCTAGTGGTACAGTAGTTTGAAAGACAAAAGCTAGATAATTTTGTGCCGTTAACTGCGTTTCAAATAAGTTTTCACCTAGTCCCAGTAAGACCTGAAGTATAGCTGGTGTGACAAAATAAAAGCCAAAAGCTAACCCCAAGATAAAACAAAGGAAAGTTGCAGGGATATAAGCAAAAATCGCCCCTGCTTCTTCAGTTTTAAGGGCTGGTCGGACGAAACTCCAGACTTGATAAACGGTAAAGGGCAAGGTAAGGCTAAAGGCCATCAAACTTGCCAAACGAAGATAAATCCATAAAATATCATTTGGCCCTAAGACAATCAACTTCTGACTAAAGCCTTGTGTGATAAATTGATAAACCTGATCGGCAAATAATAGTGAAATGCAGAAAACCAGAAAGAAGCAAACAACTACTGCTAGCAATCTCTTTCTAAATTCTACCAAATGTTCAATAATTGTCAATTCCTTTTGATCCATCATTTTTCATCCTGTCTAATGGTAATTAGAAAAACTACGAGGATAAAGAGAGTCTGACCTGCTAACCCTTCCCAACTAGGGTAAATTCCCAATATATCAATACTTGGTATTCCTGAGATCAGATGGTTTGGAATTATATTTGTCAACTGTAAGGCATGGATACTAACTCCCGTCATCTTAAAGGCTAAGGCATAAATCATCCAAGTCAGGATGAAGAAAACCTTATGAGGTAGGAAAAATTGACTGGCCTTGTTCATCACAAAAGCAATCACGATTAAGACTAAGAGGGCCAGAGAAATTCCAAGGACAAAATCAAAACTAGAAATCCTTGACAGAATCCCCACATAGAATAAAATCGTCTCAGCACCTTCTCGGAATACGGCTAGAAAACTCAGAGCAAACATAGAAAGGAACGATCCTGTTTTCGTGACAGTTTGCATCTGCGATTCCATAAAAGCATTCCATTTTTTAACAGAAGATTTGCTATGCAGCCAAATACCGATTAAAATCATCATGATAACCGCAAAAATCCCGACTGCACCTTCGATGATTTCACGGTTAGTTCCTGAGGTGACTGATGGAAAGGCAATCTGTAGGATATAGGCAATTAAAAGACTGGCCACTATTCCCGCAAATGCACCACCATAGACCCACTTGAGGCTCTTTCTCATCTTAGCAGCTTTCAAAGTTGTCACAAGCGCCATGACAATCAAGAGGGCTTCTACACCTTCTCGGAGCAAGATGAGCATGGCGTCAAATGCATTATAGGAAGCGCTTGTATCAATTTGAGATAGCTCTGCAATCAAGCTAGAAAGCTTTTCTTGATATTCACTTTCCTTCCCCTTAACCATGATGACAGGACTTTCACTTTCAACCTTGATATAAAGCGAAGGATTGGTTGTACTTACAGATCCTTCGATTGTTGGCCAAATAGTAATAAACTCCTTCATCGTCGCAGCTGCGTCACTATCTTGACCAGCTTGAAATTGTGTCAAGGCCTTTTTTAAAAGATCGATTCCATCCTTAAGGGTCAGATTCGAAGATGTCGTCGCAACTTCTGTACCTTCAACAAAGTTAGAAATGGCTGTCTTCAAATCATCAAAGGATGCCTGAATAGTATCAAAGTTCGTTGGTTCAGTCTCAATGCTACTACGCAGGAAAGAAATAGCTGTTTCCACTTGTCCGTAATGAGCTGTACTATGGTCGCGAACCACTGCTTCATTGATGGTCCAGGTTGAATTCATTTTTTTATAGGCTTCTCTTACTGCTTCCAGATCTTGAGAAGCGATTGCCTTGTCTAAGGCTTCAAAACGAGGTTCTAATCGTGAAACAAGTTTCTCTTTTTCTGCATCTAGGTCGACTGGATTTTGCTCTTTCTCAAATGTCAAAAGGGCTAAAGAAATCTGAGTTAGCTGGTCTTCAGTAATATCACCAGTTAAGGCCAACTTTTCTTGAACTTTACGTCCTGCTTCAGAGTCAGAATTCTCGACTTTCTCGAAATCTTTGTTAATTTCATCGATTATTTTTCTTGCCTGGTCTTGTTTGCCTTCTTTAACAGCTTTAGTTGCATCAGTTATTTTGACAAAGTAGGGACTCAAATTTTCCTTAGCTCCTACCGGAAAAATCAACAGAAAGAAACAAGCACATAGGAGGATAATACTTTTAGGATTCCAATAATTTCTGCCCAATGTAACCTCCCTTCTCTACTCCACCAAAGCAGGCAAAAAGACCACTGCCTATATGGGTAACGTACTCATTCATTTTATCCGTAGCCCCCAGATTGGTCTGAACTTTAACAAAGCTATCTGGGTCCTTTTGGAAGGAGATAAAGAGCAAACCAGTATCAAACTGACCAGTCTTTTCATCAATGCCATCAGAATAAGAATAAGAGCGACGCAGGAGAGGTTTATCCACTTCTTTTGCTAAGCGAACATGAGAATCGTCAGGAAGAAGACTCAAGTTCACCTCATCAAATTCGTTTTTCTTACCAAAAGGAGCTCCACTTTCCTTATAGCGCCCAAAGGTATTTTCTTGCTCCTCCAGATTGGTTCGGTCCCAAGTATCAAGGAACATCTGGATGCGACGAACTGCCATATAGGAACCATTTTCCATCCAATCCTTACTGTCTGCCCACACAACCTGATCAAATTCTTTCTCAGTGGTAACATTAGCAGTCCCGTCTTTAAATCCAAAGAGATTTCGAGGAGTTTCCATACGATTACCGATAGCTGCAAAACCTGATTGACTCCAACGAAGAGTAACTGCATTTCTTCCTTTTCGGATAAGGTTGCGAACGGCATGAAAGGCAACTTGCTCGTCATCTGCACAAGCTTGAATGACAATATCTCCTCCCGTGTACTTTTCTCGTAATTGTTCCTTTGGAAAAGGAGGCAAATCTCTAAAGAGTGTTGGACGTTTGTTCTCTAGTTTCATCTTTTCTAAGAAACTAGCCGAAACTCCAAAGGTCAGGGTCAAACGATGAGGGTTAAGGCCAACTGTTTCCCCAGTATCACTTGGAGGTAAGAGGCTATTGTTACCATCTTTTTTAACCAATTCTCCTTCTACAAGTTTGGCACTATAATCCGTCCAATCCTTAAATAACTGGATGATTTTCTCTTTGTCAGTTGTATGCAAATCTAAAACCACAAAATAAATGTTTTTCTGCATGACAGTTGTAATGCCAGCTTGGTGTTTGCCATAGAAGGCTATTTTTTCATCCCCGTACGAGATTTTCTCTTGACCATCAAGCTTAGGTGTGAAAAAAGCAGAAGCACCGGAGAGTCCAAGTGCGAGACCAGCACCTCCAATACCTGCTTTTTTTAGAAATTCTCGACGGTCCATTTTTCGTTCAAAAAATTTTTCACCTTTGTTTGTCATATTACTTATTCTCCACCAAGAAATTTACCCATTTGTGATAATGGTTCACCAAGCTTTGTGACTGCTTCAGACAATTCCTTGGTATCCTCTTTCGTTAAGTCTGTATAGAGCTTATAGTGTTCCTTGTCCGTCATGTGTTTGTCTAACAAACTATTGACAGATTTGAAATCTTCCTCTAACTCCTTAACCAAGGCTGCATCTGATTTTTCAAGCAAGGGTTTAAAGAGTTGGAAAATCTTCTCAGCACCTTGGATATTTGCACGGAAATCATACAAATCTGTATGAGAGTAAATCTCCTCTTCCCCAGTAATCTTACTTGTCGCTACTTCATTTAAAAGGTCAACAGCCCCAGTTAGCATAATCTTGTAATCAACATCTACAGTCGCAATCTTAGCCTTCAATTCCTTGATATCATTTACCAGTTGGTCACCATAAGACTCAGTTCCTTTAGTTGTGTTTTCTTCCCAAAGGATGCGCTCAATACGGTGGAAACCTGACCAACCTTCTTCGGTCTTGTTTTCATCTAGATAGTCTGCTAATCGAAAATCAATCTTCACATCAGATTCTCCGAAGCTCTCTGCAATCGGTTCTGAGCGCTCATAGGACATACGGATTAAAGGGTATGCCTTTTTAGCTTCTTCTAGCTTACCATCCTTCAATAATTGGACAAAACCTTCTGTATCCGTCAATAGTTTATCAATCTGTTCTTCTACAAATGTTTTGTAGTCACTAGTTGCCTTATCCAATAATTTTTGGTTATCTTCTGATAATTTTGCGACCTGAGATGAATCACTTGTAGTTGACGATTGTTCAAAGCGAACTGCACAAGCAGATAACAACAATGCCGAAGATAAAAGGATAAAACCAAGTTTTTTCATATAACGCTCCTATTAAATCATGGGAATCCCATTTTTAAAATTTATTATATCATAGTTTTTCTAATTATTCAACAAATTGTCAGAAAATTTAATGTTTACTCCTTTAAAATTAGAATAGACTTTTCTAGTTAAAATTGTTAAAATAATAGGGAAAATAAAAGAAAAGGAAGCTATATACCACCATGATGAATATGCAAAACATGATGCGTCAAGCTCAAAAACTTCAAAAACAAATGGAGCAAAGTCAGGCTGAACTTGCTGCTACAGAATTTGTTGGAACTTCTGCCCAAAACCTTGTAACTGCTACACTAACAGGAGACAAGAAAGTTACAAAAATTGATTTCAATCCAGCAGTTGTTGACCCAGAAGATATTGAAACTCTATCAGATATGACAGTTCAAGCAGTCAATGCTGCTCTTGAACAAATTGATGAAGCAACTAAAAAGAAACTAGGTGCTTTTGCTGGTAAATTACCATTCTAATAGCATAAAAAGGGCTCTATAATATTTGTAGTGGGTAAATCCCCTATGGATCTTATGGAGCCTATTTTTGTGTAGAAAAAAAGTCCCATATGACCTATAATGAAAAGCGATCAAACAACTCATTAGAAAGAATCCTATGGAACAATTACATTTTATCACAAAACTGCTCGATATCAAAGACCCTAATATCCAGATTCTAGACATCATCAATATGAATACCTACAAAGAAATCATCGCTAAACTGGACTACGACGCCCCATCTTGCCCTGATTGCGGAAGTCAAATGAAGAAATATGACTTTCAAAAACATTCTAAGATTCCTTACCTCGAAACGACTGGTATGCCTACCAGAATTCTTCTGAAAAAGCGTCGATTCAAGTGCTATCATTGCTCGAAAATGATGGTCGCCGAAACCTCTCTCGTCAAGAAGAATCATCAAATTCCTCGTATTATCAACCAAAAGATTGCTCAAAAGTTAATTGAAAAGACTTCTATGACTGATATTGCACATCAGCTATCCATTTCAACTTCAACTGTCATTCGTAAGCTCAATGACTTTCACTTTAAGCATGATTTTTCTTGTCTTCCAGAGATTATGTCTTGGGACGAGTATGCCTTTACCAAGGGAAAGATGAGTTTTATCGCACAAGATTTTGATCAGCTCAATATCATTACTGTTCTTGAGGGAAGAACACAAGCTATCATCCGCAATCAC
>NZ_JYOV01000006.1 GCF_000963255.1 Streptococcus infantis | reverse complement strand
TAGAACGCCGGAAGTAGTTGGGGGTTGCCCCCTGTGAGATAAGGAAGTCGCTTAGCTAAAGGGAGTTTAGCTCAGCTGGGAGAGCATCTGCCTTACAAGCAGAGGGTCAGCGGTTCGATCCCGTTAACTCCCATAGGTCCCGTAGTGTAGCGGTTATCACGTCGCCCTGTCACGGCGAAGATCGCGGGTTCGATTCCCGTCGGGACCGTTTAAGATAACGGAAGTTATTTTAGACTCGTTAGCTCAGTTGGTAGAGCAATTGACTTTTAATCAATGGGTCACTGGTTCGAGCCCAGTACGGGTCATCATTGCGGGTTTGGCGGAATTGGCAGACGCACCAGATTTAGGATCTGGCGCTTAACGGCGTGGGGGTTCAAGTCCCTTAACCCGCATAATAGAAATAAGCCGGCTTAGCTCAGTTGGTAGAGCATCTGATTTGTAATCAGAGGGTCGCGTGTTCAAGTCATGTAGCCGGCATTTTTTAATATAACCAAGAGGTCGATGCGAACGTAGTTCAGTGGTAGAACACCACCTTGCCAAGGTGGGGGTCGCGGGTTCGAATCCCGTCGTTCGCTTAGAGAGGCCGGGGTGGCGGAACTGGCAGACGCACAGGACTTAAAATCCTGCGATTGGTAACGATCGTACCGGTTCGATCCCGGTCCTCGGCATATAATGAGCACCCTTAGCTCAACTGGATAGAGTACCTGACTACGAATCAGGCGGTTAGAGGTTCGACTCCTCTAGGGTGCATTTTTTCTATTTAACTCGGGAAGTAGCTCAGCTTGGTAGAGTACTTGGTTTGGGACCAAGGTGTCGCAGGTTCGAATCCTGTCTTCCCGATTGATATTACAGAGTAAGAACACTGGTTGTTCTTTTTTTAGGCTCTCTGTCAACTGTAGTGGGTTGATGAAAAGTTATAACCTGGAGAGGACCAACATGGTTCTCTCCTTTTTTATGTTCAAAGCAATGAGGATTCTGGTTTTAAAGTTTTCAAAGTTCCGGAAGCCAAAAGCATTTCGTTTGATAAGTTTGATGAGATTATAGTGGTGTTTCAACTTTTCTGAATAGCTCAAAAGCTTGTCTAGAATCTCTTTATTCGTTAAGTGCATGCGAAAAGTAGGGTGATAAAATCGTTTATCGCTGAGTTTACGACTATCTTGTTGGATGAGTTTCCAATACCGCTTGATAGCCTTGTATTCATGAGATTTTCGATCAAATTGATTTATGATTTGGACACGAACCCGACTCATAGCTCGGCTAAGATGTTGAACAATGTGAAAACGATCCAAAACGATTTTAGCACACGGAAAAAGTTGTCTAGCTAAGTCATAGTAAGGGCTAAACATATCCATAGTAATGATTTTCACCTGATAGCGAACAGCTCTATCGTAGCGAAGAAAGTGATTGCGGATGATAGCTTGTGTTCTTCCTTCAAGAAGGGTGTTGATATTGAGCTTGTCAAAATCTTGTGCAATAAAGCTCATCTTTCCCTTGGTAAAGGCATACTCATCCCAAGACATAATCTCTGGAAGACGAGAAAAATCATGCTTAAAGTGAAAGTCATTGAGCTTACGAATAACAGTTGAAGTTGAAATGGATAGCTGATGGGCAATATCAGTCATAGAAGTCTTTTCAATCAACTTTTGAGCAATCTTTTGGTTGATAATACGAGGAATTTGGTGTTTTTTCTTGACGAGAGAGGTCTCAGCGACAGCCATTTTCGAGCAATGATAGCACTTGAATCGACTCTTTCTAAGGCGAATTCTAGTAGGCATGCCCGTCGTTTCAAGGTAAGGAATCTTAGACAGTTTTTGAAAATCATATTTCTTCATTTGATTTCCACAATCAGGGCAAGACGGGGCGTCATAGTCCAGTTTAGCGATGATTTCCTTGTGTGTATCCATATTGACGATATCTAGAAACTTGATGTTAGGGTCTTTGATATCAAGGAGTTTTGTGATAAAATGTAATTGTTCCATATGAATCTTTCTAATGAGTTGTTTTGTCGCTTTTCATTATAGGTCATATGAGGCTTTTTTTCTACAACAAAATAGGCTCCATAATTCCTACGGTGGTTTTACCCATTACAGAAATTATAGAGCCATTTTTTTTCAATAAAATAATCCATCTCAAATTTGTCTGGTTATCTGTTCCTTATGAAATTTTATTAAAATATTTTTTCAATCTCCTATTTGTTAAAAAAATCACAAATATTTGAAAATACAGAAAATATATTATACAATTAACCTAAATATATAGCGTGAAAAGCGCAAGGAGGATAAAATATGGCAACATTTTACGTTCCAGCAGTTAACCTTATTGGTAAAGGTGTGGTAAATGAAGTTGGGCCTTATGTTAAGGAGTTGGGTTATAGTAAGGCTCTTTTGGTAACAGATAAATTTATTGAATCAAGTGATATCTTGCCAAAAATTTTAAAACCTTTAGATGATGAAGGAATTGCTTACGTTATCTTTAGTGATGTTGAACCCAACCCTACTTGTAAAAATGTTATGGATGGGGTTGCTGCTTTGAAAGAGCACAACTGTGACTTTATTATCTCGGTCGGTGGTGGCTCTCCACAGGATGCAGCTAGCTGTATTTCTGTAATCGCGACGAATGGTGGTAAACCACAGGATTATGAAGGTTTGCATAAATCTGCTCAAAAAGGCCTTCCTGTTGTCGCTATCAATACTACTGCAGGTACATCAGCAGAAATTACCATTAATTACGTGATCACTGATGAAGAACGTAAGGTTAAAATGGTAATGGTGGATAAAAACAGTCTTGCCCTTATCTCTGTTAATGACCCTGAATTGATGGTTTCAAAACCTCAAGCTTTGACTGCGGCTACTGGTATGGATGCTCTTACTCACGCCGTTGAAGCTTTGGTAACACCAGGTGCTTATGATGTGACTAAGAAACTCTCTATCGGAGCTATCGAGCTAATCAAAGAATATCTTCCACGTGCGGTAGAAAATGGACACGACATCGAAGCTCGTGAAGGTATGGTTAATGCTATCTTCCTTGGAGGAATGAGCTTTAACAATGCTGGACTCGGCTATGTTCACTCAATGGCTCACCAATTGGGTGCTGTCTATAATTTGCCTCATGGCGTTTGCTGTGCTATGCTTTTGCCAGTCGTTGAGCGTGAAAATGCCAAACGTGTACCTGTAGCCTTCCGTAATGTTGCTAAGGCCTTGGGTATGCAAATTGAAGGAAAATCAGATGAAGAATGTGCTGCTTATGCTATTTCTGAAATTGAAAAACTTTCTGAAACTGTCGGTATTCCTAAGAAATTGACAGAACTTGGTATCGAAGAAAAAGACTTTGACTTTGAATACCTTTCTAAGAATGCCTTGATTGATGCTTGTGCACCAGGTAATCCATTCATGCCAACTTTGGAAGAAACCATTGCTTTCTATAAGGAATTGTTCTAAGCAAAGCTACTTCAGAGCCCTTGAGGATAGTAAATTTAAGATTCTTACATTATGAATTCCTCCCGAATATTCCAATAATGTATTAGGAAATCAAATACTATTCCTATGATTTAAAACCAATAATATTTAAGATGAACTATCCTCGTGATAGTTCTTTTTTGGAAAATTTGATATGCTAGGATTATGAAGAAAATCAAAATCGATGTAGTGGCTCTTCCCTTAAGTGGGCATCTCTATCCTACTTTGAATTTACTTGCACCACTATTACAAAATCCTCAGTATGAGATTCGTTTACTTACAGGTCCTCAGAAAAAGGCTGTTGCAGAGGCGGTTGGTTTTCAAGTTCTTCCCATTTTAGAAGGACACGTAAAGGAATTTGAAAAAGCTGCCAACAATAAGGAGCAGTTAGGAATTATTTCAGCCTATCGGCAGTTGTCTGCTAGTCTTGATTTGGTAAACCTAGTTTCGGACCAATTAATCCAAGAATGGACAAATCATCGTCCGGATATTGTCATAGTAGACTTTATCACACTATCCGGTGGACTTGTAGCTGAGCAGATGGGGATCCCGTGGATAACAACTATGGCGACCCAGTTTGCGATTGAAACAACTGATGGACCACCTTGTTTCTTTGGGGGAATGGGGACTCCCCAGAATTGCTGGCAGGTTTTAGCGCAGTTTCTTGGGAGAAAAACAACTCGTTTGGGAAAACGGATAGTATCTTTATTATTACGAGACCGCTTAAGGCGTTATCATTTTAAACTTTACAATCAGAAAGGCCAAGAAACTATTTATTCTCCCTATTCTATCTTAGGTATTGGGATGAAAGAAGTGGAGTTGAAGAAAGGATTTCCAGAGCACTATCGCTGGGTAGGACCTTTTGGCGCTTCAGTTGAGGCTGGAGAGGATTATCCATTAGATTTGTCGGTTTTCCCTAATCGAAAAAAGGTTTTGGTAACTTGTGGGACACAACTGGCATGGGCCAAAGATAATCTAATCTTTCAAGCGAAGCAACTAGCCAAAGCGCATCCTGATTTTCACTTTTTTGTGACTCGTGGAGTTGGTGGAGAACCTTTTCAGTGTGAGAATCTGATGGAGAATTTGTCCCTTGTTTCTTATCTTCCTTACAAAGAATACATTCCTCAGATGGATTATGTGATTCATCATGGTGGAGCTGGAATTTTTTATCAGTGTATCATTTATGGTAAACCAGCTTTGATTTTGCCTCATGACTACGACCAATATGATTATGCTGTTCGTGGTGTGGAAGCGGGTGTTGCTTTCACAGCTAAAAGAGATAATAGCCAGGAGATTGGGCAGGCATTTGAAAAATTAATTGCTAAAGAAGATTGGTCAGAATTAGAAATTTTACGCCAGGCTGCACAATCCTATCATCCAACAGAAATTTTGGAAAGCGAAATCCACCGTCTGTTAGCAGATAAGGAGAAAGAATGATGAAAAAAGTATTAGTTACAGGAGCCACTGGTTTCTTGGGTAAATATGTAGTAGAAGAACTAGTAGAACATGGTTATCAAGTGCGAGCTTTTGGTAGAAACAGTCAGGTAGGGCAATCCTTGGAAGACTCTTCTGTCAGTTTTTTTCAGGGGGATTTGACAAAGGAAGAAGATTTATTAGAGGCTTGTCAAGGGATGGACATGGTTGTTCATGCTGGGGCTCTTTCAACTATTTGGGGGCCATGGGAAGATTTTTATCAGACCAATGTTTTAGGAACTAAATATGTTCTCGAAGCTTGTCGTCGAGTAGGTATGCAGCGTTTAGTCTATGTTTCCTCACCAAGCATCTATGCTGCTCCAAAAGATCAACTAGGAATCAAAGAAAGTGCTGCTCCAGAGGAAAATAATCTCAATAACTATATACGTAGTAAATTGGCTTCGGAGAGACTCTTTAAGGATTATCCAGATGTTCCTAGTATTATCTTGAGGCCTCGGGGACTGTTTGGGATTGGAGATACCAGCATCTTGCCACGGGTGATCAATCTTAGTCAAAAAATTGGCATTCCTTTAATTGGAGATGAGCGTCAGCTCATGGACATGACTTGCGTGGAAAATGTTGCTCTCGCAATTCGTTTAGCCTTAGAAGCCCCAGAAGCAAAAGGTGAGGTCTATAACATTACTAATGGCGAACCGAGGGCTTTTAGGGATTTGCTAGAGGAAAGTTTGAAAGGTTTGGGTTACCCAATCAAATATAGAAAAATTCCAGCATCTCTCTTATCAGGAATTGCAAGTAGTTTAGAATTTCTATACAAGACCTTGAACCTTAAAGGGGAGCCGCCTCTAACACGATATACCTATTACTTGCTTCGCTATAGTCAAACACTGGATATTAGCAAGGCTAAGAGGGAATTGGGGTATCATCCGAAAATTAGTATTTCAGAAGGGATTGAACAATATGTCCAAGATTATCGAAAGCATTGAGTATTTCCCAGCGGGATATTGTACGAGTTATGCCGGTTTGCTTTTTAAGGGTGTCAAGAATAGAAAGATGACTTTCCCAGCAGGCGTCTTTTTGATCAAACATAGGGATAAGGGCTATGTGCTTTATGATACTGGCTATCACTACAATATTAAGACAAAACTAAGATATGCTTTATATCGCTTGGGGACGCCCGTTCAAATGACAGAGCAGGATCAGATTTCGCATTTGCTGAAGGCTAAAGGAATTAAACCAGAAGAAATTAATTATGTCCTGCTGTCTCATCTACATCCAGATCATTTAGGAGGGGCTGGCTTCTTTCTGAATGCAACCTTTATTCTAACCCAGGAAGTGTATGATGTTTACAAGAAACCCAAACTAAAAGATTTAATTTTTAAAGAATTTTTGCCGAGTACTTTTGAGGAAAGATTGACTATCATTAAGGCAGATCAGCAAAACTCCAACTTCAATTATCGTTCCACCAATGATCTTTTTGGAGACGGGAGTATCCTTGTCTCATCTATTGATGGGCATGCAAAGGGCCAAGCCTGTCTCTTTATGCCAGATTATCGTCTCTTTATCGCAGCGGACCTTTGTTGGGGAATTGACCTTTTACCTTACACCAAACAGATGCATCTGATTCCTTCCTTGGTGCAAGATAGTAAGGCTGACTATATCAAAGGAACAGAGCTACTGGAAGAGGTGTTAAAGGATGGTATAGAAGTGCTTGTCAGCCATGACCCTATAGAAAGGATTGAGCGGATTTTGTATGAAAAAAATAACCTTTCTTAAAACTTTTATCCAAACTCGTTGGCTTCATAACTTTAAATCTCGAGAAGCCTTAGAAAGCTATCAGAAAAAGCAACTAGATGTCTATATGGAATTTCTAAAACATGAGTCACCTTATTTTAAAAATGGTGTACCCAGTGATTTTGATCATATGGATAAAGCATTTATGATGACGCATTTCAATGAGCTTAATACTCAAGGTGTGGATAGAGATGAGGCCTTGGCTTTGGCTATCGAAAGTGAAAAGACCAGAAATTTTACAGAGCTCAAGGGAGAAATAGCTGTTGGGTTGTCTTCTGGAACATCTGGACACCGGGGGCTTTTTATCACAACTGAAAAAGAGCGCAGTATGTGGGCAGCAGCTATCTTGGCAAAGATGTTGCCCAAAGGTCACCTTTTTGGACATCGTATAGCCTTTTTTTTGAGAGCTGATAATGAATTGTATCAGACCATCAATACGGCGCTCATTCGTTTAGAGTACTTTGATATTTTCAAGAATACAGATGAGCATATCGAGCGTCTCAATAATTATCAACCGACCATTGTGGTGGCACCTGCTTCTATGTTGATTGAATTGAGCAAACGTCTAAAAGCTGGGGAGTTAGTCATTCACCCACAAAAAATCGTTTCAGTAGCTGAAATCTTGGAAGATAGTGACAGAGAACGGATTTCTGCGGCTTTTGCACTACCAGTTATTGACCAGGTCTATCAAGCAACAGAAGGTTTTCTAGCTTGTACTTGTTCGGCTGGGAATCTGCATCTTAATGAAGACATCATCTTTGTGGAAAAGCACTACCTGGATGGCCGTCGTTTTTATCCAGTCATTACTGACTTTAAGCGGAGCAGTCAGCCTGTTTATCGCTATCAGCTCAACGATATCTTGGTTGAAAATCCTGAACCTTGTTCATGTGGATCTCATTACACAAGGATTGACAAGGTCGAAGGACGTTCTGATGATATCTTCTACTTTGAAGGACTGGATGGAGGTCAGGTAACGATTTATCCAGACTTCATCAGGCGTTGTATTCTCTTTGTGGAGAATGTTGGAGATTACCAAGTCAAACAACATTCTGAGGAGTTAGTGGAGGTTTGTCTGAGTCGAAGGGATGAGCAAGTAGAAACAGCCATCACAGAGCAGTTCCGACTCTTGGCTCAACAAAAAGAGTTTAAAGAACCTGAAATTCGATTTTCAGATTATCACTGGGATACAAGTCGTAAACTCAAACGTATCCAACGTTTATGAAAGGACAAAAGATTATGACAGAAGTAAAAAGACATGTAGAAATTGCAGGCTATGGAGTTTGCCTTCCCAAAAACACAGTGCAATTTAAAGACCAAACGCGTTATCGTGTCGTAGAAAATGAACAAACACAGCTAGATTTGGCAGAAGCAGCTATCCAACGTGCACTTGAAAATGCAAACTTAAGTATTAAAGACATTGATTGCCTTGTATCAGCTAGCGCGGTAGGTGTTCAGCCTATTCCATGTACGGCAGCTTTGATCCATGAACGCGTGGCAAAAGGACTCTCTATACCAGCTATGGATATCAACACGACTTGTACAAGTTTCATCTCTGCTCTTTCGACTATGTCACATTTGATTGAAGCAGGAGAATATCATCGTGTCTTAATTGTTTCCAGTGAAGTCGGTAGCTTGGGGCTCAATCCAAAGCAAAAAGAAAGTTATGAACTCTTTGGTGATGGGGCGGCAGCATTTATTTTCCAAGCAAGTGACAAGGATAAGGGAGTGATAGCAAGCCTTCAACGCACTTGGTCGGAGGGAGCCCACGATACTGAAATCCGTGGAGGTCTGACTTCTTACCAACCAAAAGAGTACTCGGAAGAAACTAAGACCAATTTCATGTTTAATATGAAAGGGAAGAAAATCCTCTTGCTTTCTGCTCGTGTCATTCCAGAAATGTTCCAAGAATTCCAAGAGAAATCTGGTATTTCTAAAGATGCTGTAGACTATATTATTCCACACCAAGCTAGTCGAGCATTACCACTTGTTATGGATAAACTAGGAGTTAGTAAAGACAAGTATCTCAATATTGTCAGTGAGTATGGGAATATGGTTTCCGTTGCGGTACCTTTTGGCTTGGCCTATGCACTCGATCATGGCTATGTGAAGGAAGGAGATACTATCTTCTTGATGGGAACTGCAGCTGGTATGACGGTCAATATGTTGGCTTTGAAATTGTAATATGAGAGCAGGCACATGTAAGTTGCCTGTTTTTTAAATTAATTTTATAGGTAGAACTATCGGCCTATACAGAAAAGACTTGCTAAGTTTTATGAAACTAAGTATACTAGAAGGTAATAAGCGTTTTCAGATAGTATATGAGGGAGTATACTTAGAAATTGAGAGAGAGTTATGGGAACTAGAAAATTTCGACTATTGATGTCCAAGTATGGTTTTAGCATTGCGATTATTCTGATAGAATTATTTGTAGTTTTTGCAGTCATTCTTTACATGAGCCAGATTGCTCCTCTTGTTTGGGTTGCTCTTGTATTTCTTGTCAGCGTAGCGACTGTTTTAGCCATTGTCAATCGTTCTATGTCTCCTGAAAGTAAGGTGACGTGGTTGATTGTTACTTTTGTCCCTGTTTTTGGTCCCTTGCTTTATATCATGTTTGGTGAGCGTCGGTTATCAAAAAAGGAATTTAAACAATTACAGGAACTTCGTGCTATCACATCTCATGAAAAGCGCGAACATAGTCTTCATAAAGATATACAGGAAACTGATAAATCTGCCTACGGGATTATCAATGCCTTATTGCATATGGACAGTAATGCAGAAGTTTATGATCAGACAGACTCACAATTCTTTGCAAATGGTGAGAAAATGTGGCAACAGATGCTGGAGGATCTAAAGAGGGCTGAAAAATTTATTTTTCTAGAATATTACATTGTCGAAGAAGGATTGATGTGGGATAGTATGCTCGAAGTTCTAGAAGAAAAGGCGGCTCAGGGAGTCGAGGTCAAGATGCTCTACGACGATATTGGTTGTATGGTGACTCTGCCGGGGGATTATACGGTTCATTTGCGGTCTAAAGGAATCGATGCTCATAAGTTTAATAAGGTGATTCCTCGTATGACAGTGGCCTATAATAACCGTGACCACCGAAAAATATTAGTCATTGATGGGCAGATTTCCTATACTGGCGGGATTAATCTTGCAGACGAATATATCAATCAGATTGAACGTTTTGGACATTGGAAGGATAGTGGGATTCGGATCGATGGTCCGGCGACTCAAGCCTTTACAAGACTATTTCTCATGAACTGGTACATCAACCGTGGAGAAATCAGTGATTTTGATCAGTATCATTTGGAAAATCAGACACGATCCGGTAGTGGACTTTGTATCCCATATGGCAGTGGGCCAAAACCAATCTACCAAATGAAGGTGGGTAAAATCGTCTATCAAAACCTGATTAATCAAGCGGAAGATTTTGTCTATATCACCACGCCTTATCTCATTATTGATTATGATTTGACAGAGGATATCAAAAATGCGGCTATGCGAGGCGTAGATGTGAGAATTATAACTCCATTTATCCCAGATAAAAAGTTCATCCAGTTAGTAACTAGAGGGTCTTATCCTGATCTTTTGTCTGCTGGTGTACGTATCTACGAGTATACTCCTGGTTTTATCCATAGTAAGCAAATGATTGTTGATGATCGATTTGCGGTTGTTGGGACCATAAACCTTGATTATCGAAGCTTGGTTCACCACTATGAAAATGCAGTATTACTGTACAAAACAGAGTCAATAGCAGATATTGGCAAAGATTTTGAAGAGATTTTTGAAGTATCGCAAGAAATTTTTCCTGGAACAATCAAGCCTACTTGGTATCAAACATTAATCAAAGAAGTAGCTCAGTTATTCGCCCCTATGCTTTAATTGAAAGAATTAACTGAGAATAAATGATTAGAGGGAGAGGTGGAGAACCGCCTCTTTTTCTGTAAGCAGTTTCCTTGACATCTTGTTTATTTTGCGCTATCATATGTCCATATAATATATGGGAGTCTGTGTACAGTCTGAGAGGAAGTGTTAAACTTCGACCGCACCTGATCTGGGTAATGCCAGCGTAGGGAACGAATACTTGGCCTAATTTTGCACCTTTTTCATATATGAAAGAGGTTTTTCTTTTTTTACAAAGAAAAACTGTAACTTAGAAGGAGGTTTTAATGAAAGCAAGCATTGCTTTACAAGTCTTACCCCTGTCACAAGGGATTGACCGCATAGCCCTTATTGATCAAGTTATTGCTTATCTGGAGGCTCAAGGAGTGTCCATGGTGGTGACACCTTTTGAGACGGTCCTAGAAGGAGACTTTGAGGAACTGATGCGTATTCTAAAAGAAGCGCTAGAAGTGGCAGGTCAAGGGGCAGACAATGTTTTTGCCAATGTGAAAATAAATATAGGAGAGATTTTAAGTATTGATGAGAAACTTGAAAAGTATCATGAGACGGCATATTAGTCTGCTAGGATTTTTAGGTGTCTTATCTCTTTGGCAGGTAGCGGGTTTGTTAAAGCTCTTACCAAAGTTTATCCTGCCGACACCACTTGAGATTCTCCAGTCTTTTGTTCGTGACAGAGAATTTCTCTGGTACCATAGCTGGGCAACCTTGAGAGTAGCTTTACTAGGTTTGGTCTTGGGTGTTTTAATAGCCTGTATCATGGCTGTCCTTATGGATAGTCTGGGCTGGCTAAATGATCTGATTTATCCTATGATGGTAGTTGTCCAGACCATACCAACCATTGCCATAGCCCCTATCCTGATCTTGTGGCTAGGTTACGGAATCTTGCCCAAGATTGTCTTGATTATCTTGACGACAACCTTCCCGATCATTGTCAGTATATTGGACGGTTTTAGGCATTGTGACAAGGATATGCTGACCTTGTTTAGTCTGATGCGAGCCAATCCTTGGCAAATTCTCTGGCATTTTAAAATCCCTGTCAGCCTGCCTTACTTTTATGCAGGACTCAGGGTCAGCGTCTCCTACGCCTTTATTACAACAGTGGTATCTGAGTGGTTGGGAGGCTTTGAAGGACTAGGTGTCTATATGATTCAGTCCAAGAAACTGTTTCAGTATGATACCATGTTTGCCATTATTATTCTGGTATCGCTGATCAGTCTTCTAGGTATGAAGCTGGTCGATATCAGTGAAAAATATGTGATTAAATGGAAACGTTCATAGAACAATAACGTTTGAGAAAAAGAAAAGAGGAAATAAAAATGAAGAAAACATGGAAAGTGTTTTTAACGATTGTAACAGCTCTTGTGGCTGTTGTGCTTGTGGCTTGTGGCCAAGGAACTGCTTCTAAGGATAACAAAGAAGCAGAACTCAAAAAAATTGACTTTATCCTAGATTGGACACCAAATACTAACCACACAGGGCTTTATGTTGCCAAAGAAAAAGGCTATTTTAAAGAAGCTGGAGTGGATGTTGACTTGAAATTGCCACCTGAAGAAAGCTCTTCTGACTTGGTTATCAATGGTAAGGCGCCATTTGCAGTGTACTTCCAAGACTATATGGCTAAGAAATTGGAAAAAGGAGCAGATATTACAGCAGTTGCAGCTATCGTTGAGCACAACACATCAGGGATTATCTCTCGTAAGTCTGACAATATCAACAGTCCAAAAGACTTGGTTGGTAAGAAATACGGAACTTGGAATGACCCAACTGAGCTTGCTATGCTGAAAACCTTGGTAGAATCTCAAGGTGGAGACTTCGAGAAGGTTGAAAAAGTACCAAACAACGACTCAAACTCAATCACACCGATTGCCAATGGCGTTTTTGATGCTGCTTGGATTTATTATGGTTGGGATGGGATTCTTGCCAAATCTCAAGGTGTGGACGCTAACTTCATGTACTTGAAAGATTATGTCAAGGAGTTTGACTACTACTCACCAGTTATCATTGCAAACAACGATTATCTGAAAGACAACAAAGAAGAAGCTCGCAAAGTCATTCAAGCCATCAAAAAAGGTTACCAATACGCTATGGAGCACCCAGAAGAAGCTGCAGATATCCTCATCAAGAATGCACCTGAGCTCAAGGATAAACGTGACTTCGTCATCGAATCTCAAAAATACTTGTCAAAAGAATATGCAAGCGACAAGGACAAATGGGGACAATTTGATGTTGACCGTTGGAATGCCTTCTACAAATGGGATAAAGAAAATGGTATCCTCAAGGAAGACTTGACTGACAAAGGTTTCACTAACGAATTTGTAAAATAATGACAGAAATTAGACTAGAACACGTAAGCTACGCCTACGATGATGAAAAGATCTTAGAGGATATTAACCTACAGGTGACTTCAGGTGAAGTTGTCTCTATCCTAGGCCCCAGTGGTGTAGGAAAGACCACACTCTTTAACCTGATTGCAGGGATTTTAGAAGTCCAGTCTGGACGAATCGTTCTTGATGGAGAGGAAAATCCCAAGGGGCGCGTGAGCTACATGCTACAAAAGGATCTGCTCTTGGAACACAAGACGGTGCTGGGCAATATCATTTTGCCCCTCTTGATTCAAAAGGTGGATAAGGCAGAAGCTATTGCCAGAGCAGACGAAATCCTTGCTACTTTTCAGTTAACAGCCGTCCGGGACAAGTATCCTCATGAGCTTAGTGGTGGGATGCGCCAGCGTGTGGCCTTACTCCGCACTTATCTATTTGGGCACAAGCTCTTTCTCTTAGATGAAGCCTTTAGCGCTTTGGATGAGATGACCAAGATGGAACTCCATGCCTGGTATTTGGATATTCATAAACAGCTATGCCTGACGACACTCATCATTACGCATAGTATTGAGGAAGCCCTTAATCTTAGTGATCGGATTTATATCTTGAAAAATCGGCCTGGGCAAATTGTATCTGAAATCAAACTGGATTGGTCTGAAGACGAGGACAAAGAAGTCCAAAAGATTGCTTACAAACGTCAAATCTTGGCAGAATTAGGCTTAGATAAGTAGAAAAATAGGGAGTTGGTGAGGATTATTCATTACCAGCCCCTTTTTCTTTTAAAAATGAAAAAATTTCGGTATAATAGTCAAAGATAGTCAAGGTTTAAAGAGAGGTGGGTTTGTTATGAGACTTAAAAATACATCAGATCATATTGAGGCCTACATCAAGGCAATTTTAGATCAATCTGGTATTGTGGAGTTGCAACGGAGTCAGTTGGCAGATACTTTCCAGGTTGTTCCTAGTCAGATTAACTATGTGATTAAGACTCGTTTTACAGAAAGCAGGGGATACTTGGTTGAAAGTAAGCGTGGTGGTGGTGGCTACATTCGAATAGGACGGATTGAATTCTCAAACCACCATGAAATGCTCCGCGATTTACTGTATTCGGTGGGCGAAGAAGTCAGCCTAGTTATCTTTGAAGATGTTTTAAGACTCTTGTTTGAACAGGATTTAGTGACTCGTCAGGAGATGAATCTATTACTAGCAATGGCGACAGACCGAGTTCTAGGTGAGGATGCCAATCTTATCCGTGCCAATATGCTCCGACAGTTATTACAAGAGGTAGATAGAAAGGGAAAATAGAACTAAATGAAATATTCAAAAGCATTGAAAGAATGTATAGACAGTGCCTTTCTGGTCGCAAGTCATTTTGGGGCAGAATACCTAGAGTCTTGGCACCTATTGATTGCTATGGCCAATCATAATTACAGTGTAGCTGGGACGACTTTAAATGAATTTCCCTATGAGATTGATCGTCTGGAGGAAGTTGCTGTAGAGCTGACTGAAACAAAGTATAGCGATAAGGAAAATTATCAGGAGTTGCCTTTTTCACACCGTTTGAAGGTATTGTTGTTGGAAGCAGAGCATGTAGCTTCTGTTGTGCATGCCAAGGTTTTAGGAACAGAGCACGTGCTTTATGCTATCTTACATGATGGCAATGCCTTGGCTACTCGTATTCTAGAAAAAGCGGGATTTTCTTACGAAGATCAGAAGGATCAGGTCAAGATTGCTGGACTTCGTCGTAGTCTTGAAGCGCGTGCTGGTTGGACTAGAGATGATTTGAAGGCCCTTCGTCAACGCCATCGTACGGTAGCGGACAAGCAAAATTCTATGGCTAATATGATGGGTATGCCTCAGACACCAAGTGGAGGTTTGGAAGATTATACGCATGATCTTACAGAGCAAGCTCGCTCAGGTAAATTGGAACCAGTCATCGGGCGTGACCAAGAAATCTCTCGTATGATTCAAATCTTGAGCCGTAAGACAAAAAATAATCCAGTCCTAGTTGGAGATGCAGGTGTCGGTAAAACAGCTCTAGCACTTGGTCTTGCGCAACGTATTGCCAACGGGGATGTACCTGATGAAATGGCTAAGATGCGAGTTCTAGAGCTTGATTTGATGAATGTGGTTGCGGGGACTCGTTTCCGTGGTGATTTTGAAGAACGTATGAACAATATCATCAAAGATATTGAGGAAGATGGCAAGGTCATCCTCTTTATCGATGAGCTGCATACCATTATGGGTTCAGGAAGTGGGATTGATTCGACCTTGGATGCGGCCAATATCCTAAAACCTGCCTTGGCACGTGGAACTCTGAGAACTGTCGGTGCAACCACTCAGGAAGAGTATCAAAAGCACATCGAAAAAGACGCAGCCCTTTCTCGTCGTTTTGCTAAAGTGATGATTGAGGAGCCAAGTTTAGCAGATAGTATGGCTATTTTGCAGGGCTTGAAAGCAACTTATGAGAAGCACCACCATGTCCAAATTACAGACGATGCAGTCGAAACAGCTGTCAAAATGGCACATCGTTATTTGACGAGTCGTCATTTGCCAGACTCAGCAATCGATCTTTTGGATGAAACGGCAGCAACAGTGCAAAATAAATCGAAACACGCTAAACAAGAAGAGTCAGGTTTAACACCAGCTGATAAGGCTTTGATGGATGGCAAATGGAAGCAAGCAGCACAGCTCATTGCAAAAGAGCAGGAAGCCCCTGTTTATAAAGATCTAGTAAAAGAATCTGATATTTTGACCACCTTGAGTCGCTTATCAGGAATTCCTGTTCAAAAATTGACACAAACGGATGCCAAGAAGTATCTCAACCTTGAAGCTGAACTGCATAAACGTGTGATTGGACAGGAACAGGCGGTCTCTAGCATCAGTCGTGCTATTCGCCGTAATCAATCTGGTATTCGTAGTCATAAACGTCCAATCGGATCCTTCATGTTCCTAGGACCAACAGGTGTCGGTAAGACCGAGTTGGCCAAGGCCTTGGCAGAAGTCCTCTTTGATGACGAATCGGCCCTTATCCGTTTTGACATGAGTGAGTATATGGAGAAATTCGCAGCCAGCCGTCTCAACGGAGCTCCTCCAGGTTATGTAGGCTACGAAGAAGGTGGAGAGTTGACCGAGAAGGTTCGCAATAAACCATATTCAGTCTTGCTCTTTGATGAGGTAGAAAAGGCGCACCCAGACATCTTTAATGTGCTCTTACAGGTTTTGGATGATGGTGTCTTGACGGACAGTAAAGGTCGCAAGGTTGACTTCTCTAATACCATTATCATCATGACGTCAAACCTTGGTGCGACAGCCCTTCGTGATGACAAGACAGTTGGTTTTGGAGCTAAGGATATTCGTTTTGATCAAGAAAATATGGAAAAACGGATGTTTGAGGAGCTGAAAAAGGCTTATCGTCCAGAGTTTATTAACCGTATTGATGAGAAGGTAGTCTTCCATAGCTTGTCAAGTCAAGATATGCAAGAAGTAGTTAAGATTATGGTCAAACCATTGATTGCTAGTCTTGCAGAAAAAGGAATTGACTTGAAACTCCAAGCATCTGCCCTTAAACTTCTAGCTCAGCAAGGCTATGATCCAGAGATGGGGGCTCGTCCACTACGCAGAACTTTGCAAACAGAAGTAGAAGACAAACTAGCAGAACTTCTCCTTAAAGGTGAATTAGAAGCTGGCAAGACTCTGAAAATTGGTGTTAAAGCTGGTCAATTAAAATTTGAGATTGTTTAAAAATGTGAGGTTGGAACAGATTGTTTCAGCCTCTTTTTTGAAAAGTTGTTGCCCAAATAGCTACTTGGATTGTGCATTTATTTTAAGGTTTTCAAAACAGAATTCTCCTGATCTGGTTTTGCATATCAAGTAAAAAATCTTATAATTTAGAAATGTTTTTATAAAAAATAATAAAAAAGTGTTGACAAAGGCAGAAAGATGAATTATAATACAAAATATAAAAAGTTATAAAAAGGTTAAACAGATATGAAAAAGAGTATAGCGGTGGTTTTTGGAACCTTTGCTCCCTTACATCAAGGGCATATTGATTTAATCCAAAGAGCAAAACGACAATGCGATGCTGTATGGGTGGTAGTTTCAGGTTATAAGGGAGATCGTGGTGAACAGGTTGGACTTACACTACAAAAGAGGTTTCGCTATATTCGTGAAGCATTTCGAGATGATGAGTTGACCTCTGTTTGTAAACTTGACGAAACCAATATTCCACGCTATCCAATGGGCTGGCAGGAATGGTTGGATCAGATGTTGCAGGCCATTTCCTATGACCAGACTGGTGAGGAACTAATCTTTTTTGTAGGAGAGTCCGAATACCAACAAGAATTGTCAAAACGTGGTTTTGAGACTGTTCTACAGGAAAGAAAATTTGGAATTTCGGCTACCATGATTCGAGAAAATCCAAGCAAATATTGGAAATATATCGCTCAACCTTTCCGCCGTCAGTTTACGAAAAAAGTGTTGATTATGGGAAGTGCGAGTAATGGGAAAACAACTCTAGCCAAGGATTTAGCTCGTTTTTATGATGCGCCAGTCAGTCTGGAATATGCTCGTGAGTATCAGATAAAAAATAATGTTCGAGATGATGAGCTTACCCCAAAAGATTATTATTACCTTCTTTTGGGCCAATACGACCAAACTTCCAAGTTAATCGATAGCAATGCCAATCGAGGCTTGGTCATTGCAGACACCAACTCATTGGTAACCAAGGGCTACTACGATTACTACATGGAAACTGAAGAGCAGGGGGATTTGTCTGTAGAGACCTTTGATAATCTCTTCGTTTCCATCTTAGCCAAGGAAAAGTGGGATTTAATCCTCTTTGTGCAACCTGTTGGCTCTTATGTCAATGATGGTTTTCGAGACATGACCATGGCAGAAGACCATATCCGTCATAGTTTTTCCCAGCATTTGGATATGATGAGGGAGCAATATCTAGCTACTATCCCTCATGTTTATCTAGCTGATGACTATCTAGGAAATTATGAAGCAGCAAAAGTAGCTATCGATGCCATTTACCAAGCAGATTAGGAGAAGAAAATGAAAAAAATAACTGAAAAAATTACTCGATTTATCGCAAATTTTAAAAATGTTCACGCAGAAGCTCGTAAAATTGGTTTTGCAGGAGTTATGCGTTTGCTTTGGAAAGACCTCTTTGTGGGACGCAGTCTTTTCCAGTGGCTCTATTTGATTGCTTTATCAAGTGTCCCTCTTATTCTGGAGTTTACACAAAACACGGAAAGTCATGACTGGGTTGGTCTCTTGGCCTCTTGGACAGGGATTGTCTGCGTTATCTTGGTTGCAGAAGGTCGAGCTAGTAACTACCTTTTTGGAGCTATTAACTCTGCTATCTACTTGGTATTAGCAATGGATGCTACTTTCTACGGAGAAGTTTTGACAACAGTTTATTTCTTTGTGATGCAGCCCATTGGTCTCTATACTTGGTTGTCTAATCGGATCAATGAGCAAGGAAAACCAGAAGAATCCCACTTTGAATCTAAGAAACTTGGCCTGATTGATTGGCTCAAATATTTGGCTTTGACAGCCATCATCTGGATTGGCATGGGCTTTGCCTACCAAAGTATCCATAGCGCTCGTCCTTTCCGTGACAGTGTTACCGATGCAACCAATGGTGTTGGTCAGCTCTTGATGACACGTCTTTACCGTGAGCAATGGATTTTCTGGATTGCTACCAATCTCTTTAGTATTTACCTCTGGTGGGGTGAAAATATCCATATCCAAGGTATGTACTGGGTTTATACCATCAATAGTTTAGTCGGTTGGTACCAATGGACAAAAGCTGTCAAGGAGGGATAAGATGACTGAAAGGATAATCCCGGATGGAATGACAGAAAGAGAATATTTTGAAATTCATGCGACTGAGAAGGAATTTTTAGACTGGTACTGCAAACAGGATCTTCCTCAGTATGAAAAACCGAGCGTGACGGTGGATATGGTAGCTTATTGCTTTGTGGAAGGGAAAATCAAACTCTTGCTGATCCGTCGCAAGGCCCATCCTTATCAAAATTGCTTGGCTTTGGTCGGTGGTTTTATGGATAAGAGCGAAGATGCAAGACATGCTTGTCAGCGTGAAGTGAGAGAGGAGGTTAACCTCGACCTTCCTTTGGAAAAAATCGAACAGTTGATGACAGTGTCTACCCCAGGTCGTGATCCGCGGGGCTGGGCGGTTACTATCGCCCACTTGGTGTATCTACCTAGCCGCGCACTTGATCTCGTTCAAGCTGGAGATGATGCCAAGGATGTGGTTTTTGTCGATGTTGATTTTCAGACGGGCAAATGCTTCCTAGAGGGACTAGAGTTGGAGGAGCACGCCTTCGCCTTTGACCATTATGCCATTATCCAAGAGTCTATTAAACGAATCCAAGGGCGTCTTGACTGGAATCCGACCTTTCTCTATCTGCTAGAGGAGGAGTTCACTGTCTATGAAGGGACCGAATTGGTCAATCTCATCAACCCAGGACGACCAATCGTCAGCAATAACTTTCTCGTAAAATACGGTGAGTATGTAGAAGAAGTTGGGCTCAAACGAGTGCCTAAAAAGAAACCAAGAAAAACCTATCGATTGAAATAAAAAGCTTTGGGACAGAAATCGATAGATCAAGTCTCGATTTCCTAGTCTCAGTCCTGAGAAGTTTCAACAAATCCGATGGCTGGTTCAAGCTTGAGAATAGAGAAAATAAAGTTTGCGTCACAAGCCAAGTCAGCTATCGTGTCAAAGGTTTATTATTCATAAAAAAGCGAGGTCGGGATTCTTCCCGGCCTCTTTTTGTTGTTATTTTTTGTTTAAGGATGTTTATCTTTTTTAGGATTACTCATAAAACGAATGAATAAATCTTTGTATTTATATTTTAAATAATGTTCGTGTAAGTACATTAGAGCCACATAAACAATCATGAAAATAGTGGTTAAGTAGAACAAATCAAATGTTGTTTGAGCGTAATGAGTAGCAACCCCATAAGAAGAGAAAGCACCAATAATCATCCAAGGAAGATATTTGTAATATTTGCTTGACATAGGCCTACACCTCCAATATCCTATTTCAATTTTATTATAGTCCTTCAAGAAAAAAATGCAAGCGATTACACTTTAAAATATAGCACTTTATCAGGAAGAACTTTTGTGTTTTTTAAATTCTTTACGAATAAAAGATATAGAAGGGGTAAGAAAATAAATATACTAAAAAATAATTCTAAAAAATTTTAGATAAATAGTTGACAGATTTAAAAACAAATATTACAATAATGTTACAAAAATATTTCTTAACATTTCAAAAATGTTACAAAGGAGCATAAAATGAAAAATAAAACTTCTATCAAATTAATGGCCGCAACTGTACTCGCTTCAACATTGCTATTGGGGGCTTGTGGTAATAAGAAAGAAAATACCACAAGTGATAGTTCTAGCAAGACAACACAAGCATCTTCTAGTTCTAAGGCAAGTTCTTCAAGTAAAGAGAACAAGACTCAGAAATCCTCAAGTTCAACTTCATCAGAAAAAGCTAAATCATCATCTTCTGATCAGTCAACGACTACTGCTAATCAATCGCAAGCAACACCAGCACCAGAAACAAAACAAAATCAAGAACCTTCTGCTAAGCAAACCCCTTCGCAAGCCCCATCCAATCAACAAGGAACACAAGCAAAACAGAATCAGTCGGCTTATGATCCAGCAACTGATCGCAAACTTCAAGACAAGCAGGCAGAACATAACAAACGTTATAAAGGTGTCTTGACTATGGTGGACAAAGATTTTTCGGCTGCGGCTGGAAATTGGAAGGGTGCGAATGGTGAAACGATCACTGTTTCATCAGGTGGTCAATTTACAGTAGAATCTGCTGATGGCAAGAAAGAAAACTACTCTATTCAAAGCTATTCTTATACCCTTGATGATGGGAAATACAATGCTGAAGTAGGTGGTGGAAAAGTCATCCAAATTACAACAGGTGCAGATGGTACTGTTTCAAGTGTTACTTTGATTAAGCCATAGACTTCAGTACAGAAATAATTTGTTTAAAAATAGTTCAGCTGAGGAGTACTACAGTATTCCGATTTGATAAGAAGTCATAAATGAACTCCAGAGATGAGACTAACTTAGGAATATATGTAATCATGTCTACCTGAACTGACCGTTTTTCACTTAGTTTCTTTCAGAGAAAGTGGTATAATGAAAAAATCAAAGGGAAACGAGTGATGAATCAATGCCAGATAAATTAATTTTACCTCAAAACACACGACTCATGGGAGTGTTCCTTGGCTTTATCGGTGGTTCTTTGGATGTATTCTGTCACATCCAGTACCATAGTTTGGTGGCAACGCAGACAGGGAACATTCTCCTACTGATATCAGATTGGCACGATTCACATGTCATCAATACCATGTTGAGATTCTGCTCGATTATATTCTTTTCCCTAGGCTTTCTGTTTGCCTTACACGTGAAAGAATATCGCAAAACAGCCTATTGGCGGGTTAAGATGCTACTTCCCTTATTTATCGGGACCCTTGTTTTGCCCTTCTTTTCTCGATTTCCTTTACTAGAAGTACCTTTTATTGCTTTTGGAACAGGCATGATGATGCTAACATTTACGGGTAGTTTGATTGAAGATCATCCCTATGTCATTTTTATGACCTCTGGAAATTACCGAAAGATGTTGACTGCTTTGTATCGCATCGTTAGAGGAGAAGGAGATGTTCAAGAATATCGTCGCCAAGCCTTGAATTATGGCATTGTTGTAGGCAGTTTCGTAGTAGGCGCTATTAGCTTGGCTGTATCTATGCATTTTCTCCATGAATGGTCTATTTGGATTGTCAGCTTCAATTTGTTTTTGATCATGGCATACTATATTGCTAGAGTGAAGCAACTAGATTTGCAAGATGAAAATATATAAAAAAGGCAAATCTCAAATTGAGGGATTTGCCGTTTTTGGTATGATGGACATGTCGTACATCTGAGGTGGAAGTCCTCCGTAGGACACACACTACCAGTGAACTTTTGAGCAACTGAATTTGTCCATTCGGGGATGTATAACTATTTCTTACTAGGGAATATGAAGCGCATAGTCATCATCATAGATGAGCGCTCGCGTACTAGCCTACGAGTGATTATCTAGAAGCGGTGGAAGAAGAAATCTACTTAAGCTAGGGTTTCCTAAATGGAGATAAGGTATCTAGCTGGGGTGATCACTATCAATTAGGGCTCAGAAGTCGGTACTTAAACATGATATATAAAAACCAGTCCTCGAAAAGCGCGGACTGGTTTCTTACTTGGTTTACTACCTTGAACGGCATGTACCATGGTGTGAGTGGGGTTAGTCTTAGCCGCTACTCGATTTTATTTCACCAACTTCTTCATCTCATCAATACGCGCTACGGTCGCGTCGTATTTGGCTTGGTAGTCGGCTTGTTTGTCGCGTTCTTTTTGGACGACTTCTGGTTTGGCATTGGCTACGAAGCGTTCGTTAGAGAGCTTCTTACCTACCATATCCAGTTCTTTTTGCCATTTAGCCAGTTCCTTGTCGAGACGAGCGAGTTCTTCTTCGACATTGAGGAGGTCTGCGAGAGGCAAGTAGATTTCTGCTCCTGTGATGACGCTTGACATAGCGAGTTCAGGTGCAGGGATGTTTGATGCGATTTCCAGGTGTTCTGGATTTGTGAAGCGTTTGATGTAGTTGACATTGCTGTTAAAGAAGGCTTCCAAGTCGCTATCGCTTGTCTTCACGAGAATGGTGATAGGCTTGCTTGGAGCAACGTTTACTTCCGCACGCGCATTACGAACGGCACGAATCAAGTCTTTGAGACTTTCCACACCAGTGTGGGCAACAAGATCTTCAAAGGCTGGATTAACAGTTGGGTAAGCAGCTGTAACGATAGAGCCTTCTGAGATTTGTCCAAAGATTTCCTCTGTTACGAATGGCATGATTGGATGGAGGAGACGAAGGATCTTGTCCAAAGTGTAAAGGAGAACAGAGCGTGTGATGACTTTTTCGTCCTCATTGTCGCTGTAAAGGACTTCCTTAGTCAACTCAACGTACCAGTCCGCAAATTCATCCCAGATGAAGTTGTAGAGGATGTGGCCAGCCACACCAAACTCAAACTTATCAAAGTTTTCAGTGACTTTTCCGATGGTTTCATTGAGGTTGTGGAGAATCCAACGGTCTGTGACGTTCCCAGCTTCCTTGTTAACAACTTTTTCCACATTGGCAGTAGCTTGCTCGAGGGTCAAACCTTCATTGTTCATGAGGATGTAGCGAGAGATGTTCCAGATTTTGTTAATGAAGTTCCATGAAGCATCCATTTTCTCGTAAGAGAAGCGGACGTCTTGTCCTGGTGCAGAACCGTTTGAAAGGAACCAGCGAAGGGCATCGGCACCGTATTTCTCGATGACATCCATTGGGTCAATCCCGTTACCGAGAGATTTAGACATCTTACGTCCTTGCTCGTCACGGATAAGACCGTGGATAAGAACGTTTTGGAATGGCTGACGGCCAGTGAATTCCAAGGATTGGAAGATCATACGAGACACCCAGAAGAAGATGATGTCGTAACCTGTTACCAAGGTTGAAGTTGGGAAGTAACGTTTGAAGTCTTCTGAATCGACATCAGGCCAGCCCATAGTTGAGAATGGCCAAAGGGCAGAACTGAACCACGTATCCAAGACGTCTTCGTCCTGAGTCCAACCGTCGCCTTCTGGAGCTTCTTCGCCGACATACATTTCACCCTCGGCATTGTACCAAGCAGGGATTTGGTGACCCCACCAGAGCTGACGAGAGATTACCCAGTCGTGGACATTTTCCATCCATTGGAGGAAGGTATCGTTGAAACGAGGTGGGTAGAATTCTACCTTATCATCTGTATCTTGGTTGGCAATGGCATTCTTAGCTAATTGGTCCATCTTCACAAACCATTGAGTAGACAAGCGTGGTTCAACCACTACACCTGTACGCTCTGAGTGACCAACACTGTGGACACGTTTTTCGATTTTAACGAGGGCGCCGATTTCTTCCAACTTAGCAACGACTGCCTTACGAGCTTCGAAACGGTCCATGCCTGCAAATTCAAAGGCCAAGTCATTCATGGTTCCGTCATCGTTCATAACATTGACTTGTGGCAAGTTGTGACGTTGACCAACCAAGAAGTCGTTTGGATCGTGAGCAGGAGTAATTTTTACGACACCTGTACCAAACTCAGGATCTGCGTGTTCGTCCCCAACGATTGGAATCAATTTATTAGCGATTGGAAGGATGACGTTTTTACCGATCAAATCCTTGTAGCGTGGGTCTTCTGGATTGACCGCAACGGCAACGTCCCCAAACATAGTCTCAGGACGAGTTGTCGCAACTTCAAGGGCGCGTGAACCGTCTTCAAGCATGTAGTTCATGTGGTAGAAGGCACCTTCCACGTCCTTGTGGATAACTTCGATATCAGAAAGGGCTGTGCGAGCTGCTGGATCCCAGTTGATGATAAACTCACCACGGTAGATCCAGCCTTTCTTGTAAAGGTCCACAAAGACCTTGCGAACCGCTTTTGACAAACCTTCGTCAAGCGTGAAACGCTCACGAGAGTAGTCTACAGAGAGCCCCATCTTGCCCCATTGTTCCTTGATAGTAGTGGCATATTCGTCTTTCCATTCCCAAACCTTATCGAGGAATTTTTCACGACCAAGGTCATAGCGGGAAATGCCCTCACCACGCAAGCGCTCCTCAACCTTAGCTTGAGTCGCAATCCCCGCGTGATCCATCCCTGGAAGCCAAAGCGTATCAAAGCCTTGCATGCGTTTTTGACGGATGATGATATCTTGCAAAGTCGTATCCCAAGCGTGACCAAGGTGAAGTTTCCCAGTCACGTTTGGTGGTGGAATCACGATTGAATAAGGCTTAGCCTTTTTATCTCCAGAAGGCTTGAAAACATCTTCGTCAAGCCATTTTTGGTAACGTCCAGCCTCAACCTCGGCTGGATTGTATTTAGGTGAAAGTTCTTTAGACATGTGTTTGTCCTTTCTAGTTATTAACTCGTTTCTCATCTATGACTTTATCTACTATTTTATCAACTAAAGTTTCAACCATAGATTTCATTTGTTTCTTAAATTCTTCGCTTTTTAGATAGTCTGTTATCAAATCTAAAATAAACTTAATAACAGCTTTTCCTCCTTTGACAGCTAAATTCCCAACATTTGCCATTTTATACTCCTTTTTTTAACTCACGAATAATCTTTTTCAGGTATTTATTCTTTGTTGTTTTCTCCAAGAAATCATAAGCACTTTGTTTTAGCTTTTCTTTTTCAATATCAGGATTGAGTTCAGCTTCAACTTTTAAAGCATGATATAGCGCTTTGGGTTTCAAATCAATACTTTTTTGAAATTCAGCCAACTGTAATTTGACTTCGTTATCAATCTTATCCTGTAACTGTGGTGTTATTAATTCAGCAGGTATAATTTCTTTATATTTATTTAATCCTTCGGATAAGTTTGTTTCAAAACGAACTAATTCTCTCTCTTGTTGATTTTCTACTTCTTTAATGATTAAATCTAAACTTTCCTTTTCCATATTTACATCTCAACTTTCTAACTAAAATTGTGAGTTTTCAACGAAGACTAAAAGATAGCTTTTTACTTAATACTTCCCACTCACTCTTCAGCAAGCCGTATCTCAAATCATCACAACGATTGCCTTGGGCATCTTTGTGGTCTCGGATGCGAGCTTCGAGGGTAAATCCAAGTTTTTCTGCGACACGTTGACTTTGGACATTATAGCCAAAACAAGTCAGCTCAATCTTGTGAAGACCCAATTCTTTAAAAGCCAGATCAATCAAGGCACTCGCCGCTTCTGGTACATAACCTCGTCCCCAAGAGTCTGGGTGCAAGGTATAGCCAATTTCTAGCACATCGTCTTCGTGGCGATGGTTGAAATCAACAGAGCCGATGACTTTATCGGTTCCTTTGACCACAATGCCATAACCAGCTGGGAGATTGTCCTTTTGATTGCGCTCAGGAAGGATATGCTCTAGATAATAAATCTCATCATCCAAGGTCTTGACGGGTGGAAATCCTGCTGGGTAAGAGACTTCTGGACGACTGGCATAGTCAAAGATATCCTCTGCATCATCTACTGTACGGACTCGCAGGACCAGACGATCCGTCTCGATTCGTTCAGGTAGTTCTGCTCTGGTCATCTTTTTTCCTCGCTTTCTTGATGAAGCTTCCCATGGGGGCGACTCGTTCATCTAGATAGCGGTAAACACGCTGATGGCCATCACCCATAAAGTAAGTCGGTGCAAAGCGGTCATTTTTAAAATGCCCTTTTTCGTCCAGTAGTTCTGAATCAGCCAATCGATCAAGAATCTTAGCAAAGATATGGCAGATGCCATCCTCCTCGATGATCCGATCTACCTGACAATCCAATACGACTGGGCAAGCCTCTAAAATAGGTGCCTGTGTCCGTTTAGAAATCTTATAGTCTAGTCCCAAGTGTTTCAACTTTTCTCGATGGCTGATAAAACCAGCCTGCTCCATTTCGAGCATGAAGTTTTCATCAGGGATGTTTACGGTAAACTGTTGATAATGCTTAATCTGGTCAGCCGCATTTTCCTCAGCACCAACACCGATGACCAGCCAATCGCCCAGGCTATAAGAGGAACTGCAGGTCGTGATATTGTGCCCAAAGTTCTGGTCCTGATATCCCAAGATGAAGATTGGAAAACCATAGTAGAGCTTGCTGGTGTTAAAAGATTGTTTCATGACAACCTCCTTTGGCTAGGGGTCTAAAATAAAAATCGCCCCTGCCATCAATCTGACAGGGACGAATGTGTTAATCCGCGGTACCACCCAATTTCGGGCAGATGCCCGCAGCTTTAATCTTCTTGTTTCTCTTTTATGACGTCGTTAGCTCGTCTTGCCGTACTTGAGTACAGCCTGCAACTCGCTGTCTAGTCCTAAAAGGAAACAAAAAGATTTATATTTCAATTTTTAATTTCATCCATTAGCAACCAGTTTTGACACATTTGTGGACTTCTCAGCACCGCCACTTTCTGTAAAATGTGGGACTCAAAACACCTCTAATGGCTTTATTTTAACAAGTTTTTGACGGAAAAGCAAGGAACAAGAAAGATTACTTGAACTTGATGCCGTTTTCTTTTAATTTCTTGATAGTAGCTGGACCGATTCCTTTCAAGGCAAGGAGTTCTTTTTCTGTCCAGTTTTTGAAGTCAGCAGCAGATTTGATACCTTCATCGTAGAAAGTCTTGGCACGGTCTACTGAAAGTCCGCCCAGATTCGCTGCGAAATCTTCTACAGAAGTAGCAACTTTTTGAGCTTGCTCTTTGGTTGCTTCTACAGTTTTTTCAACCTTTTTAGAGACAGC
This sequence comes from Streptococcus infantis, assembly GCF_000963255.1. GTDB lineage: Bacteria > Bacillota > Bacilli > Lactobacillales > Streptococcaceae > Streptococcus > Streptococcus nidrosiense. The sequence continues at coordinate 44,401 of NZ_JYOV01000006.1, read as the reverse complement.
TTTACCTGCATCGCTTGCTGCTTTTTCAGCATGTTTTACAACTTTTTTTGTTTCTTCGACAACCTTGTTTACAGTGCTTGAAAATGCACCTGAGCGACGTAGGCTGTTTCTCAATTGTTTTTTACGTTGGAGTGTCTTTGACATGATAAAATCCTTTCAATAAAAAATCCCTGTGGCTGAACAAGGATCGAATCTCTATGATTTTATTGTATCAACTTTCTTTAGGAATTGCAAGGCTTGATATACTGGAAATATAGGAGATATATGGGAAATTTCGCCGTAGAATGATAGACGATAATAGAAGAAAAGTGAAAAATATGGTATAATGAAACGATAGATTTTTGAATAGGAATACAATCATGTTTGGATTTTTAAAAAAAGATAAAGCAACAGAAACCCCCACAATGGTGCCAGACCACATCGGTGTGATCATGGATGGTAATGGTCGTTGGGCTAAAAAACGGATGCAACCGCGTGTCTTTGGGCATAAGGCTGGGATGGATGCTTTGAGAACGGTAGCCATTGCTGCTAGTGATATGGGAGTCAAAGCCTTGACGGTCTATGCCTTCTCAACTGAAAACTGGACCCGTCCAGATCAGGAAGTCAAATTTATCATGAACTTACCCGTTGAATTTTATGATAAGTTTGTTCCCGAATTGCATCAGAAGAACATGAAGATTCAAATGATTGGGGAGACTGATCGTTTGCCGAAGCAGACTTTTGATGCTCTTAAAAAGGCAGAAGAGCTGACTAAGTTAAATACAGGATTGATTCTCAATTTTGCCCTTAATTATGGTGGACGAGCTGAGATTACACAAGCGGTCAAGTTGATTGCACAGGATGTTTTAGATGCTAAGATCAATCCTGGTGATATCACCGAGGAGTTGATTGGGGAATATCTCTTTACGGGACATTTGCCAAAAGTCTTGCGTGATCCTGACTTGATTATTCGGACCAGCGGTGAACTTCGTTTGAGTAATTTCTTGCCATGGCAGGCTGCTTATAGCGAGCTCTATTTCACGGATGTCTTGTGGCCTGACTTTGATGAGGAAGCCTTGAAAGAAGCTATCATCGAGTACAATCGTCGCAACCGTCGTTTTGGAGGAGTTTAGGAGATATTATGATACAGGATTTACAAAAGAGAACCCTTTTTGCTATCTTGGCCTTGGCTATCTTTATCCCAATCTTGGCGATTGGTGGCTTATGGCTCCAGATTGCCATGGGGATTGTGGCTATGTTGGGAGTACATGAGTTACTGCGCATGAAGGGTTTAAATACCATGACGCCTGAAGGACTCTTGACTTTACTAGCAACCTTTTTTCTGACTATTCCTTTGGAAAACTACCTGAAGTTTTTGCCTGTGGATGGGAACGTTGTTGCTTATAGTGTCGTGATACTGATTTTACTAGGGGCAACAGTCTTCAGCAAGAACTATACTATTGAGGATGCTGTTTTTCCGATTGCCATGAGTTTTTATGTTGGTTTTGGCTTTAATGCTTTGGTCGATGCTCGTATTGCAGGTTTGGATAAGGCGCTTTTGGGACTGTGTATGGTCTGGGCAACCGATAGTGGAGCCTATCTAGTAGGAATGAAGTTTGGTAAGAGAAAACTAGCTCCGAGAGTTTCCCCTAACAAGACCATAGAGGGTGCTATGGGAGGTATCTTGGCTGCTATGCTAGTGACTTTGATTTTTATGCTAGTTGATAGTACCGTTGCTTTACCTTATGGGATTTACAAAATGATGGTCTTTGCTATTTTCTTTAGTATAGCTGGTCAGTTGGGTGATTTGATTGAAAGTGCAATGAAACGTCACTTTGGTGTCAAAGACTCAGGTAAGTTTATCCCAGGTCATGGTGGGGTATTGGATCGTTTTGATTGCATGCTGGCTGTCTTCCCTATTATGCACCTCTTTGGCTTATTTTAAGGAAAGGTAAATAGAAATTAAATGATAGGATTACTAACATTTATCCTGGTCTTTGGGATTATCGTAGTGGTTCACGAATTCGGACATTTTTACTTTGCTAAGAAATCTGGGATTTTAGTTCGTGAATTTGCCATCGGTATGGGCCCCAAAATCTTTGCCCACATCGGAAAAGATGGAACTGCTTATACCATTCGTCTCCTGCCACTTGGTGGTTACGTTCGGATGGCAGGTTGGGGTGAAGATACGACAGAAATTAAGACTGGAACTCCTGCAAGCCTAACATTGGCAGCGGATGGTAAGGTCAAACGCATCAATCTCTCTGGGAAAAAGGTTGACCAGACTGCTTTACCCATGCAGGTTACCCAGTTTGATTTTGAGGATAAACTCTTTATTAAAGGCTTGGTCTTAGAAGAAGAGAAGACTTTCTCAGTTGACCATGATGCAACTATCGTGGAAGCTGATGGAACGGAAGTTCGTATTGCTCCATTAGACGTCCAATATCAAAATGCGACTGTCTGGGGCAAATTGATTACCAATTTTGCTGGTCCTATGAATAACTTTATCCTAGGAGTTATCGTCTTCTGGATTTTGATTTTCATGCAAGGTGGCGTTCGTGATACGCAAACGAACAATTTCAGCATTATTCCAGATAGTGCTTTGGCTAAGGTTGGAGTTGAAAATACGGCCCAAATCACTAAGGTCGGAAGTTATGAGATTTCAAACTGGTCAGATCTGATCCAGGCGGTTGATGCAGAAACCAAGGACAAAACAGCGCCCGTTTTGGATGTGACAGTCTCTGAAAATGGAACTGAAAAACAAGTGGGTGTGACACCTGAGGAAAGCCAAGGGCGTTATATCTTAGGTGTCCAGCCGAGACTCAAATCAGATATCTGGTCTATGTTTATGGGTGGATTTACAACTGCGGCTGATTCAGCTTTGCGCATCCTCAATGCTTTGAAAAGCTTGATCTTCCAACCGGATTTGAATAAACTAGGCGGTCCCGTTGCTATCTTTAAGGAAAGTAGTGATGCTGCAAAAAATGGTCTTGAGAATGTCTTGTTATTCTTGGCTATGATTTCCATCAATATCGGGATTTTCAACTTGATTCCAATCCCGGCGCTAGATGGTGGAAAAATCGTGCTTAATATCCTAGAAGCTATCCGTCGCAAACCACTGAAACAAGAAATTGAAACCTATGTCACTCTGGTCGGAGTTGTCATTATGGTCGTTTTGATGATCGCCGTAACTTGGAATGACATCATGCGAACCTTCTTTTAAGAATTAGAGGAGTCATTATGAAACAAAGTAAAATGCTTATTCCAACGCTTCGCGAAATGCCAAGCGATGCTCAAGTTATCAGCCACGCCCTTATGTTGCGTGCTGGTTATGTTCGCCAAGTATCAGCAGGAGTTTACTCTTACCTACCGCTTGCTAACCGTGTTATCGAAAAAGCTAAGAAGATCATGCGTCAAGAGTTTGACAAGATGGGTGCTGTTGAGATGTTGGCTCCAGCCCTTCTTAGTGCAGATCTTTGGCGTGAATCTGGCCGTTATGAAACCTACGGAGAAGACTTGTACAAATTGAAAAACCGTGAGAAGTCAGACTTCATCTTGGGGCCAACTCACGAAGAAACTTTTACAGCTATTGTCCGTGATTCTGTCAAGTCTTACAAGCAATTGCCACTGAATTTGTATCAAATCCAGCCTAAGTATCGTGATGAAAAACGTCCACGTAATGGACTTCTTCGGACCCGTGAGTTCATCATGAAAGACGGTTATAGCTTCCATGCTAACTACGATAGTTTGGATGTTACTTATGATGAGTACAAGGCAGCCTATGAGCGTATCTTCACTCGTAGTGGTTTGGACTTTAAAGCTATCATCGGTGACGGTGGAGCCATGGGTGGTAAGGATAGTCAAGAATTTATGGCCATCACACCTGCTCGTACAGACCTTGACCGTTGGGTGGTATTAGATAAGTCTGTTGCATCATTTGACGAAATTCCTGATCAAGTGCAAGAAGAAATCAAGGCAGAATTGCTCAAATGGATGGTTTCTGGTGAAGATACCATTGCCTACTCAAGTGAATCAAGCTATGCAGCCAACTTGGAAATGGCAACCAACGAGTACAAACCAAGCAATCGTGTTGTGACTGAAGATCAAGTGGCTCGCGTGGAAACACCAGGTGTCAAATCAATTGATGAAGTCGCAGCCTTCTTGAATATCTCTGAAGAGCAGACAATCAAGACCTTGGTTTATATCGCAGATGAAGAGCCAGTTGTGGCTCTACTTGTCGGCAATGACCAACTCAATGAAGTTAAGTTTAAAAACTACCTTGGAGCAGATTTCTTAGAACCTGCAACTGAGGCAGAAGTGAAAGAATTGTTGGGAGCGGACTTTGGTTCACTTGGCCCAGTAAATCTTCCAGAAAATGTCAAGATTATCGCAGACCGCAAGGTACAAGATAGCCGCAATGCTGTAGTGGGGGCTAACGAAGATGGCTACCACTTGACTGGTGTAAACCCAGGTCGTGATTTCACTGCTGAGTATGTCGATATCCGTGAAGTTCGTGAGGGCGAAATCTCTCCAGATGGACAAGGTGTGCTCAACTTTGCCCGTGGGATCGAGATTGGTCACATTTTCAAACTCGGTACTCGTTATTCAGCAAGCATGGGAGCAGATGTTTTGGATGAAAATGGTCGTGCTGTGCCAATCATCATGGGATGCTACGGTATCGGTGTGAGCCGTCTCCTTTCAGCAGTTATGGAGCAACACGCTCGCCTCTTTGTTAACAAAACTCCAAAAGGTGAATACCGTTACGCTTGGGGAATCAATTTCCCTAAAGAATTGGCACCATTTGATGTACACTTGATTCCAGTTAATGTCAAGGATGAAGCAAGTCTTGAATTGACTAATCGTATCGAAGAAGCCTTGGTCAACAAAGGCTACGAAGTCTTGACAGATGACCGTAACGAACGTGTCGGAGTTAAATTCAGCGATAGCGACTTGATTGGTCTTCCAATTCGTATCACTGTTGGTAAGAAAGCAGCTGACGGTATCGTAGAAGTGAAGATCAAGGCGACAGGGGATACGATCGAAGTTCATGCAGATAACTTGCTTGAAACCCTTGAAATCTTAACCAACAAATAAAATCTATAATCAGAAGAAAAACAAGACAAAAATGTAACTAGTTTTTGCCTTGTTTTTTCTGTATAATGAGAGAAAGTAAGACTCAATGAAAATCAAAGAGCAAACTAGCAAACTAGGAAACTAGCCGAAGGTTGCTCAAAACACCGTTTTGAGGTTGTGGATAGAACTGACGAAGTCAGTAACACATATACGGCAAGGCGACGTTGACGCGGTTTGAATTTGATTTTCGAAGAGTATAAACATTAAAAGCGTAAAAAGAGGTAGTACTATGCTAAAATTTCCAAAGGATTTTGTCTGGGGTTCCTCAACTTCTGGGCCGCAGACAGAAGGACGAGTGCCTGGTGATGGCAAGGGAGATAATCTCTGGGATTATTGGTTTCAAGTAGAGCCAAATCGTTACTACAATGGTATTGGACCAGACAAAACGTCGACCTTCTATGAAAACTGGGAAAAGGATATCGAACTTTTGTTAGAAACTGGCCACACAGCCTTTCGAACTTCTATCCAGTGGTCTCGTATTTTCCCACAGGGACGTGGGGAAGTCAACCCTCAAGGTGTGGCTTTCTACCGCCAGGTATTTGAAGCTATTAAGGCTAAGGGAATTCGTCTTTTAGTCAATCTCTATCACTTTGACCTGCCTTTTGCCCTTCAAGAAGATGGGGATGGTTGGGAAAATAAGGCAACCATCAAGGCCTATGAAGACTATGCTCGTTTCTGTTTTGAAACTTATGGAGACTTGGTTGACCAGTGGATTACCTTCAATGAGCCTATCGTTCCTGTAGAGTTTGGCTATTTTTATGATGCCCATTATCCACATAAGGTGGATACCAAAGCAGCGGTTAAGGTTGCCTATCATACCCAGCTAGCCAGCACTCTTGCAGTTAAGGCTTGTCATGAAGTCTTGCTTAGTTCTAAGATTGGGATTGTCCTCAACTTGACACCAGCCTATCCACGTAGCAAACATCCTGCCGATGTCAAGGCTGCTCGTATTGCCGACCTCTTTCAGGCACAATCTTTCCTAGATCCGTCTGTTTTAGGAGCTTATCCAGAAGAGTTGGTGGAAATTTTGGCTGAGCATGACTTGTTACCAGAATACACAGCCGAAGAGTTAGAACTCATTCGTGAGAACACCGTTGACTTCCTAGGAGTCAATTACTATCAGCCTTTGCGTGTTATGGCGCCGCGTTTTGCTAAGCATCCTGATAGCCCACTCTTGCCTGAGCATTTCTATGAGCCTTATGTCATGCCTGGTCGTAAGATCAATCCGCACCGTGGTTGGGAAATCTACGAGCAAGGGATTTATGACATTGCCCAAAACATCAAGGAAAACTACGGTAATATTGAGTGGATGCTGACTGAGAATGGGATGGGTGTTGAAGGTGAAGACAAATTCCGTGAAAATGGTATGATTCAGGATGACTACCGTATCGACTTTGTCAAAGGTCACCTTCGTGAACTTCATCGCGCTATCGAAGACGGCGCCAACTGTAAAGGTTACTTGATTTGGACCTTTATCGATTGTTGGTCATGGCTCAATAGCTATAAAAACCGTTATGGTTTGGTCGAGCTAGACTTAAAAACACAAGAACGTCGCCTGAAAAAATCAGGCCACTGGTTCAAAGAACTCAGTGACAATAATGGATTTTAAGAATATGAAGAGTGAGATGATTTTCATCTCATTTTTCTTATAGAATCATCACCAAGGTCTCACCATCACAGAAGAGAATGTTACAAGTGATATAGATGGTATCGTCTTTACAATGATTTACCCTCACCTCTCACCAATTTAAATGGCCACACAAGGAACTAAAAATGTCTACTTAATCAAGGCCTTTTCTAATGAGCAAATTTGTTGCAACTATAACTGACTAGTGATAAAATACCCGAATAACTAATACTAAAACGAGGAAATCAGTATGGTAGAACTAGGAATTTCAACATTTGGTGAAACAACAGCGCTAGAGGGGACTGGACAAGTTTACAGTCATGACGAACGAATCCGTCAGTTGGTAGCAGAGATTGAATTGGCTGATAAGGTTGGATTGGATGTTTATGGCATTGGGGAGCATCATCGGGAGGACTTTGCGGTATCAGCGCCAGAGATTGTCCTTGCAGCTGGTGCGGTGAATACCAAGAAGATTCGTTTGACCAGTGCTGTCAGTATCTTCTCAAGTATGGATCCCATCCGTTTGTTCCAACAATATGCGACCATCGACGCCCTTTCAAACGGTCGTGCAGAGATTATGGCTGGGCGTGGTTCATTCACCGAGTCCTTTCCACTGTTTGGGTATGACTTGAAAGACTATGAAGCCCTCTTTGATGAAAAATTGGACCTGCTCCAGCTAGCAAATGAAAACACCAAGGTGAACTGGCGTGGAGAATTGACCCAAAGTATTGCTGGAAAAGAAGTATATCCACGTCCAGTTCAGGAAAAATTGCCATTGTGGGTGGCGACAGGTGGTCATGTAGAGTCAACAGTGAAGATTGCTCAGACTGGTTTACCGATTGTCTATGCGATTATCGGTGGCAATCCTCACTATTTTAAAAAGTTGATTCAGGCTTATCGTGAGATTGGAAGTGAATCTGGTCATGCTGACAAAGACTTGAAAGTGGGCGCTCATTCTTGGGGCTGGATTGCTGAAGATGGCGAGCAGGCAGTGAAAGATTATTTCCATCCGACTAAGCAAGTGGTGGATGCTATTTCTAAAGACCGTCCACACTGGCAGGAGATGACCTATGAGCAATATTTGGAGCAAGTTGGTCCAAATGGCGCTATATTTGTGGGAAATCCAGACCAGGTAGCAGAAAAGTTGATCTGCATGATTGAAGATTTAGACTTGGATCGCTTTATGTTGCACCTACCACTTGGTTCTATGCCACATGATCAAGTTCTTAGAGCTATTGAACTCTTTGGAACGCAAGTCGCACCAAAAGTGCGTGCTTACTTTGCCATGAAAGAAGGGTTATAAAAAAATCCAATCAAATTGATAAAAAATCTATATACCCGTCTGATCTTTAAAAAACTAGAAATAAAAGGAACTCTGGAAAGCTAATAAAAACAAGCTTTTCGGAGTTTCTTTTATATATGAGATTAGTGAATTAATCTTTATTGAAAATTAAGATACTCCCTAAATGAGACTAGCTTAGAACAAGCCCACAAAAAGCATCAAGGCTGATAAAGCAATGAAAGCTAGGGTTGCAAGACCACGTTGGCCTGGGCTGTATATCTTTCGTTCGCCTAGAACTGGGAAGACGACAGCTAGTAATGCACCGCCGACAGCTCCCCCGACATGCCCAGCAAGGCTGATGCCAGGCATTAAAATACTTCCTACTAGGTTGATGACCAAGAGGGAGAGGTAGGATTGACCGAGCTGTTGAAGATAGGGGTTGCGTGAGGCATAACGGAGAACGACAATAGAGGCGAACATGCCATAGAGGGCAGTTGAAGCACCTGCAGTAATGGCATTGGGACTAAAAACGAGGACAAAGAGATTTCCCATCATACCTGATAGAAGGTAGATAAAGAAAAACTGTTTGGAGCCAAAGATTTGCTCCATCTGACGCCCTAAGAAGTAAAGGGATAGCATATTGACTAAAAAGTGCTCCAAGCCAATGTGGACAAAGGTTGCTGAGAATAGGCGCCAAATTTGTTCAGGCAAGGCCTTGATTGCTGGGGGATAAACAGCTCCGAATTTATACAAGGTGGCTGCGCTTGTGTAATTGAAACCACTGGTTAGAAACATGAGTATAAAAACCAGGGTTGTCACGAGGAGAAAGAAGCTCGTGACAGGATAACGACGATCAAAAATCTCTTTCATAGATGAGTACCTCCTCAACGGGAATATCGTGTGGATCAGGCTGGAAGTCCTGAATCTGACAAGGATAAAGTGTGCTGATGGTGTGACCAGTAAAATGCTCCAAGTAGCGGTCGTAGTAGCCACCACCATAGCCAACCCGATAGCCAGAAGGATTGAAAGCTAGACCAGGAACATGGATCAAGTCAATCTGAGAGGGCTCAAAGACAATAGCTTCCCCCTGCGGTTCAAGAAGTCCAAAAGAATTTCTTTCGAGTTTCTCTGGTTCATAGAGCACCAAGTCCATTTTCCCTTGTGGATAAGTTTTGGGAATGAGAATCGTCTTCCCATCTTTTTGAGCTTGTTCGATGAGTTCAGCTGTCTGAAATTCATGAGGAAAAGACAGGTAAGTAGCGATGGTTTTTGCTTCCTTATAAAAAGGATGTTGAAAGAACTGCTCTGTAAGCCAATCGTTCATGCTCTGCTTTTCTTCCTTAGATAGAGACTTGAGTTCTTGTAAGACCTGCTCGCGTAAGCTTTTTTTCATAGTTTACTCCGCAGCTTTCTTTGCTAAAAAGCTTGATACAGCTTCAACACCGACAGCCAGAGCTTCTTCCTTAGGACTCATCTTTGGATGGTGAAGAGCATAGGGACTATCAATACCTAGCCAGAACATGACTCCAGGAACCTTGGAGAGAAGATAACCAAAATCTTCTCCTGTCATAGCAGGTTCGATGTCGATTAGTTCAATGCCCTCTTTTTCATCAAAGAAGGTCATCAATTCCCGGGCTAGTTCAGGGTTGTTTTCTACTGGTAAATAACCTCCCTGCTTGAGTTCAACTTCCACATCCATATCAAAAGCAGCTGCGACACCTTCAGCGATAGCTTTGACACGTTTTTGAACCAAGAGGCTCATGCTGTGTGTGAGAGCTCGAATGGTTCCATGCAAGAAAGCTGTATCAGCTATGACATTATTGGTTGTACCAGCTTGAAAAACACCGAAAGTGACAACAGCTCCCTCGATAGGATCGACATTACGGCTGACGACTGACTGGACTTGGGTCACAAAATAGCTAGCTGCAACCAGAGCGTCGTTGGCTTCATGTGGAAAGGCAGCGTGACCGCCTTTACCCTTAAAGCGAATCTTAACTTCACATGTTCCAGCAAAGAGTGTATGAGTATTGGTCGCAATTTGTCCAACTTTTAAGTCGGGGCGAACATGGAGTCCATAGAATTGGTCAGGCAACCAGTCACCAAAGGCATCATCTTCATACATGAGCATACCGCCTGCCTCATTTTCTTCCGCAGGTTGGAAGAGAAAGAGGAGATTGTTTTTGGGTTGGTTTTCTAGAGCACGTTCGAGACTTCCAAGGGCAATGGTCATGTGAAAATCGTGTCCACAAGCATGCATGCGGTCTGGATGTTGAGAGGCATAAGGAAGGTCTGTTTGTTCAACGATTGGGAGTCCATCAATGTCTGTCCGCCAGCCAATGGTACGTTCTGGCTGACTTCCTTGTAAGTATACTAAAATACCTGTTCGCCAAGTACGAATCTGAACAAAATCCTTACCAGCTGTTAATGTTTCAATGACATTTAGTAAATAAGCGTGAGTCTTGAATTCTTCTAAACCAATCTCAGGAATTTGGTGAAGATCGCGTCGAGTTTGAATCAAATCTAACATAGTTAATTTCCTTCTATTGATACGAGAAAGAGGCTGGAAAAGTTTCCGCCTCTTTTACTAATTACAAGGTGCGAAGCGCATCTTCTAGCGCTGTTTTTTGTTGAGTTTGGCTATCGATTTCTTTGATAACACGAGCTGGAACGCCTGCTACCACAACATTTTCTGGAACATCTTGAGTGACGATGGCTCCTGCTGCAACAACAGAACCGCTACCGATTTGAACACCTTCGATAACCACAGCGTTAGCACCGATGAGAACATTGTCACCGACACGAACAGGCTCAGCACTAGCTGGCTCGATAACGCCTGCAAGAACAGCACCTGCACCAACGTGGCTATTTTTACCGACAATAGCGCGTCCGCCAAGGATAGCTCCCATATCAATCATAGTGCCAGCACCGATTTCAGCACCGATATTGATAACAGCTCCCATCATGATAACAGCATTGTCACCAATCTCAACTTGGTCACGGATGATAGCGCCTGGCTCGATACGTGCATTGATATCACGTTTATCAAGGAGAGGCACAGCAGAGTTGCGAGCGTCTTGTTCAACAACATAGTCCTTGTTTTCTGTAAGTCCTTCAAGAAGTGGAGCGATATCTTTCCAGTCTCCAAAAAGAACATTCCCAAGCTTGATAACAGAGGCAGGGATAGCTCCAGCAAGTTGCCCCTCAAAGGTCACTTTTACACTTGTCTTTTTCTCAGCATTTGCGATAAATTGGATAATTTCTTGAGCATTCATTTTTGTAGCAGTCATAGGTGTCTCCTCACTCTTTGTAATGCTTACTATTCTACCAAAAAAGGCTTTAATTTTGAAGCCTTAAGTGTTAAAAGAAGGTGTTTAATTCTTGGATTTAGATTCTTCAATGGACAAGAAAACCATAGGAACGATAATCAAAATCATGGCTAGTACCAAGAAACCATCCAGAACCATGCCAAGGAAAAGGACACTGAGGATAGCAGAGGATAGAGGTTCGCTTGCGCTAACGACCGACACCACCAATGGGGAAACGAGAGAGACGGCCTTCATCGATAGGAAAAAGGCAAAGGCAGTTCCCAAAAAGGCAATAGTCAAACAAATACAGATACTGATGGCATCAACCTGGAAGCTAATCTTATAAACGGGGTAGAGAAAATTACTAAAAAGTCCAGCGATAATCATTCCCCAGCCAACAGTTGGCACAAAACCGTATTTTTTAGCGAAACGTTGGGGTAAGATGACATTGAACATGACGCCTAGGGCACTGAGAAGTCCAGTCAGTAAAGCAAGAGGAGTGATGGATAGCTTAGAAAAATCGCCTTTGGTAGCCATCAAAAAGACCCCAAGCATAGCAGTCAGAACATAGAAGATCGCTTTTTTAGAAGCTTTTTTCTTGTAGATAATGCGGTTGTAGATAAGAATGAAGACAGGACTGATAAATTGTAGGATGGTTGCAGTTGTAGCGTTGGAGTACTCCACACAGAGATAAAAGAAAAATTGTACGGAGAAGATCCCTAAGATAGCATAGGCGAGAAAAGGAAGGTAGTTGTTTCGATTTCTCCAGATATCGAAAAGCTGGAACCGGAGTTTAAGGCTAGATAAGATGATTACGAAACTACCTGCGACGAGTAGACGCATAGAAGTAATCCACCCTGAAGAGACTTGATAATGTGAAAAAAAGTACTCTCCTAAGATTCCACAGATCCCCCAGATCAAGCCAGATAGGAGAGAATAAATGGTTCCCTTAAAAATATTTTTTTGATATTTATTCATGTTGCTATTGTACCATGAAATGAAAAAAGAAAAAAGAGAGTGGAGAAAAATCATTTCTTTCCCACTCTCAATAATTGTGCTGTTTAGTTAGCGCCGTTGATTGCTACTTCTGCTATTGGAACTAGAGCTACTATTACTGTTCCCGTTACTATTAGAAGTATTATTACGATTATTGTTATTGTTGTTATTGTTACTGCTATTGTTTGATGAGGAAGAAGATGCTTTTGGTAGACTTCCTAAAATGGTGTTCCAAGCATTTTGGTAGTCAGAATCGCTTCCACCAATAGCAAATTTGTAGCTAGTAGTTGGAGCACCAGCTTGGTTTGCCCAGTAGCTAGTCACCGTTTCTCCGCTCAGATTAATTTCTTTTCCATTAATAGTCACCTTTCCTGGCTTTTGACCAGTTGATTTGAGGACTTGTGATGAAGTGACACTTGAATCGAGTTTGAAACGTTCTGAACCCCAAGCAGAAGGGGCTGCTTGCTGAATGGCATTTACCAGATGAGCCATATATTTTGCATTGCGGTAGTAAGCTCCCTGGGCTAGAGAACTGTTGTCGTCATGTCCAACCCAGCCTCCCAGAGTTAATCTTGGAGTAGAGACCATGAGCCACATATCTCCTTCTTCATTGCTTGTACCAGTTTTTCCGATCCAGTCAGCACCTGCTAGACTGGAATTGATAGAAGCCAGATCAGTTTGGAAGCTTGTAGTAACTCGAGATGAAAGCACCTCTCTTAGCAGACTCTGCATAATGGTTGCAGTAGCTTTAGAGTAAACTTGGATGGGTTTAGCCTGATGCTCATAGAGAACCTCACCGCTCGTTTTCTCAATTTTTGAGATCATGTATTTCTTATGATAGGTACCATTGTTAGCGAGTGTTTGGTAACCATTGGTATGCTGGGCTACAGTAACTTCAATTCCTCCTCCCATAGGAAGACTTTCAATGCCGTATTCTGGGATTTCATAGCCCATTTTTTCCATGTAAGAACGGACATCAACCCCTTTTTCACGGAGCATTCGGTAGGTCCAGTAGGCTGGGATGTTCCAAGAATAGTTCAGAGCTTCTTTAAGGTCTATCATGGCTGTTCCAGGACTGTTGACATGCATGATTGGAGTTCCGTTAGAGAAGTTTGTTGGATAGTTAGAGAGGATGCTAGCACTTCCCATAAGCCCTTGGTCGATAGCAATACCGTAGGCCAATAGTGGCTTGGTAGTGGAGGCAGGGGAACGTTTGGTATCGAAGGCGTGATTGTTTTGATTGGTCTGATAATCTCGTCCACCTACAAACCCTAAAATCGCCCCAGTTTGATTGTCCATCAAGACATTCCCGACTTCAGGTTGACCCGAGCTATCATTTAGAAGGTATCCGTAGTTTGTTACGGCATTTTGCATAGCAGTATGAATCGTTTTATCGATGGTAGTTGTAATACGGTAACCACCGTTTTGGATTTCTTTTTCGGCCAATTCTCGATAAGATTTTCGGATCGATTCGTTCTGTAGTTCTTGGTCAGAAACATTGTCCTTTTGCACCAGATAATCATACATAATCTTGGTAGCCTCATCGAGTGCAGTGAAGTAGAGGAAGCCTTTAGAGGTAACGCTAGCATTTTCTGCTGGCAAGAAATCTTGCTTAATGTCATAAGCCTTGTAGGTTTCGTAGTCTTCTTGACTTAGCACTCCAGTTCTGTACATATTGTAGAGAACATCTTTGGAGCGCTTAATACCGAGTTCAATATCTTCCTCGCTCTTCATCTCACCAGTAGACTCGTAAGGTGAGTAGGAAATAGGGCTTTGTGGTAAACCTGCTAGGAAAGCAGCTTGAGGAATGGTTAGTTTGCTTGCATCCACCCCAAAAATCCCTTTGGCAGCCTGTTGAGCCCCTGCGATATTTTGACCTTTATTGTTACGACCAAAAGGAGCGACGTTGAGATAGGTTGTTAGGATTTCGTCCTTGCTCATGGCTCTTTCTAAGGCCAAGGCGTCAACGATTTCACTGGCTTTACGGGCAAGCGTAGGAGCATCACCAACTACTTGTTGTTTGATGAGCTGTTGTGTTAGGGTAGATCCTCCACTGGAAGAACCAAGTCCGATGAATTTTCCTAGACTGGCACGAATAACCGCTTTAGGAACGACACCGTTGTGCTCTGCAAAGTGTTCATCCTCGGTTGCAACGATAGCTTGCTTGAGGTTATCTGAAATGGCATCTGATGATACAGATGTGCGAAGTAGATCGCTTTCGATAGCGCTAATCATGGAACCATCTGCATAGCGGATTTCAGAGATGGATGAAATATTATTGACCTGCTTGATCAAATCCTCCGTTTGAGGGACACTAACTTGATCAAAGAGAGAAACAGCATACCCCAAGGCAACCCCTGTTCCAAGGAGACCGCCAATAAAAGCTAGGATGAAAAGTGTGTTAAAAGTTGCCTTTATTCCAAGTAAAATTTTTGCAAATAAAGTCCAGATATCGAATGGTGTTTGCGTTTGCTTTTTCTTCTTAGAATTTTTTCCACTCTTTTTCTTTGTATTCATTTTAGAAATTGTTAATTTTAGAGACCCAAGTAAGGCCAGTCCTTTTTCTTTGATTCTTGTTACATGTTTGTTCATAGAATTCCTCACTCTTTATTATTATACCATAAAAGCATCTCTTGCAAGAAATTAGGCTTAAAACAGGGCTTTGGATAGGGATTGGAGTTCGAAATTTAGACATCAAAAAAGCCAGATTTAAGTTAAATCTGACTGTTTGACAAATTGTTATTTTTCTCCTGAAAGTTCTTTTCCAAGATTAATCAAGTAGTCCTTCAAGTGGTCTTTGACTTGTGGGTGTTTAAGAGCGTATTCGATGGAAGTCTTCATGAATCCAAACTTGTCTCCGACATCGTAACGAGAACCTTTAAACTCACGAGCAAATACTCGTTGGGTTTTGTTGAGAGTATCGATAGCATCTGTTAGCTGGATTTCATTTCCTGCTCCTGGTGTTTGATTTTCAAGAATACCGAAAATCTCAGGTGTGAGGAGGTAACGACCGATGATGGCTAGATCACTTGGTGCGTCTTCAGGTGCTGGTTTTTCAACGAAGGTTTCAACACTGTAAAGACCGTTATTTCCTTCACCCTGAGGAGCGATAACACCGTAGGCAGAAACTTCTTCGTGTGGGACAGGCATTACGGCGATAGTAGAAGCGTGAGTCTTCTCATAATCATTCATGAGTTGTTTGGTCAATGGCACAGCTTTGTCATCAGTGATATCCATGAGGTCATCTCCAAGCATAACCACAAAGGGTTCGTTTCCGACGAAAGCTTTGGCTTGTAAGACGGCATCTCCGAGTCCACGTGGGTGTGTTTGACGGATGAAGTGAAGACGCATACCAGTTGTTTCGTCAACTAGTTTCAAAAGGTCGGTTTTTCCTTTTTCCTTGAGGTTGTATTCTAGTTCAAAGTTTGAGTCGAAATGGTCTTCGATAGAACGTTTTGACTTTCCTGTTACCACAAGAATGTCCTCAATTCCAGACTTAAGAGCTTCTTCAACGATAAACTGGATGGTTGGTTTATCCACGATTGGCAACATTTCTTTGGCCAAAGCTTTAGTTGCAGGTAGGAAACGAGTTCCAAGTCCCGCAGCAGGGATAACGGCTTTTCTAACTTTTTGCTTCATGAGCTTCCTTTCTAACGGTGACTAAGACCACTCGTTCTCTGCCTTGAACTCATTGCTCATGAGTTCAGAAACGGCATCCTTAATATTAACATTTTCATAAATAACTTGGTAGATGGCTTGGGTAATAGGCATATAAACTCTGAGTTCTTGCGCCAATTCGTAAGCAGCTTTGGTTGTTGAAATACCTTCAATGACCATTCCCATATTTGCTTCGATATCTGCCAAGGCTTCACCGCGACCAAGAGCATCTCCAGCACGCCAGTTACGTGAGTGGACAGAAGTTCCTGTAACGATTAAATCCCCAACTCCAGAAAGTCCACTGTAAGTTAATGGATTTGCTCCAAGTTTAACTCCCAGACGGGTAATTTCTGCCAGCCCGCGCGTGATAATAGCAGCTTTTGCATTATCACCAAATCCAAGTCCATGAAGGGCACCTGCACCAACAGCGATGATATTTTTAAGAGCACCAGCTGTTTCCACTCCGATAACATCCGTATTGGTGTAAAGGCGGAAGTAGTGGTTGCTAAAGAGTTTTTGAACATATTGAGCAGTCTGTAAATCTTTAGAAGCAGCCGTAATCAAGGTAATATCACGTACAACCGTTTCTTCTGCATGGCTAGGACCAGATACAACCACAATCTCACTACGCAATTCTTCAGGGATTTCTTCTTCTAGAATGGTTGAAAGACGTTTGTGACTATTTGGTTCGAGGCCTTTTGAAGCATGCATGACCACCGCTTTATGATCCAAAACAGCAGCCACTTGTTGAGCTACCAATCTGGTCACCTTGGTTGGCACCACAAACAAGACAGCATCAACACCCTTCAAGGCTTCTGCCAAATCATGATAGGCAACAATTTTTTCGTCTAATACAGTATCCTTAAAATAGCGTTTGTTAGTATGTTGTGTATTAATTTCATCAATTTGATCAGGAATATTTCCCCAGATACGCACTTGGTGTCCGTTGTCATTTAGAACTTGTGACAGCGCAGTACCCCAAGAACCAGGCCCTAAAACAGCGATGGTTTGTTTGTTCATATTTTCCTCCTTCTGAGAAAGCACTTTCCTATATTCTACCATAAAAAGGACTATCATGCATCTATATAACTAGCTAAGATATGTCCTATTGATAGGAATCTGTATTTATCGAAGATGATGATTCGGGAAAATCAAAAGTAGAGTTATAAAAAAACAGCCAGGGGGAATTGGCTGTTTTAGTAGGAAAAAAACTAGAGCGTAATGCTGTTATTTTTAGAAATTTTCATAAATAGTAACAAGGAAGTAACTGTCAAGATAGTGAGGATAGTAGATAGGGCTGCTGCCACACCATAATTCCCACGAAGTACTTCAGTGTAAATAGCTACGGTCATTGTTCTAGTTTTAACGTTATATAAGAGAATGGAAGTAGATAGTTCCGAAATCATTGTTACCCATGAAAGGATTGCTCCTGAGATGATCCCTGAAAGCATCATTGGGGTTGTGATTTTAGTAAAGGTATTGAAACGGCTACTTCCCAAGCTTTCTGCTGCTTCTTCAATACTAGGAGCAATTTGTTGCAAACTAGCAACTGAAGAACGAATGGTATAAGGAAGTCTTCTGACAGATAAGGACATAATCAAGATGAAGGCTGTTCCAGTAATCATCAGGAAACCACTTCCGAAGAGGCCTGTATTGAATGAAGAGATAAAGGCAATACCGAGTACAGTTCCTGGTACGATATAAGGTACCATACTAAGACTATCGATTAAGTTGGTAAATAGGTTACGTTTGCGAACTGCAAGATAGGAGATAAAGGTCGCAAAGACAACAACGAGAACCAAGGCAAGGAGAGGGATACGAATGGTATTAAAAATAGCAGATCCCATACGGCTAAAGGCAGTCTTATAGCTGTTTAGTGAATATCCTTTGACGAAAACCATACCAGATGTTTTCAGGAAGGATGTATAAATCAAGTAAACTTGAGGCAAAACAGAGAATAAGATAATGCCATAAACTGTCACATAAATAGCAGCCATCTTCCCTTTTGTCGTTTTCTTAGGTTCAATTGGATGAAGCGAGTTCATACTGAAACTGTAACGATTTGAAACGTATTTTTGGATGAGGAAGATAACTAGGGCGATTGTAATTGCCATAATTGCTAAGGCTGATGCGAAGGCAGAGTTGCCTCCTACTTCACTGATAAACTGTGTATAGATCAAGACTGGGAAGGTACGATATCCCTCACCAATCAACATCGGAGTACCAAAGTCCGAGAAGGCTCTCATAAAGACGAGGAGTGCAGCTGCTAGTAAGGTTGGAACCAAGAGAGGTAAAACGACTGTTACAATTCGTTTTAGACCGAAAGATCCCATGCTTTCAGCAGCTTCCAAGAGGGAGTTGTCGATACTCTTCATAGTCCCAGCTACGTAAAGAAAGACGAGAGGGAAGAGTTGAAGTGTAAAGACAAGCACAATACCTTTGAAACCGTAGATGTCAAGACCTGGCAAGTGAAGTGTGTTGGTTAGAAACTTTGTGATAACCCCGTTTCTTCCCAGCAATAGAATCCAAGAATAGGCACCTACAAAGGGAGCTGACATGGATGCGATGATAATCAAGATTTGTAAAAATTTCTTTCCCTTGAAGTCATACATTGAAAAAAGATAAGCTAGCAAGGTACCAACAAGGACAGAAGTAACGGTGGCAGTTACAGAAACCTTGAAACTGTTGATAAGGGTTTCAGAGTAGTAAGATTTGCTAAAGAAAGTAACAAAATTTTCTAATGAGAAATGCCCTTCATGTACTAGTGCCTGTTTTAATACCGTAACAATTGGATAGACCAGAAAAACAAGATAAGTAAGGAAGATGAAGAAGGAAGACGCAGTCCAGATATTTAGTTTTTTACGCTCCATGGCTGACTCCTTTTATGAGATTGCGCGAACCATCTTCAGAGAAGACATTGAGTTTCTGAGTATTGATACGCAAACGAACGCGATCTCCTTTTTTCAAATCTTCTTCAAATGTAGATTCTTCACTTACCTGAAGTTTTGAAGCAAATCCTGTCTCAATGAAGTATTCGGTATTAAGTCCAAGATAGACACTGTCAGTAATTGTTCCATCGATTGGTCCGTTTTCGTCACGGATAAATTCTTCGGGACGAATGCTGACATGAATAGCTTGTTCTTCCACCTGGTCTAGTGCTGGAATACGAAGAGAATAACCATCTTCAAAGACGATGTAAGCTCCGTCAGCTTGCTTTTCCAAACGAGCAGGGATTATATTTGTTCTACCAATAAAGGTTGCAACAAATTCATTTGCTGGTTTGTGGTAGAGCTCTTTTGGACGACCAATTTGTTGAATAACCCCGTCTTTCATAACAGCAATTTGGTCAGAAATGGCCATAGCTTCTTCTTGGTCGTGAGTTACATAGACAGTTGTAATACCAACTTCGTGTTGAATTTCGCGAATAGCCTGACGCATATCCAAGCGAAGTTTGGCATCTAGGTTACTGAGGGGTTCGTCCATGAGGAGAACGCTAGGATTAACAGCCAAGGCACGTGCTAGGGCAACCCGTTGTTGCTGACCACCACTAAGTTTATCTGGTTTACGATCAGCATACTGGGCAATCTGCATCAACTCAAGGTATTTATTTGTTTGTTCGATGAGTTCATCTTTTGGAACTTTCTTTTGCTTGAGCCCGAATGCAACGTTATCACGCACTGTCAAATGTGGGAAAATTGCATAGTTTTGGAAAACCATCCCAATGTTTCGCTTGCTGGGTTCCATGTTGTTGATTTTAGTATCGTCGAAGTAGAACTCTCCTCCTTCGATGCTATTGAAACCTGCAATCATACGAAGTAAGGTTGTTTTCCCACAGCCTGAAGGCCCAAGGAGAGTGAAAAGGCTCCCCTTAGGAATGGTCACGCTTAGATTTTCGATAACAGCTACATCGTGATAAATTTTCTTGGCATTGATAATCTTGATCTCACTCATAGTCAACCTCTTTTACTGTTTAGATTGGATATCTGTAAAGACTTCGTTGTATTTCTTCACGATATCTGATTTATTTTTGATGACATAATCATAGTCTTCAGTTAGTGTTTTAATTTGTTCGATTGGTTTCATGTTTTCGCTAGTTTTAGCATTTTTACGAACTGGACGGTTAGTAGTTGTTGTACCAAGCGTGTCTTGGACTTCTTGAGAAATGATGAAATCGATAAATTTCTTAGCGTTTTCCATATTTTTAGCGTTTTTAATAATAGCAGCGCTAGCAGGCAGGAAGACAGTACCTTCTTTTGGATAAACAACCTTGATGTTAGCTCCGTCGTTTAGAAGTTTCACTGCGGGGTCTTCGTAAGAAAGACCAACAGCCATTTCTCCATCTGCTACGGCCTTGTAGACGCCAGATGAACTTGAGCCGATTTTACCGTCAATCAAAGTAAAGAGATCTTTGACATAAGTCCAAGCCTTGGCGTCTGTATAGCCGCCCTCAGCTTGTAACATGTTTGTTAGTTGAGCAAAGGCGCTAGAAGAGTTGGCTGGGTCTGCAGTTGCGATTTTTCCTTTGAGTTCTGGTTTGATGAGGTCGCTATAACCTTCAATATTCATCCCCTTAGTCAAGTCAGGGTTGACGATCAAAACACTACCATCCAATGTATAAGGAGTTGAGTAGCCAGTTGTATTTTGATATTCTTTAATGACATTATCGTTTTCCGTTGATACGTAATTTTCAAAAAGTTCCCCGTGGGTAGCATATTGGGTATAGGAACCACCAAAGATGATATCTGCCACAGGGGCTTCTTTTTCAGATTCTAGTTTTTTAAAGAGTTCACCTGTTCCTGCTTGAATGAGTTCAACCTTGATACCATACTTTTCTTCAAAAGCAGGAATAGTTGCTCCAATCAATCCCTCTGAGTTTGGGGAGTAGACTACTAGAGTATCGCTTCCTCCATTTTCAGCTGCTTTTTCTCCTGAAGCGTCATCAGAAGAGCAGGCAGCAAGCCCCAAAATAGCAAGTCCACACGCAGCATAATACATCCATTTCTTTTTCATGATGGATACCTCCATAGTTTTGTTACCTCTATTGTAAAGCAATGAAAGCGCTTTTAAAACCTAAAATTCTATCCTAATGGGGTAAAATTCTCTACAAAAAAGAAGAACAGTGTCTAAACTATTCTTCCAATGGATTTTAACTCTTTAGGAGAGATATGAAAGTATTTCTTAAAAACTTTACCAAAATATTTATAGTCTGAAAAGCCGACTTCTTCAGCGATTTGGCTAAGAGGGGAATCAGGATGTTGACTCATCTTTTCAACGGCTTGTTTTAAACGATACTGAAGAATGTATTCGTTCAAGGTGATAGGGAAATCTTCTTTGATAACCTTGTAGAGATAACTTTCGCTATAGCCTAGATTCTCTGCAATGGTCGAAATGGTAAAGTGCAGGTAGTAGTGTTGGTGTACAAATTCGAGAATTTGTTGAATCAATTGGTTTTGAGGATTGATTT
This sequence comes from Streptococcus infantis, assembly GCF_000963255.1. Lineage (GTDB taxonomy): Bacteria > Bacillota > Bacilli > Lactobacillales > Streptococcaceae > Streptococcus > Streptococcus nidrosiense. The sequence goes on along the minus strand of NZ_JYOV01000006.1, from coordinate 22,958 downwards.
TTTGAAGCGAGGTGACAAAGGCTTGGTAGTCTTGTAAAAATGGATTGGTTTGGTGTTGATCCATCTTGAGGCGCAGAGTTATTTTTTCTAAACACTCTGTTAATTCTGCGACATTTATGGGTTTTGGGAGGAAGTCCACTGCTCCGAATTGCATAGCCTTTTTTGCGTTTTGGAAATCATTATAGCCTGAGAGGATCACTTTTTCATAAGAGAGTGAACGAGTCGCTTCAAACATCATAAAAGCATCCATGATGGGCATGGTAATGTCTGTCAGGACGATGTGTGGTTTCTCTTTTTGAATTAACTCCATGCCTTCTTGTCCGTGACTTGCAGTTCCAACTACTTGAATGCCTAAGGCTGAGTAGTCTACGGCAATTTCAAGCCATTTTCGGATCAGGTGTTCGTCTTCGACAATGATTAACTTAAACATGCGTTCTTCCTTTCGTGACAAATTTTACCCAGGTTTCACCTTGCGGGTTCACTCCTAAATCTAATTCGACATTTTCAAAAAAGTTATTCAATCGTTTGTAACTATTGACAATACCGTGCTGTGTATGTGGGCTGTCCAAGGATTCTAAGATATGTAGGCGTTCTTGTTTGGTTAGACCACCAGCATTATCCTTAACGATAAAGGTCAGTGCTTCCTGCTCTTGAGTGATTTGGATAGAGATGGCAAGGTCGATACGATACTGCCTTCCGTATTTTAGAGCATTTTCTACAAGGGGTAATAGGAAAAGTTTTGGAATAGTTTGGGAATGTAGATTCTCAGAACAGTCAATCTGATAAGAAAAATGTTCAAATCGAATCTGATGGATTTTCAGATAAGCTTCGATAATCTCTAGGTCCTGCCCAATAGTCGTTTCTTTTTCTAGTTCAGTTACACTATATCGTAGGATGCGTGTGAGATTTTGAATTAGATCTTGAGTAATACTGGCATCAATCATACTCGTGATTTTAATAGTTTCCAAGGTATTGTAGAGAAAGTGAGGATTAAACTGAGCTTCCAGCATCTTTCTTTCAAAGACCCACTTTTCTTTCTCAATGGTCAACATCTTTTGATGGAGCTCATCCAACTCTTGGAGCATATCGGTGATTTTCTCAGCAATCAGTTCAAATTCATCCCCAGTACGGAGAGTGAGTTTCTTTTCCTTTTTCTTGGGGATTTCCTGTAGTTGATAGACCAGACTTTCAATAGGGCCAGCATTGTGCGTCGCGATTTTATAAGCAATTCGTCTCGCCTGCCAGAAGTATAATAGAAAGATACAGAGTGTTAAGACAGAAGCAAGCCCTAGTAAACTCGGAATGGGAAAGAAAGATTGAAAGGTGTAGATTGAGAAAATCGGTTCAATTTTACGTTTTTCAATCAGAAGTGGATTTTCAACGTACCAATGAGTTTTAGACTGGAGTAATTTTTCATCAAATTTTTCCAGAGTTGATTGAGTAAATTGATTGGTATTACTAGAGTAGATGTTTCCAAAAGTATCTGTAATGGCGTATTTTGAATTGATGAGAGGAATACTGGATACAAATTCATTTTCATTTACAAAAGAAATGCTATAAGCCTTAACTCGTTGATTTTGAACGATAGGCATAATGAAGAGTGCGTAATGTTGTTTATCTATTGACAAAGCAACCTTTTCTGTAATAGTTCCTTGAATCGGATTTTGAATTAACAATTTTAAATAATAAGGAGCTAAAATAGTTTCTTGATGGTTGCGATTGGTACTAAAGAGAAGTTCTCCTGTGTCGTCAAGGATGATAAAATCAGAACTGAGTTTCAGTTGAGCTTTTGTTTCATAAAATAGACTAAAGAGTTCTCGGTCAGTGTGTTTACCCTCTAAAAATTCTGGAATCATTTTTTGATTCATGGTCTCCAGTAATTGATAGTTCGCTTGTTTCATGTTCCGAATATGCTGGACGATCTGTTGGGTATCCTTGGTGAGTTGTTGCTTTTGCAGGAAATAGGAAAAACCAAACAGGAGAATGAGGAGTAAAAACGAGGTAGCTAAAGCAGCCAAAGAACTACGGTGAAGAATTTCTTTTTGGAGAGAATGTTTAAAAGAATGGGCCATAAATTACCTCTTATAAAGAGCATACTAAAGTAAGTATAGCAGTATTAAAAATGGAAGGCAAGGTGAAAAGAGAAAAGAGTTGAAAAGAAAGAGACTAAATCCCCCTAAAAATGGTATAATAGGAGCATCACGAAAATTGGAGAGACGCTATGAGTTTTTACAATCATAAAGAAATCGAGCCTAAGTGGCAAAAATACTGGGCTGACAATCACACTTTTAAGACAGGAACAGACGCTTCAAAACCTAAGTTTTATGCGCTTGATATGTTCCCTTACCCATCTGGAGCGGGTCTGCACGTAGGACACCCAGAAGGCTACACAGCGACTGATATCCTCAGCCGTTTCAAACGTGCGCAAGGCTACAATGTCCTTCACCCAATGGGCTGGGATGCCTTTGGTTTGCCTGCAGAGCAATACGCTATGGATACAGGTAATGACCCAGCGGAATTCACAGCAGAAAACATTGCCAACTTCAAACGCCAAATCAATGCGCTTGGATTCTCTTACGACTGGGACCGTGAAGTCAATACTACAGATCCGAACTACTACAAGTGGACGCAATGGATCTTCACTAAGCTTTACAAAAAAGGCTTGGCTTATGAAGCTGAAGTGCCAGTAAACTGGGTTGAAGAATTGGGAACAGCTATCGCCAACGAAGAAGTTCTTCCAGATGGAACATCTGAGCGTGGAGGCTATCCAGTTGTCCGTAAACCAATGCGCCAATGGATGCTTAAAATCACTGCCTATGCGGAGCGCTTGCTCAATGATTTGGATGAGCTTGACTGGCCAGAGTCTATCAAGGATATGCAACGCAACTGGATTGGGAAATCAACTGGTGCCAATGTCACTTTCAAAGTAAAAGGAACAGATAAGGAATTCACCGTCTTTACCACTCGTCCAGATACCCTTTTCGGAGCGACTTTCACTGTTTTGGCTCCTGAGCATGACTTGGTTGACGCTATTACAAGCCCAGAGCAGGCTCAAGCTGTGGCTGACTACAAACACCAAGCTAGCTTAAAATCTGACCTAGCTCGTACAGACCTTGCCAAGGAAAAAACAGGGGTTTGGACTGGTGCTTATGCTATCAACCCTGTCAATGGCAAGGAAATTCCAATCTGGATTGCGGACTATGTTCTTGCTAGCTACGGAACAGGTGCTGTTATGGCTGTACCTGCCCACGACCAACGTGACTGGGAATTTGCCAAACAATTTGACCTTCCAATCGTAGAAGTGCTGGAAGGTGGAAACGTTGAAGATGCTGCCTACACAGAAGATGGCCTTCATGTTAATTCTGACTTCCTAGATGGATTGAATAAAGAAGACGCTATTGCCAAGATTGTGGCTTGGTTGGAAGAGAAAGGTTGTGGACAAGAGAAGGTTACCTACCGCCTCCGCGACTGGCTCTTTAGCCGTCAACGTTACTGGGGTGAACCAATCCCAATCATTCATTGGGAAGATGGAACTTCGACAGCTGTTCCAGAAAGTGAATTGCCACTTGTCTTGCCAGTAACCAAGGACATCCGCCCTTCAGGTACTGGTGAAAGCCCACTGGCCAACTTGGCAGACTGGCTTGAAGTGACTCGTGAAGATGGTGTCAAGGGTCGTCGTGAAACAAACACCATGCCACAATGGGCTGGTTCAAGCTGGTACTACCTCCGCTATATTGACCCACACAATACTGAGAAATTGGCTGATGAGGACCTTCTCAAACAATGGTTGCCAGTAGATATCTACGTGGGTGGTGCAGAGCATGCTGTACTTCACTTGCTTTACGCTCGTTTCTGGCATAAATTCCTCTATGATATCGGTGTTGTACCTACTAAAGAACCATTCCAAAAACTCTTTAACCAAGGAATGATTTTGGGCACAAGTTACCGTGACCACCGTGGTGCTCTTGTAGCGACTGACAAGGTTGAAAAACGTGATGGTTCCTTCTTCCATGTGGAAACAGGAGAAGAATTGGAGCAAGCACCAGCCAAGATGTCTAAATCCCTCAAGAACGTAGTCAACCCTGATGATGTGGTGGAACAATACGGTGCCGACACCCTTCGTGTCTATGAAATGTTTATGGGACCACTTGATGCTTCCATTGCTTGGTCAGAAGAAGGCCTGGAAGGAAGCCGTAAATTCCTTGACCGTGTGTACCGTTTGATTACAAGTAAAGAAATTGTTGCGGAAAATAATGGTGCTCTTGACAAGGTTTACAATGAAACCGTTAAATCTGTCACTGAGCAAATCGAGTCTATGAAGTTCAACACAGCTATTGCTCAACTCATGGTCTTTGTCAATGCGGCGAACAAGGAAGATAAACTCTATGTGGATTACGCCAAAGGCTTTATCCAATTGATCGCACCATTTGCACCTCACTTGGCAGAAGAACTCTGGCAAACAGTCGTAGCAACAGGTGAGTCTATCTCTTACGTAGCTTGGCCAACATGGGATGAAAGCAAAATGGTTGAAGACGAAGTCGAAATCGTCGTCCAAATCAAAGGAAAAGTCCGTGCTAAATTGATGGTCGCTAAAGACCTTTCACGCGAAGAATTGCAAGAAGTGGCTCTGGCTAACGAAAAAGTTAAGGCAGAGATCGATGGCAAAGAAATTGTGAAGGTGATTGCGGTACCTAATAAACTCGTGAATATTGTCGTTAAATAACGAGTTTATTAGCCCTATCTGCCACCTTCAATAGTCCACTGGACCATTGAAGCCAACCAAACTTGTAAATATTGTTGTGAAATAAAAAATGAATCCTTCAGAGCTAAGCTTTGGAGGATTTTTAAATTGGATTATGCTATAATTATCTTAACTAAGATAAAAACACAGTTCTGGTTGGTAGTCCAGACGTAGGCAAGCCTATCAGTAACCTTCCTCCTTGGTTGTCCATTCTTAGGGATAGATTTAAGGAGGTGCTGTCATGGAAACAATTTCAATTGGATTGACAGTTTATTTTGAAGATGGATTTTGGCATGGTTTGTTTGAACAAGTGTATCGAGAAACTTATCAAGTTTGTCGTGTGACATTTGGTCAGGAGCCAAAAGATGATGAAATTCTAGAGATTTTACAGACTCAGTTTACTCAATTATCTTTTAGTCCAGAAACTACAGTTAAGCAACATGTAAAAATTAAGAATCCTAAACGATTACAACGAATGGTGAGGAAACAAGTAAATCAAAAAGTTTCTTCCAAGTCGAAAGAACTATTGCAGTTGCAGTATGAGGAAAGGAAAAAGATTTCAAAACATCAATCTAGTGTCCAAAAGCAATTGCTCAAACAAGAGAAATTCGAACGCAAACAGCAAAAACGTAGAGAGAAGCACAGGGGGCATTAACTCACTTGTTTCCATATTTGATCAATCCTCCATAAACTGGAGGATTTTTTGAATATTATGTGTGAGATGTGATATACTATTCACATCTTTAAACTTATAAGAGTGAGATAAGGAGAAAACTATGCCAGTAAATGAATATGGTCAGATGATTGGTGAACCTGTAGACGATACACCTGGAGTTTTACCGTCGCTTGTACGGATAGAAGGACAGTATACGATTATCGAAGCTCTGTCAGTGGAAAAGCATGCGGAGGATTTGCTGGCTGTTTATGGCCCAGAATCACCTCGAGAGATGTGGACCTATCTCTTTCAACCACCAGTAGAAAATCTTGAAGAATTAATTGTTGCTTTAAAGCAGATGATTGAGCGCAAGGATCGCTTCTATTATGCGATTATTGATAAAGCGACTGGAAAGGCGCTGGGGACTTTTTCTCTCATGCGTATTGACCAAGCTAATCGCGTGGTTGAAGTTGGCGCGGTGACCTTTTCTCCGGCTCTCAAACAGACAAGGATGGGAACAGAAGCCCACTATTTGCTTGCTCGTTATGTCTTTGAAGAGCTTAACTATCGCCGTTATGAGTGGAAATGTGATGCACTAAATCTACCTTCTAGAAAAGCGGCAGAACGTTTGGGTTTTATCTACGAAGGCACTTTCCGTCAAGCTGTTATTTATAAAGGGCGTACCAGAGACACGGACTGGATGTCTATGATTGATAAGGACTGGCCAAGGGTTAAAGTTCGTTTTGAATCGTGGTTGCGTTCGGATAATTTTGATGAAAATGGGCAACAGTTGAAATCCCTTAGAGAATGTTAGAAAGGTTTGCTATGATTAAGATTACAAAAGAAACATCTGTTTCACTTGATGACGTTTTGCATCTCTACCAGGCAGTTGGTTGGACAAATTATACAAATCAGCCCCAAATGTTGGCCCAGGCTTTGTCTCATTCGCTAGCGACTTATCTTGCCAGTGATGGTGAGGAAATCGTTGGTCTAGTTCGCTTGATTGGAGACGGTTTTTCTTCGGTTTTTGTCCAGGATTTGATTGTTTTGCCTAGCTATCAACGCCAAGGGATTGGCAGCACCTTGATGAAGCAGGCTTTATCCGATTATAAGGATACCTACCAAATCCAACTAGCGACAGAAGAGGCTGAAAAGACTCTTGGATTTTATCGTTCCTTAGGTTTTGAAACCTTGTCTAGCTTCCAGTGTACGGGCATGATTTGGGTGAATCGAAAAAAATTACAATAATTTTTTTCTCTTAAGCTAACTTTAAGTCTTCTTCTGTATCATGTAACCATTAAATAAAGACCTCCCAATACTCTTCGAAAATCTGCCCATACTTCGTTAGAGTCGACTTACCTAACTTTAGTTATGCTTGCGTCGCTCTGCCTAGTCTGATTTCGATTTTCATTGAGTAACCTTTATTTAATAGAAATCCTAAACTTTTTTCATCATAATCTCCTAATAAAGTCACCAAATTCGGTGGCTTTTTTGTTTGATAAAGAAAAGTCTCCCTAGTGAGTCACTAAGGAGAGAAATGGCTAAGATTCTTTTTTGAGTTGTTGATTTCGATACTGTCTGGGAGTTAACTGGAAGTGTTGTTTGAATTGTCGATTAAAATTTGAGAGGTTAGTAAAACCGACCTGGCTTGCTATTTCTTGAACGCTTTGATTGGTCTGTACGAGCTTTTCGCAAGCTTTTTCCAAGCGCAATCGTATGAGATACTCCATACAACTTGTCCCGGTGTGTTGTTTGAAAATATTCATAAAGTGATTTTTGCTGTATCCAAATGTAGCAGCAAGCTGGTCAATTTGAATGGGTTCTGCATAGTGTTGCTCAAGATAACCTATCATCTCTTTTAATTTCTGGTATTTTTGATAGGTATCATCTGTATAGTGTCGATTGACATACCTATACTTAAAGAGAAGATAGAGAAATTCATAGAGTTTCGCTTTTAAAAGGAGATCATAATAAATACTCTGCTCTTCAAGGATAGAAAAAAGAGATAAAAGACAATCACGAATCGGTTCATAAGCATGATCATCTGGCGAAATCCGAGGAGTGAGATAAAAATGCCCAGAGTATATTGGTTGAATATAGCGTTGGCTAAAGCTGTCAATTTGACTTCTACCTAGGAAATCTAGATGGATACGAAAAACTGTAGAAACTTGTTCTTGATTTTCAATAGGGTAGATAGCGTGAGGAGAAGTTGGCTGAATTAGAAAAATATCGCCTTCATGACTTTCAAAGCGCTCAGAGTTGATATAGAAGGTAGCAGTTCCTTTTTTGACATAGACAATCTCGAGTTCAGGATGCCAATGATAAATGGGATTAGAAGATTGCTTAGATAAGATTTGTTTTTCAAAATCATAGGGAAAATCAGATGGGTTATCTCGTAAAAGTCTTGACTGCTGAGCCATGATAAAACCTCCCAATAAGCTATTTCTAGTTTTATTATACCAAAAAAGGGTGGGACAAAGAATCCCGACCCTGCCTTAAATTAGCAATGAGTATTTGATGAGAACTTCTTTCTCTAACCTTTTTTCTTCATATAAAGGAAGTTAAGGAGAAGCCCCACAACTGCGAGAGCGATAGCAACGTAGAATGCGGCACTGTAATTTCCATTGTTAGCTGCTGCCATTTGAACCGCAACTTTAGGTGCAAAAAATGCAGCTAAAGAATAACCTGTGAAGACGATACCGTAGTTAACTCCCTGATTAGCAGGTCCGTAGTTCTCCATGACAATAGATGGGAAGACGCCCATAACACCACCGAAGCAGATGCCAAGGCCGATGATTCCTAGAGTAAAGCCAAATTGACCAGGGACGATTGTTAAGGAGAAGAGAGCCAATACGATAACAGAATAGATAATCAACAAGGTCTGAGAACGACCAATTTTATCAGAGAGTGAACCCCAGATAAAGCGGCCACTAGAGTTTGCGATTGAATAAAGAGAGACATAGAGAGCTGCTGTACCAGCAGATAGTCCAAACATTGATTGACCAATTGGGGATGCTTGAGAGGCGATCATCAAGCCAGAAAAAGCACCGACAAAGAACATGCTGATAATGATGTAGAATAAAGGACTTTGTAGCATTTCTTTCCAGTTTTTATTGGCAGGTCCTTGTTTAGTTTGTACAGGAGCTTTCCAACCTGCTGGTTGGTAGCCACTTGGTGCCGCCTTGATGAAGAAAATGGCACAGATAATAACAACAATATAGACAAGTCCAATTGTTCGAAAAGCAAAGAAGGCATCTTGTTTTTGAATGAGACTACTTGCAACTGGTGACGCGATAACTGCAGCAAATCCCATACCTCCTGTTAGAATCCCAGAAGCTAAACCACGTTTATCAGGGAAGAGACGAAGAGAGTTTGAGAGGGCTCCTGAATAAGCAAATCCTTGACCAAGACCTGCCATCAAACCATAGGTCAAATAGAGCATGGCTGGTGAGCTTGCATAACCAGTTAGGAAAAAGCCACTAGCAAATAGAAGGGCACCAAGGGCGATTGTCCATTTTACATATCCCTTATCTACCAGATACCCTCCAAGAATCATAGGAATAGGTCCGATAGCTGAGTTGATGGCAAATGCAAGCATGATTTCGGACATAGACCAACCTGTTGAAGAACTTAGAGGTCCAGCGAAAACGGAAAAAGAATAGACAGCACCTGTACAGAGAAGAATAGCAGTTGATGCAGCTAAAACTTGCCAACGATTGAATGTCTCTTTCATAAAAAGACCCTCCTTTAACTTAATACATATTTTCACAAAGACTATAACATAGTTAAAAATGAGGGTCAATACTTTCTTGGAAAATATTGTTAATTTTTTCACTAACTTATACTAAACTAAGATAAACTGATAGAATAACACAATGTTTTAGGATTATCGATTTACATGATGGCCTAAAGTTGTATAATGATATTAAATCAAACAAATAAAGGGGGTAGCAAGATGAAATTAGTTGCTATCGTTGGAACAAATTCTGACCGCTCAACCAATCGGAAACTCTTGAAATTTATGCAGAAGCATTTTTCAGATAAAGCCGATATTGAGGTATTGGAGATCAAACAATTGCCAGCATTTAACGAACCTGAGGACAAGCTAGCACCAGCCGAAGTTCAAGCTTTTTCAGAAAAAATCCTTGAGGCAGATGGTGTGATTATATCAACGCCTGAGTATGATCATACGATACCAGCACCCTTGGCTTCAGCCTTGGAATGGATTGCCTATACCAGTCGTGCTTTGATTAACAAACCAACGATGATTGTAGGAGCTTCTCTTGGATTGCTTGGAACATCTAGAGCCCAAGCGCACTTGCGTCAGATACTTGATGCGCCTGAACTGAAAGCAAGAGTGATGCCAGGAACAGAATTTTTCCTAGGACATTCTGAACAGGTATTGGACGACGACTATAATTTGAACAATGCTGAAAAAGTCGCAGAGTTGGAAGAACATTTTGCAGAATTCCAAAATTTTGTTGAACTAACAAAGGCTTTGGTCAAACCAGAAGATACAAATCGTAAGAAATCTTTCATCTGGGAAGAATGGTTGAAAGCATAAGTATTTCAAGAAAGGAGAACAATCCATGAAATTAGTAGCTATTGTTGGTACCAATGCCAAACAATCCTATAACCGTAGTTTGTTGCAATTTATGAAAAGACATTTTGCGTCAAAAGCTGACATTGAAATTTTAGAAATTACCGATGTACCAATGTTCAATGAAACCGATGATCAAACAGATACACCTGTTATTCAGAAGTTTAACAAAGCAATTTCGGAAGCTGATGGTGTCATCATCTCTACACCTGAACACAATCATACAATCCCATCAAGTTTAAATAGTTTGCTTGAATGGTTGTCTTTTAACATTCATCCACTAGATGGGAAGCCAACCATGATTGTCGGAGCTTCCTATGATGTTCAAGGCTCTTCACGTGCCCAACTTCACCTTCGTCAGATCCTTGATGCACCTGGAGTAAATGCAACAGTTATGCCAGGAAGTGAATTTTTACTTGGTCGAGCTCATCGAGCATTTGATGCAAATGGAGATCTGATAGATGAGCGAACTGTTGATTTCTTAGATAGCTGTTTCTATCGTTTCCTTCGCTTTGTCTCTGTTGCAAACCAACTAAACCTTCCTGAAGAAATTCGATTTGAACCAGGAACATACCATGTTACAACTGAAGGTCATAATGGTAAATTACCGATGGACGTCACCGTTTCTGAAGATCGTATTGAAAAAATTGAAATCGATTCTTCTGGAGAATCTTCAGGGATTGCAGATGTCGTCTTCACCCGTATTCCAGCGGAAATCATTGAGGGGCAAACCTTAAATGTTGATGCGGTGTCAGGAGCTTCTGTGACTTCAAATGGTGTCTTGGACGGAGTTGCGCGTGCGGTTAAACAAGCGGGTGCAAATCCAGATGTTTTACGTAAACGTTCAAAAGCTCCATCTGCTTTGGATAAAGAGGATAAAACTTATCAGGCAGATGTTGTCATCGTCGGAGGTGGAGGTGCTGGTTTAGCTGCGGCAGCTGCAGTCTTGCAAGCTGGTAAGAAGCCGATTGTTGTTGAGAAATTCCCAGCAATTGGAGGAAATACCGTTCGTGCAGGTGGTCCAATGAATGCACCAGATCCAGCATGGCAAGGGACCTTCGCAGCTCATCCAGGTGAGGCACATACGCTTCAAGAATTGATTGCGACAGATGAATCAACGATTGACCCAGAATATTTAGAGGACTTTAGAGCCTTGAAGGTTGAGGTTGAGAAGTATTTGCAGGATCCAAGCTATTTGTTTGATTCTACCTTACTTTACCGTATCCAAACTTATATCGGTGGAAAACGAAAAGATTTACAAGGACATGAAATTCATGGCCAATATGATTTGGTTTCTGTATTGACTGAACGTGCCCTAGAGTCTGTTCGCTGGTTGGAAGACATCGGTGTTGAATTTGTTCGTAGTGAAGTAACAATGCCAGTTGGAGCCCTTTGGCGTCGTGGCCATAAGCCAGTTCAACCACTGGGTTATGCCTTTATCTCGGTTCTACAAAAATATGTTCTAGAAAATGGAGGCAAGATCTTGACGGACTCGCCGGTCAAAGAATTGCTTGTAGAAGAAGGGGCTGTCAAGGGTGTCAGAGCAGAAGGTCGAAATGGTCAAACCATTATCGTTCATGCAGATGCCGTTGTTCTAGCTTCTGGAGGATTTGGTGCCAATACCAAGATGCTACAAAAATACAATACCTACTGGACTGAAATCGCAGATGATATTGCTACCTCTAATACACCAGCTGTAACAGGAGATGGAATCCTCTTAGGTCAAAGTGTAGGTGCAGATCTAGTGGGTATGGGCTTTAGTCAAATGATGCCAGTATCCGATCCAGTGACAGGAGCCCTCTTCTCAGGACTTCAAGTTCCTCCAGCTAACTTCATCATGGTAAATACTGAAGGTAAGCGATTTGTGGATGAGTACGGTAGCCGAGACAAGTTATCTCAAGCAGCGATTGATAATGGAGGCTTGTTCTACTTGATTGCAGATGACCGCATCAAGGCAACAGCCTACAATACTAGCCAAGAAAAAATTGATGCCCAAGTCAAAGCAGGCACTCTCTATCGTGCAGATACGATAGAAGAGTTGGCTGTTCAGATTGGTATGGATCCACAGGTGTTAGCAGATACAATCAAGAAGTACAATTCTTATGTGGATGCAGGATTTGACCCTGAATTTAATAAGGGTAGTTTCGATCTCAAGTGTGAGGTCGCACCATTCTACGCAACACCAAGAAAACCTGCTGTTCACCATACAATGGGTGGACTCAAGATTGATACTTCAACGCACGTTTTGAATGAACAAGGTCAGATTATTCCTGGTTTGTATGCTGCTGGAGAAGTCGCAGGTGGACTTCATGCAGGTAACCGTCTAGGAGGGAATTCACTTACGGATATCTTTACGTTTGGACGTATTGCAGGTCAAACAGCTGTTCAAGAAAATTGTTAATAATGGATTTAAATTCTTAAGCTAACTTTAAGTTTGCTTGTGTATTATGTAATCATTAAATAAAGACCTCCTAATACTCTTCGAAAATCTCCCCATACTTCGTTAGAGTCGACTTACCTAACTTTAGTTATGCTTGCGTCACTCTGCCTAGTCTGATTTCGATTTTCATTGAGTAACCTTTATTTAATAGAAATCCTAAAACTTTTTTCATCATAATCTCCTAATAAAGTCACCCAATTTGGTGGCTTTTTTGTTATGTGACTTTCAGCGATATTTCATTTGTATTCGTTGTTTTGAACAAAATTAAAAGTTCGTGTCAAGGAAAACGTGGATATCCATATAATACAAAGATCGTCTTATATTCTTCCTAGTATTGAACATATTGATGCCTTTAATATTGGTGTTATTAAATTTTTTAATGACCTACTTGAGATCCTGATAAAAAGTATCTGATTTATCGTGGTTTTATCAAAAGGTATCGAAATATGACTCTGTTTGAAAGAATTGAATTTTTCAAAAAGAAGATTGTCGAGGAAATCTCGCGTAAAAATATACTATCTAGTGAGGAGGTAAGGCTATGAGAAAAATACTTTTCTTGATTAAAATCTATATCTAGTATATAATCAATCTATATCGTATAGATTGGAGATATATCATGGCTATAAGCGTATCGAAACAATACAATTTCAAACTAAATGAAGCTACTATGGAGCAAGCTAGAAATATTATCAAGGAAAAGGGCATGACAATGACAGATGCTATTTCTTTATTTGTAGAGCAAATAGTCTTAGAGCAAGATTTGCCTATTAAGACGGCCGAAGATTTGCATAGAGAGCAGTTGATTGCTGAATTACAAGCTCAATCTGAACGTGCCTTGAGAGAATATGAGGCAGGCGAAGGAGCTTCTCTAGACAATGTGAGGGCACGCTATGGCTTATAAAGTGATCCTTTCAAAAGAAGTTGAACAAGCTATCGACAATATACACGACTATATAGCTACGGTACTTTTATCCCCTCAATCTGCTAAAAATACTGTGACAAAAATTTTAGATGGTTTAAAAAGTTTAGAAGTCTTTCCTGAGACTGGTTTTGATGCTGATGTGAAAATCGGTGTAAAGATTAATAGTAAGTATCCTACACGAGGAAAAATTATAGATCAATACGTTTTGCTTTACTTTGTTGATCAGACACAAAAGACTGTTTTTCTCTCCCATTTATTTCATACCAAGAGTGACTATGTTACCTTACTACAAAAAGACAATAAAAAAAGTTCAAAATCTTAAGCTAACTTTAAGTTTGCTTGTGTATTATGTAATCATTAAATAAAGACCTCCTAACTTTATTTAATAGAAATCCTAAACTTTTCTTTTTCATAATAATCTCCCTAATGAAGCCACCTAATCAGGTGGCTTTTTTGTTTGTAGGCTGGATTTTTGCTATAATAGGAGCATGAGTAGAATTTTAGATAATGAAATCATGGGCGATGAGGAGTTGGTAGAACGTACCCTTCGTCCCCAATATTTACGTGAATATATTGGTCAAGACAAGGTTAAAGACCAGCTTCAAATCTTTATTGAAGCAGCAAAAATGCGTGACGAGGCGCTAGACCATGTTCTTTTGTTTGGCCCTCCAGGTCTCGGGAAAACAACCATGGCTTTTGTCATTGCCAATGAACTGGGAGTCAATCTCAAACAAACGTCTGGTCCCGTTATCGAAAAAGCCGGTGATCTGGTAGCGATTTTGAATGACTTGGAGCCAGGAGATGTTCTTTTCATTGATGAGATTCATCGCTTGCCTATGTCGGTGGAAGAGGTGCTTTACAGTGCTATGGAAGACTTCTACATCGACATCATGATTGGTGCGGGGGAAGGTAGTCGCAGTGTCCATCTAGAATTACCACCTTTTACCTTGATTGGTGCGACGACACGAGCAGGAATGCTGTCAAATCCTCTTCGTGCACGTTTCGGGATTACTGGCCACATGGAGTATTATGCCCATGATGACTTGACAGAGATTATCGAGCGGACGGCAGATATCTTTGAGATGGAAATTACACATGAAGCTGCTGCTGAGTTGGCCCTCCGTAGTCGTGGGACTCCTCGTATCGCCAATCGTCTCCTCAAGCGCGTGCGTGACTTTGCGCAGATTATGGGCGATGGCTTGATTGATGATGTGATTACGGATAAGGCTTTGACTATGCTGGATGTAGACCATGAAGGTTTGGACTATGTGGACCAGAAAATTCTCCGCACCATGATTGAGATGTACGGTGGCGGTCCTGTCGGTCTAGGAACACTTTCTGTTAATATCGCGGAAGAACGTGAGACGGTTGAGGATATGTACGAACCTTACCTGATCCAGAAAGGTTTTATCATGCGAACTCGTTCAGGACGAGTCGCGACAGCTAAGGCATATGAACATTTGGGGTATGAATACATTGAAAAATAAGGCTGAAATTTTAGATTCTTTCAGAGAAAATCCTGATATGATGGCTATTCTGACTATCATCCGTGACTTGGAATTAAATGATTCCTGGTTGGCAGCAGGTTCGGTCCGAAATTTTATCTGGAATCTCTTGTCAGATAAGCCAGCCTTTGACCGTGAAACGGATGTGGATGTGATTTTCTTTGATCCAGATGTGAGTTATGAAGATACGCTGGCTATAGAAAGCAAGTTGAGGGAGGACTTTCCCCAGTATCAGTGGGAGCTGAAAAATCAAGTCTATATGCATCAGCATAGTCCCCATACGCCTCCGTATAGAAATTCCTGCGATGCTATGAGTAAATATCCTGAACGTTGTACGGCAGTAGGACTTCGCTTGCATGCTGACGCAACTTTAGAGCTCTTTGCGCCTTATGGTTTGGAGGATATTTTGAACTTTCAGGTTGCTCCAACTCCCCATTTCTTAGAAAATCAAGACCGAATGAAGCTCTATCAAAAGCGTTTATTTAAGAAAAACTGGCGAGAAAAATGGAAAAATCTCACATTTAAAAATACTTAAGGAAACTTTAAGATAGGAGCTGTATACTTATTTCATAAGTTAAGAAGAACTTAACTTTAACTCCTAAAACTTTTTCATAATAATCTCCCTATAAAAAATTAAGTCGCCCAATCAGGCGGCTTTTTTTGTTGGATCGTAACAGCGCTATATATGTAAATAACTTTTTAAACTATATTATTTATGTCTGCAAAGAGGTATTTAATTAAGCGTTTCTAAAAAATATGAATCCTATAGCATATTTTATTCTACATGTATAGAATAAGACTCTGGTTGTTAGTATTAATATATTTTTTATTAAAATGTTTGGACAAGAGGGGTGAAAATGTGCTATAATAAAGTGTTTTAGAGAACAATCCTATCTGAATTTTAAAGAAAATAACATCGGTTAATATATTTATAAGAGAGACGAAAACTCAAATAGAGAACTGATTTATGGTTTAATCGTTTTTGATAGTTTGTTTTTTAGAAAAAATGATCTCAAGGAGAAAAAAACATGTTTTTTAGACGTCAAGAAGGACGATATAGAGAAACTGATCGTGTTACCCGATATAAGTTGATTAAGTCGGGGAAACATTGGTTACGTGCCTCAACGTCACTATTTGGCTTGTTTAAAGTTCTTCGTGGTGGTATTGATACAGCCCAAGTTACAACTGAAGTTGTAGAAGATCGTGTATCTACCTCCCTAACTGGATTAGATATCCTCAAGGGGATAGCTGCCGCAGGGGCAGTGGTTGGTGGTGGAGTTGCCACTCACACGCAAGTCCATGCCAATGAACAGGTTGCTGTAGAGAAGGTGGTTGATGGAACCGACAACCTAGTCAATTCTGATCAGGTCGTTTTGGGAACGGTCAATAAAGATGATGAGCAACAGACTTCTGTTTCAACATCTACCTCTGTTAGTGAGAGTGTCTCAATCTCTGCTTCTACAAGTGCCTCTATTTCGGCCTCAACAAGTGCATCAGAGTCCGTAAGTGCCTCAACCTCAGCTAGTACTAGTGCTAGTGTGTCATCTTCAACTTCTGCTAGTACTTCGGCTTCATTGAGTGATTCTACCTCAACATCGGCTAGTTCTTCGACTGTTGCAAGCAGTTCCCTCTCTGAGTCTTCGCATGTAGAAGGTTCACAGACGGCTCCTAGCGAAGATGCTATCAGTAATGACGGAGCATCCGGAGCCACGGTTAAGGCTAGCGATATTAAGGTTAACCCTAGTCTTTCTAGTGCCCTTTCAACAGCGGAAAACTTCACAAGTCAAAACGCGAGCCTGACAGCTACTACAACAGCGACTCTTGCTGCGACAACGACAGCAGAAGTCAGCGCTAAAAAGCAAGCAGAAGACCGTAAGAAACTAGCTGCTCTTTCTGCCGAGATGGGTGAATATCTGGCTAAGGTTGCTGGTCTACCAAATACCGATTCAGCCATCACTAAGGTGAATGCTGCTGTAGTAGAGATTGAAAAAGCACTTGCAAATCCAACTGGTGATTTGACAGCAGTCGTGCAAAGAGCAACTTCGGCTCGTAACTCTATCGCCAATGCTGTTTTACGTGCAAATTCAGGTCAACGTGATAGCCGTAATGGGCAAGCGATGCCAACAGGGGACGGTCTCAGAGGATTCTCGCCTCGAACTCAGAATGAACAAACAACAGCTAGTATAGTATCTGGAACTTTTGCGCCTACTAGTCGTGAGGTAAAATGGACAATCTTTATGAATGCCCAGAGTGCGCTTACCTATGCCGGTTTGATTGCTAGGGTTGACCCGAATACGACAATCACAGCAGCCTATCTAAATGGTGTGAGAATGGACTTGCAAAGCCAGTCCAACAATGAGTATATTTTCCAGAATCGTCATGGCTACAATAGAAATTTGGATGCCACTATTGAGATTTTTGCAACAGCCAATAATAGCTCAAGTCAGGCGACCTTGAATGCACAAGTTGCGACAAGTAGTAAGGAGTTTTCAGCAAGTAACCCTCCTGGCAACTACACTTCTGTAATGACTAATAGTGTTACAACAGGAAGAACATCAGATAGAGCGCCAAAAATTGAATTGCCATCTTATCTTACTTTCTTTAATGATGACAAGTTTGAAACGGCACCGAATACGCCTGTAGCTTTAAAATTCTCCGATGATTTCCAATTGAAGAGATTTATTGCTTACCCATCTCCAGTGATTACTGGTTTGAATGGTCATTTCCCGAAAAATAATTTGTTTCAGGTGTTTGACGGAAACAATAGATTTAAGGGATGGGCGAAGTCTTGGACTTCTACTATAGATGGTACAATCGGTCGAGAACTATCTGATGGTCGATGGAATCCTATGACTCCAGGAAGTTATACTCTTGAGTTTGGGGTGACGGATTCAAGCAATAATGAGACAAGAGCGACAATGACTGTTTACATCAGAGGTTTCAACGAACGTAACAATCCTGTTAGTGGTGAAACTGTTACAGTTAACAATCCATCTGCCTTGAGTCCTACTGAAAGAGCTCAAATTCTTGAAAACTTCAAAACAGCAAATTCAAGTATCCTTTCTGGTTCAGACTATACTAAGGATGGTGTAACGGGTAACATTACGGTATCTGAAACAGGTGAAATCACCATTACCTACCGTGATAACACCGTGGATGTCGTTCAAGCAAACGTAGAAGCTGAAACTGTACGTCCTGTGACTTCTGTTACAGTGACGCGTGATGGTCAAACCATCCCAGCGACTCCGAGTCCAGATGTTTCCCGTGGAGATGAGCATATCGTCTATGCTGGTGATGACTTTACAGTTGATTTCACAGCGTATGATAATAGTGGGAAACTAAAAGAGTTTAAGATTATCTCCAAAGCGGACGCTAATCGACCTGCTCTAACAACCAACTTCTTCCAAGGTGATAATGATACAGGAGATGAGTATGGTACAGGTGTGGTTGACCATCTAAATAGTGGCGATATCAATGCTACTGAGAGCAGTCCAGCTCATATCGTTGTAAAGGCCCATCTTAGGGATGATTTGGAGTGGAAGTCAGGAAATACTTGGCAACGAAATGCGGTTGCTACCGACCAAGTAAATAATCGAAATGTCACAACAGGAACTGGTAATGTTCGTATCACTCAAGGTCAGCTGAAAGACCGTCTTAAAGTGACCGATCCTGACTTTACACCAGTTGTAGATAAGAATAATTTGACAGAAGGTGAAAAAACAGATGTCAAGAATGCTATCTATGCTAAGAATAATCAGACAACTCACCGTATCCTAGATATTGAAGTTACAAACAACGGTACAGCAACAATTGTCTACAAAGATGGTACACGTAGTACTCCAATTCCACAGTCGGTGACGGTCAATGAACGTCCAAAACTGGTAATTCCTTATAGCAGACCAGATGTCAAGGAAATCGATATTTATCGTGGTGAGCCTACTAACATCACCTTTAGTGCGACCGATGATTCTGGCAAGATTTCTTCATTGAAGTTTGAAATGCAACAAACTGCGGATAATGCAAACGGAAACAACTACGCAGGCTATATTGGTCTCAATCGTTCAAATCCAATCACCAGTTTGACTGATCAAGCAAATGCAACCATTACTATCACAGGAACACTAGATAAAAGTATCCCAGCAGGTAAAACTTTTGAACGCTATTTGATGGCGACAGATGACAAAAACACTCCTGATAGTAATCATGCTAAAAATGGTGTTGCTGACAATGGTTATGTCAAGTTTGTGATCAAAAACCAGACTGATAAATATACTGCTGTAGCGAAGGTACCAACTGTCTATACTTATGTTGGTGAAACAGCTAGTGATTTGTCAAATGCTGCCAACTTTGTTCAGCTTGAAGGTGGCAAACAATTACCACAAGGTGCAACTGTTACTTGGAAGACGCCAATTGACACAACTAACTCTGGAAATAATAAAACAGCTGTAGCAACAGTCACATACTCAGATGGTTCTACGGATGATGTTACTGTTACATACAGTACCATGACCTCTATCGCGCCAAAAGCTCCAATCAATGACATCCAAGGAACGACTCCTCACAATGGGGATGGTTCAAAATGGCTTGACTATGTATATCAAGCGGGGGATGATTGGTTCCCAAGTGGCTCTCAACAAACATGGACGGATGAACATGGAACTCGCTTATCAAATGCTCCTATCACTACGACAGAAGCTGGAC
Source organism: Streptococcus infantis (assembly GCF_000963255.1). Taxonomy (GTDB): domain Bacteria; phylum Bacillota; class Bacilli; order Lactobacillales; family Streptococcaceae; genus Streptococcus; species Streptococcus nidrosiense. Next base: position 3,394 of record NZ_JYOV01000006.1, on the reverse strand, counting down.
AACAACGCTTCAAACTAACCTTTACGTTCCCTAAAGGACGTCTGGGTGAGACAGATAGTGCGAAATTGCTTAGCAAGACCGTAGATGTTATTCATAATGTCTACAAGTTTGAGTCTAATCGTTCTTATACCTTTACTCAAGGTCAGACAAGTGATGCTGCTTATCAACAAGTGGTTGCAAATCCAAGAGATTCTATCACCAAGGTGACAGGTAGCCCTGACTATAATGTAAATAATACGAATTTCAGATGGGTTGATGGGGCTCCAGACCTTTCAACTGTTGGTCGATTTACTAAGGATGTAGAAGTTGAGTTGCCAGCAGATGGTACAGGTACACGTGTCAAACAGCGTGTCCCAATCACTTACACAGTCAATCCACAAGCTCCACAAATCACTGATGATCAAGTAAATAATACAGGTGGTTTACCAAACAAGGCAATCACTGTTACGAATGTCACACCTGGAGCTCTTGTAACATTAACATTAGCTGGTCATACATTCACCAAGACTGCTAAGGACAATGAAACAAGCGTCACATTTGATCCGACGGAGGATTTGCAGGATGCTTATGATGGCAATAACGGTCTTCTTCCAACAGGCAATGTAACTGTTAAGCAAGAGAAGACAGTCAGTCTACCGGGTGGTGGAACTGAAACCTTGACTTCAGCTACAACGACGAAGACGATTACCAAGGAAACTGAAAGTCCAGAAGCTACCTTTGAACTTTATGTCAAGAACGATAAGACTGGCCTATGGGAAAAACAAACGATCAAGAATAATGTTCGTCCAGGAGTCAGTGGTTACGAAGTCTTCGCAGGCGATGAGATTAAAGTTGTTTTAACTGCTAAAGATAATAGTGGTAAGATTAAAACTCTGAAACTTTACGATGGAAGAAATGATCAAAGTAAAATCTTCCAAGATGGTTATTCAACAAATGATAATGCACCTGGATTCAAGGATACGCCAACTGAAGCTTCAGCAACTAATCCGAAAGTACTAGAGTACACGACTACTTATGGAGAAAATGTACAGTATGCAGATGGTAACAAATGGTCTCGTAATGTCAGAGCTGTAGATTTATCAGATAATGAGATTAGAAATCCAGCGACAGTAGTTGCACAAGGGAAACTGAATGAAAAATTCCCAGGTATTAAACCAAGTAGTGCTATCCAAGTTTCTAATCTAACTTCATTGACACAAGATGATCTTGATAAGATTCTTGCTGCAGTGAAGGCAGTCAACCCTGAGTCAGATTTCCGTATTAAATCGTACGATATTGATAGCAATGGAACTGTGACAATTACCTACAAAGATGGAACAAAAAACACAGTAACTCCAGATTTGTCAGATTCGGATCACAAGTCAGAATCAGCAAGTACGTCCGCCTCAACAAGTGCAAGTACATCTGCATCAGAGTCGGCTTCAACGAGTGCATCAGCCTCAACGAGTGCAAGTACATCTGACTCAATAAGTGCAAGTGCATCAGCAAGTACGTCAGCCTCAACAAGTGCAAGCACCTCAGCAAGTACGTCGGCTTCAACAAGCGCAAGCACGTCAGCAAGTACGTCGGCCTCAACAAGTGCAAGTACGTCAGCAAGCACGTCGGCATCAACGAGCGCAAGTACTTCAGCAAGTACATCTGCTTCAACAAGTGCAAGCACATCGGCAAGTACGTCAGCGTCAACCAGCGCAAGTACATCGGCTAGCACGTCAGCGTCAACAAGTGCAAGCACGTCAGCAAGTACGTCGGCATCAACAAGTGCAAGCACATCAGCAAGTACGTCGGCTTCAACAAGCGCAAGCACATCGGCAAGCACGTCAGCTTCAACAAGTGCAAGCACGTCAGCAAGTACGTCGGCCTCAACAAGTGCAAGCACGTCAGCAAGTACATCAGCATCAACGAGCGCAAGCACATCAGCAAGTACATCGGCATCAACAAGTGCAAGCACATCGGCAAGTACATCGGCATCAACAAGTGCAAGCACATCGGCAAGCACGTCAGCAAGTACATCGGCTAGCACGTCAGCATCAACGAGCGCAAGCACATCGGCTAGCACGTCAGCATCAACAAGTGCAAGCACGTCAGCAAGTACGTCAGCCTCAACAAGTGCAAGTACATCTGCTAGCACGTCAGCATCAACAAGTGCAAGTACATCTGCTAGCACGTCAGCATCAACGAGCGCAAGCACATCAGCAAGTACATCGGCTTCAACAAGCGCAAGCACGTCCGCGTCAACAAGTGCAAGCACATCTGCTAGCACGTCAGCATCAACGAGCGCAAGCATGTCAGCAAGTACGTCGGCCTCAACAAGTGCAAGCACGTCAGCAAGTACATCAGCGTCAACAAGTGCAAGCACATCAGCTTCAACAAGTGCAAGCACTTCAGCAAGTACGTCGGCCTCAACAAGTGCAAGCACATCAGCAAGTACGTCAGCATCAACAAGTGCAAGCACCTCAGCAAGTACGTCGGCATCAACAAGTGCAAGCACGTCCGCAAGCACGTCAGCATCAACGAGCGCAAGCACGTCCGCAAGCACGTCCGCTTCAACAAGCGCAAGCACGTCCGCAAGTACGTCAGCCTCAACGAGCGCAAGTACATCAGCATCAACAAGTGCAAGCACGTCAGCAAGTACATCCGCATCAACAAGTGCAAGTACATCAGCAAGCACATCAGCAAGCACATCAGCAAGCACATCTGCATCAACAAGTGCAAGCACGTCAGCAAGTACGTCCGCTTCAACAAGTGCAAGTACATCAGCAAGCACGTCAGCTTCAACAAGTGCAAGTACATCAGCAAGTACATCGGCATCAACAAGTGCAAGCACATCGGCAAGTACGTCAGCGTCAACCAGCGCAAGTACATCTGCTAGCACGTCAGCGTCAACAAGTGCAAGTACATCAGCAAGCACGTCAGCTTCAACAAGTGCAAGTACATCGGCTAGCACGTCGGCTTCAACAAGTGCAAGCACCTCAGCAAGTACGTCAGCCTCAACAAGTGCAAGTACGTCGGCAAGTACATCAGCCTCAACGAGCGCAAGTACGTCAGCTTCAACAAGTGCAAGCACATCGGCTAGCACGTCCGCATCAACGAGCGCAAGCACATCAGCAAGTACATCCGCTTCAACAAGCGCAAGCACGTCAGCAAGTACGTCAGCCTCAACAAGTGCAAGTACGTCGGCAAGTACATCCGCATCAACGAGCGCAAGTACATCAGCAAGTACATCCGCATCAACAAGTGCAAGCACGTCAGCAAGTACATCCGCATCAACAAGTGCAAGCACGTCAGCAAGTACGTCCGCATCAACGAGCGCAAGCACATCAGCAAGTACATCCGCATCAACAAGTGCAAGCACGTCAGCAAGTACGTCGGCCTCAACAAGCGCAAGCACGTCAGC
>NZ_JYOV01000005.1:0-152500 GCF_000963255.1 Streptococcus infantis | reverse complement strand
AAGAAGCATCTGGCGCTAAGATTCGTGGTATTTATTTTGAAGGACCATACTTCACCGAAGAATTTAAGGGAGCTCAAAATCCTGCCTATATGAAAGATCCACGTATGGATGAGTTCCGTGCTTGGCAGAAGGCTGCTAATGGTCTTCTTAATAAAATTGCTCTTGCACCTGAACGTGATGGGGTTGAGGACTTTGTACGTACTATTACTGGTGAAGGTGTAACTGTTGCTCTTGGTCACTCTAATGCTACCTTTGATGAAGCTAAAAAAGCTGTTGATGCTGGGGCTAGTGTTTGGGTTCATGCCTATAATGGAATGCGTGGTTTAACACACCGCGAACTTGGTATGGTTGGTGCGATGTATGAGTTACCACACACTTATGCAGAATTGATTTGTGATGGCCATCACGTGGATCCTAAGGCCTGCGAAATTCTTCTTAAACAAAAGGGAACTGAAAATATTGCCCTTATCACTGATTGTATGACAGCCGGTGGTTTGCAAGATGGCGATTATATGTTAGGTGAATTTCCAGTTGTAGTTGCAAATGGGACTGCTCGCCTTAAATCTACAGGTAACTTGGCAGGTTCCATTCTCAAACTTAAAGATGGTTTGAAAAATGTCGTTGAGTGGGGAATTGCAAATCCTCATGAAGCAGTCATGATGGCTAGTCTGAACCCAGCTAAATCAGTTCATATCGATGACGTCTGTGGACAAATTCGTGAAGGCTACGATGCAGACTTTATCGTGTTAGATAAAGATTTGGAATTAGTAGCAACTTATCTAGATGGTGAAAAACGTTATCAAGCATAATCTAAAAAGTAGAAACGATTTTCGTTTCTTCTTTTTTTAAATAAATTTGTTATTTCTTTCACAAATTACTTGATTTTTGTATTGGAAAGGCTTACAATTATGATATAAATAATACAAATAAAAAAGCGGAGGATTGCTTATGAAAGCTTATACTTACGTTAAACCAGGCCTTGCGTCATTTGTTGATGTAGACAAACCAGTTATTCGCAAGCCAACAGATGCTATTGTGCGTATCGTTAAGACTACTATTTGTGGTACAGATCTTCATATTATTAAAGGGGATGTTCCTGCTTGTAAGAGTGGGACTATCCTAGGACATGAAGGAATTGGTATTGTAGAGGAAGTCGGAGCAGGAGTTTCAAACTTCAAAAAGGGTGATAAGGTTTTGATTTCTTGCGTTTGTGCATGTGGCAAGTGTTACTATTGTAAAAAAGGAATCTATGCTCACTGTGAAGACGAAGGTGGATGGATTTTTGGACATTTGATCGACGGTATGCAAGCAGAATATCTTCGTGTGCCTCATGCTGACAATACTCTTTATCATACTCCAGCTGACTTGTCTGATGAAGCTTTGGTTATGTTATCTGATATCTTGCCAACTGGCTATGAAATTGGTGTCTTAAAAGGGAAAGTTGAGCCTGGTTGTAGTGTAGCTATCGTTGGTTCAGGGCCAGTTGGATTGGCAGCTCTTTTGACGGCACAATTCTATTCACCAGCTAAATTGATTATGGTGGACCTAGACGATAACCGCTTGGATACTGCAGTTTCTTTCGGTGCTACTCATAAGATTAATTCTTCAGACCCTGAAAAGGCAATTCAAGAAATTTATGATCTGACAGATGGTCGAGGTGTAGATGTTGCTATTGAAGCTGTTGGTATTCCTGCAACGTTTGATCTCTGCCAAAAGATTATCGGTGTAGATGGAACAGTAGCCAACTGTGGTGTGCATGGTAAACCAGTTCAGTTTGATTTGGACACTCTTTGGATTCGTAACATTAATGTTACTACTGGATTGGTTTCTACCAATACAACTCCTCAGCTTTTGAAAGCTTTAGAAAGTCATAAAATTGAACCTGAAAAATTGGTAACTCATTATTTCAAACTTAGTGAAATAGAAAAGGCCTATGAAGTATTTAGTAAGGCCGCCGATCATCATGCGATTAAAGTGATTATTGAAAACGATATTTCAGAAGGTTAATCTTGTTTTTAAATCCAGTTATTTGTTTTTGAATAGCTGGATTATTTGAAAATGTTATATAATTCGTGAAAATGAGCAAAATTCTTTCATTGTTCTCAAAATTTCGCTATAATATACGGTACAAAGGAAGTTAAACTATGTATCGAGTTATAAAAATGTACGGAGATTTTGAACCGTGGTGGTTTATAGAAGGCTGGGAAGACGACGTCATTGCGAGCAAAAAATTTGATAACTATTATGACGCCTTGAAATATTATAAGTCTTGTTGGTTTGAGTTAGAAAAGGAAATTCCCCTTTACAAAAGTAGAGGAGATTTGATGACTATTTTTTGGGATCCAGAAGATAAACGCTGGTGTGAAGAATGCGATGAATTTCTTCAGCAATATCATTCCTTGGCTTTGTTGGAAGATGGTCAAGTCATTCCTGATGAAAAATTTAGACCTGGTTACGAAAAGCAGACTGGTTTAGAAATCCACCGTACTTGTCGCATAAAAAAAGAAGAAACAACTTTTTAATGAAGTTGTTTCTTCTTTTTTTATATTTTCTTCGAATAATAAGAATGAGGAGGAAGATATGGTACAAACACTTGCACAAGAATTGATTACACTGGCCAAAAAACAGGGAGCTCAGGACATCTATTTTGTTCCTAAAGAAAAGACTTATGAGCTACATATGCGAGTTGGAGATGAGAGACATTTGATTAACACCTATGACTTTGAAAAGTTGGGTGCTGTCATTAGTCACTTTAAATTTGTTGCGGGGATGAACGTTGGAGAAAAACGCCGTAGTCAGCTTGGTTCCTGTGATTATCAGCATGGAGACAAGGTTTCTTCATTACGTTTATCGACGGTGGGAGATTATCGTGGTCATGAGAGTCTAGTAATCCGACTTTTGCATGATCAAGAACAAGAGTTGCGCTTCTGGTTTCAGAATCTTATGGAACTGGAAAATGGCTTTAGGCAACGCGGACTTTATCTTTTTGCAGGCCCCGTAGGAAGTGGCAAAACTACTTTGATGCATGAATTAGCCAAGTCATTGTTTAAGGGACAACAGGTCATGTCCATTGAAGATCCAGTAGAAATTAAGCAGGAAGAGATGCTGCAATTACAGCTCAATGAAGCTATCGGACTGAGCTATGAAAACTTGATAAAACTTTCTTTGCGCCACCGTCCAGATCTTTTAATCATTGGAGAAATCCGGGATAGCGAAACAGCCCGTGCTGTTGTACGAGCTAGTCTGACCGGTGCCACGGTATTCTCGACAATCCATGCCAAGAGTGTTCGTGGAGTCTATGATCGTCTTTTAGAACTTGGCGTCAGTGAAGATGAACTCGCAGTTGTTTTACAAGGTGTTTGCTACCAGAGACTAATCGGGGGAGGAGGAATTATTGATTTTGCAAACGAAAATTACCAAGAACACCAGGCAGAAAAGTGGAATGGACAAATTGACCAGCTTCTTAAAGACGGACATATCACTGCCCTCCAAGCTGAAACGGAGAAAATTAGCTACCAGTAAGCAGAAGAAAATCATCACTCTCTTTAACAATTTATTTTCCAGTGGTTTTCATCTGGTAGAAATCATTTCCTTTTTAGATAGAAGTCTCTTGTTGGAAAAGGAATATGTATCGCAAATGCGTCTAGGACTCTCGCAGGGAAAATCCTTCTCGGAAATGATGGGGACTTTAGGTTTTTCAAGTTCAATTGTCACGCAACTTTCCTTGGCTGAAGTTCATGGGAACCTTCATTTGAGTTTGGGGAAAATTGAAGAATATTTGGATAATCTTGCTAAGGTCAAGAAGAAGTTAATTGAAGTTGCGACCTACCCACTTATTTTGCTAGCTTTCTTACTGCTCATTATGATGGGTTTGCGAAATTATCTCTTGCCTCAACTGGATAGTAGCAACATAGCTACTTTAGTGATTAGTAACCTACCGCAGATTTTTCTTGGTATTACTCTATTGCTAGGTCTAGTATCTTTAACAGGACTGATATTCTACAGAAAATCTAGGAAGATACAAGTCTTTTCTTTTCTAGCTAGAATCCCCTTTCTAGGTGTGTTTGTTCAGTATTATCTAACTGCCTATTATGCTCGAGAATGGGGAAATATGATTGGTCAAGGTCTGGAGCTATCACAGATTTTTCAGATGATGCAGGAGCAAGGAAATCCTCTTTTTAAGGAAATCGGACATGATTTATCCCTGTCCTTGCAAAATGGGCATGAATTTTCTATGGTTGTGCAGGATTATCCTTTCTTTAGAAGAGAGTTGGGACTAATCATTGAATATGGAGAGGTCAAGTCCAAGTTGGGGAGCGAATTGGAAATCTATGCAGAGAAAACTTGGGAGGCATTCTTTACTCGAGTTAATCGTACGATGAACTTAGTTCAACCCCTGGTCTTTATTTTTGTAGCTCTGCTAATTGTTTTATTGTACGCAGCTATGTTGCTGCCCATGTATCAAAAAATGGAGGTAAATTTTTAGATGAAAAAAATGTTGATGAAATTAAAAGAAGCCAAGGTGAAAGGATTCACTCTTGTGGAAATGTTAGTGGTCCTCCTTATCATTAGTGTTCTACTCTTACTGTTTGTGCCAAACCTAACTAAGCAAAAGGATGCAGTGAATGACAAGGGGAAAGCAGCAGTCGTCAAGGTGGTAGAAAGCCAAGCCGAACTCTATACTCTAGATAAAAATGAGGATGCTAGTCTAAGTAAACTTCAGGCAGATGGGCGCATCACTGCTGAGCAAGCAAAAGCCTATAAGGAATACCATGCAAAACAAGGAACAAGTCAAACAGTTGCGGATTAGGGCTTTTACTATGTTAGAAAGTTTATTGGTCTTAGGGATAGTCAGTCTGTTAGCCTTGGGTTTGTCAAGTTCAGTTCAATCCACTTTTGCGGCTGTGGAAGAACAAATTTTCTTTATGGAGTTTGAGGAACTTTATCGAGAAACCCAGAAGCGAAGTCTGGCTAGTCAGCAGAAGATCAACTTAATTTTGGAAGAGAGAAGTATTGGAAATGGCTATCAGAAATTAGCCATTCCAAAAGGGATTCAATTGCAGTCCAATCAGTCAATCACCTTTGATAAGGCTGGAGGAAATTCGTCTCTTGCAAGTGTGAGATTTCAAACAAGGAAAGAAGTAGTTCGCTACCAACTATATCTAGGAAATGGAAAGATTAAACGTATTCAAGAAGCAAAAAATTAAGGCGGTTATTTTACTGGAGGCAGTGATTTCACTAGCTGTTTTTGCCAGTATTGCAACCCTCTTGCTGGGGCAGATTCAAGAAAGTAGACGACAGGAAGCAAGACTATTAGAACAGGAAGAAGTTTTGCTAGTGGCTCGTATGGCTTTGCAGACTGGACAAAAGCAGTTGACTGTCAATGGGCTTACAGTTCATGTTGTCTCGAATGAGCGAGGTTTGGAGGTGTATCATGGGACTGAAAAATTACTGGCGATTCAAGACAAGTAGAGTCAGGGCTTTTACGCTTTTAGAATCCTTGGTTGCTCTTATTGTGATTAGTGGAAGTTTGCTCCTCTTTCAAGCCATGAGTCAACTCTTGGTTTCAGAAGTTCGCTACCAGCAGAAAAGTGAGCAAAAAGAATGGCTCTTATTTGTGGATCAGCTGGAAGCAGAGCTGAATCGAGCCCAATTTGAAAAAGTAGAGAATGATAGACTTTACCTCAAACAGGATGGGAACCCCATTTCCATGGGAAAATCAAAGTCAAATGATTTTCGAAAAACAGATGCCAGTGGACGAGGCTACCAGCCGATGGTTTACGGTCTGAAATCAGCTCATATTTACCAAAACGGGCAAAATGTTCATTTTAATTTTCAGTTTGAAAAGGGGCTAGAGAGGGAGTTTATCTATCGTGTGGAAAAAGAAAAAAGTTAGGGCTGGAGTTCTCCTTTACGCAGTTACTATTGCTGGAATTTTTAGTCTCTTGTTACAGTTTTATCTGAATCGACAAGTGGCTCATCATCAGGATTATGCACTGAATAAAGAAAAACTCCTTGCCTTTGCAATGGCTAAGAGAACCTATGAAAAAGCTAGTTCTGAGAGTGGTCAGCAGTTATTTAATGTAGGAAAGGCAACTTATCGTAATGACCAAAAGGGATTTACAGCGATTGTTGACACCGGAAAAAATCAGTTTGAATTTCAATTTCCAACTTTGAAAAAGACCGACGATAAGACGAAGAAAACAGAAAAAAAGTCAAAAGAAGAAAGCGAGAAGAAAAAAGAACAACAGGTTAAAAAAGAAACCACTGAGCCATCTAAAGTTGCTCCTTCTAAGAATGATAAGACATAGATTATCAGATTTGTAAAATCTAGTTTAAGTGGTGATGTTGGACTCAGTGGGTTAGGACAAGGCTTTTGCACGAAATCATGCTATAATAGATACATATGGAGGACGGAAAATGTCAAGTGTAAAATTGTATCTAGTGCGTCATGGAAAAACAATGTTTAATACGATTGGGCGTGCTCAAGGTTGGAGTGATACTCCACTGACAGCTGAAGGGGAACGAGGCATTCATGAATTGGGGATTGGCTTGCGTGAGTCTGGTTTAAGATTTGAGCGTGCTTATTCAAGCGACTCTGGACGGACCATTCAGACTATGGGAATTATCCTTGAGGAGCTTGGTTTAACAGGACAAATTCCTTATCGTATGGATAAGCGAATCCGTGAATGGTGCTTTGGTAGTTTTGATGGTGCTTATGATGGAGACCTTTTTATGGGCATCATTCCTCGTATCTTTAATGTCGATCATGTGCATCGTTTGTCCTATGCTGAGCTAGCTGAAGGTCTGGTAGAAGTGGATACAGCAGGCTGGGCTGAAGGCTGGGAAAAACTAAGTGGGCGTATCTGGGAAGGGTTTGAAGCCATTGCTAAGGAAATGGAAGCTAATGGGGGAGGAAATGCTCTCGTAGTCAGCCATGGAATGACTATTGGAACCATTGTTTATTTAATCAACGGAATGCATCCGCACGGCCTTGATAATGGAAGTGTGACGATTCTCGAGTACCAAGATGGTCAGTTCTCAGTCAAGATTGTTGGCGACCGTAGCTACCGTGAAATTGGACGAGCTAAACTAGAGGAGCAAGCTAGTTCAAAACAATAAAGATTCGGTTCTCAATTAGAAGATTTTTAAACGATTTTATAGAATGCTGATGTCATAATTGTACAAGCTTGCGAGAGCTGAGTGCTTTGACAATAGCATTCTTTTTTGTTAGAATAGCATCAACATGAAAGCATAAGAAGGGACTGACAGAGTTGTCGTTCCCTTTTGTCTATCTTAGAAGGGGGAAATATGCTGTTTCAGAAAATAAAAGCCTATAAATGGCAGGTTCTAGCTTCCTTAATTATGACAGGTCTAATGGTAACGAGTTCACTCTTGCAACCACGTTATTTGCAGAAAGTTTTAGAGGCACTGCTAACAGGTGATAATGAAGCTATTTATCATATTGGTTTTTGGTTAATCCTTGTTGCCTTGATTGGTTTGATTGCAGGTGGCATCAATGTTGTGTTAGCCGCCTATATTGCTCAAGGAGTTTCGTCAGACTTACGGGAAGATGCCTTTCGTAAGATTCAAACTTTTTCATACGCCAATATTGAGGAATTTAACGCAGGGAATCTTGTTGTTCGTATGACCAATGACATCAACCAGATTCAAAACGTAGTCATGATGACCTTCCAAATTCTCTTTCGACTACCACTTTTGTTTATCGGTTCCTTTATATTAGCAGTTGTCACCCTACCTTCTCTGTGGTGGGTGCTGGTTCTTATGGTCGTTCTGATTGTTGCCATAATGGGTTTTATGATGGGAGTGGTGGGACCACGCTTTTCAAAGTTCCAGACCTTACTAGAGCGTATCAATGCCATTGCTAAAGAAAATTTACGTGGTGTACGCGTGGTTAAGTCTTTTGTCAGAGAAAAAGATCAGTTTGATAAATTTACGCAGGTGTCAGATGAATTGTTGGGAGAAAACCTTTATATCGGTTATGCCTTTTCTGTTATGCAACCTGCAATGATGTTGATTTCTTACGGGGCTGTTTTTCTCTCAATCTGGCTTGTAGCAGGTATGGCAGAGTCAGATCCATCAGTCGTTGGTTCCATTGCTTCCTTCGTGAATTATCTGAGTCAGATTATCTTTACTATCGTTATGGTCGGATTTTTGGGGAATTCAGTTACTCGTGCCATGATTTCCCTTCGTCGTATTCGTGAAATCCTGGATACAGAACCGGCTATGACTTTCAAGGATGTGGAAGATGAAGAATTGGAAGGAAGTCTCAGTTTTGAAAATGTAACCTTCACCTATCCAAATGATGAAGAACCTATCCTAAAAGATGTATCTTTCGATATTGCAGCTGGTGAGATGGTTGGGGTTGTCGGAGCAACTGGTGCAGGTAAATCAACCTTGGCTCAGTTGATTCCACGACTGTTTGATCCTCAGCAAGGTTCGATCAAAATTGGTGGAAAGGACATTCGTACAGTTAGTGAAGGGACACTTCGCAAGACAGTCTCTATCGTTCTACAAAGAGCCATTCTCTTTAGTGGAACCATCGCAGATAATCTCAGACAAGGAAAGGGAGATGCGACAGTTTCAGAAATGGAACGCGCAGCTCGTATTGCCCAGGCGAGTGAATTTATTAGTCGCATGGAATTGGCTTTTGAAAGTCCGGTTGAGGAACGTGGAACTAACTTTTCTGGTGGACAAAAACAAAGAATGTCCATTGCGCGTGGGATTGTCAGCAATCCTCGTATCTTGATTTTCGATGATTCAACTTCTGCCCTTGATGCCAAATCAGAACGTTTGGTCCAAGAAGCTCTCAACAAGGATTTGAAGGGGACGACTACTATTATCATCGCACAAAAGATTAGCTCTGTTGTTCATGCTGATAAAATTTTAGTGCTTGACCAAGGGCGTTTGATTGGTCAAGGTAAGCATGCTGACTTGGTTGCAACAAACCCAGTTTATCGTGAAATTTACGAAACGCAAAAAGGAAAGGAGGAGTAGGATGAAGACATTTGAATTTTTTTGGAACTATTTTAAAGTTTACAAGATATCCTTTATCGTTGTCATTGCTATGATTATTATTGCAACGGTAGCACAAGCCCTCTTTCCAGTGTTTGCAGGTCAAACAGTCACAGAGCTGGCTAACTTGGTTATAGCCTATCAAAATGGTAACCCAGATATGGTTTGGCAAAGTCTCCTAGGACTCCTGCTCAATCTTGCCTATATTTTAATCGTTTTAGTAGTTTCTAGTCTTATCTATATGGTCTTGATGAGCCGCATTATTGCCGAATCTACAAATGAGATGCGTAAGGGACTTTTTGGCAAGCTTTCTCGCTTGACGGTTTCCTTCTTTGACCGCCATCAAGATGGGGATGTCCTGTCACGTTTTACCAGTGATTTAGATAATATTCTCCAAGCTTTCAACGAAAGTTTAGTGTCTGTCATGACAAATATTGCCCTTTTTATTGGCTTGCTGATTGTCATGTTCGTAAAAAATGTCACCTTGGCTTTAATCACAATTGCCAGCACTCCAATAGCTGTTATCATGGTCTTCTTTATCTTAAAGCTAGCACGAAAATACACCAACCTCCAACAAAAAGAAGTTGGGAAACTCAATGCTTATATGGATGAGAGTATCTCTGGACAAAAAGCCGTTATTGTTCAAGGTATCCAAGAAGATGTGATTGCAGGTTTTGTTGAGCAAAATGAGCGTGTTCGAAAGGCCACTTTCAAGGGAAGAATGTTTTCAGGAATTCTTTTCCCTGTTATGAACGGGATGAGCTTGGTCAATACAGCTATTGTTATTTTTGTAGGTTCAGCTGTCTTACTGAATGATAAGGACATCGAGACAGCAACTGCTCTGGGTTTGATTGTCATGTTTACCCAGTTTTCTCAGCAATATTACCAACCCATTATCCAATTAGCGGCGAGCTGGGGAAGTTTGCAACTGGCCTTTACAGGTGCAGAACGTATCCAAGAAATGTTTGATGCAGAAGAAGAAATTCGTCCTCAAGATGCTCCAGTCTTTAATGAATTAAAAGAAGGTGTGGAGATTCGTAACGTGGACTTCTCCTACCTGCCAGGAAAACCCATTTTGAAAGATGTTAGCATTTCAGCTCCAAAAGGAAAAATGATTGCGGTAGTTGGTCCGACAGGTTCAGGAAAAACAACTATCATGAACTTGATCAATCGTTTTTATGATGTTGATGCAGGAAGTATCAGCTTTGATGGCAGAGATATCCGAGAATTTGATTTGGATAGTTTGCGAAGCAAGGTGGGAATTGTCCTACAGGATTCTGTTTTGTTTAGCGGAACTATTCGTGACAATATTCGATTTGGAGTACCAGATGCCAGTCAGGAAATGGTCGAAGCAGCAGCTAAAGCTACACACATCCATGACTACATCGAAAGCCTGCCAGATAAGTATGATACTTTGATTAATGATGACCAGAGCGTCTTCTCAACTGGCCAAAAACAGTTGATTTCCATCGCCCGTACCTTGATGACAGATCCGCAGGTCTTAATCTTGGATGAGGCAACATCAAACGTTGATACTGTAACAGAAAGCAAGATTCAAAATGCCATGGAAGCTATTGTGGCAGGAAGAACTAGTTTTGTGATTGCCCACCGCTTGAAAACTATTCTCAATGCGGATCAGATTATTGTCCTTAAGGATGGTCAAGTTATCGAACAAGGAAATCACCATGAATTACTCAAGCTTGGAGGATTTTACTCCGAACTGTACCATAATCAATTTGTTTTTGAATAATACTCTTCGAAAATCTCTTCAAACCACGTCAGCGTCCCCTTGCCGTATATGTGTTACTGACTTCGTCAGTTCTATCCACAACCTCAAAACTGTGTTTTGAGCAACCTGCGGCTAACTTCCTAGTTTGCTCTTTGATTTTCATTGAGTATAAGCAAAAAAGTTGTCCTAATTTTGGGCAACTTTTTCTGATAAAAAAATTTTATCACGGACTTAAAAAATACATATTAGACAGGAGTGGGCAAGGATGATAAGATAAGATTATCAATGGAAAAGGAAAGGAAATCAGTGATGGCAAGAACAGTTGTTGGAGTAGCGGCAAACCTATGTCCCGTGGACGCAGAAGGAAAAAATATTCATTCATCAGTCTCTTGTAAATTCGCTGAGAGTATTCGTCAGGTTGGCGGACTTCCTTTGGTGATTCCAGTTGGTGATGAGTCAGTTGTCCACGACTACGTAGAAATGATTGATAAGCTTATCTTGACTGGAGGACAAAATGTTCATCCTCAGTTTTATGGTGAGGAAAAAACGATTGATAGTGATGACTATAATCTAGCACGCGATAAGTTTGAGTTGGCCCTTCTACAAGAGGCTCTACGTCAGAACAAACCAATTTTAGCCATTTGCCGTGGTGTTCAACTGGTTAACGTTGCCTTTGGCGGTACGCTCAATCAGGAGATTGAAGGTCATTGGCAAGGCCTACCTTTTGGGACTTCACATTCTATTGAGACAGTTGATGGAAGTGTTATGTCAAAATTGTTTGGTAAAGAAAGTCAAGTTAATTCAGTGCACCGTCAGAGCATTAAAGACTTAGCTCCAAATTTCCGCGTAACAGCAGTAGATCCACGAGACCAAACTGTTGAAGCAATCGAATCTATCGACGAACACCGTATTATTGGTCTCCAGTGGCATCCAGAATTCTTGGTCAATGAAGAAGATGGCAACTTAGAGTTATTTGAGTATTTATTGAATGAATTGTAACGACTAGAAATTTAGTTGTTTTTTTATTCGTTGTTTACGAATATTTATAGAGTTGCGTTTTTACGCAAACGTTTGAATTGTGACAAAAATTGGAAATTTTTAGTATAAACAAAGTATAAATTTCTAATTATCTTTTTATATTTTCTTAAATGCTCGTAAAGCCTTATTCTATGTGCTTTCGAGTATTTTTACTGTAGGAAGATACTTCACGTTTCTTTGCATATTTCCTCATGTCTTAGCTGTCAGAAGTGGTAAATAAGTAGTAAATTCATTTGTACTACTAAGCAACAAGACGCTCCTGTTGCTTCTCTTTATTCAAGCGTTTCATTTCTGCCATTGCAGAATCGAATGTTGCATGTGCGTAATAGTTCAGCGTCATGGCTATATTAGCATGTCCCATAATGTACTGTAATGCCTTTGGATTCATTCCTGCATTTGCATAGTTGGTACAGAATGTATGTCGCAAACTATGTGGAGTGATGTGTGGCAATTTATCCTCGTTATACTTATTGTATTTCTTAACAAGACCTTTCATCATGCCGTTGTAATCACTTGCCACTTTTGGATAGTTCTTTCTATTAAGAAAGAGGAAATCACTATATCCATCAATCTCAACACGCTTATCATTCTTTCGATTCGCTAACACTCGCTTAAATGCTTGATAGGCTTCTTCAACCATAGGAACTTGACGTTCGCCACTTTTGGTCTTTGGTGTTTCAATGTAGTACCCAATTTCAGTATCTCTCAATAGCTGATGGTCTATATTGACAAGACGATTCTCAAAATCTAAATCTGGAAGTGTCAAACCACCAAACTCTGAAATACGAAGACCTGTTTTTAAGAGTATCAGAATTTCATCATAATTTTTGCTGTAGGTTTTATCAGCTTTTGCAAAGGCTAACAGTTTTTCTTCCTGTTCTTCTGTTAGTACGGTCTTAGGGACAGTATCATCATCAAGAACTGCTTTCAGTTGAAAGTCAAATGGATTCTTCCGAACACAATCATCTTGTATAGCAATATAGAATGAAGCCTTTAAAGAACGTTTGTAGTTATTGATGGTTTGATAAGCATAACCATTTTCACTCATTCTAATAGCCCATTCTTTAGCGTCTGATGGCTTAATACTGTCAATACTTCTTACACCTAACTTGTCTTTCTTCAAAATATCCATAAGATATTTGCGTCCAGTTTCAGTGTTTTTTCTAACCTTTGGTCTTTGAGCGTTCTGTTTTGCGTAAAGCTGGCAGAGTGTCATTTTCTTTCCTACAACATCAATACCATCATGAATGTCTTTCTGTAACTCTGCGATTTTCTCTCTAAGTGAGATACAATCACGCTTTCCTGCTGGTACTCGGTCTGTAGCCACAAGTTTCCACGAGTAAACAAATTGCGGTTCTCCAAATGAATCTATATATTTGTATAAGTATCTTCCGTCTTTTCGTTGGCTCTCTCCAGTCTTTAAGATTCGACCTTTATTGTCACGTCTTTTTTCTGACATGGCATTTGCTCCTTTCCTTTATGGAAAGAGCCTTGATACGACTTAATACTATTTTATCATATACAAGACCCTTTGGCGACGCTAGATTGCGTCCAATGTATCTATAATTTTTTCAAATTGTTTTCGTTTAATCTGAATACGATTGCCATTCATAATCAGCCAATTTGCATTTTTATTTTCCTCTGCCAAGCGTCGTAGCTTGTTTTCGCCAATACGAAAATATTTTGACGCTTCTTCAATGGTTAGGGTATAACGTTCCCAAATAGGAATGTCAGTCTGCTTCATAAAATCCTCCTTTCCAAATCACTTATTTGGATTTCATAAAAGTTGTTTTACCAGCAATCGAACAGCTTTAGCAAAGCTCACGGGAGTTCCACCCCTGCATGGTTCTCATGTAGCCATACTCATTGCCTGCGACGGTTTTATCACGCTCGGACTATTGACTGTATGGGAGTATCATTATCACGATAAGAATGTCGTTGCAGGCAATCCTGCTAAAGATTGCTTCTCGGATCACTAACATGAATCGCTCGCTATCTTTATAAGATAGGTCATGGCGGTTAGTTCCGTTGGCTCTTTTCTTATCGAAACGTATTCGATTACTTTTATTCAGTTTTCAAAGAACAATGGCTCGTTAGCCTATCAAAACACATTGAAAGCTCAATATGCTTTGGTGGAATAACAAACCTCCCTGTTCGGGAAGCGTGGAATGGTTTAGCACGCTTCCACGAAAGGAGAGAGGATATTACTTAATTTCAAATGACAAAATCTTTGTAATCAGTCTGGTTTCCATTCTTCCACGTAAGACTTCATCAACGACCATACTTTGATTGCCATATTCATCTTTCATAAGTCGTAGGGAACGCTTCGTTATGTACCCTCTGTAATGATGTAGAATCTGGTTAATCGCTTCGGTATCGCCATCTGTTGCCTTTACAATGAGAGGAAAGGGAATCATAGGATATTGTGTTTTCATTCTTCAAATTCCTCCATAAACTTTTTAATTAAGGCTAGTCCACTGGTTCTATGCCGATAGACAGTAGAACGGTTCAATTTCAACAGGTCTGCAATTTCTGAATCGCTCATGTCCATAAAGTAAAACAGCAGTAGAATTTCACGTTTCTTGTCTGGCAACTCACGTAATGCTTCACTCAACAAATCATTTTCAACGCCTACTGATAACCCATTGAGTGTAAAAATCTGAAAGTCAGTTGAATAGTTATCTGTTGTCGCAAACTGGCTAACAAGATAATCGCCAACATCCGAAAAGGACACCTCACGCTTTGCAATCCTTGAAAGATAAAGCATATAATTCTTTCGCTCGTCTTCCATAGCACGTTTACAGATATAGTCAAACTGATTTTCTATTGTGGTCTGAAAAGAAGATGGTTTCATGTTTCTCACCCCCTTTCTGTCTAGGAAAGGAAGTGAGCCTTGCTCGTTTATCTCCTTTCACTCTTAGTCCCAATGTGAAAGGGGGATTTGTTGCATTACTGATAAATAAACTTTGTAAAAAAGTTCTGAATAGCCAAAAAAGCATATAAACAGATTTATTTCTCTGTTTACATGCTTCTGTTATTCTATCTATATGATTTATAAAACCACATTGGTGGACGTACTTATCTATTGCAGATAGACGACTTTTTTTGACAAGAACCCAATGTAAGGAAATTTATTGTATATGATGTACTTCATGGCGACGTTGACCTCCAACAAACCGCCATTTGGAAGTAATATACAATATTTTAACAGCGTAAATAGCACTACCATATAACGGTTTTTTTATTGGCGTTTAGTAGTGCTTTTTATTAAATATAAACCTATAAACCATATAACACGTTTTTCTATACCTGTTTTTAATTCAGTAGGAACAATAAAATGTATAGAGGTGGTCTACTATGCGTAAAAAAGAAGATAAATATGATTTTAGAGCCTTTGGTTTAGCCATTAAAGAAGCTCGATTGAAACGAGGTTTAACTCGTGAACAAGTGGGAGCATTGATTGAAATTGACCCACGGTACTTAACTAATATTGAAAATAAAGGGCAACACCCCAGCATACAAGTTCTTTATGACCTTGTATCGTTACTTCATGTTTCCGTTGATGAATTTTTCTTACCTGCTAATAACTTGGTAAAAAGCACCCGACGATTACAGATAGAGAAATACATGGATAGCTTTACAGACAAAGAACTATCCTTAATGGAATCTTTAGCCAGCGGTATCAACGAAGCAAGAAACATCGAAGACTAATTAAAAGAATCCATACATAACGGAAAGAGCCGATAAAATGAGATTGTATTAATCTCATTTTATCGGCTCTGCGTCTTTGCGTCTGGCTCTGTAATCACAGTTACTTTGAACTGCTTTATTTCAATTAAATTTTCTTGTCTGCATTTCGGACAATAGAGGGGGAATTTTTTTAATTCAGTATCTTCCCTTATCTTTAATCGTGTTTTATTTCCACATACAGGACACAATATCCACTTGTAGTTTATAATAACTATCTCCTCCTTTACACTTTAATTCAAATCTTTATTAAAAAATATTTCATCTTATTTAACAAGAAACCATATTTATATAACAACATAAAATACACTAAGTTATTTTATTGAACATATATCGTACTTTATCTATCCGACTATTTGGACGACGGGGCTGGCAAACAGGTTCACCGGTAGTAACATGGTACCCTTTTAACTCTGTTAAACAAACACTACGTCCATTTGTAAAGAAAGTTAAATCACTACGATATTCTTGAATACACCGAGCAGGGATTTCTCCACTAAGAATGACCTCATTATTTTTCAATTGAGTGTCTACGATGTTCGCACAATATTTAGGAGCATCGTTGTATGCTCGTGAAAGATATTCCTGTGGCGCATAAATTTTAAAACTAAGATATGGCTCTAACAATTCTGTTCCAGCTTTTTTTAAGACTTGTTCCAATACAATAGGAGCAAGCATCCGAAAATCTGCTGGGGTACTAACAGGGCTATAGTATAAGCCATACTTAAAACAGATTTTACAGTCCGTCACATTCCAACCATACAATCCTTGTTCACAGCCATAGCGTATCCCCTCCATAACTGCATTTTGAAACGATTGATTTAAGTATCCAAGAGAAACCGAGCTCTCATACTGTACTCCGCTCCCTAATGGAAGCGGTGCTACAGATAGACCAATGGAAGCCCAGAAAGGATTCGGTGGAACTTCGATGTGAATGGTATACTCTGCTTTTTTTAACGGTCTTTCCATATAAATGACTGTAGGCTCTTTTATTTCTATCTCCACATGATACTTTTCTTGCAGCAGAGCACAAGTCACTTCCATTTGTACTTTCCCTAAGAAAGAAAGTATGATTTCATGTGTCGCAGAATCCACATAATATCGCAGAAGCGGGTCACTGTCGGAGATTTCTAAAAGTGCATCAAGTAACATTTCCCTTTGTTGAGGTTTGCTCGGTTCAACAGTCGTTTGCAGCAGAGGGAGGGGATTTTCAATTCTCTCTCTCTGTGGCAATAGCTTTGTATCTCCAAGAACACTATTTAACTTCAAAAACTCATTCTGCAAAATAACAATTTCCCCGGAATAAGCCTTATCGATTTTACATAATTCACCATTTATTGAAGTATACATTTCTGTAATTTTTATTTTTTCCTTTTCCGATATTCTAACCGAATCTCGCAAATGCAGTACGCCACTATAAAGACGTATATATGCAAGACGCTGTCTTTTTTCCGAATACTCAATTTTGAAAACTTTTCCGCAAAGTTCAGACTGACCTCGATGTGTTGATGAATAAAATTTATTCGTAATCACTTCTATAAGGTTATCAATCCCTATATTGTTTTTTGCACTTCCGTGATAAACAGGGAACAGGGAACAATTATGAAATCTTATGCTTTCCTCTTGTTCGAGTTCTAATGCTTCCAATAATTTCCCAGACGTATATTTCTCCAAAAGGTAATCATTTCCTTCTATTACCATATCCCATTGTTCAGATTCGGTAAAGTTCATTACACGCATATTAGGATGCAGTTCTACCTTCTGTTTGATTACAATTTCCGCAGAAAGTTTCTCTTTAATATCCTGATAAACCGTTGATAAATCAATTCCATTTTGGTCAATCTTATTGATAAAAAAGATTGTGGGAATACCTATTTTCCTAAGTGCATGAAACAATATACGAGTTTGTGCTTGTACGCCATCTTTTGCAGAAATCAGTAGAATTGCCCCATCTAATACTGATAATGAACGATATACTTCTGCTAAAAAATCCATATGTCCTGGCGTGTCTATGATGTTTATCTTAGTATTTTTCCACTGAAAAGAGGTTATCGCCGTCTGAATTGTAATTCCTCTCTGACGTTCTAAAAGCGTATTATCCGTTTTCGTTGTACCTCTGTCCACGCTTCCTAATTCTGTAATCGCTCCACTGTTATATAATAAGCTTTCTGTTAAGGTAGTTTTTCCCGCATCAACATGAGCTAAAACTCCAATATTAATAATTTTCATGTGATTTTCCTCCATTCAAAAGCCCAAAAGGGCATAAAAATCCCAGTGATAAATACTCTTATCACTGGGATTTTTATGCATAACCATAGGCATACAAAGCATACAGATATTCTCCGGATACTTTAGAATCACATGATAAAGGTATTCTTAAACTGGGTACAAAAAACTAAGCCCTCCTAAAAAAGGACATCCAATTATTTGTTCCCACTATCAAATTGACAGTTTATTTAAGAATACCTTGCCGCATATTTATTAACTCCTTTTAAATAGATACTTAAATAATAGCACGTAAGAGCATATTTGTAAAGGAATCTCCAATTTTTTATCAAAGAGAGTACGTGATTACAAAATAGCTGTAATAATGTACCAATATTTGTTATTCTATAATCTTCCAATTACTCCCGTTCTTTTCAAGTACCAAATCAAATTGAGATACCTGCGTTGCTTTGGTCTGCTGGTCGATATACTCCACTGTCAGCGATACCGTGACTTGATTATCCTTACGATTGTGAATAGGATTTACCAGTTCTTGAAAGATGTACTCTTTTCCGATTGGTTTTAATATCCCGTCATTCACATAGTAGGAAAGTTCACTGGCTGTCGCTGTAGGATAGAGCTTGAAGAACGTCGTTAAAAACTCATTGATTTCATTGGTTGTAATGGAATCAACCGTCCCCTCACTTTCAATGGCTTTTGGTTTATAACTTGATTTCTTAGGTATGTTGGTAATGGTCGGATTCTTAACCAGTACCATATTTCCAGAACCATCTACATAGACACTCACTATATAAGCAGAGTGGACGGTCTTTGTATTTTCTCCCTCTGTAATGAGCTGGTCTACACTGTAGGTTACATTAAACTCATTGTCGCCAGTTGGCTCTACCGTCCATATCTGAAATCCTCTTACAGAAGACGATACAGGAATATCTTTGCGTACTGTATCAACATTGAGAGCTTGAAGTTCATCTGTCAGATAGCCTTTTAGACTTTCCATTCGATTATCAATGGACTTATCGGATTGCTCCCATGAATAGTAGACTTTCGCAAAGTTCTCTACAAAATTTTCTACATGATGAGTATCAACGTATTCCTTTTCTATGATAGTTGTTTCGTGAATAGTATGAGTATCTATAGCTGTAAAGTGCTTGAATATCGCAAAGCTGAAACTAAGCCCTAAAAGTACCCACAAGGCAATCACAACCTTTTTATGAGGATTGACCTTATAGTAGACACGAGGTTTCTTTTCCTTTGGTATCTGTTTTTCTTTATTCTGATTTTTTCTGAATTTCATCATTGAATCTTCCTTTCTCATTGTTTGATTCGTCCTGCTCTTACTAAATGCTGTTGCCAGTAGGAGCTTGTTAAGTAGGCATAGCCGATAGGGTCTCCTGCGTGAAACATTCGATTATCGCCAAGGTATATGCCAACATGAGTAATATAAGAACCAGCGTTATAGGTAGAATGAAAGAAAACTAAATCGCCGGCTTTTGCTTCGGATAGTGGGATATGTTGGGTCACATCATATTGTTGTTGTGCGGTTCGTGGTAATTTAATCCCAGCTTTGCCATACGTCCATTGTGTCAGTCCGCTACAATCAAATGAAGTAGTCGGGGAAGCTCCGCCATAGACATACTTCCAACCCTCATATTTCAGTGCTTCGTTCATGATGGCTTGTACCGTATTATCATTAAATTGAGTTGTGACAAGATACTGCGTAACAAGCTGAACATAAAACATATTGCCATAGTTATATCGCCAGCCCCCATTGATGGGTATGGCTATTGGATTGGGATAGGACACTTTTTCGCCATCTGAATATTCCTTAGAGAAACTTTGAGCCAGTTCAAAGGTATATTTGTTTCCACGATTAGCCACATACCCTAAGAAGCCACCGCCATAATTGTAGGACTGGATAACCGATTCCAAATCCACACCGAGCCTATCTCTACTGGCTAATAATTCACTGAAATACTTCACACCTTGCTTGATGGATTCTTCTGTACTCAATGAATTGGGTGGTAGACCAAGGGATTCCGAGGACTGCATAACATCTTCGGCAGTACCGCCCGATTCCACCTGTATAATAGCAAGCAGTACATTGACGTATTCTTCAATGCCATATTCTCTAGCGTATTTTTCTACCATAGGCTTATGAGCCAGCACTTCTGCGGAAACATTCACACCGCCATAGTGAATGTTTGAAAAACCGCCATCTTGTTCATCTGAAAATAAAATGGCAACAAACAGAAGTAGTGAGAAGACCATCAAGAATAGCCCAGAACCACCAATCACTAAAGCTTTCAGTTTCATGGTTTCTTACTGCCTTTCTTGATAGTGGCGGATTTTATTGGTGGTCTATTTCTAAGGTTTTGACTTTGAACTCTTTGAACAGTAGACGGACGCTCTTTTGTGACTGGACGTTGTGAAGCTCTGTCTGCTGGTGTAGTTGAAGTTGCTGGCTTTTGAACGGTTTTTTCTTGAACGGTATTGCCTTGGCGTTCCACTTTTGGACTTGAAAAATCGGACTTAACTGCTGGACGCTCTTGTTTGGCTTGTTGAGATTCCTTATATGAAGTCTGAATATTAGACTGTTTTGAGGTCTGTTCATCATGATATTGTTCTTGTCTTGTAGTCGGTCTTTCATGAACAGAAGAAGCAGGCTGTTTTTTCTGTTTGACCTGTTCCATTTCAGAGCGACGCTTCGCAATGGTTTTTCGCCTTTGTTCCTGCTGTTCCTTGCGTCCACTGGCTCTGTCCGCTTTGGTTTGAGAAATACTACTGGTTAAATCACGGACATTCTCTTTTACTTTGGATTTTCCTTGATATACTGCATATCTTGCATTGGTCGGCAAATCTTTAACCTGTTCTTTCAAACCACTAGCAGTGTCTACCATTCTGTCTTTGGTATCAGCTACTGTACCGATGGTTTGACCGATACGTTTTCCAAGTGTTGATTTTTCCTTTCCGTCTGGTCGGGAGTGATCTGCTTGTGTCCTTGCAGAACTCCCCGAACCCGACTGTCCTTTTTTACCTGTAACAATGGCAGACCCAGCCCCTAGAGTAGTCATGGAACGTCCAAGTTTCCGCTGTAGACGGTGCATGTGAGCGTGCATAAGCATACGAGGTTTTCTCATCACACGACTTCCCACACTTTGAGAATCGTTACTCTGTAGAGAAAACATACTCATTAAATCGCCCAGCTTGAAGTAGATTCCTGCAAAGGTCACAATCTGTAGAAAAGCAATCAAAAAGAACGGATAACCAGCCGATAAGGTATAGAGCATGGTTGAAATACTAAATGCTGTCGTAATAATCAATGTGATTCCAGCTCGTGTCAAAATGGTATTAAAGAGCTTTGTTATGGCTCGTTTTGACATACCATCAAATGATGGAATCATGCTTAAAATAAAGCTCACAGGCAGAAACATAGCATAGATGATAAAAAGTACCTGCGAGAAAATCATGATTCCTGTTAATAGGAATACAAATATGGAAATCCCAATATTGAAGACAAATAGGAAGAAGACTGTACCTAAACGGTTAATGGTCTTTGTAATGGTTAGATTGGTATTGCTTCTGTCTTCAATTTCTTCCGCAACAATTTTTTCTCTGTCTTCGCCATTGTTGGAATCTGGGCTGGTGGAGAGCAGGCTTTCCACACGGTCAATACCGATACTTTCAATGTCTGAACTGTTGTATTGAAGCAGTAGCCACGGTTGCTGAACCTGTATGGAAAACAGGCTATCTCTGATTAAGTCCACGCTGTCCTTGCCTTGACTATCGGAATGGGGCATGACAATCTTCGTGCCAAGTGATAAACTGGCATTACTGATGTCTGATGAAAAGTCATTGATTTTTTTAATGTAGTCGGGAGCGTAGGCAATAAAGGAAGCCGATAGGATAAACACCAGCACAAAATTCATAATGGCATGAATTGCCTTTGTGGTTTCTCTCTTTATCAGTCCCGTATAGGCAACATAAACCCCAAGAACCAAAATCAAGAGTAAGAGGAATCCAACATAGAAACCCTCTGTTGAAAATCCGTTTGCACTCACACCAGCTAAGGTCTGCATATTCTTACCAATGGAATCTGCTGTAGCGGAAATGAAGTCTAAGGAATAGGCTTCCTGTACTAAGTAACCTGTCGCATTGGAAACATACAAACTGATTGTCCAAATAAAATTGGTAATGGCATATAGTCCATACATGACCTGTTTTCCAATCCCGTCCGACCAGTTCCACGGAAGCCAGCCCCAGCTATTATCCACATAAAAATCCAGTTGATAGTTTTCAAGTGGGTATCGGCTGTATTCATTTGCCACATTGACCGTATCATCTACCAAGCCCGCAGCTTGAACCACCGTTCCCAGCATGGCTAAAAGAAAAATGGCAATCACAAGTGTGAAAGCCACTGTCATTGCCACTTTACCTAGACGTTTCAGCGTCCAGTTTGATTTTATTCTGTTTACTATTGATGGTTTCACATTTACACCTCTTTTCGCACAGGTGGTCTGGTATCAAAGGCATGGAGCAGTTCTTCAAATACAGGGTGGAACTGTATCACACCGACACGACCATATAAATCACTGATAAGGCATTGCCCGTTTTCCAAATCACGCAATCGCTTCTGATTGTTTTCGTCCTCTGGGTCTACACCAAAAAAGGCTAAGGTCTTTTTAATCTCGTTAAGGTCAGTGGAACGAAATGCAAATTTTAAGCCGAGGTTATTTTTCAGTTTTTCATCTAAGAGGTCGTCTGTATTTTGGGTCACGAAATATACCCCAGCGTTCATAGCACGACCAGCCCGAACCAGCTTCATAGATAGTGTTTTTCCTTGTGCTACCTGTAAAAAGCTCCATGCTTCGTCTAAATCTACAATCTTGAAAATGCTTCGGTCTGTATGGATAAAGTCTAAAGCAAAGGTACTAATGACAATCAGCATAGCAACGGATAAAAGCTCCATAGTGGTATATTCCTCAAAGGAAGTTTCCTTGTCGGGAAGTACCAAGTCCGCAACCTGTATAATGTTCAGTTGTTTTTCTAAGCTGATAGACTGCTCCACATAACCATTACTGAATAATAAATGTGCAAAGTCATAGTCTGTAAAACTTTCGATATGGTCGGCTATACTGGTACTTAGTGGCGTATTCTCAACCCGTAATTCCTCAATCACTTTCATCAACCCTCGTACTTCACTATTGGTTACTGCACGAATGGCTTTTCTAAGGATTGGGAAGCGTTCCCCATCACGAGAGGAAATCCCCGTAAGGAATGTCAGAATATCAATAGCCAGTGATTCAGAATCTTTGGGATTTTTCATAATCACATAAGGGTCAAGTAAGCCTTTGTTTTTCTCATCAGAAGTCAGAGTGACGATATTGATTTCATGGGAAATCTCTGGCAAGGTTTCTTTCCATCTGCCACGTTCTGCTTTTGGGTCTACAATCACTGCTTGTGCCCCATAAAGCACCGCATAATAGACGATAAGGTTATTCGCAAAGGATTTACCACCACCCAGCGAACCAACAAAAGCCGACGCTAACGCATTGGTTACTGAACCCTTAACCCCTTGACTGGCAAGAGCAGGTTTCAGATAGACATTGCGTCCAGTATCTAAGCTGTAGTCAACATAAATCCCCTCATTTTCCCCCAGCATTTGAGTAGCACCAAAACCTAAACCAGCGAGGAAATCAGAGGTCACGTATTGAATATAATCATTCATATAACGCTTGCTGGCAGGTAAAAATTCTTCATGTAAGCCGAGCATATCCCCAAATGGTCGTACCAGTTTTACGCTTAAATCGTCATAAAAATCTTTCACTTCATTACAACGACGTTTGAGTTCGTCAAGATCATTTGCTGATACCCTTACCACATAAGACAGCTTGTACATAGATTCCTTGCTTTGGTCTAAATTGGTTTCCAGCTCATTCACACTTTCCAGAGCTTCCGCCACATTGGAGCTGGTTTCATTATCACTTTGCCAAGCGTGGTTATCCAAGTCTTTCAGTTCTTTCTTTTTATTGCGGACAGTAGATAGGGCTTTACGATTCGCTACAATTTCCACATTCATTGACGTATCAATCGGGAATGTAAATTGCTGTTGCTGGTAGTAGAAGATTTCAGAGGACGGGAAGTCCAGTTCTCCGACAATGCTGTTAATGGTAAAGTAAGCTACATAGACGGTTTCATCTTCCTGCTGGATTTTCAAATATCGCTGTTTTTCTTCCACCAAACAGCGAGTAGGCTTAATCAAGTCATAGTATTTAATCAGCGTTTCATTATCCAGCTTTTTCTTTGATAGATGGTACTCATACTCTTCATAGGCAGTGCCTGTCTGTCCGTAAAGGTGTTCAATCAGATAGCCGAAGTCGTCCTTATCTAACCTGCGGATTTTGAAACGACGAGAGATTTTATTTTCTAAGAGCTTTTCCATCTTCTGAAAACGCAGGATTTCATCATTACTCATACTAACAAAATCGCCCATCAGCTTATGGTTCACATCATAGACAAAATCAGACAAAGCATTTTTTGCTTCAACGGTAAGACTTTTCATAGAAAACTCCTGATCGTTGAGAAGCAACTTAAAGCCGATAAAGAAACGGTAGTTCACTTGATTTTCGCCAATCATGGATATTAAAGCGTCTGTCTGTTGGTCGATTTTGTCATAGGCAACCGCTTTGAGCTTGCCAGTGACTTCATTTTTGGAACGCTCTTGTGCAGAACGTATGCTGGATTCTGTACTGATTTGTAAAGCATGAATTTTGCCATCACGATTTTGTGCGATAAGCTGTCTGAAAGAATCATGCACTTGTATTTTCTGTTCTGGACTTAGAAATGAGTAATTGTAAGGAACAAGCTCATAGTAAGCATAACATTCCCCGTCTTTATTCCAGACGAGATTGTTTTCAATGTATTTAATTGGATATGCCATAAAATTCACTCCTAACTGCTGTAATGGCTTCTTGTGGCTGGTTTCTGCCAAGCGTTACTTTTTTTCCTGCATAGGTCAGCTTTGGTCGCAGTGCATAAGCAATGACAGACTTCAAAAATCCATAAGGCTTTTTACCATCAAAAGTTTTTGTAGACATTAACCATGTGAAAGCCACAGGAATCCCAAAGTATTTGAGAAATGCTCCCTCTATCATGGAAAGAGGGGGCAAGTTGCCAAGTATCATCACTGCAAAGAGTGACACGACAAACCATGTCATTTGCGTAAAGGTTATGGGAAACGGAAGTCTAAAATCATTGATAGAATACAGTACCTTTTCCACAGACCAGATACTGGTATAGCTTCGTATTTTCTTCATGTAATCAATCCTTTCATAAAAAATAGGGGTAGCTGATTGAGCCACCCCGTAAAATAGAAAATCTGCCAGTAGTAATGTACCGACAGATTTAATAGACGATTTCAAAAATCCCATGATTGGTTGAGATAAACGTTCCTGAAAGGTCTAAATCCCGACCATAGGCTTGATAATCAATATAGTTTTGAAGACTAGCTGGTACTTCGCCTAAAGCACCCGTTTCTTCAATGTAGTAGCGTGCCACGTCATACATATCATCACAATCGGAATGAATGATAATATCCTCTTGATGTTCGCTTAGTTCTTCAATGCTTGAAAAATGAGTGAGCAGAGCAGATAGCTCCGATTGTAATTCTTCGGGTAATTCCGATACCATTTCCCATAGTCGATTGAGTTCGCCAATGGAAGTGTATTCGTCAACCGTAAAGGGTAACTCGTAGTCATGAATGGCGTATTCCTCATATTCATCATTCAAGCCGATTTTCTCTTTGACTTCCTCAAAGTCAATGGGAAAGGTAAACCACGCACCGACCAATTCGCCCTCATTGTATTTGCCTAAATTCGCAATATAGACTTGCATATCGTCCATATATTCACGTCCTTTCTTTGTAGAGATTCAAAAATCCCTACCGCACTTCGTTTGGTGTACCATTCCTTTGCGGAACATAAGAA
The DNA here is from genome assembly GCF_000963255.1 of Streptococcus infantis. Lineage (GTDB taxonomy): Bacteria > Bacillota > Bacilli > Lactobacillales > Streptococcaceae > Streptococcus > Streptococcus nidrosiense. The sequence continues at coordinate 126,742 of NZ_JYOV01000005.1, read as the reverse complement.
AACCACTTATATTCCACAAAAGAACGGTTTTATTTAAGCACCAATAATGCGATTGAATAGCTCTAGTAAAATGTCTTTTACTCCAGCAGCGTTGAAGACTAAGCCAACCGCAATAATCGCAATAATTAAAAAGCCAATCAGTTTGCTAAACTCACGCTTGAAGCCAAGATACAAGCCAATCACAACGATTGCTAAAAGCACCAGTGATTGAGCGTTTGATAGAAACCAGTTATAAAGGTTTTGTCCAAAATTCATAAAAATGTTCTCCTCTCTATATTCAATGAATTTGTATTTGAGTTATTTTTTTGTTGTTATCACGTCCTGTTCTTTTACTGACTGTTGCTTCAAAATCTGCTTGTGTCGGTCTGTCAGTTTCGCATGGTCGAGAATGTCTTTTACAACCTGCGTCTGGTTGATTTCATCAAGTTTAATCGCAACCTTTAAGGTCGGGGCAACTTGATGAGATAGCCAGTTCAGCGTCCTTTGGAAGGAGTAAGGCTCTGGTTTTGTGGTTAGTTTTAATCGTTCACGATTGTTCCCAATAAACCAAGCCCATTCTTCATTCAGTTTCCAATCAGAACGAGGTTTGGAATCGTCTTTATCTACAAAACGGATATACCGATTGATAATTTTAAAGGCGGTATGCTCTGGATTGTCATAGACGAGTAAATCACGGACTGCATAATAGGCACGCTCATTTTTCAATCGAATCTCAAAACGGTTTTTTACTTCTGCGTCTTCAATGGGAATATCATTTTTCTTGTACTGCTCGTAGTCCTTTTCATAGATACAGAAATAAACTTCACTTTGTAATGAACCGATATAGAGGGTGTTTCCCATACATTCCTTTTCCTCTTTGCGTACCAGTTCGCCACTGCGATAGCTTTTAAAACTGCGGAAGACGGAGATACATTCTTCCTGTTGGCACTTTTCAGTGAGTACAGGGATATTCAAAATCCCTGTCTTATCGTTAATGGCAAGGTCAAGGCGTTTCATCACACCGCCAGCCACCAAAACGTCCATAAAGAACTCATACCAGCTTCTTTGTTGTGCCAGAAGATAGCTTTCAAATTGTCTGCACCCACGACCTTTCAATTCCACCAGAACTCCTTTGTCCAGTTCATGGGAGCAAAGGACGAATATGTCGCCTAAAGCATAATGCTCTGAATAAGAATAGAAACCATAGTCCTCATGAAGAAAATAGGACAGTTTCAGTTGTAAGATGTTTTCGACCACCTGCTGTACGTCTGTTGTCGGAAAGCGAATCCTTACATAATCAAACAGCATTTCAAGGGGAGCGTCGGGATTGAAGCGTTCCAGAGCTTCCCAAAGGGACTGCTGTAAATCCTCTGATGGCTTGACTTTTCCTGTTTCAATATCGCTTAGATACTGCCTTGTAATACCAGTCGCAACAGCTAAACGGTTTTGAGATAGTCCATAAGCCAAGCGTTTTTCTTTTAAATGCTGTAACCAAGTTTGTTCATTCAGTAAAAATCCCTCCAATCAAAAAGGCGTATGTCAACTTTTAAAGCCCATTTGACATACGCTGAAATTTTGTAAATCCCTTGTAACCAAAGGATTTTCTAATGTTTTTTTGACTGTTTCCTGTCGATTTGTACCCCCCTGTTAGATACGGGGGGTTAAGTGCTGGCGTGGCTATTGCCACACCAGCCAGCAAGATCAGTCCACACCTGCGACTTCCGCTTCGCACGTCGCCTGCGTGGACTGTCTGCTGTTGGATAACTTTTTAATTTCCTCCAAGAAATCATATCCTTTTGGTACAAGGGGAGTATAAAACTCTGATATGACACTTGTTCCTACATCAACATAGCCACGACCTTTGATTCGCTTTAAGAAGAAATCCTTTTGTACGTCACTGCCAAACATCATGCCATAGCCCATTTCAGACATACGACCTAAAGCCACTCTGAAATTAAACTGATCACGGATTCCGTCGCCTAAATATTTTGCGTCTGGACGTTGACAAGCCAGTATTAGAAAGAAGCCAGCTTGACGACCTAACATGACAATCTGTTTCAGCTTATTCATAACTGCGGTGTTTTCTTTTGTTCCCAGCATTTCCATGAAAGCGACGTATTCATCAAAGATTAAGAAGTGTGCCGGGAGACCTAAGTAAGCATAATTTTTGCCAGTCTTATAGTTCTTCATCTGCTTCATTTCCTCACTACGTTTCATCATTTCTTCATAGAATGTTTCAATGCAAGAAAGCAAGTCTTCTTTTCTATAGTAGACATTTGCCATCACAGAACCTAAGTCCGCAAGGTCAGCATTTTTCGGGTCAAGAATATACAGTTTTGAATCTGTATGAAGCAAGGCTTCAATCAGTGTCAGTATAAAGTAAGTTTTACCGCCACCTGTACCACCAGCAATCAACATATGAGGGAGCTTATCATATTCCCACCATACGTTTTTCATTAAGCGAAGTTTACCATCTTTAGCTTCTACTTCATCAATAGAAATACGACTGGCTATGGTGTCATAGAGCAAAGTATATTCCACATAGGAATCCTTTAACTCTTTATCCGTCAGCTCACAGTACAAGCCACTCTCTAATTTCTTTTCCAAGTGTAAGAGTTGGTCTTGATATTTTCCCAGCGTGATTTCCACCCGTATCTGTATCAAGCCATTTTTAAGTCGATAATACATTTTAGGGAAGTAGGTTATCTTTTCCTTTGTACGACCAGCACTATCTTTAAAGAAACCCTCTGTTTTGACCTGTTCAGATTCATACCACTTGTTTTCAAGTATCATCTTTGCCAGTTTTTGACGGTGGTAAAGTTGTTTAACCGTATCATAGCGAACCCGTTTGAATACAAACGCTACCAGCAAGCAGATAAGAATTGCGACACTGAAACTGATAATTAAATAGGGAATGTCAATCTTATCTGCTTGTGATAGGTTAAAATCCTGCCAGTTGATCTGCTGGATTGTCTTCACATGAAACAGTCCGACAACCAGCAGGAAAACAGGCAGGAGTGACGCTATCGTAAAATGAAAGACTAAATCTTTACCAGATGGGCGAATCCTTTTACCACGCTGTTTCATGCGAAAAAGTCTCCTTTCTACCTAGCGACTATTTGTCTTGTGTCGGTTCTTTCTTTGCTTGTGGTTGAGCTTTGAATGAACTAGAATCCTTTGTCAGCACAATATCGTCTGCCTTGATATACCAGTCAACATCTGCTCCTTGATAGGTGGCAGTAGCAACGGTGTCCGCAATGGGATTGATAAGTTCCACCCGTGCGTTATAATCAAACTCTTTCAAAGGCACGCTGGCAGGAATACTTACTTGAATCATGCGTCCTTGTCCTTTGGATTTTAAGTCATAGGTACGTTCCTTGATTTCATCTGAAACCGACCCGTCTTCATTTTGGATTCTCACTTCACGACGTAGAGCAGAGAATTTCAATTCTCCAAAAGTCGTGTCTTTATCTAATACAATGCCATTTGCTAATCTCATCATTTTTCCTCTCTTTCTTTATTCTTTTATCATGTCGTCAGCATGTAAAAGGTAATTTGTAAAACCACGAGTGCCGATTTTGTAGCCCTCTGCGGTAATACGTGGATTGACTAACTTCACACGTTCCTCAAAGCCGAAATGTTTTTCGCCAGCTTCAGCAGGAAGCACCACCACAATATCATCTGCTCTTTGAACATCAGAATAGAGATTATAGCTTCTTGATAAGACAGTTAGCCGTCCGTTGATTCTTCGCTGAACGACTTTATCCTCGCCAGCAAATTCTAAATTGCCGAATGTTTTTTCCATGTTGGGAATCACAAATTTAAGTTCCATATTTTTACCTATCCTTTCTTTTTTATTGGCTGAATGAATGTTTGATGGTCTTAAAGAGTGGGGAACGACCTTTTGATTCTTGATTTTTTGTTTTCATAAGTTCACTTCCTTTCAAAATCGGGTAAAAAAATAGACACCTCATTTTTTGAAGTGTCTACCTATTAAATATTCAAATTTTATTGGAAGTATCTTTATATCTTCACTTTTCAAGGATAAATCGTCGTATCAAAGCTCATTCATAAGTAGTAAATTAGTAGTAAATTGAGTGGTTTTGACCTTGATAAAGTGTGATAAGTCCAGTTTTTATGCGGATAACTAGATTTTTATGCTATTTTTTTCTAAAAACTTGAAAAAATTGTTAGTAAGCGTTATGATAGAAAGGAAGAAATTTTGGAGGAATACTATGTCACATATTAAATTTGATTATTCAAAAGTATTAGACAAATTTGTTGCACCACATGAAGTGGAGTACATGCAAGCACAAGTTACAGCAGCAGACGAATTGATCCGTAAAGGAACTGGTGCTGGTAGCGACTTCTTGGGTTGGTTGGACCTTCCTGAAAACTACGACCGCGAAGAATTTGACCGCATCTTGAAAGCTGCTGAGCAAATCAAATCAGACAGCGATGTTTTGGTTGTTATCGGTATCGGTGGATCATACCTTGGAGCTAAAGCAGCCATTGACTTCTTGAACCACCATTTTGCAAACTTGCAAACCAAAGAAGAACGCAAAGCACCACAAATACTTTACGCTGGGAACTCAATCTCATCAACTTACCTTGCTGACTTGGTAGAGTATGTTTCAGATAAAGACTTCTCAGTAAACGTGATTTCTAAATCAGGTACAACAACTGAACCAGCCATCGCTTTCCGTGTCTTCAAAGAACTCTTGGTGAAGAAATACGGTCAAGAAGAAGCTAACAAACGTATCTATGCAACAACTGACCGCCAAAAAGGTGCAGTTAAGGTTGAAGCAGATGCTAACGGTTGGGAAACTTTTGTAGTTCCAGATGATATCGGTGGACGCTTCTCAGTATTGACAGCAGTTGGATTGCTTCCAATCGCTGCATCAGGTGCAGATATCAAAGCCCTTATGGAAGGTGCGAATGCTGCTCGTAAAGATTACACATCAGACAAACTTTCAGAAAACGAAGCTTACCAATACGCTGCAGTTCGTAACATCCTTTACCGTAAAGGATATGCTACTGAAATCTTGGTAAACTACGAGCCATCACTTCAATACTTCTCAGAATGGTGGAAACAATTGGCTGGTGAGTCAGAAGGGAAAGACCAAAAAGGTATTTACCCAACTTCAGCTAACTTCTCAACAGACTTGCACTCATTGGGTCAATTTATCCAAGAAGGAACTCGTATCATGTTTGAAACAGTTGTCCGTGTGGACAAACCACGTAAGAACGTGATCATCCCTACTTTGGAAGAAGATCTTGACGGACTTGGTTACCTTCAAGGAAAAGACGTTGACTTCGTTAATAAAAAAGCAACTGACGGTGTTCTTCTTGCCCACACTGACGGTGACGTACCAAACATGTACGTGACTCTTCCTGAGCAAGATGCTTTCACTCTTGGCTACACTATCTACTTCTTCGAATTGGCTATCGCCCTTTCAGGTTACTTGAATGCTATCAACCCATTTGACCAACCAGGTGTTGAAGCATACAAACGTAACATGTTTGCCCTTCTTGGTAAACCAGGATTTGAAGAATTGAGCAAAGAACTCAACGCTCGTCTATAATAGAGCTGAGAAGAGTGGTTTTACCACTCTTTTTTCTATTTCTCGAAAAGAGAAATTGGACTCTGGCACGACTTGTGATATAATATAGAGAGCAAAAAGGCAGACGCCTAGAGACTTTATAGGAGAAGATATGTCAAAAGATATTCGTGTGCGTTATGCACCAAGTCCAACAGGACTACTACACATCGGAAATGCCCGTACAGCATTGTTTAACTACTTGTATGCACGCCACCATGGTGGAACTTTTATCATCCGTATCGAAGACACAGACCGCAAACGTCACGTCGAAGATGGAGAACGTTCTCAGCTTGAAAACCTTCGTTGGTTGGGCATGGATTGGGATGAAAGTCCAGAAACTCATGAAAACTACCGACAATCAGAGCGTTTGGAACTCTATCAAAAATACATCGATCAATTGCTAGCCGAAGGGAAAGCCTACAAATCTTACGTCACTGAAGAAGAGTTGGCAGCTGAACGTGAACGCCAAGAAGCAGCTGGTGAAACACCTCGTTACATTAACGAATACCTTGGTATGAGCGAGGAAGAAAAAGCAGCTTATGTTGCAGAACGTGAAGCAGCAGGAATCATCCCAACGGTTCGTTTGGCAGTTAATGAGTCTGGTATCTACAAATGGCATGATATGGTCAAAGGTGATATCGAATTTGAAGGTGGCAATATCGGTGGGGACTGGGTTATTCAAAAGAAAGATGGCTACCCAACTTACAACTTTGCCGTTGTGATCGATGACCACGATATGCAAATTTCTCACGTTATCCGTGGAGATGACCACATTGCTAATACACCAAAACAACTTATGGTTTATGAGGCTCTTGGTTGGGAAGCTCCAGAGTTCGGTCACATGACCTTGATTATCAACTCTGAGACTGGTAAGAAGTTGTCTAAACGTGATACCAATACTCTTCAGTTCATCGAAGACTACCGTAAGAAGGGCTACCTGCCAGAAGCAGTCTTTAACTTTATCGCTCTTCTTGGTTGGAACCCTGGTGGGGAAGACGAAATCTTCTCTCGCGAAGAACTGATCAAACTTTTTGATGAAAACCGCCTTAGCAAGTCTCCAGCAGCTTTCGACCAAAAGAAAATGGACTGGATGAGCAATGAGTATATCAAGAATGCGGATCTTGCGACCATCTTTGAAATGGCCAAACCATTCCTTGAAGAAGCAGGACGCTTGACAGATAAGGCTGAAAAATTGGTGGAACTCTACAAACCACAAATGAAGTCAGTGGATGAAATCGTTCCATTGACAGACCTCTTCTTCTCAGACTTCCCAGAATTGACAGAAGCTGAGAAAGAAGTCATGGCTGGTGAAACGGTGCCAACTGTACTTGAAGCCTTCAAAGCCAAACTTGAAGCTATGTCAGAAGATGAGTTTGTGGTAGAAAATATCTTCCCACAAATCAAAGCAGTCCAAAAAGAAACAGGTATCAAAGGGAAGAATCTCTTCATGCCAATCCGTATCGCCGTTTCAGGTGAAATGCATGGTCCTGAATTGCCAGATACCATCTACTTGCTTGGACGTGAAAAATCAATTCAACATATTGAAAAAATGTTGGCTGAAATTACGAAATAATCTGGCGAAATTAAATTTCGTTCTAGATATTTGTAGTAGTAAAATCTGAGAGAATCACATGGTTCTCTCTTTTTTATTGCCAAAGCAGAATCATATTCAATTAATACTCTTCGAAAATCTCTTCAAACCACGTCAGCTTTATCTGCAACCTCAAAGCCGTGCTTTGAGCAACCTGCGGCTAGCTTCCTAGTTTGCTCTTTGATTTTCATTGAGTATAAATTTTTAAGTGACGCTTTAAAAAGAGTTCTTTTTATATGTACTTATTTGAAAATGCAAAAGTTTTAGTGTATAATACTAAGTGACAGGGCAGGGAAAAGAAGTCAGTGATATGGTAAAATTCTTTACAAACAGACTCGAATTAGCCCAGACATCGTCTATGTTGTTTGTTGAGTCGACTTATTTTTTCTTTGCGTTTTGCTGGACACAGGAAGAAATTCATGAGTCCATGCAACTATCATCCATAACGATGCCTTCGTTTCGATTCGAAGTTTATATGCGAGACTTTAGATTTAGATGTATATCTTACTAGAGGTGCATATTTTTCTCTTTCTTCTCCCAAAAATAGAAAGAAATCGACCTTGCTCTGTTTACCTTGCGTTAAGCAAGGTTTTTTTGTGGAATAGTACTGGGCGATTTACGATTTTTCTATCAAGTGGTATAATATTAACTATCCTGATGAATTGAGGAAATCAAATGAAAGAATTTAACAAATCAATCAAATTAGAGCATGTGGCTTATGATATTCGTGGACCAGTTCTTGAGGAAGCCATGCGTATGCGAGCAAATGGAGAAAAAATCCTCCGCTTGAATACAGGGAACCCAGCTGAGTTTGGTTTTACCGCACCAGATGAGGTTATCCATGATTTGATTATGAATGCGCGTGATAGTGAAGGTTATTCAGATTCAAAAGGTATCTTTTCAGCCCGCAAAGCTATTATGCAGTACTGTCAGCTCAAAAAATTCCCAAATGTAGGTATTGATGATATCTATCTTGGAAATGGTGTTAGTGAGCTAATTGTTATGTCCATGCAAGGTCTCTTGGACAATGGCGATGAAGTCTTGGTTCCAATGCCTGACTACCCACTTTGGACAGCTGCAGTTAGCTTGGCTGGAGGAAATGCTGTTCACTACGTCTGTGATGAAGAAGCTGAATGGTATCCAGACCTAGATGACATTAAGTCTAAGATTAGTTCAAATACTAAGGCTATCGTTTTAATCAATCCAAATAATCCAACGGGAGCCCTCTATCCTAAAGAACTCTTACTAGATATCATTGAGATTGCTCGTCAAAATGACTTGATTATCTTTGCGGATGAAATTTACGACCGTATGGTTATGGACGGCAATGTCCACACACCAGTAGCAAGTTTGGCTCCAGACCTTTTCTGTGTCAGCATGAATGGTCTGTCTAAATCTCACCGCATCGCTGGTTTCCGTGTAGGTTGGATGGTCTTGTCTGGACCTAAACATCATGTAAAGGGATATATTGAAGGTCTCAACATGCTTTCAAACATGCGCCTTTGTTCCAACGTCTTGGCTCAACAGGTTGTTCAAACTTCACTCGGTGGTCACCAATCGGTGGACGAATTGCTCTTGCCAGGTGGTCGTATCTACGAGCAAAGAAACTTCATTTATAATGCCATTCAAGATATCCCAGGTTTGTCTGCGGTTAAACCTAAAGCGGGTCTTTATATCTTCCCTAAAATTGACCGCAATATGTATCGTATCGATGATGATGAACAGTTTGTTCTTGATTTCTTGAAGCAAGAGAAGGTGCTTTTGGTTCATGGACGAGGATTTAACTGGAAAGAGCCAGATCACTTCCGTATCGTTTATCTGCCACGCGTAGATGAGTTAGCACAAATCCAAGAAAAGATGACTCGTTTCTTGAAGCAGTATCGTAGATAAGGTTTTCATAGCAAAAAAGCTGGAAACATTTGCCAGAGCTATTGACAAATGCGAAAGAATCAGATAGAATAGTAAAGTATGTTTAGTAACTGATCACTTTATAGCCGGCTAAACGAATACAAAATCTATGAGGAGGTATTCATCGTGAAACGTACTTATCAACCAAGTAAACTACGTCGTGCGCGCAAACACGGATTCCGTAACCGTATGTCAACTAAAAACGGTCGTCGCGTATTGGCAGCTCGTCGTCGTAAAGGACGCAAAGTTTTGGCTGCATAATCCAAACGAATTCAACAAAGAAGTCAGTAGGAACTCGAGTCTACTGGCTTTTCTGTTACCTAAAAAAGTGAATTTTCTAAAATACCTGTTTTAGAATAAAAACTTCAGCAGATGTATTGGAAAGACAACATATAGAAAAAAGCTCAAAATCAGAAGGTGAATTTCTGATTTTGAGCTTTTCTTTATTCTTTCAAATGATAAGAGTAGCTGGCAACGACGACATCTTCGTGCCATCTGAGAGCATATTTTAATTTGAGGCTCATTTGATTGTGTAGGATATTTTGCCAAGGTTTGTTAGGGATAAACTGGGGAACTAGAACTGTAACTGTGTAGTTCTTTTTCTTGGCTTCTTGAGAAATTTTTCGAACATAGCGAACTGTAGGTGTGATGATATCGCGATAGCTAGTATTAATGTTTTTTAGAGTGATATTTGGGAAGTAGTCGGCAAATTCTTGGAGGATTTCTTGGTCTTTTTCTTCGGTTTCCTTGGTGGAAATGTGCATGGCCAAAACTTCATCTCCTATGCTTTGAGCGTAATTAATCGCTCCAACACTGACTCGAGTAACATTTCCTACTAAGACAAGGACGACATTGCCATCGTAGCTTTGTTTTTGAATCCCTTCATAAAGTCGAAGCTGTTTGGCCACTTTTTGGTAATGACTGTGGATAGACAAAAAGAGGAAGGTTAAGACCAGGATAATAGGGAAGAATGGCCAGATATCTCCAAGTCTGAAGAAGAGTAAGATAAGAACGATAGCGTAACAAATGATGGCTCCGAGGATATTTGCAAAAGCTGACTTCAAGAATTGAGAGCCTTTTTCTTTTTTCCAGTGGCGAATCATCCCTGTTTGAGAAAGTGCAAAAGGTACGAAAACTCCGATAGTATAGAGAGGAATCAAGCGTTCTGTATTTCCGTTGAAAATGAGCAGAAGAATCATAGCGCCAAAGGCTAAGGTCAAAATACCGTTTGAATAACCAAGGCGGTCTCCTTTTTCCATAAAGAGATGGGGCATGTATTTGTTCTTAGCCATATTGTAAGCCAACATCGGAAAGGCAGAAAAACCAGTATTTGCAGCAACGGCTAGGATTAGAGCAGTTGAGAATTGGAAGAGATAATAAACAACTTGGCCGAGAGCTGAATCCCCTAAAATTCCTTTAGCCATTTGTGAGAGGATTGTTTCTCCGTGTTGAGGTGTAATCCCCATCCAGTAGTTTAGGAAGGTAATTCCTGCAAATAGAAATCCAAGAATCAGAGACATGATGGTCAGTGTCTGAGCAGCGTTCTTCTCTTTAGGAGTCTTGAAAAATGGAACGGCATTTGAGATGGCTTCAACCCCGGTTAATGAAGCTGAACCGCTGGTAAAGGCTCTTAAAATCAGGACGATTGAGAGACTTGGGACAGTTTGACCAATAGAGGAAGTTGCATGATAGCTGAGAGAACCTGTCAATAGTTGGAAAATACCAAACAATAAGAGGAAGACCGTACTAAAGATAAAGAGATAGACAGGGATCATCAGAGAACTAGCAGATTCCCTCAAGCCTCGCAGATTCAAAAGCATGAGTAAACAGACCAGAAAAATGGAGATGTGGAGGTTGTAGGGATGGAGAGCAGGAAGTGCTGCTGTGATCGCATCAGCACCTGCAGCGACGGATACGGCAACTGTTAGCATGTAGTCAACAAGCAAGCTTCCACCGGCAATCAAACCGAGCTCAGGAGAAAGATTTTCTCGTGTTACCATATAGGCACCCCCACCTTGAGGGTAGGCATGAATGATTTGTCGGTAGGAAATGGTCAGGCTAGCAAGTAGCAAGAGGACAAAAATGCCGATAGGGAGACTCCACCAAATAGCAAGTGGAGATAGGCTAGCCAAGACAAGAACGACCTGTTCAGGTCCATAAGCGATAGAAGATAGGGCATCACTTGAAAGCATTGCAAGTGCCTGTGTTTTTCCAAGTAGTCCTCCCTCGCCTTCAGTTAAGGACTTAAGGGGACGACCAATAAAGGTATATTTTAATTTCGTAAACATTTTCTTTCCTTTTCTGAAAATTTCAACAAGAGTTATTATACTGCTATGAAAATAAGTCGTCAAGAAAAAATGAATGATTTCAAAATATTTTTTCCTATAAGAATGAGACTAGTTTTTTGGTATAATAGAAGGTAGAAAAAACGAGGGAATATACATGATTTTTGATACACATACCCACTTGAATGTGGAAGAATTTTCAGGAAGAGAAGCAGAAGAAATAGCCTTAGCAGCTGAAATGGGTGTAACTCGGATGAATATTGTTGGATTTGATAAACCGACCATTGAGCGAGCCTTGGAATTGGTGGAAGAATATGACCAACTTTATGCGACGATTGGTTGGCATCCGACAGAAGCAGGGACCTATACAAGGGAAGTTGAGAATTACTTGCTGGAAAAACTAAAACATCCTAAAGTTGTTGCCCTGGGTGAGATTGGTTTGGACTATCACTGGATGACAGCCCCTAAAGAAGTGCAGGAGCAAGTTTTCCGTCGTCAGATTCAGCTATCTAAGGAATTGGACTTACCTTTTGTAGTTCACACCCGTGATGCGCTCGAATATACCTATGAGATTATCAAAAGTGAGGGAGTCGGTCCCCGTGGCGGCATCATGCACTCCTTCTCAGGTTCTCTGGAATGGGCTGAAAAGTTTGTGGAGTTAGGTATGACCATTTCCTTTTCTGGAGTGGTTACCTTTAAAAAAGCGACAGACATTCAGGAGGCTGCCAAAGAGTTACCTTTGGATAAGATTTTGGTGGAGACAGATGCGCCTTACTTGGCACCCGTTCCCAAGCGTGGTCGTGAAAACAAGACAGCTTACACGCGCTATGTAGTGGACTTTATTGCAGATTTGCGTGGCGTATCGACAGAAGAATTAGCTGCTGCGACAAGTGCAAATGCGGAACGAATTTTTGGACTGGAAAGTAAATTATGAAAAAGAAAATTTCCCAAGTCGTCGTAGTCGAAGGGCGTGATGATACGGCCAATCTCAAACGTTATTTTGATGTGGAGACCTATGAGACTCGTGGCTCTGCTATCAATGAGCAAGATCTTGAACGAATCCAACGTCTACATCAACGTCATGGGGTGATTGTCTTTACAGATCCTGACTTTAATGGGGAACGCATTCGCCGGATGATTATGACGGCTGTTCCAACAGTTCAACACGCTTTTCTCAAACGTGATGAGGCAGTGCCAAAGTCCAAGACCAAAGGACGTTCCCTAGGAATCGAACATGCCAGTTATGAAGACTTGAAAACAGCGCTGGAACAAGTCACAGAGCAATTTGAAGCAGAAAGCGACTTTGACATTAGCCGTAGTGACTTGATTCGTCTTGGTTTTCTAGCAGGCGCAGATAGCCGAAAACGCAGAGAATATCTAGGAGAAAGCCTTCGTATTGGTTATTCCAATGGGAAGCAACTTCTCAAGCGTTTGGAATTATTCGGCATCAGTTTAGCTGAAGTTGAAGATGCCATGAAGTCGTATGAGAATTGAGAAACCGTCCCAAAATGTAGGGGGAATATGATACAATAGAAGTAATCATATACGGTTTAATCAGGCTTGATAGCAAGCATTAGAAAAGTGCTCCACAGGATTAGCCTTGTATGGAGTTAGTGAGGAAAAGTTATGGGAATCTTTGATTTTTTAAAAAAGACAGAAACTGCAGAGGCAACTGAAATAAGTGAAGCACAGAAAGAAAGAGAAGAATCTAAAAACAATGCATGTATTGGTGTTCTAGATTTGTTCCCGATGAAGGAAACGAATCAATTATTGATTGTTGGAAGTCTAGAAGGTAGTATCAAGGTTGGGGATCAGTTGCAGTTTTGCAATCCTGACCAAGGAATGGATACTCTTGGTACTGTAGAGGTTAAAAAGCTTAGCAGTCAAAACAAAGATGCAGATAGTCTTACTGATGAAGTTCTCGCGCATCTAGTGGTTGATAGGCTTCCTTCTTTGGATAAATTGAAAAAAGGAAGTGTGCTCTTTAGTTCAGGTGTTGAGGAAGAGCAAAAATTATCAAGCTATTCAGATGCTCTGTATCGTGCTTTTGTAGCCATTCAAGAGGGTCAATTGACTAATGAAGACTATTTGGCAGCTAGCCTTGATGACAGTGTAGAGATTTTACGTCTCTTTTTATGGAAATGCCGTCAAAATCAGGAAACTGAAAGCGAAGAAAGCTATCAAGCCAACACTCGCAAGTTGGAACGTCTAGCGGAAATCGTCAAAGACAAGTTGTTAGCAGTAGATTCAGTTTATGCAGTTTATTCGGAAAAAACAGGCGAACCTTACCTTTTCTCAACGACCTATGACAGAGGTGAGGAAGGTTATCTGTGTACTGATCCCATGATTATGCTTTTGACCCCATCTTGGTATCGCCAATTTCAGGAAACCATTGATGGTCGACCAAACTCAGTGGTAAAACTGATTGAAAATACGGAAGATAAAAAAGGGATTGAGAATTTCCTTGGGACAGCCTTTTACTTAAATGGTGCCTTGGGAGCAATCTTTAATTCTAAGGAAGTCAGCATCAGCGCTCCTGCCTTGGTTCAAAAACCAGATTTTTCTGATTTACCAGAAATACAAGTTCCTGTAATGAATCCTGACCTAGTAAGATGGATGTTGTTGATGGGACAATTGGATAGCCCGACGACAGAAGATGAAGAAGTAATTTATAAGCTCTATTATAAGTTCTTTTCAGAAGCTATGCCGAAAGCTAAATTCCTAATTCCTCTAGATGCGGCTTCGGAATTTAAGGGCGATAGTCAGGAAGGAAATTCCTTCGTTTTAGAAAAAGATTCTAGTTTCAACATTCCAGTCAAAGAAGGAAAAGATGGCAGAAATTCTGTGCCGGTATTTACCGATTGGAAACGTCTGCGAATGGTCTTTGACGAAAAATGGAATGGCATGATTGAAGAAGCGGGAGGCATGATTGAAGTTTTTGACTATGCCATTAATCCAACGGAATACTATGAAGCGGGTGCCTATGTTAGTCTAACCGCTTTTAAAGAGATGCAAGAGCTCAGTGAGGAACTAGAAGGTAGAGCTAAAGATTAGAGAGTTTCTTTACATTGGGAAACTATATAGTTTTATCTACATCCTACTTGAACCACTAACCTTTTTCAAAGATTGTGAAAGAAAATGATATGGCAAATAGAACTTATATTTACTTAAAAAACGAAGATGAAGCCCGTATTCTAACAGAGGGAATTTACACAATACCCTATTTTTGGCAATTGTTTTGGGATGAAGAAGATTTAAAAGCTCCTATTGCTCTCTGGGAAACAGCAGAAAAACTGGAAGAAGATGAAGAGCAAGCAGAAAGATTTTACCAAGAGCAGAATGTAGATATCTTGCTTTCTATTGAAAAATTCCAGCAGAATGCCCTCAAAAACCGATCTTTTTTAGAAGAGAATGCCCCGCAATCCGTGCAACTATATGATGACTTTGTCCGTTATATTCTTGCAAATGTCAAAGACGGTGATGTACTCGGATTTGATCTTTTAGATGTTGTTTTTATGGACCAAGTGTCTGTTGTTTCTGATAAACTGTTAAAAAATATCCGGGCTATTCGGGAAAATCAACCCAAAGATTTAGATTTTTCTTTGACAGAAGAGAACTTAATTGGTCTTGCTATGGGCTTTCCTGATTATTATGCTTCAGAATTATTGCCAGAAGACAATATTCTAGATTCGGTTGCCTATCAGGATGAACTGAAGAAAATGAACCCCCAAGAAGATAAGAAAGTGCTTGATATGACTGGATCTGATTCAAAAGGGAACAAGCCTCGTGTTCTTTTAGTGTTTTGGATTTTGTTGGCACTAGGAATTATGTGGGTTTTATATATTATTTTTAGCTAATAAATAGAAAAGAGAATAAATGAGAATTGCAGATTATAGCGTGACCAAGGCAGTGCTGGAGCGTCACGGCTTTACTTTTAAAAAGTCCTTCGGACAAAATTTCTTGACCGATACCAATATCCTTCAAAAAATTGTTGATACGGCTGAAATTGATGGCCAGGTCAATGTCATTGAGATCGGGCCAGGGATTGGTGCCTTGACGGAATTTTTGGCTGAGCGTGCAGCTGAAGTTATGGCCTTTGAGATTGACCATCGCTTGGTACCAATTTTAGCTGATACCTTGCGTGATTTTGACAATGTAACCGTAGTTAACGAAGACATTCTCAAGGTTGATTTGGCGCAGCATATCCAGAATTTCAAAAATCCTGACTTACCCATCAAGGTAGTGGCAAACTTGCCTTATTACATCACGACCCCTATTCTCATGCACTTGATCGAAAGTGGGATTCCTTTTAGTGAGTTTGTGGTCATGATGCAAAGAGAGGTGGCGGATCGTATCTCTGCTCAACCAAATACCAAGGCTTACGGTAGCTTGTCGATTGCCGTTCAATATTACATGACAGCCAAGGTTGCCTTTATTGTACCTCGTACAGTATTTGTGCCAGCTCCGAATGTTGACTCAGCCATCTTGAAAATGGTGCGTCGTCCAGAACCGGCTGTAGCAGTAAAAGATGAGAACTTCTTCTTTAAGGTTTCCAAGGCTAGTTTTACCCATCGTCGCAAGACCTTGTGGAACAACTTGACAGGTTACTTTGGCAAGACTGAAGAAGTCAAGGATAAGTTGACTAGGGCTTTGGACCAGACCGGACTATCCCCAAGTGTACGCGGTGAAGCTCTTGGCTTAGAAGAATTTGCCAGTCTAGCAGATGCGCTTAAAGGACAAGGACTCTAAGATGCAGGGACAAATTATTAAAGCCTTGGCCGGCTTCTACTATGTGGAAAATGAGGGTCAGGTCTATCAGACACGCGCGCGTGGGAATTTCCGTAAAAAAGGTCACACGCCCTACGTTGGAGATTGGGTAGATTTTTCTGCGGAGGAAAATTCCGAAGGTTATATTCTCAAGATTCATGAACGGAAAAACAGTCTGGTTCGTCCACCAATTGTCAATATTGACCAAGCTGTGGTTATCATGTCGGTCAAAGAACCTGACTTTAATAGCAACTTGCTGGATCGCTTCTTGGTTCTTTTAGAGCACAAGGACATTCATCCTATCGTCTATATTTCCAAAATGGACTTACTGGAAGATGGGGGAGAACTGGATTTTTACCAGCAGACCTATCGTGCTATTGGTTACGATTTTGTGACGAGTAAAGAGGAACTCTTGCCCTTGTTGACAGATAAAGTTACGGTCTTTATGGGGCAGACGGGTGTTGGGAAGTCAACCCTCCTCAATAAAATCGCACCAGATCTCAATCTCGAAACAGGAGAAATCTCTGATAGTCTGGGTCGCGGTCGTCATACTACTCGAGCAGTTAGTTTTTACAATCTCAATGGTGGTAAGATTGCAGACACACCAGGTTTTTCATCGCTGGATTACGAAGTAACAACAGCAGAAGACCTTAATCTAGCCTTTCCAGAAATTGCTAGTGTCAGTCGAGACTGCAAGTTCCGTACATGTACTCATACCCATGAGCCATCTTGCGCAGTGAAACCAGCAGTAGAAGAGGGGATCATTGCTACCTTCCGTTTTGACAACTATTTGCAATTCCTCAGTGAGATTGAAAATCGTAGAGAAACTTATAAAAAAGTCAGCAAAAAAATTCCAAAATAAGGAGAAACCTATGTCTCAATACAAGATTGCTCCGTCAATTCTGGCAGCAGATTATGCCAACTTTGAACGTGAAATTAAACGCCTAGAAGCAACTGGGGCAGAATACGCCCATATCGATATCATGGATGGTCACTTTGTGCCACAAATCAGTTTTGGTGCAGGTGTGGTTGAAAGCCTTCGCCCTCATAGCAAGATGGTCTTTGACTGCCACTTGATGGTATCAAATCCCGAACATCATTTAGAAGATTTTGCGCGTGCGGGAGCAGATATTATCAGCATCCATGTCGAGGCAACACCTCATATCCATGGCGCTCTTCAAAAGATTCGTTCTCTCGGTGTTAAACCTTCGGTAGTCATCAATCCTGGTACGCCTGTTGAAGCTATCAAGCATGTTCTTCATTTGGTTGACCAAGTATTAGTTATGACGGTGAATCCTGGCTTTGGTGGGCAAGCATTTCTGCCAGAAACCATGGATAAGATACGTGAATTGGTTTCCCTTCGTGAGGAAAAAGATTTGAACTTTGAGATCGAAGTGGATGGTGGGATTGATGATAAAACCATTGCTCAAGCCAAAGAAGCTGGTGCAACAGTTTTTGTAGCAGGATCCTATGTCTTTAAGGGAGATGTCAATGAACGAGTGCAAGCTCTCAGAAAAGAACTGGACTAGAGTTGCAGTTTTTGCTGGTGGAGACCGTGGTCACTATCGAACAGATTTTGATTGCTATGTCGGTGTGGATCGAGGCTCACTTTGGGTATTGGAGGAAAAACTTCCTCTTGCTTTAGCCGTTGGGGATTTTGATTCTGTGACTGTAGAAGAACGTCAGTTGATTCAAAAACATGCCCAGCACTTTGTCCAAGCTCAGCCAGAAAAAGATGATACAGATCTAGAACTGGCGCTTCTAACGATTTTTGAAAAAAATCCGCAAGCTCAGGTAACCATTTTTGGTGCCCTAGGTAGTCGCATTGACCATATGTTGGCTAATGTCTTTCTGCCTAGCAATCCTAAATTGGCGCCCTATATGCGTCAAATAGAGATTGAGGATGGGCAAAATTTGATTCGTTACTGTCCAGAAGGGACCAGTCAACTTGAACCACGTTCGGACTATGATTATTTGGCCTTTATGCCTGTGAGGGATAGTCGTTTGACAATACTCGGTGCCAAGTATGAACTGATAGAGGAGAATTTTTTCTTTAAGAAAGTTTATGCTTCTAACGAATATATAGATAGGGAAGTGTCAGTGACTTGCCCAGATGGCTATGTGGTCGTCTTGCATAGCAAAGATAGGAGGTAGGATGGAAAGTTTACTTGTTGTTTTATTAGTTGCTAATCTGGTCGGCCTCTTTCTCATTTGGCAAAGGCAGGACAAGCAGGAAAAATATCTGACCAAGAGTTTGGAGGACCAAGCAGATAACCTATCAGACCAGCTAGATTATCGATTTGAACAAGCCAGACAAGCTAGTCAGCTAGATCAAAAAGACTTGGAAGTGGCTGTCAGCGACCGTTTGCAGGAGGTGCGTATTGAATTGCACCAGGGCTTAACTCAAGTTCGGCAGGAAATGAATGAGAACCTCCTTCAAACAAGAGATAAGACTGACCAACGACTACAGGCCTTGCAGGAATCAAATGAGCAACGCTTGGAACAGATGCGCCAAACGGTCGAGGAGAAATTAGAAAAGACCTTGCAGACACGCTTGCAGGCTTCATTTGAGACAGTTTCCAAACAACTGGAATCTGTCAATCGAGGCCTAGGTGAAATGCAGACGGTGGCGCGTGATGTCGGTGCGCTTAATAAAGTTCTTTCTGGAACCAAGACCCGAGGAATTCTGGGTGAATTACAACTGGGACAGATTATTGAAGATATCATGACACCTGCCCAGTATGAACGAGAATTTGCTACTGTTGAAAACTCTAGTGAACGTGTGGAATACGCCATCAAGTTACCTGGGCAAGGTGACCAGGAATATGTTTATCTACCGATTGATTCTAAGTTTCCCCTGGCGGATTATTACCGTCTGGAAGAAGCCTATGAAGCAGGTGATAAGGATGAAATCGAGCGCTGCCGTAAGTCTCTCCTAGCAAGCGTCAAGCGTTTTGCCAAGGATATCAAGAGTAAGTACCTGGCGCCACCTCGAACAACCAATTTTGGAGTCTTGTTTGTTCCGACAGAAGGTCTCTATTCAGAAATTGTTCGCAATCCAATTTTCTTTGATGATTTGAGACGGGAGGAGCAAATTATCGTTGCAGGTCCAAGTACCTTATCAGCCCTACTCAATTCTCTATCAGTTGGCTTCAAGACACTCAATATCCAAAAGAGTGCTGACCATATCAGTAAAACCCTAGCTAGTGTCAAAACAGAATTTGGCAAGTTTGGAGGTATTCTGGTCAAGGCACAAAAACATCTCCAACATGCCTCTGGCAATATTGATGATTTATTAAACCGTCGTACTACAGCTATCGAGCGAACGCTTCGTCACATTGAGTTATCAGAAGGTGAGCCTGCGCTTGATTTGCTCCAATTCCAAGAAGATGAGGAAGAATATGAAGATTAGTCACATGAAGAAAGATGAGCTTTTTGAAGGCTTTTACCTGATTAAGTCAGCTGACCTGAGACAGACACGTGCTGGGAAAAACTACCTAGCCTTCACCTTCCAAGATGATAGTGGAGAAATCGAAGGGAAGCTCTGGGATGCTCAACCCCACAATGTTGAAACCTTTACAGCAGGGAAAGTAGTTCATATGCAAGGTCGTCGTGAAGTGTACAACAATACGCCTCAGGTTAATCAAATCACCCTTCGCTTACCACAACCTGGCGAACCCAACGACCCAGCGGACTTCAAGGTTAAATCTCCAGTAGATGCCAAAGAGATTCGTGAATATATGGCGCAGATGATTTTTAAAATTGAAAATCCAATTTGGCAGCGAATTGTTCGAAATCTCTACACCAAGTATGACAAGGAATTCTACTCTTATCCAGCTGCTAAGACCAACCATCATGCTTTTGAAACAGGTCTTGCTTATCATACTGCCACTATGGTTCGTTTGGCAGAAGCAATTGCAGATATTTATCCTCAGCTCAATAAGAGCTTGCTCTATGCGGGAATTATGTTGCACGACCTTGCCAAGGTTATTGAGTTGACAGGTCCTGACCAGACAGAGTACACAGTAAGAGGAAACCTTATCGGTCATATCGCTCTGATTGATAGCGAAATTACTAAAGCGGTAATGGAACTTGGCATTGATGATACCAGAGAAGAAGTTGTACTTCTTCGCCATGTCATTCTCAGTCACCATGGTCTCCTTGAGTATGGTAGTCCAGTTCGTCCTCGAGTGATGGAAGCAGAAATTATTCATATGATTGATAATTTGGATGCCAGCATGATGATGATGACAACAGCTCTGGCCCTTGTTGATGAGGGAGAAATGACCAATAAAGTCTTTGCTATGGACAATCGTTCCTTCTACAAGCCGAAATTAGACTAGAAACTAAAAAAATGAACTTTATTTAGGCAATAAAGTTCGTTTTTTTTGCTTTAGTGTGATATAATGAGAAAAAGACTAAATAAAAAAGAATGGTAAAAATATAATGAAATTAAGAAGAAGTGATCGGATGGTTGTCATTTCCAATTACTTGATTAACAATCCATACAAATTAACCAGTCTCAACACCTTTGCGGAAAAGTATGAATCTGCCAAATCGTCTATTTCTGAAGATATCGTCATCATTAAGCGTGCTTTCGAAGAAATTGAAATCGGTCATATTCAAACGGTGACAGGTGCTGGTGGTGGTGTTATTTTTACACCATCGATCTCTACCCTTGAGTCTAAAGCGATTATCGAAGAGCTTCGTGATAAACTTTCAGAGAGTGACCGTATTCTTCCAGGTGGCTACATTTATTTATCTGACCTATTGAGCACTCCAGCTATTTTGAAAAACATCGGTCGCATTATTGCCAAGAGCTTTATGGATCAGAAGATTGATGCCGTTATGACTGTTGCGACCAAAGGGGTTCCGCTCGCAAATGCAGTGGCAAATGTCCTCAACGTACCATTTGTCATTGTCCGTCGCGACTTGAAAATCACTGAAGGTTCAACTGTTAGTGTCAACTATGTTTCAGGTTCTAGTGACCGTATCGAAAAGATGTTCCTTTCAAAACGTAGCCTTAAAGCAGGAAGTCGTGTCTTGATCGTTGATGACTTCTTGAAGGGTGGAGGAACCATTAACGGGATGATTAGCCTCTTGTCTGAGTTTGATTCAGAGTTGGCTGGTGTAGCTGTCTTTGCTGATAATGCACAGGAAGACCGTGAACAACAGTTCGACTACAAGTCACTCTTGAGAGTCACAAATATTGATGTGAAGAACCAACAAATTGCTGTTGAAGTTGGAAATATCTTCGATACAGAAAAATAAGAATTGACTTGAAATACAAAGGTTGGAACTTTCGTCCCAGCCTTTCTTTGATAATGAATATGAAGGAGTCCTATGAAAACACCATTTATTAAACGTGATGCCTTAGAAAAGATTGTTGAGGAGTTTCCAACCCCATTCCATCTTTACGATGAAAAAGGGATTCGTGAGAAAGCACGCGCAGTAAACAAGGCCTTTTCTTGGAATAAGGGCTTTAAAGAATACTTCGCAGTTAAAGCAACCCCAACTCCAGCTATCTTGAAGATTTTGCAAGAAGAAGGATGTGGAGTGGATTGTTCTAGTTATGTCGAACTCTTAATGAGTCACAAGCTTGGGTTTACAGGGGCGGATATGATGTTTTCATCTAATAACACCCCAGATAGAGAGTATGCTTATGCGCGAGAATTGGGGGCGACGATTAATTTAGATGCCTTTGAAGATATCGAGCATTTGGAACGTGCAGCAGGCATCCCAGAAATCATCTCTTGCCGTTACAATCCTGGTGGCGTATTTGAACTGGGTACGGACATTATGGATAATCCTGGTGAAGCTAAGTTCGGGATGACTAAGGAACAGCTTTTTGAAGCCTTTGCCATCTTGAAAGAAAAGGGAGCTAAAACCTTTGGGATTCATTCCTTCCTAGCGTCAAATACAGTGACCCATCTCTACTATCCAGAATTAGCACGTCAGCTTTTTGAATTGGCAGTAGAAATCAAGGAAAAGTTAGGTATTTCACTGGATTTTATCAATCTTTCAGGTGGTATCGGGGTTAACTATCGCCCAGATCAAGAGCCTAATGATATCGCTTTGATTGGTGAGGGAGTTCGTCAGGTTTATGAAGAAGTCCTCACACCAGCAGGACTTGGTCAGGTTAAGATCTTTACAGAACTAGGGCGCTTTATGTTGGCACCTCATGGAATTTTAGTCACAAAAGTAACTCATAAAAAGAAAACCTACCGTACCTATCTAGGAGTAGATGCCTCAGCTGTCAACCTGATGAGACCAGCTATGTATGGTGCCTATCACCACATCACCAATATGATGCATCCTGATGGTCAGACTGAAGTGGTTGATGTTGTTGGCTCTCTTTGTGAAAACAACGACAAGTTTGCAGTTAATCGTGAACTACCTCAAACAGAAATTGATGATTTGTTAGTCATTCATGATACAGGTGCGCATGGCTTCTCTATGGGTTACCAGTACAATGCCAAGCTTCGTTCGGCAGAAATTCTATATACAGAGGATGGTGGAGCACGCTTGATCCGCCGAGCAGAGCGACCAGAGGACTATTTTGCGACTCTCTATGGCTTTGATTTTGATAAGGATTAATAAATATTTTGAAAATCATGAAAGTTGAAAGTGAAAAACAGATTGTTTTCTAAAAAATAGGCAAAATCTGTGGTTTTTCTTTTCAGTCATGGTATAATAAAGACTATAAAACGTTTTCAAGGAAGGTAACGATATGTCTGAGGAAATAATTGACTATGGACAAGTGACAGGAATGGTGCATTCGACAGAGAGTTTTGGGGCGGTAGATGGCCCTGGGATTCGTTTTATTGTCTTTTTGCAAGGCTGTCAGATGCGTTGCCAATACTGCCATAACCCTGATACTTGGGCTATGGAAACCAATAAATCTCGTGTACGAACAGTAGATGATGTTCTAGAAGAAGCGCTTCGTTATCGTGGTTTCTGGGGAGACAAGGGAGGTATCACAGTCAGCGGAGGAGAAGCCCTCTTGCAGATTGATTTCTTGATTGCCCTTTTCACCAAGGCAAAAGAAAAGGGTATCCACTGTACCTTGGATACTTGTGCCCTTCCATTCCGTAACAAACCACGCTATCTAGAAAAGTTCAACAAGTTAATGGCCGTGACAGACTTGGTTCTCCTTGATATCAAGGAAATCAACGAAGCACAACACAAGATTGTAACCAGTCAAACCAATAAAAACATTCTGGCTTGTGCCCAGTACTTGTCAGAAATCGGTAAACCTGTTTGGATTCGTCACGTTCTTGTACCTGGATTGACAGACCGCGATGAAGATTTGATTGAACTTGGTAAGTTTGTAAAAACTCTCAAAAATGTTGATAAGTTTGAAATCTTGCCTTATCACACTATGGGTGAGTTCAAATGGCGTGAGCTTGGGATTCCATATTCCCTTGAAGGAGTTAAACCTCCAACAGCAGATCGCGTCAAGAATGCTAAGGAATTGATGGATACAGAAAGCTATCAAGATTACATGAAACGTGTACATGGATAAAATGAAAGAAGAGGTCGAGATTTTTTCTCGGCCTCTTTTTGACTATAGAAAAGGCTCAGCATTTAAGCTAAGCCTTTTATTTTTTATCTAGAATGTTGTTTTCCAGCATTGCGTTTTTTGTTTTTCTTCTTGTTAGAAGTTGTGATAGCTGTTGCTGGTTCAGGGGTTACATCTTTACGAGTACTTGAAGTTTTACTTGCTTTTGGTGGGTTCTTAGCAAATTCTTCACGTACTTTTTTACGAAGTTTTGGACGAACGATGTAGTTGATGATAAATTGTTGAAGAATCATCATGAAACCACCGACAACCCAGTAAAGTGTAACGCTGGCTGGTGAGAAGACAGAGAACACGACAATCATGAGAGGGCTCATATAGAGCATCTTCTTGATTTGTTCTCTTTGAGTTTCATCCTCAACTCCATGTAAAGAAAGGAGTGATTGAAGATAGTAAAGGATACCAGCAAAGGCAACCAAAATCATACTAGGTGAGCCTAGAGGAATTCCTAGGTAGCTTGCTTGGGCAACTCCTTCAGTATGTTGGGCAGCAAAGTAGATAGCAGAGAAGAAAGGCATTTGAATGAGGATAGGGAAACATCCCACGCCGCCAAACATGCTGATGCCGTGCTCTTTTTGAGCAGCAAAGAGAGCTTGTTGAGCTTCTAATTTTTCTTCTTGTGTCGTTGCTTCTTTCAGGCGAGTCTGATGTGGTTCAAGGACGTGCTTGAGAGCATTCATCTTCTCAGAGTGAAGGGTCGCCTTCCATGATTGGTAGATACCAAGTGGGAGGATAATCAAGCGAACGATAATGGTTACGATGATGATCCCAACACCGAAACCGAGACCTTGATCATTAGCGAAGTATTTGATAGCTTCTCCCATTGGAGCACCCAAGAAATCCCAAACGGGACCAGTTGGGAGTCCTGTTGATTTATCAACCTGGACACAACCTGTCAAGACTAATAGCATAGCCACTCCCATGACTGAGAGAGCGATTCGTTTAATTGATTTCACTGTTTTTATTCCTTCTTTAAAAATTATACCTTTCTATTCTACTGTTTTTTTGGAAAATATACAATAGTTCTAGAGACCTAATTTGCGACTTTGAAGTCTGAATAAGATGGAAAGTTACTCAATTGAACATCAAGATAGGTTACTTTAGAGAATGGGGTAGGGCCTTTTCGAATCTCTTGGATAAACTTGGCCATGATGGCTGAAGATTCTGCTTGAGCAAGAATTTCAACGGTTCCGTCATCGTTATTCCAGACACGACCCGTAATGCCACCTAGTTCTAGAGCTAGGGTATAGACACCCCAGCGAAAGCCCACTCCTTGGACGCGACCTTGGGCGATCATTTTAACCTTTTGCATACCAAACCTCCTTGATTGTGTTATAATATTTCTATGACTATTATAACCTCTAAAGCCAATTCTGTGGTAAAAAATGCCAAGAAATTACATCAAAAAAAATATCGGAAAACCTCTTATCTGATTGAGGGATGGCATCTGTTTGAAGAAGCTATTCAAGCAGGTGCAAAGATTGAGAAAATTTTTGCTCTCGCAGAGTATGGTGAAAAATTAGTAGACTATCCTCAGACTGTCCTTGTGACAGAAGAAATCTTGCTCGATTTAGCAGATTCTCAAACTCCTCAGGGTATTGTTGCCATTGTTCAAAAGGAGGATGAGCAGTTACCAGATTTGAGCCAAGGAAAGTATCTCTTTTTAGAAGATGTGCAGGATCCTGGAAATGTTGGGACCATGATTCGGACGGCAGATGCAGCAGGTTTTTCTGGAGTCATCGTTTCCAGCAAGTCAGCAGATATCTATAGCCTCAAAACGCTTCGCTCCATGCAAGGCAGTCATTTCCATTTGCCGATTTATCGTATGTCTGTCGAAGGGTTTGTGGAACAAGCTAAAAAGAGCGGTTTACCAATTCTGGCAACCACCTTATCACAAAACTCTAAAGATTATCGTGAATTGGCTCGGTTAGAAGATTTTGCCTTAGTCATGGGAAATGAGGGTCAAGGCATTAGTCCATTCATGACAGACCAGGCAGACCAATTGGTCCACATCAGCATGAAAGGGCAGGCAGAAAGCCTCAATGTCGCCATTGCTGCAGGTATACTCATGTTTTATTTGAGTTAAATGATTTAATTTTTGTTATAATCAGTAAAAAGATTTCATAAGGAGAAAAAGATATGAATCAAACAATTATTCAAGAACGTTCAGGTTTGAATCAATTTTATGCAAAAGTTTATGCTTTTGTAGGGATTGGGATCGCCTTATCTGCACTTGTTTCAGCCTTAATGCTAACAACCTTCCAAGACCTTCTTGTTCAGTTGATGTTTAACGCCCGCATATGGTTAATCGTAACAGGAGTAGTTGAAGTTGCTCTTGTAATTGCAGCAAGTAATATGGCTTATAAAAATAGCCCAGCAGCTCTTCCGATGTTTCTCATCTATTCAGTAGTGAACGGTTTTTCACTGAGTTTCATCGTATCACTCTATCTACCAGGAACGGTTCTAACGGCTTTCATTTCTAGCGCTGCCCTTTTCTTTGTCATGGCAATTGTCGGAGTTGTGATTAAAAAGGACTTGAGTGGTATCGGGCGTGCTTTGATTGCAGCCCTGATAGGTCTCATTTTAGCTATGATTGTCAATGTATTTTTAAACAGTGGCCTCTTCGACTACATTATCAGTATTGTCATGGTTCTTGTTTTTGCAGGTTTGATTGCTTGGGATAACCAAAAGATTCGCTATGTTTATGAAGAATCAAATGGTCAAGTCGCTACAGGTTGGGCAATTTCATTGGCGCTTAGCCTCTACCTCGACTTTATTAACCTCTTCCTCAGCTTCTTGCGTATCTTTGGAAGTGACGATTAATACTTTTAGAGCTCAAATGAGCTCTTTTTTTAATTTTTACTTTTATTTTTACTGGCAAAAGGGTATAATCATTTTATTATTCAAAAGGAGAGATGTATGAAGAAAAGTTTTATCCATCAACAGGAAGAAATTTCCTTTGTAAAAAATACTTTTACCCAGTATTTGAAAGATAAATTAGAAGTTGTGGAAGTGCAGGGGCCAATCTTGAGTAAGGTTGGGGACGGGATGCAGGACAACCTTTCAGGGATTGAACATCCAGTTTCTGTTAAGGTTTTGCAAATCCCAGATGAAACCTATGAAGTGGTGCATTCCCTTGCTAAGTGGAAACGCCATACCTTAGCACGTTTTGGTTTTGGTGAAGGAGAAGGTCTCTTTGTTCACATGAAGGCTCTTCGTCCAGACGAAGATTCACTAGATGCGACTCACTCAGTCTATGTAGACCAGTGGGACTGGGAAAAAGTTATTCCAAACGGACAGCGCAATCTTGCCTATCTTAAAGAAACGGTGGAAAAGATTTATAAGGCTATTCGTTTGACAGAGTTAGCAGTAGAAGCTCGCTACGATATTGAGTCAATCTTGCCTAAGCAAATTACCTTTATCCATACAGAAGAGTTGGTAGAACGCTACCCAGACTTGACACCTAAAGAACGTGAAAATGCTATCTGTAAGGAGTTCGGCGCTGTCTTCCTAATTGGTATCGGTGGAGAATTGTCAGATGGAAAACCTCATGACGGCCGTGCGCCAGACTATGATGACTGGACAACTGAGTCTGAAAATGGCTATCATGGCTTGAATGGAGACATCCTTGTTTGGAATGATAATTTGGGTGCAGCCTTTGAATTGTCTTCAATGGGCATTCGTGTCGATGAAGATACTCTTCGTCGCCAAGTAGCTATCACAGGAGACGAAGACCGCCTTTCTTTGGAGTGGCACAAAGCTCTCTTAAACGGCCTCTTCCCATTGACAATTGGTGGAGGAATTGGCCAATCTCGTATGGCTATGTTCCTGCTTCGTAAGAAGCATATCGGTGAAGTCCAAACCAGTGTTTGGCCACAAGAAGTGAGAGACACCTACGAAAATATTCTTTAATCAATCGAGCCGTAAGGTTCGATTTTCTTTTTTTGATAAGAATTTGGTATAATATACGGTATGAAAATCGTATCAGGAATCTACGGTGGACGTCCTTTAAAGACGCTGGACGGTAAAACAACTCGACCAACTTCAGATAAGGTAAGAGGAGCTATTTTTAATATGATTGGTCCCTACTTTGAAGGTGGGCGAGTGCTAGATCTTTATGCTGGCAGTGGTGGTCTATCCATCGAAGCAGTCTCAAGAGGGATGTCCAGTGCCGTTCTGGTTGAGAAGGATCGCCGAGCCCAGAATATAGTCGCAGAAAATATCCGAATGACTAAGGAAACCTCTAAGTTTCAATTGTTGAAAATGGAATCCAGTCGTGCATTAGAACAGGTTGATGGTGTCTTTGATCTTATTTTTTTAGATCCTCCCTATGCAAAAGAACAAATCGTGTCAGATATTGAAAAAATGGCAGAGAGAAATCTTTTTTCAGAGGATGTCATGGTGGTATGTGAGACCGATAAATCAGTAGAACTTCCAGAAGAAATCGCTTGTTTGGGCATCTGGAAGGAAAAAATATATGGGATTAGTAAGGTGACGGTTTATGTCAGATAAGATTGGGCTATTTACAGGTTCTTTTGATCCGATGACCAATGGACATTTGGATCTCATTGAGCGTGCAAGTAAGCTCTTTGATCAATTGTATGTGGGAATTTTTTATAATCCTCATAAAACAGGATTTTTGACGATAGAGAGCCGAAAGCAAACTGTTGAAAAAGCACTAGCACATCTCAAAAATGTCCAAGTCATAGCTTCTCACGATGAATTAGTCGTTGATGTTGCTAGAAGATTAGGTGCAGAGGTCTTGGTGCGTGGCTTGCGTAATGCAACAGATCTTCAGTATGAAGCTAGTTTTGATTTTTACAACCATCAACTAGCGGGAGAAATGGAGACAATCTATCTCCACAGTCGCCCAGAGCATGTATACATCAGCTCTTCGGCTGTGAGAGAACTATTAAAATTTGGTCAAGATATCAGTGCATATGTACCAAATGCTGTCCTAGAGGAGTTAAACAATGAAGAAAAAAACTAGATGGCCCTTATATCTCATTATTGGGCTCATTACCACTTTTATCGCTTTTACAGTGTCCCTGCCTTATTATATCGAGGTGCCAGGAACTTCTGAAGATATTCGAAAGGTTTTACAAGTTAATAACCAACCTGACCAAGAGGAAGGTTCCTACCAATTTGTGACGGTTGGAGTTAAGCACGCTAGACTGGTTGACTTAGTCTATGCCTGGCTAACACCTTTTACGGACATACATAGCGCCAAAGAAATGACTGGTGGTTCGTCAGATGCGGAATTTATGCGAATCAACCAGTTTTACATGGAAACTTCACAAAACATGGCCAAATATCAAGGCTTGAAAACGGCCGGTAAGGAAATTGAGCTTAAATACTTAGGTGTCTATGTTTTGACTGTAACAGATAACTCGACTTTCAAGGGAATTCTTAATATTGCTGACACCGTAACAGCTGTGAATGATAAAACTTTTGAGAGTTCAAAAGAGATGGTGGACTACGTTAATTCTCAAACTCTAGGTGATCAGGTTAAGGTTACTTATGAGGAGGATGGAAAAGTTAAGACTGCCGAAGGAAAGATCATTACTCTAGAAAATGGGAAGAATGGTATCGGAATCGGTTTGATTGACCGCACAGAAGTATCTAGTGATGTGCCAATCAAGTTTTCAACTGCAGGCATTGGTGGTCCTAGTGCTGGGATGATGTTTAGTTTATCCATCTACACGCAAATTGCAGATCCTACTCTTCGAAATGGACGGATTATTGCCGGTACAGGAAGTATCGATAGAGATGGTAACGTAGGTGACATTGGTGGAATTGATAAAAAGGTTGTGGCCGCAGCTAAGAAAGGAGCTACTGTATTCTTTGCTCCTAACAATCCAGTAACTGAAGAAGCTAAAAAGGCAAATCCAAATGCCAAGAGTAATTATGACACAGCTCTAGAAGCGGCTCAAATGATTAAAACAGACATGAAAATCGTTCCAGTCAAAACGCTTCAAGATGCGATTGACTATTTAAAAAACAATCCCTAAACAGTAGGCGAATCCCTAAACTAGCGTAGAAAAAAAGAAGATGGTATAATAGGCAAATGATTCAATTGTTTTTTACCCTTAGTAGTCATATGTTTTTTGTCTACCTAGTCTTTCAGCTCTTGAAAGATTTGGTTAGATGGGATCAAATTTTGAAGGTGACTAGGGATAATGCGAAGAAGGTTCGACTCTTGGTAGTATTGTGTAGTATCGGTTTAGGATATCTGATTAGTTCCTTTTTTCTGAACCTCTACCAACTTTGGCAAGAAGCAGTTAGAACGTTATTCTAAAATTGTAAGTGAAGGAAAATACTCTATGGAAAAAATTGTAGTTCAAGGTGGCGATAATCGTTTGGTTGGAAGTGTTACCATCGAGGGCGCAAAAAATGCAGTTTTGCCACTGCTTGCAGCAACTATTTTAGCAAGTGAAGGAAAAACAGTCTTAAAAAATGTTCCTATTTTATCGGATGTTTTTACCATGAATCAGGTGGTTCGTGGATTAAATGCGAAAGTAGACTTTGATCAAGAAGCACATATTGTTGAAGTTGATGCAACCGGTGACATCACCGAAGAAGCTCCCTATAAGTATGTCAGCAAGATGCGTGCTTCAATTGTAGTATTGGGGCCAATCTTGGCTCGTGTAGGACATGCTAAAGTTTCGATGCCAGGTGGTTGTACTATCGGTAGTCGCCCTATCGACCTTCACCTAAAGGGACTCGAAGCGATGGGTGCTCAAATTACTCAAACAGCAGGATATATCGAAGCTAAGGCAGAACGCTTGCACGGAGCTCACATTTACATGGACTTCCCAAGTGTAGGTGCTACTCAAAACTTGATGATGGCGGCAACTCTTGCTAACGGTGTGACAGTCATTGAAAATGCTGCGCGTGAACCTGAGATTGTCGACTTAGCTGTTCTCCTAAATAAAATGGGTGCCAAAGTCAAGGGGGCAGGAACTGAAACTGTGACCATTACTGGTGTTGAGCAACTACATGGTGCGACCCACAATGTTGTGCAAGACCGTATCGAAGCAGGGACCTTCATGGTAGCAGCTGCTATGACAGGTGGAGATGTCTTGATTCAAGATGCCATCTGGGAACACAATCGCCCCTTGATTGCTAAATTATTGGAGATGGGTGTTGAAGTCATTGATGAGGACGAAGGGATTCGTGTACGTTCTCAGAGGGATAAGCTAAAGGCAGTTCACGTTAAGACACTTCCACATCCAGGATTTCCGACAGATATGCAAGCGCAGTTCACTGCTTTAATGACCGTTGCTCAAGGTGAGTCAACTATGGTAGAGACTGTATTTGAGAATCGTTTCCAACATTTAGAAGAGATGCGTCGTATGGGCTTGCACTCTGAAATTATCCGTGATACAGCCCGTATCGTCGGAGGACAGCCTCTCCAAGGGGCAGAAGTTCTATCAACCGACTTACGTGCCAGTGCAGCCTTGATTTTGACAGGCTTGGTAGCTGAAGGCGAAACAGTTGTAGGAAAGCTTGTCCATTTAGATAGAGGTTACTACCGTTTTCATGAAAAATTAGCCCAGTTAGGAGCTAAGATTGAACGGGTAAGTGTGGAAGCTGATGAAGATGAATAAACAATCCAAAAATGTCTTACGTCGCTTTATCCTAGTAATTGTAGTATTACTACTAGGATTCTTAGCTCTTGCTATTGGTTTGATGATTGGCTATGGTATTCTAGGAAAAGGTCAAGATCCTTGGGCTATTTTAGCACCAGCAAAATGGCAAGAACTCATCGCAAAATTTACAGGAAAATAGGCTGGGAGACCAGCCTTTTTCTAGGAAGTGAATGTAATACTCAATGAAAATCAAAGAGCAAACTTGGAAGCTAGCCGCAGGTTGCTCAAAACACAGTTTTGAGGTTGTGGATAGAACTGACGAAGTCAGTAACACATATACGGCAAGGTGAAGCTGACGTGGTTTGAAGAGATTTTCGAAGAGTACAAGGAGAAAATATGAATAAAAAAACAAGACAGGCCCTAATTGGCCTCTTGCTCTTTTTGCTCTTGTCAGCAGGAAGCTACTATATTAAACAAATGCAGTCTTCCGATACTGCACCACAAACACAAGTAAAACAAAAATCACAGTCGTCTGATACTCCAAGTCAAGAACTGGCTGAAAGTGTCTTGACCGATTCAGTTAAAAAACAAATTAAGGGTACTCTAGAGTGGAATGGCGCAGGAGCCTTTATCGTCAATAACAATAAAACCAATCTGGATGCTAAGGTTTCAAGCAAACCCTATGCGGATAACAAGACAAAAACGGTAGGAGGAGAGACAGTTCCCACAGTAGCGAATGCAATCATGTCAAAAGCAACAAGACAGTACAAGGACCGTGAAGAAACTGGCAATGGTTCAACATCTTGGACGCCTGCGGGTTGGCATCAGGTTAAGAACCTAAAAGGAAGTTATAATCACGCAGTTGATAGAGGACACTTGTTAGGCTATGCCTTGATAGGTGGCTTAGATGGCTTTGATGCTTCTACCAGCAATCCTAAAAATATTGCCGTACAGACAGCTTGGGCCAACCAAGCGCGTGCAGAAGACTCCACAGGACAAAACTACTATGAAAGTCTGGTTCGAAAAGCCCTAGATCAAAACAAACGAGTTCGTTACCGCGTAACATTACTCTATGCTACTGAGCAAGATTTGGTACCGTCAGCTTCTCAGATTGAAGCTAAGTCCTCTGATGGAGAATTGGAGTTTAATGTCGTGATTCCAAATGTCCAAAAGGGAATTCAGTTAGATTACCGAACAGGTGAGGTCACAGTCACAAAAAATAACTAATTGATCAAGAGGTTGAGGGAAAATCCCAACCTCGTTTTTTATTAGTCATGAATTGTAGACACGATTGGTTGTTTTTTGCTCTTCTGATTTTAAAGAGCTTTTTTGAAAATTCACAAGGCTGGAACTAAAGCATCAAGACTAGGGGTTCAGCTCTTTGTTCCACGCCCCTTTATCATAGAAATTGAAAATTAATGTGTAGAAATTGGAAAATATGGTATAATAGTTTCAATTATACTTTTTAGGAGAAGGAAAATGGAAGACCCGAGCAGTCAGGATTTGTTACTGCAATTTGTTTTATTAGTTGTTTTGACCTTTTTAAATGCCTTTTTCTCTGCAACAGAAATGGCCATGGTTTCACTTAGTCGTTCACGTGTTGAGCAAAAAGCTGAGGAGGGGGATAAACGCTATATCCGTTTACTAAAGGTACTTGAAAACCCGAATCACTTTTTATCAACCATTCAAGTTGGTATCACCTTAATCACGATCTTGTCAGGGGCTAAACTAGCAGATTCACTAGGTGAATTAATCGCCTCTTGGATGGGAAATAGCGAGACTGCCTATGCGGTAGCTAGCTTCTTATCATTAGCTTTCTTGACCTATATTTCTATTGTTTTTGGCGAACTTTATCCTAAGCGAATTGCTCTAAATCTTAAGGATGCCTTGGCTATCAGAACAGTACCGTTTATTATTGCTCTGGGTAAGGTTGTGAGTCCCTTCGTTTGGATGCTCTCAGCATCAACTAATCTCTTGAGTCAATTGACACCGATGACATTTGACGATGCAGATGAAAAAATGACTCGTGATGAGATTGAGTACATGTTGTCTAAGAGTGAAGAAACCTTGGATGCTGATGAAATTGAAATGTTACAAGGGATTTTCTCGCTAGACGAGCTCATGGCACGTGAAGTCATGGTTCCTCGAACGGATGCCTTCATGGTTGATATTCAAGATGATACTCAAACCATTATCGAAAGCATCTTAAAACAAAACTTTTCTCGTATTCCTGTCTATGATGATGACAAGGATAACGTGATTGGTTTGATTCATACCAAGAATCTGCTAAAAGCAGGGTTTACCGATGGTTTTGACAATATCGTATTGAGAAAGATTTTGCAGGAACCGCTCTTTGTACCTGAAACTATTTTTGTGGATGATTTATTAAAAGAGTTGAGAAATTCACAAAGACAGATGGCTATTCTTCTCGATGAATATGGGGGAATGGCTGGTCTAGTTACGCTAGAGGATCTCCTTGAGGAGATTGTCGGTGAGATTGATGATGAAACTGACCGAGCTGAAGTCTATGTTCATACAATTGGCGAAGATACCTATATCGTCCAAGGGACAATGAATTTAAATGACTTTAATGACTACTTTGATGTTGAACTTGAAAGTGATGATGTAGATACGATCGCTGGTTACTATTTGACTGGCGTGGGAACTATTCCAACATCAGAAAAACTTAGCTATGAGTTAGAAAGTAGCAATAAGCATATCACTCTAACCAATGATAAGGTCAAAAATGGACGTGTAACCAAGCTTAAGGTTCAAATCCAAGAACTCGAATCAGAAGAAGAAACAGAATAAAACAAAAGCTTTATCAGAGCAGAACTGATAAAGCTTTTTAGTAGTTAAAAAGAAAAGACTCCTATAGGAGCCTTTGATAATATAGAGGCGGTAGACGGATTTGAACCGACGATCAAGCTTTTGCAGAGCCGTGCCTTACCACTTGGCTATACCGCCTTAACTTTTATTATTATACCTTTTAAATTAAATCTCGTCAATAGTTTCTTTTCTGAAAATGTAAGTTTTCCTGCTTATCAGATGGTATGCGACAAAATATTCTGAAAATTCGTTTACTTTTGAAAGGGAGTGTGGTATAATTAACAGTATCTCATTAATTTTAATAGAGGAGTTAACTAAACATGAAAAAAAGTCGGATTTTTGCGGTAGCAGGGGTTGCCCTACTTGCAACAGGCGTTCTCGCAGCTTGTGGTTCTTCAAAATCATCAAATGCTGAAGCACCAAAAGCATATGGTTATGTATACACTGCTGACCCAGAAACATTGGATTACCTTATCTCTGGGAAACAAAGTACAAAAGTTGCCACTTCAAACGGTATCGATGGACTCTTTACGAATGATAAGTATGGTAACCTTACTCCTGCAGTCGCTGAAGATTGGTCAGTATCTCAAGATGGTTTGACATACACGTATAAAATTCGTAAAGGTGTAAAATGGTTCACATCTGATGGTGAAGAATATGCAGAAGTAACTGCAAATGACTTTGTTACAGGTTTGAAACACGCAGCCGACAATAAATCAGCCGCTCTTTACCTAGCACAAAATTCTGTTAAAGGATTGGCTGACTACTTGTCAGGAAACAACACAGACTTCTCTGCCGTAGGTGTTAAAGCAGTCGATGATTACACTCTTCAATATACATTGAACCAACCAGAACCATACTGGAACTCTAAACTGTCTTACGGAATTTTCTGGCCTTTGAACGCAGAGTTTGAAAAATCAAAAGGTAAAGACTTTGGTAAGGCGACAGATCCAACATCGTTGCTTTACAATGGTCCTTTCTTGCTTAAAGGATTGACAGCTAAGTCTTCTATCGAGTTTGCGAAGAATGAACAGTATTGGGATAAAGACAATGTTCACATCGATACTGTAACGCTTGCTTATTATGATGGTTCGGATCAAGAATCAATCGAGCGTAACTTTACAAGTGGTGCATACAGCTATGCCCGTCTCTACCCTACTAGCTCAAACTATTCTAAAGTAGCAGAAACATATAAAGATAATATCTACTATACTCCACAAGGAGCCGGTATTGCTGGTTTGGGTGTCAATATTGACCGTCAAAGCTATAAGTATACTTCAAAAACAACTGACGAAGAAAAAACTTCTACTAAGAAAGCCCTTCTTAATAAAGATTTCCGTCAAGCTTTGAACTTTGCATTTGATCGCACTTCATATTCGGCTCAGATTAATGGTAAAGATGGAGCAGCACTTGCTGTTCGTAACCTTTTTGTAAAACCAGACTTCGTTTCTGCAGGTGAAAAAACATTTGGCGACTTAGTTACTGAGAAGGTCGTTTCTTATGGTGATGAATGGAAAGATGTAAACTTTGCAGATGCTCAAGATGGACTTTACAATGTAGATAAAGCGAAAGCAGAATTGGCTAAAGCTAAGAAGACATTGGAAGCAGACGGCGTGAAATTCCCAATTCATTTGGACATTCCGGTTGACCAAGCATCTAAAAACTATATTGCTCGTATCCAATCATTTAAACAATCTGTTGAGACTGCTTTGGGTACAGATAATGTAGTCATCGATATCCAACAAATCACTACAGATGAATTACAAAACGTCACATATTATGCAGCTAGTGCAGCAGCAGAAGATTGGGATCTTTCAGGTGCCGTTGGATGGAACCCAGACTATGAAGATCCGTCAACTTACCTTGATATCCTAAAATCTACTAACAGTGAAACAACTAAGACTTACATGGGCTATGATAATCCATCAAACCCAGCGGTCGCTCAAGTTGGCTTGAAAGACTATGACAAATTAGTTGATGATGCAGCTAGTGAAACAAGCGATCTTAACAAACGTTATGAGAAATATGCAGCAGCTCAAGCTTGGTTGACAGATAGCTCACTCTTCCTTCCAGCTATGTCTTCTACAGGAGCAGCACCAGTTATTTCTCGTGTAGTGCCATTCTCAGCATCTTACACTCAATCTGGTGATAAAGGCTCAGATATTTACTTCAAATATCTTCAATTGCAAGCAAACACTGTAACAACCAAAGAGTACAAAGAAGCTCGTGAAAAATGGCTCAAAGAAAAAGCTGAATCAAACGAAAAAGCTCAAAAAGAGTTAGCGAGTCATGTGAAATAAATAATGCTCATCAGAACTTTCTCTCCTAAAGGAGAAGGTTCTTTTGGGATTTAAAGGAAATAATATGAAAAAATATGTTTTTATGCGTATCTTGCGGTCGTTGGTTTCTATTTTCTTAGTAACGACCTTGATTTACACAATCATCTATACGATGGTTCCACGGAAGTTGATCTTCAAACAAGACACTAACTACAATAAAATTGCAACCACGGCTGATAAACGTGATAACTATGAAAATACCGTCTTTGAGCGTATGGGTTATATCGAATATTACGATACGAAAGAGTTGCAGGAAAAAGCTAGTAGCATTGACTCTTCTGTTACAGTAGATGCAAATGATACAAATAAAGCAATCTATGAAAAATATATCCAACAACTAGGGAATGGTTGGACTCTAGGTGAGTTTACAGAGAGTGGACAATTCTACGCTACACGTGAAATTCCTATTTTTGAGCGTGTATTCAAATTCTATGCAAACTTGCTTGATATTGACCATACAAACAAGATCCAAGACCCTGAGAATCCTAACTTAGAGCGTTATTTGCGCTTTGAGAATGACCCTGCTATCGGTTGGTCTCTTGTGGGTTCAGGTACTAAACACAAATACCTCTTGTACTTCAATAGTCAGTTCCCATTTGTTCACCAAAACTTTGTCAACTTGAACCTAGGAGATTCTTATCCAACTTATGCAAATACTCCTGTTCTTCAAGTTATTACACAAGGACAAGGACAAACGAAGACTTCTGAAGTTCAATTCCCAACTGGTAAGAAAACATCATCAGTTAACATTTACTCAAGAACTTATAAATCTCCGAGTCAAGCTGATGCTCGTGAAGTAGCCAACTACGGTAAAGATGATCCATATACAGCTACTGAAAGCAACTATCAGTACCCATCTATGATTGCAAGTTCTGCTATCACTGGTTTGATTGGTCTTGCGATTTCATATGCGATTGCAGTTCCTCTTGGTTCAGCAATGGCTCGTTTCAAGAATACTTGGATTGACAGCCTCTCTACAGGTACTTTGACCTTCTTGATGGCCCTTCCGACGATTGCTCTAGTTTATATTATTCGTTTGATTGGTTCTTCTATCGGATTCCCAGACTCATTCCCAATCTTGGGTGCTGGCGATTGGCGTTCTTATGTCCTTCCATCAGTCATTCTTGGTTTACTTGGAGCACCTGGTCTAGCTATCTGGATTCGTCGTTACATGATTGACTTACAATCTCAAGACTTTGTCCGTTTTGCTCGAGCTAAAGGTCTTTCTGAAAAAGAAATTTCTAACAAACACATCTTTAAAAACGCTATGGTACCACTCGTTTCTGGTATCCCAGGCTCAATTATTGGTGTTATTGGTGGAGCAACTCTTACTGAAACAGTCTTTGCCTTCCCAGGTATGGGTAAAATGTTGATTGACTCTGTTAAAGCGTCAAACAACAACATGGTAGTTGGTCTAGTCTTCATCTTTACATGTGTTTCAATTTTCTCTTACTTAATTGGAGATATTTGGATGACTATTATTGACCCACGTATTAAATTGACAGAGAAAGGAGGCAAATAATGTCTACGATTAGTAATGATAAATTTCAATTTGTAAAACGAGATGATTTTGCCTCTGAAGCAATTGATGCTCCTGCCTACTCATATTGGGGTTCTGTCTTTAGACAGTTTTTGAAGAAAAAATCAACAATTATCATGCTTGGTATTTTGATCTCCATCGTATTGATGAGTTTCATCTATCCAATGTTTTCTGATTTTGACTTCAATGATGTAAGTAAGGTAAATGATTTTAGCGCTCGTTACATTAAGCCAAATGCTGAACATTGGTTTGGTACAGATAGTAATGGTAAATCTCTCTTTGACGGTGTTTGGTTTGGAGCACGTAACTCTATCTTGATTTCCGTAATTGCGACCTTTATCAACGTTGTTATTGGTGTTATTGTCGGCGGAATCTGGGGTATTTCAAAATCAGTTGACCGTATCATGATGGAAGTTTATAACGTTATCAATAACATCCCTTCACTTTTGATCGTTATTGTTTTGACTTACTCTATCGGTGCAGGTTTCTGGAACTTGATTTTTGCCATGAGTGTAACTACTTGGATTGGTATTGCTTATATGATTCGTATCCAAATCATGCGTTACCGTGATTTGGAGTACAACCTTGCTTCTCGTACACTGGGAACACCAACCCATAAGATTGTTATTAAAAATATCATGCCTCAATTGGTTTCTGTTATTGTTACAACTACATCACAAATGCTTCCTGCATTTATCTCATATGAAGCCTTCCTGTCATTCTTTGGACTCGGCTTGCCAATCACAGTACCAAGTTTGGGACGTTTGATTTCGGATTATTCTCAGAACGTAACAACCAATGCTTACCTCTTCTGGATTCCATTGACAACTTTGGTCTTGGTATCCTTGTCACTGTTCGTAGTTGGTCAGAACCTAGCGGATGCTAGTGATCCACGTACACATAGATAGGAGTAGACATGATAAAAGGAAAAAATGTAATTTTGACTGCTCAAGATATTGTCGTGGAATTTGATGTTCGTGACAAGATTTTGACAGCTATTCGAGGTGTCTCCATCGATCTGATCGAGGGAGAGGTTCTCGCTTTAGTTGGAGAGTCAGGTTCAGGTAAATCAGTTTTGACAAAAACATTCACAGGAATGTTGGAAGGAAATGGTCGTATTGCACGAGGTAGTATTAATTACCGTGGCCAAGAATTGACCAGCCTTACATCTAATAAAGATTGGGAAAGTATTCGTGGTGCCAAGATTGCAACTATCTTCCAAGATCCAATGACCAGTCTAGACCCAATCAAGACAATCGGAAGTCAAATCACAGAAGTTATTGTTAAACACCAAGGCAAGACTGCTCAAGAAGCTAAAGAGATGGCTATCGACTATATGAATAAAGTTGGTATTCCAGATTCTGAGAAACGTTTTGACGAGTATCCTTTCCAATATTCTGGGGGAATGCGTCAACGTATCGTTATCGCGATTGCTCTTGCCTGTCGCCCAGACATTCTTATCTGTGATGAGCCGACAACAGCTCTTGACGTGACCATTCAGGCACAGATTATTGATTTGTTGAAGTCACTTCAACACGAATACCACTTTACAACAATCTTTATCACCCACGACCTAGGTGTCGTAGCAAGTATCGCTGATAAAGTTGCAGTTATGTATGCTGGTGAAATCGTTGAGTATGGTACTGTTGAAGAAATCTTCTACGACCCACGTCATCCATATACATGGAGCCTCTTGTCAAGCTTGCCTCAACTTGCGGATGACAAAGGTGAATTGTACTCAATCCCTGGAACACCTCCATCGCTTTATACTGAATTGAAGGGAGATGCTTTTGCTCTTCGTTCAGATTATGCTATGAAGATTGACTTCGAGGAAAAAGCACCTCAGTTTGCAGTATCTGATACTCATTGGGCTAAGACATGGTTGCTTCATGAACAAGCTCCAAAAGTTGAAAAACCATCGGTGATTGCAGATTTACACGACAAGATTCGTGAAAAGATGGGCTTTACACATCTTGAGGACTAGGAGGAAGGAAATGTCTGAAAAATTAGTAGAAATTAAAGACTTAGAAATTTCCTTCGGTGAAGGAAGCAAAAAGTTTGTCGCTGTTAAAAATGCGAACTTCTTTATCAACAAAGGAGAAACTTTCTCACTTGTTGGAGAGTCTGGTAGTGGTAAGACAACAATTGGTCGTGCTATCATCGGTCTTAATGATACCAGCAAAGGTGATATCATCTTTGAAGGTCAAAAAATTAATGGTAAAAAATCACGTGAACAAGCTTCGGAATTAATCCGTCGTATCCAAATGATTTTCCAGGACCCTGCTGCAAGTTTGAATGAACGTGCAACGGTTGACTATATCATTTCTGAAGGTCTTTATAACCACCATTTATTTAAAGATGAAGAAGAAAGAAAAGAAAAAGTTCAAAATATCATTCGTGAAGTGGGACTTTTGGCTGAACACTTGACACGTTACCCACATGAGTTTTCAGGTGGACAACGTCAACGTATCGGGATTGCCCGTGCCTTGGTTATGCAACCTGACTTCGTTATTGCGGATGAGCCGATTTCAGCCTTGGACGTTTCTGTACGTGCCCAAGTTTTGAACTTGCTCAAGAAATTCCAAAAGGAATTAGGATTGACTTATCTTTTTATCGCCCACGATTTGTCAGTAGTTCGTTTCATCTCTGATCGTATCGCGGTAATTTATAAGGGTGTCATTGTTGAAGTGGCTGAGACTGAAGAATTGTTTAACAATCCAGTTCATCCATACACGCAAGCACTTCTATCAGCTGTTCCTATTCCAGACCCAATCTTGGAACGTAAAAAAGTTTTGAAAGTCTATGATCCAGATCAACATGACTATGAAACTGATAAACCTTCTATGGTAGAAATTCGTCCAGGTCACTATGTTTGGGCAAACCAAGCAGAGTTGGAACGCTATAAAAAAGATTTGAAATAAGAAAGAGTTTTGTAATCTTGGTAGAATAATTCTATTAAGGTTATGAAACTTTTTTGTTTTTGCAAAAAAAACTAGTTTAAAGATAGACAACTATATACCCGAAAACATGCTAATACTCAATG
Organism: Streptococcus infantis; assembly: GCF_000963255.1. Classification (GTDB taxonomy): domain Bacteria; phylum Bacillota; class Bacilli; order Lactobacillales; family Streptococcaceae; genus Streptococcus; species Streptococcus nidrosiense. The sequence goes on along the minus strand of NZ_JYOV01000005.1, from coordinate 85,687 downwards.
AAAATCAAAGAGCAAACTAGGAAGCTAGCCGCAGGTTGCTGAAAGCACGGCTTTGAGGTTGCAGATAAAACTGACCTAGTTTGGATTTGAGTATAAGACTAGTCTTCAATGACTCTTGGAGGAGAGACCAAAGAAGCTGTTATTCTTTGAAAGTGTATTGAATTTATACAGAATGGAATGGATAAAACTACTTTCAGATAAGCTTTTATGAATCTTCAAAATTAAAATCACTTTCTATTTAAAATATCAGTCTTGCATTGCCTTCCTTTATGTGCTAGAGTTATGGTGACGGTTACAAAAAAAGGAGGGTTTTATGAGAAATCCAGCACTAATAGAAGAAATGAAAACTTACAGAGGGCGTGATGAAGTTCCGCAAGACTTTGACGATTTTTGGGATGGGGAAATAGAGAAGGTTTCAATCTTGCCAGATTACCAACTAGAGGAACGTGAATTTCGTATTCCAAACGTGAAGTGCTATGAACTCACCTTTAAGGGCACTCGGGAAGGCCTTGTTTATGCACGTGTGGTCTTACCAAAATCTGAACATAAAGTACCAGTTATTTTTCACTTCCATGGATATATGGGACGTTGTTGGGATTGGACAGATATGTTGGCCTTTACAGTCGCTGGTTATGGTGTCGTATCTATGGATGTCCGTGGTCAGTCTGGTTACTCACAAGATGGCTTGCGCTCGCCACTCGGAAATACAGTTAAGGGCCAAATCATTCGTGGTGCAGTAGAAGGAAAAGAGCAACTCTTCTATAAGGATGTTTATCTTGATATTTATCAATTAGTTGAGATTGTAGCTAGCTTCCCACAAGTGGATGAAGGCCAATTAGCAAGCTATGGAGCTTCTCAAGGAGGAGCGCTGGCTCTGGTGGCTGCGGGGTTGAATACACGTATCAAGCGTACAGTTGCTATTTATCCATTCTTATCAGACTTTAGACGAGTACTTGAGATTGGGAATACCAGCGAAGCCTATGATGAGCTCTTTCGTTACTTTAAGTTCCATGATCCATTCCATGAGACAGAAGAGCAGATTATGGAAACACTTAGCTATATCGATGTAAAAAATCTTGCCCATCGTATTAAGGGGGAAGTTCGGATGATTACTGGACTTGATGACGATGTCTGCTATCCAATCACTCAGTTTGCTATTTACAACCGTTTGACTTGTGAAAAGAGTTATCGTATCATGCCTGAATATGCTCATGAAGCCATGAATGTTCATGTCAATGATCAAGTTTACAATTGGTTGTGTGGTAGTGATATCCCCTTTACCTATGTAGGTCACTAAAAATTGAAAAAAGCTCTGTAGTTTCGAATGAACTACAGACTTTTCTTTATGTGCCCCAGATAATGAGAAAGTAGTTTCAGGTGGTTTGAAACTTCTAAATATCTTTGAAAGTAGAATCTATTATAGATTATAAAGTCTAAAATTTAGAATATTTATTATATAATATGGTTAAGATAAAAAATGAAAGGAGTCTAGCTGTTTGCTTATTCTTAACATAGAGTTTATAAAAGTGCAACAGCATTTCATTTACAAAGAATGGCAATTCCATTCAATAATACAGTTTCTTATTTGCAGCTAGTTTGAGTGGCTAAAAATTTTAAGCAAAAAAGAAAGCGCTTTATTTTTTTAAAAAATAACGGAAGGGAAAACATGAATCAGAGAGATTTTGATAGAAAACAGAGATATGGAATTCGGAAATTTGCAGTTGGAGCAGCTTCAGTAGTGATTGGAGCGGTTGTTTTTGGTGCTGCACCGGCTTTGGCTCAAGAGGCGCCATCAACGAATGGTGAAACAGCGGGGCAATCTTTGCCAGAATTGCCTAAGGAAGTAGAGACAGGAAATCTGACGAATCTCGATAAGGAACTCGCAGACAAATTGGCAACGGCAACGGATAAGGGAACAGAAGTGAGCCGTGAAGAATTGCAAGCAAACCCAGGGTCTGAAAAACCAACAGAAACAGTAGCATCAAACGAAACTCCAGCTACAGAGAGTGAAGACGAAGAAGTTGGAAACATTCCCCGTGACTTTTATGCCAGAGAGTTGGAAAATGCCAATACTGTTATAGAGAAAGAAGATGTTGAAACCAATCCTTCAAACGGTCAAAGAGTTGACATGAAGGAGGAGCTAGACAAGCTTAAAAAACTTCAAAATGCGACCATTCATATGGAGTTTAAGCCAGATGCATCTGCTCCACGTTTTTACAACCTCTTCTCAGTTTCTAGTGATACCAAAGTAAATGAGTATTTCACTATGGCCATCCTTGATAACACAGCTATCGTTGAAGGTCGTGATGCAAATGGAAATCAATTCTATGGTGATTATAAAACTGCTCCTTTGAAAATTAAGCCAGGTGAGTGGAACTCTGTAACCTTTACAGTTGAAAGACCAAATGCTGACCAACCAAAAGGTCAGGTTCGTGTCTATGTAAATGGTGTCTTGTCGCGCACAAGTCCTCAGTCTGGTCGCTTCATCCAAGACATGCCAGATGTCAACCATGTACAAATCGGTACAACAAAACGCACAGGCAAAAACTTCTGGGGCGCCAATCTTAAAGTCCGTAATCTAACGGTTTATGACCGTGCTCTTTCTCAAGAAGAAGTTAAAAAACGTAGCCAACTTTTTGAAAGAGGAGAGTTGGAGAAGAAACTTCCTGAAGGAGCAGAAGTTACTGATAAACTGGATGTTTTTGAAGGTGGTGAGAACCGCAAACCAAATAAAGATGGTATCGCAAGCTATCGTATTCCTGCCTTGCTGAAAACTGATAAGGGAACCTTAATTGCTGGTGCAGATGAGAGACGCTTGCATCACTCTGACTGGGGCGATATCGGTATGGTCGTTCGTCGTAGTGATGATAAGGGTAAAACATGGGGAGATAGAATTGTCATCTCAAATCCTCGGGACAATGAGAATGCAAGAAGAGCTCATGCGGGATCACCAGTTAACATCGACATGGCTTTAGTCCAAGATCCGAAAACTAAGCGAATCTTCTCTATTTTTGATATGTTCGTAGAAGGTGAAGCTGTCAGAGATTTACCAGGAAAAGCACCACAAGCCTATGAGCAAATTGGAGATAAGGTTTACCAAGTTCTGTACAAAAAAGGTGAAGCAGGACGTTATACAATCCGTGAAAATGGTGAAGTCTTTGACCCTGAAAATAGAAAGACAGAATACCGTGTTGTAGTTGATCCTAAGAAACCAGCCTATAGTGATAAGGGTGATTTGTATAAAGGTGAAGAACTGATTGGTAATGTCTACTTCGATTATAGCGACAAGAATATCTTTAGAGTTTCAAACACCAACTATCTCTGGATGTCTTATAGTGATGACGATGGTAAAACTTGGTCTGCACCAAAAGATATTACATACGGTATTCGTAAGGATTGGATGCATTTCTTAGGTACTGGACCTGGTACAGGTATTGCCTTGCACTCAGGACCTCATAAAGGGCGTCTGGTTATTCCTGCCTACACAACAAATAACGTATCCTACCTAAGTGGCTCCCAGTCTTCACGCGTCATTTACTCAGATGACCATGGTGAAACTTGGCACGCTGGTGAAGCGGTCAATGATAACCGTCCAGTAGGTAACCAAACAATTCACTCTTCAACTATGAATAATCCAGGTGCTCAAAATACTGAGTCAACAGTTGTTCAGTTGAATAATGGGGATCTCAAACTCTTCATGCGTGGATTGACAGGTGATCTTCAAGTGGCGACAAGTAAAGACGGTGGAGCAACTTGGGAAAAAGATGTAAAACGCTATTCAGATGTCAAAGATGTCTACGTTCAAATGTCTGCCATTCATACCGTACAAGATGGTAAGGAATATATCATCCTCAGTAATGCAGGTGGGCCAGGACGTTACAATGGTTTGGTACACTTAGCACGTGTGGAAGCTAATGGAGACCTAACTTGGCTAAAACATAATCCAATTCAAAGTGGTAAATTTGCTTATAACTCATTGCAAGATCTTGGAAATGGCGAATTTGGCTTGCTTTATGAGCATGCGACTGCCACTCAAAATGAATACACCTTGTCTTATAAGAAATTCAACTGGGATTTCTTAAGCAAGGATAGAATTGCTCCAACAAAAGCAACTGTAAAAAATGCTGTGGAGATGAGCAAAAATGTCATTGCTCTAGAATTTGATTCTGAAGTATTGGTGAATCAACCACCAGTTCTTAAATTGGCAAATGGGAACTTTGCGACTTTCTTGACGCAATACGATACAAAAACATTGCTTTTCGCAGTTAACAAGGAAGATATTGGTCAAGAAATTACAGAAATCATTGATGGTGCAATTGAGAGCATGCATAATTTGCCTGTAAGTCTTGAAGGTGCAGGAGTCCCTGGTGGGAAAAATGGTGCAAAAGCAGAAATCCATGAAGTTCCAGAATTTACAGGTGCAGTCAATGGTGAAGGTACAGTTCATGAGGATCCAGCCTTTGATGGTGGCGTCAACGGTGAGGAAGCAGCCGTTCATGATGTACCAGCCTTTGAAGGTGGTGTGAACGGCGAAGAAGCGGCTGTTCATGAAGTTCCAGAAATAGAGGTTGAAGAAAATCCACCAGGAACTATTCATGAAGTCCCAGAATTCGAAGGTGGCGTCAACGGTGAGGAGGCAGCCGTTCATGATGTGCCAGCCTTTGAAGGTGGTGTGAACGGCGAAGAAGCAGCGGTCCACGAAGTTCCAGAAGGTAGTTTAGTAGAAAGCTCAAAAGGGGAATCTGCCGTTCATGAAGTTCCAGTCTTCGAAGGTGGAGTCAATGGTGAGGAAGGAGTTAAGGCAGAAAGTACAGAGTTCGAAGGCGGTGTTAATGGAGTAGAATCCGCTAAGTTAGAAGTTCCAGAGTACGTAGGTAGCGTCAATGGTGTGGAAGCAGCTACATCAGAAACCCCAGAGTACACAGGCGGTGTCAATGGAGTAGAATCCGCTATATTAGAAACCCCAGAGTACACAGGTGGCGTCAATGCAGTAGAATCCGCTAAGTTAGAAGCGCCAGAATATACAGGTGGTGTCAATGCGGTAGAATCCGCTAAGTTAGAGGTTCCAGAATACACAGGTGGCGTCAATGGAGTAGAATCTGCTAAGTTAGAAGCGCCAGAATATACAGGTGGTGTCAATGCGGTAGAATCCGCTAAGTTAGAGGTTCCAGAATACACAGGTGGCGTCAATGGAGTAGAATCTGCTAAGTTAGAAGTTCCAGAGTACACAGGTGGCGTCAATGGAGTAGAATCTGCTAAGTTAGAAGTTCCAGAGTACACAGGTGGCGTCAATGGAGTAGAATCTGCTAAGTTAGAAATTCCAGAGTACACAGGTGGCGTTAATGGAGTAGAGGCCGCTAAGTTAGAGGTGCCAGAGTATACAGGTGGTGTTAATGGAGTAGAGGCCGCTAAGTTAGAGGTGCCAGAATATACAGGCGGTGTCAATGGGCTAGAAGCTGCGAGTACAGAAGTTCCAGCCTATGTAGGTGGTGTAAACAGTGCTGAAGCTGCTGTCCATGAGGTCTCAGAGTATAAGGGAGAACAGTCAATTGTGGTTCAGGCTATGGCAGAAGATAAAACTTATCAAGCCCCTGCTGCTCGTCAGCAGCTTCTTCCTGAAACAGGAAGTGAAGCTGTTGCTCCTCTCGCCTCTCTAGGACTTGTAGGCATGCTCCTAGGTATGTTTGCCATGGGCAAGAAAAAAGAAGATCAATGAAATAGTTAAAATCAACGAAATTCATAGAGAAATTTGATCTTATATTAGAAAGGGTCGTGACTAGAACTAGTTACGGCCTTTTTGATCTAGATAAATCAGGAGTCAAATAGTTAATACTCTTCGAAAATCAAATTCAAACCACGTCAGCTTCGCCTTACCGTATATGTGTTACTGACTTCGTCAGTTCTATCCACAACCTCAAAACGGTGTTTTGAGCAACCTGCGGCTAGCTTCCTAGTTTGCTCTTTGATTTTCATTGAGTATAAGTTTGAGATAAAGTTCAATAAAAAAACGATTCAACCGAATGAAGCAATTTTCTGTTTGAAAAAATCCAAAGTACCCGAAAGTAGTTTCAAATGTCTGAGTTTAGGTTTCAAAAATTGAAAGTGAAATCTGTTCTATATTCATCTATCTTAAAATAGGGAAATTTATTATATAATGAGAATAAGATGAAATTTGAAAGGAGTAGGAGACTCTAGTTAACGATGGGTCGTTAAGTGAGAGAAAATTTGAAAGAGCGAGTGTAACCATTCGTGAAAAAGTAATTTTTGTCATTTAGTCAGATGGCTAAAAATTTTAAGCAAAAAAGAAAGCGCTTTATTTTTGAAAATGAAAGGAAGAAAGATGAAGCATAATCAGTTGGAGAGAAAACAACGATACGGAATTCGCAAATTTACAGTAGGAGCCGCTTCAGTAGTGATTGGAGCAGTTGTTTTTGGTGCATCGCCAGTATTGGCACAAGAATCAACAACTACCAATAAGGAAACGACAGAACTAGGAGTAGAGAAGGATCAGGTAGAAAAAGCAGTAGATGCTGAAAAGACTGCGCCAGAGTCTAATGGGGTAGATACAGTCACACATGCATCTACAGAAGCACATACTGGAACAGAGACAACTGCAACGGCCGAAACAACTGCAACAGCAGAAACGACAGAAGCAACTAGAGAAACCGAAAAAGATCCAGCTGCGCTTCCACGTGATTACTATGCTAGAGAGTTGGAAAATGTCAATACTGTTCTTGAAAAGGAAGATGTAGAGACTAATGCTGCAAATAGCAATAGAATTGATCTGACAGAGCAATTGGGCAAACTGAAACAACTTCAAAATGCGACCGTTCATATGGAGTTCAAACCAGATGCTTCTGCGCCAGCATTTTACAACCTTTTCTCAGTCTCAAGTGATACGGTTCGAAATGAATATTTCACCATGGCTGTTTACAACAACGTTGCCTTGATTGAGGGCCGCGATCAAAACGGCGATCAATTTTATGATAGATACACAGACGCACCATTAACTGTCAAACCAGGTCAGTGGAACTCAGTAACCTTTACAGTTGAAAGACCAAGTGCAGATTCTCCAGATGGACAAGTTCGTCTCTATGTAAACGGAGTTTTGTCACGAACAAGTAAGAAATCGGGACGCTTTATCAAAGATATGCCTGATGTGAATCATATGCAAATTGGTTCCACAAATCGTGCAGGAAGTATGGTTTGGGGGGCAGGTTTACAAGTTCGTAATCTAACTGTTTACGATCGTGCCTTGAGTCCAGAAGAAGTTCAAAATCGTAGCTACCTATTTGAAAGATCCGAATTAGAGAAAAAGCTTCCAGAAGGAGCTGAGATAACAGATAAAAAGGATGTTTTTGAAGCTGGTAAAAATGGGCAGTCAAATCCAGATGGTATTAATAGCTATCGTATTCCAGCCCTCCTTAAGACTGACAAGGGAACTCTGATTGCTGGAGCTGACGAACGTCGATTGCACCACTATGACTGGGGCGATATCGGTATGGTCGTCAAACGAAGTGAGGATCAGGGTCAAACATGGGGCGATCGTATCACTCTTACGAATCTACGTGACAATCCAAAAGCTACTGATCCATCTGTTGGTTCACCAGTAAATATCGATATGGTTTTAGCCCAAGATACTGAAACCAAACGCATTTTTTCAGTCTATGATATGTTCCCAGAAGGAAAAGGTATCTTTGGGATGTCAGCTGAAAAAGAGGAAGCCTATAAAGAAATTGATGGGAAAACCTACCAAATTCTCTACCGTGAAGGAGAAAATGGGGCCTATACCATTCGTGAAAATGGTGTTGTCTACACACCAGATGGTCAGGCAACGGATTACCGTGTTGTTGTAAATCCAGTCAAGCCGGCTTATAGCGATAAAGGTGATCTTTATCAGGGTGAGCAACTGCTAGGAAATATCTATTTTACAAGCAATAAAACTTCTCCATTTAGAATTGCTAAAGACAGCTACCTATGGATGTCTTACAGTGATGATGACGGTAAGACTTGGTCTGCACCACAAGATATTACCCCAATGGTCAAAGCTGATTGGATGAAATTCTTAGGTGTGGGACCTGGAGTGGGCATTACCCTCCAGAATGGACCTCATAAAGGTCGTATTGTCGTCCCTGTCTATACGACGAATAGAACCAACCACCTCAACGGATCTCAATCATCTCGTATTATCTACTCAGATGACCATGGTAAGACTTGGCATATGGGTGGCGGTGTCAATGATAACCGTACACTTTATGATGGTACAGTAGTTGATTCAAGCAACATGAACAATTACTACGCTCAAAATACGGAATCTTCTGTTGTTCAGCTGAACAATGGTCAGTTGAAACTCTTTATGCGTGGTTTGACTGGTGATTTGCAGGTTGCGACAAGTAATGATGGTGGTATTACATGGGACAACTATGTAGCACGCTATGATGTACCAGATGTCTATGTTCAAATGGCAGCGACTCATACGGTTCAAGATGGTAAGGAATATATCCTTCTAGCAAATGCCAATGGCCCAGGTCGTAAGAATGGTTACATTCGAGTGGCTCGCGTAGAAGAAGATGGCGAGTTGACTTGGCTGCATCATCATTTGATTCAAGAAGGGGAATATGCCTATAACTCACTTCAACAGATTGGACCAAAAGAATTTGGTCTCTTGTATGAACATCATGAAACTGGTGGCAATCCTTATACTCTATCCTTCAAGAAATTCAACTGGGATTTCTTAACGAAGGAAAGAATTTCTCCTAAAGAAGCCAAAGTTAAAAATGTTATTGAAAAATGGCCAGGAATTCTTGCAGTAGAGTTTGATTCAGAAGTTTTGGTTAACAAAATCCCAACACTTCAATTGGCAAATGGTAAAAAAGTAAACTTCATGACCCAGTATGATACTAAGACTCTTCTATTTACAATAGACAAGTCAGATCTTGGTCAAGAAATAACTGGACTTGCTTCTGGAACAATCGAGAGTATGCACAATCTTCCAGTGAGTCTTGAAGGAGCAGGTATTCCTGGAGCTGCCAACGGTAGTGAAGCTGCTGTTAACGAAGTACCAGAATTCACAGGTGGTGTGAATGGTGTAGAAGCTGCGACTGCTGAAAATCCTGAATTTACTGGTGGAGTCAATGGTAGTGAAGCTGCTGTGCATGAAGTTCCAGAATTCACAGGTGGTGTGAATGGTGTAGAAGCAGCTGTGCATGAAGTCCCAGAATTCACAGGCGGAGTAAGCGCTGATAGTCCTGTAACTCCTGAAAGCCCAGGATTTGAGGGTGGTGTCAATGGTAGCGAAGCAGCTGTGCATGAAGTCCCAGCATTCACGGGCAGTGTGAAGAATGACGTCGCACCGACAGAAAACCAAGGATTTACAGCTGGCACCAAAGGTTCAGAAGGAGCAGGCCATAAAGATCCAGATCACAAAGGTCAGCAGTCTATTGTATCTCAGGCTATGGCACAAGATAAGACCTATCAAGCACCTGCAGTTCGTCAAGATGTTCTTCCTAAGACAGGAAGTGAAGATGCCTCTGCCCTTGCTTCTGTAGGGCTTGTGGGGATGCTCCTTGGTATGTTTGCTTTGGGAAAGAGAAAAGAAGATTAGTCAAATAGTTGAAAGTGATGGTTTCCTTAGTGAAACTAGATCTTAGTTAGAAAGGGTCGTAACGAAAATTTGTTACGGCCTTTTTTCTTTCATGTTTGCGAGAAAAAAGGGCTGGTTTCAAGATTTAAGAGGTGTTGGGATAGATTTTAGGTCCCTGAAACTACTTTCAGAAGAAACTGTTGCATAAAATTGTTTTGAAACTCCAATCTATTCTAGCACAAGTTATTGAAAGCGCTTTAATAATAAGCTATAATAGTCACATAAACACAAAGGAAAAGAAAAGGAGGAAAGTAGATGCCACAAATTAGTAAAGAAGCCTTGATTGAACAAATCAAAGATGGAATCATCGTTTCTTGTCAGGCACTTCCTCATGAACCGCTCTACACAGAAGCGGGAGGAGTTATCCCCTTGTTGGTAAAAGCAGCTGAACAAGGTGGTGCAGTCGGTATCCGAGCAAACAGTGTTCGAGATATCAAGGAAATTAAAGAGGTCACTAAACTTCCGATTATCGGAATTATTAAACGTGATTATCCACCACAGGAACCATTCATCACAGCGACTATGAGAGAGGTAGATGAACTAGCAGCTCTTGACATCGAAGTCATTGCTCTTGACTGTACCAAACGTGAACGTCATGATGGCTTGGAGATCCAAGAATTTATCCGTCAGATCAAAGAAAAATATCCAAATCAACTCTTGATGGCTGATACAAGTACCTTTGAGGAAGGTCTAACAGCAGTTGAAGCGGGAATTGACTTTGTCGGAACAACCTTGTCAGGTTACACTTCTTACAGTCCAAAAGTGGATGGCCCAGACTTTGAACTCATCAAGAAACTCTGTGATGCAGGGGTGGACGTCATCGCTGAAGGAAAAATTCACACACCAGAACAAGCTAAGCAAATCCTAGGTTACGGAGTGCGAGGTATCGTAGTTGGTGGCGCTATTACTAGACCAAAAGAGATTACGGAACGATTTGTTGCGGGTCTTAAATAACACAATATAAAAAACGAGGAGAGTGGTTGATTAGTAGGAAAAATGAAAACGTATACAAAGTCGACATTACTCATTATCCGATTCGGATACGCTTATCATCATTTAGGAGAATACAAATGAAATTTAAAAAACTAGCTTGTACAGTACTTGCAGGTGCTGCAGTTCTATCTCTTGCTGCTTGCGGCAAATCAGACGCTAAAAAAGATGCTGCAAGTGATTCAGGAAAAACAGAAATCACTTGGTGGGCATTCCCAGTCTTTACTCAAGAAAAAACTGGTGACGGTGTAGGAACTTATGAAAAATCTATCATCGAAGCTTTTGAAAAAGCAAATCCAGATATCAAAGTTAAACTAGAAACAATCGACTTCAAATCTGGTCCAGAAAAAATCACAACAGCAATCGAAGCAGGAACTGCGCCAGACGTTCTCTTTGACGCACCAGGACGTATCATCCAATACGGTAAAAATGGTAAATTGGCTGAGTTGAACGACCTCTTTACAGATGAATTTGTAAAAGATGTCAACAACGAAAACATCATCCAAGCAAGTAAAGCTGGTGATAAAGCTTACATGTATCCAATCAGTTCTGCACCATTCTACATGGCTATGAACAAGAAAATGTTGGAAGATGCAGGAGTTGCAAACCTTGTAAAAGAAGGTTGGACAACTGATGACTTTGAAAAAGTTTTGAAAGCGCTTAAAGATAAAGGATATACACCAGGTTCATTGTTCAGTTCAGGTCAAGGGGGAGACCAAGGAACACGTGCCTTCATCGCTAACCTTTATGGCGGTTCTGTAACTGATAAAGAAGTAACTAAATATACAACTGACGATCCTAAATTCGTTAAAGGTCTTGAAAAAGCATCTAGCTGGATCAAAGATGGTTTGTTGAACAATGGTTCACAATTTGACGGTGGAGCAGACATCCAAAACTTTGCGAACGGTCAAACTTCTTACACAATCCTTTGGGCACCAGCTCAAAATGGTATCCAAGCTAAACTTTTGGAAGCAAGTAAAGTTGAAGTGGTAGAAGTACCATTCCCATCTGATTCAGGTAAACCAGCTCTTGAATACCTTGTAAACGGATTTGCAGTATTTAACAACAAAGACGAAAAGAAAGTCGCAGCAGCTAAGAAATTCATCCAATTCATCGCAGATGACAAAGAATGGGGTCCTAAAGACGTAGTTCGTACAGGTGCATTCCCAGTTCGTACTTCATTTGGAAAACTTTATGATGACAAACGTATGGAAACAATCGGTAGCTGGACTCAATACTACTCACCATATTACAACACAATCGACGGATTTGCTGAAATGAGAACACTTTGGTTCCCAATGTTGCAAGCTGTATCAAATGGTGACGAACAACCTGCTGCAGCATTGAAAGCATTCACTGAAAAAGCGAATGAAACAATCAAAAAAGCAGCTAAATAATAAGCCCTAAATAAAAACTGAGTTCCCCCCTTTTCCCTGAGCATATCTGTGTATGAAAAGGGGGACTTTTGTTTGAAATAGAAGCAACTGACAGGTCAAAATTAAAATGAAGTTTTTACATTGACGAATCTTAGAAAAATTTCATTTTGATTTTAGATCAGGGTCAGATAACAGTCAAAAAAACAAAACTATGTGAAAGTGAGGTGCCGACTGTGAAAATCAATAAAATTCGCATGCGGGAAACTATTATTTCCTACGCATTCCTAGCACCAGTATTAATCTTCTTTACCGTCTTCGTTTTAGCTCCAATGATCATGGGCTTCATCACAAGTTTCTTCAACTATTCGATGACTAGCTTTGAGTTTGTGGGCTTGGACAACTACATCCGTATGTTTAAAGACCCTGTCTTTACAAAATCTTTGATTAATACCGTAATCTTGGTTATCGGGTCTGTACCAGTCGTTGTACTCTTCTCGCTCTTTGTAGCATCACAAACTTACCAACAAAATGCCATCGCTAGATCTTTCTACCGTTTCGTCTTCTTCCTTCCTGTTGTAACAGGTAGTGTTGCCGTAACAGTAGTATGGAAATGGATCTACGATCCACTATCAGGTATTTTGAACTTCGTGCTTAAGTCAAGCCACATCATCAGCCAAAACATTTCTTGGTTGGGAGATAAAAACTGGGCTTTGATGGCGATTATGATTATCCTTTTGACGACATCAGTTGGTCAACCAATCATTCTTTACATCGCTGCAATGGGTAATATTGATAACTCACTTGTAGAAGCAGCTCGTGTTGACGGTGCGACTGAGTTCCAAGTATTCTGGAAGATTAAATGGCCAAGCCTCCTTCCAACAACTCTCTATATTGCAATCATCACAACCATCAACTCATTCCAATGTTTCGCCTTGATTCAATTGTTGACATCTGGTGGTCCAAACTACTCAACAAGTACACTTATGTACTACCTTTACGAAAAAGCCTTCCAATTGACTGAATATGGCTATGCCAATACTATTGGTGTATTCTTGGCAGTTATGATTGCCCTTGTCAGCTTCGCTCAATTCAAGATCCTCGGAAACGATGTAGAATACTAAGGAAAGGAGACAGCTATGCAACCTACACAACAAAAGAAACCATTAACAGCCTTTACTGTTATTTCAACAATCATTTTGCTCTTGTTGACTGTACTGTTTATCTTCCCATTCTACTGGATCTTGACAGGTGCATTCAAATCACAACCAGATACCATTATGATTCCACCACAATGGTTCCCTAAAGCTCCAACCATGGAGAACTTCCAACAATTGATGGTGCAAAACCCAGCCTTGCAATGGATGTGGAACTCAGTGTTCATTTCCTTGGTAACCATGTTCTTGGTTTGTGCAACCTCTTCACTAGCAGGTTATGTATTGGCTAAGAAACGTTTCTATGGTCAACGCATTCTCTTTGCAATCTTTATCGCTGCCATGGCTCTTCCAAAACAAGTTGTCCTTGTACCATTGGTACGTATCGTCAACTTCATGGGAATCCATGACACTCTTTGGGCAGTTATCTTGCCTTTGATTGGATGGCCATTTGGGGTCTTCCTTATGAAACAGTTCAGTGAGAACATTCCGACAGAATTGCTCGAATCTGCTAAAATCGATGGATGCGGCGAGATTCGTACTTTCTGGAGCGTAGCTTTCCCTATTGTGAAACCAGGATTTGCAGCTCTTGCAATCTTTACCTTCATCAATACTTGGAATGACTACTTCATGCAATTGGTAATGTTGACTTCACGTCAAAACTTGACCATCTCACTCGGGGTTGCGACTATGCAGGCCGAGATGGCAACTAACTATGGTTTGATCATGGCAGGGGCTGCCCTTGCAGCTGTACCAATCGTAACAGTCTTTCTTGTCTTCCAAAAATCCTTCACTCAAGGGATTACTATGGGAGCAGTCAAAGGATAGTACTCTGCGAAAATTGAATATAGTACAATCTGTTTATCAGTATGCAGCAGTATAGTTGATAGACTAAGAGAATACAGGATATATAAGTGTCTACAAAATGGAGAGGAGTTGCTTACTTCATGAAGTTTTGTTAGACACTTATAAACTTACTGGCTAGACATCGTATGTCTGAAGGTAACAATCAGGTAAAGGAAATTACTATGATTTTTGATGATTTAAAAAACATTAGCTTTTACAAGGGAATTCATCCTAATCTGGACAAGGCCATTGATTATCTCTATGAGCATCGTAAAGATAGTTTTGAATTAGGCAAATACGAGATTGATGGAGATAAGGTTTTCTTAGTTGTACAGGAAAATGTTCTCAACCAAGAAGAAAATGATCGCTTTGAGCATCATAAAAACTATGCAGATTTGCATTTGTTAGTTGAAGGACATGAGTACTCTAGCTATGGTTCTCGCGTTAAAGATGAGGCTGTAGCCTTTGATGAAGCCAGTGATATTGGCTTTGTCCATTGTCATGAACAATACCCACTCTTGTTGGGATATCACAATTTTGCAGTCTTTTTCCCAGGTGAACCTCATCAGCCTAATGGCTATGCAGGTATGGAAGATAAAGTTCGCAAATACTTATTTAAAATTTTAATCGATTAGTCAGTTAGGAGGAGCAAACAATGGCACATAAAGGATCTGGATTGATAAAAGCGGCATTCGATACGGATAACTTTCTTATGCGATTTTGTGAGAAGGTTTTAGATATCGTGACGGTTAACCTACTCTTTGTTGTGTCTTGTTTGCCTATTGTGACAATCGGAGTAGCAAAAATCAGTCTCTATCAGACAATCTTCGAAGTTAAGGGTAGTCGTCGAGTTCCTGTTTTTAAAACGTATATGAGAGCCTTTAAGCAGAATTTGAAATTAGGTCTCCAGTTAGGTTTGTTGGAACTAGGAATTTTTCTAATTAGTGTAGTTGACTTGTCTCTATTCTGGGGGCAAACAGGCCTAGGCTTTCAGCTAATTAAGGCCATTTGCCTGGGAATTCTGATATTTTTAACCCTAGTGATGTTGGCTAGTTATCCAATTGCAGCACGCTATGACTTGACTTGGAAAGAAGTTCTTCAAAAGGGCTTGCTCTTAGTTAGCTTTAACTTCGTGTGGTTCTTCTTGATGCTTGCGATTATTTTATTAATCATTATGCTTCTCTATCTATCGGGCTTTACTCTAGTGCTCGGTGGATCAGCATTTCTACTCTTTGGCTTTGGTCTTCTTGCCTTTTGCCAAGCTGGATTAATGGAAAAATTGTTTGCTAAATATCAAGCAGATTGAAAATGATATGAAACTACTTTCAAACATGAAAAGCTATGGGAGATGAATAGAAATTAAAATCTAAGTGGCTTGGATGTATTGAAAGCGCTTTTCACAAGGTGTATACTAAAATAGTAAAAAATCATCTGTTCAGAGCAGATAATAAGAAATCTTAGGAGAAATCTATGTCAGATTTAAAAAAATATGAAGGCGTCATTCCTGCCTTCTACGCATGTTATGATGATGCGGGCGAAGTAAGCCCAGAACGTACTCGTGCCTTGGTGCAATACTTTATTGATAAAGGTGTTCAAGGACTTTATGTCAACGGTTCTTCAGGTGAATGTATCTACCAAAGTGTAGAAGATCGCAAATTGATCTTGGAAGAAGTCATGGCTGTTGCTAAAGGTAAATTGACAATCATTGCTCACGTGGCTTGCAACAATACTAAAGACAGTATCGAACTTGCTCGTCATGCAGAAAGCTTGGGTGTTGATGCTATCGCAACAATCCCACCAATTTACTTCCGTTTGCCTGAGTACTCAGTAGCAAAATACTGGAACGACATTAGTGCAGCAGCACCAAACACAGACTATGTTATCTATAACATTCCTCAATTGGCAGGTGTTGCTTTGACTCCAAGTCTTTACACAGAAATGTTGAAGAACCCACGTGTTATCGGTGTTAAAAATTCTTCAATGCCAGTTCAAGATATCCAAACTTTTGTTAGTCTTGGTGGTGATGATCATATCGTCTTTAATGGTCCAGATGAACAATTCCTCGGTGGTCGTCTCATGGGTGCTAAAGCTGGTATCGGTGGTACTTATGGTGCTATGCCAGAACTCTTCTTGAAACTCAACCAATTGATTGCGGATAAAGACCTAGAAACAGCGCGTGAATTGCAATATGCAATCAACGCTATCATTGGTAAATTGACTGCTGCACATGGAAACATGTACGGCGTTATCAAGGAAGTCTTGAAAATCAATGAAGGACTTAATATCGGATCAGTTCGTTCTCCACTTACACCAGTGACCGAAGAAGATCGTCCAGTTGTAGAAGCAGCTGCTCAATTGATTCGTGAAACTAAGGAGCGTTTCCTCTAATCAATAGGAGGCTTTATGACTAATTACGTTGCAATTGATATTGGTGGAACTAATATCAAATATGGTTTGATTGACCAAGATGGACAACTTGTTGAGTCTCACGAAGTAGCGACTGAGGCTCATAAGGGCGGTCCACATATCTTACAGAAAACAAAAGATATCGTAGCTAGCTATCTAGAAAAAGGACCAGTGGCTGGTGTGGCTATTTCCTCAGCGGGAATGGTTGATCCTGATAAGGGTGAGATTTTCTATGCTGGTCCACAGATCCCAAACTATGCAGGGACTCAATTTAAAAAAGAAATTGAAGAAAGTTTCCAAGTTCCTTGTGAAATTGAAAATGATGTCAACTGTGCAGGGCTAGCAGAAGCTGTTTCTGGTTCTGGAAAAGGTGCAGGAATAACGCTTTGTTTAACCATCGGAACAGGTATCGGCGGTTGCTTAATCATTGACGGCCAGATTTTCCATGGATTTAGTAATTCTGCCTGTGAAGTTGGCTATATGCATATGCAAGATGGAGCCTTCCAAGATTTAGCTTCTACAACTGCCTTGGTCGAGTATGTAGCTAAGGCTCATGGTGAAGAAGTAGC
This sequence comes from Streptococcus infantis, assembly GCF_000963255.1. Classification (GTDB taxonomy): domain Bacteria; phylum Bacillota; class Bacilli; order Lactobacillales; family Streptococcaceae; genus Streptococcus; species Streptococcus nidrosiense. The sequence goes on along the minus strand of NZ_JYOV01000005.1, from coordinate 68,706 downwards.
CCATTGGAATGGTCGTAGAATTTTCAAAGAAGCTACAGAAGGCAATAAACTCTGTATGGAGGGAATTGACCGTATGGTAGACTATCTTGGGAAAGGTCTTGCTAACATTTGTTATGTTGCCAATCCAGAGGTTGTTATACTAGGTGGTGGTATTATGGGGCAGGAAGCGATTTTGAAACCGAAAATTCGTACAGCTCTGAAAGATGCGCTTGTTCCAAGTTTAGCGGAAAAAACAAGATTAGAATTTGCGCGTCATCAAAATACTGCGGGTATGCTTGGAGCTTACTATCACTTCAAAACAAAACAATCCTAAGTTGGCCTTGCCAATTTAGGATTTTTTAGTCATAAACAGTAAAATAATCATTTAGTAAAAATCTAGTTAAAACTTTGAAAACCCTTGCATTTTTTAATATAACATAGTATATTTATAATAATGCGAAAACTCTAGAAAAATTCTTGCTAAAGGAAGCATTATTTTATTTTTTAGAAAATGTAAGCGATTTCTACAACCTTATATTTACTCAAAATAAATAGCTCAGAGAAAGAATTTTAAGCTAGGGAATCAAACAAAAAATGTCGCCAGCTAAAGCTGGGCTTGGGCAGTAGCTGACTGCTCTAGAAGATTAGGAGTATTTGATGAAACAATATTTTTTAGAAAAAGGTCGAATATTTAGTATTCGTAAACTGACTGTTGGTGTTGCTTCTGTAGCAGTCGGTCTTGCTTTTTTTGCATCTGGTAATGTTGCGGCTAGTGAACTTGTGACAGAACCAAAACTTGAAGTAGATAGTCAAGCAAAAGAAGTGGCAGATGTAGATCATGAAAAAGAAGAAGCAGTCAAAGAAGAAGTAACTGAAAAAACAGAACCTGCTGTCGAGAAGGTGGCAGAGGAAGGAAAAACTGCTGAAGTGGCTAGTGATTTACTCCCTGAAGAAATCCCTGATCGTGCTTATCCTGATACACCAGTGAAAAAAATGGATACTGCAGCTATTGTTTCAGAGAAAGAAAGTCCACAAGTAGAGACTAAGAGCATTTTGAAACCTACAGAAGCAGCTCCATCTGAAGCTGGAAAAGAAAATAGAGCCATTATCAATGGCGGACAAGACCTTAAGCATATCAATTATGACGGTCAACCAGCTACATCTGCTACTATGGTTTATTCAATCTTTAGCTCACCTTTGGCCAATGGCGGTAGTCAGCGATACCTTAACTCAGGTTCAGGTATCTTTGTTGCTCCAAATGTCATCTTGACAGTGGCCCACAACTTCTTAGTCAAGGATGCGGATACTAATGCGGGATCTATCCGTGGTGGTGATACGGCTAAGTTCTACTACAATGTAGGTTCAAATACTGCTAAGAATAATTCTTTGCCAAGCTCAGGAAATACTGTTTTGTTCAAGGAAAAGGATATTCATTTCTGGAATAAAGAAAAATTCGGTGAAGGCTATAAGAATGACCTAGCCTTGGTTGTAGCTCCAGTTCCACTTTCAATTGCAAGTCCAAATAAGGCAGCTACCTTTACTCCTTTAGCAGAACATCGAGAATACAAAGCTGGAGAACCTGTTAGCATCATCGGTTACCCTACAGATTCAACTTCTCCAGAATTGAAGGAACCAATTGTTCCAGGTCAATTGTATAAGGCGGACGGTGTTGTTAAAGGTACTGAAAAGTATGATGATAAGGGAACAGTTGGTGTCACTTATCGTTTGACTTCTGTATCAGGTCTTTCAGGTGGTGGAATTATCAACGGTGATGGTAAGGTCATTGGGATCCACCAACGTGGAACTGTCGATAATGCAAACATTGCTGAAAAAGATCGCTTTGGAGGAGGGCTTGTCCTCTCACCAGAACAATTAGCATGGGTCAAAGAAATCATTGACAAATACGGTGTTAAAGGTTGGTATCAAGGCGATAACGGCAATCGTTATTACTTCACTCCAGAGGGAGAAATGCTTCGAAATAAGACAGCTGTTATCGGTGAAAACAAATATTCCTTCGATGAAAGTGGTGTAGCGACTCTTCTTGAAGGTGTTGATTATGGACGAGTTGTTGTCGAACACCTAGACCAAAATGATAATCCAGTCAAAGAAAACGATACTTTTGTTGAAAAGACAGAAGTTGGAACTCAGTTCGACTATAACTATAAAACAGAAATTGAAAAGACTGACTTCTTCAAGAAGAATAAAGAAAAATATGAGATTGTATCGATTGACGGCAAAACTGTCAATAAGCAACTAAAAGACGCTTGGGAAGATGATTATAGTGTTGTGAGCAAGGCTCCTGCAGGAACTCGCGTTATCAAGGTTGTTTATAAGGTCAATAAAGGTTCCTTTGACGTTCATTATCGTTTGAAAGGTACCGACCAAGAATTAGCAACTGCGACTGTGGATAATAACGATGGTAAAGAATATGAAGTTTCCTTTGTTCACAGATTCCAAGCCAAAGAAATTGCAGGCTACCGTGCAGTCAAGGCAAGCCAAGAAGCAACAATCCAACATAAAGGAGTGAACCAAGTTATTTTTGAATACGAAAAAATTGAAGATCCAAAACCAGTAACTCCTGCAACTCCAGTAGTGGATCCAAAAGACGAAGAAACAGAAATTGGAAACTATGGACCACTACCAAGCAAGGCCCAATTGGACTACCATAAAGAAGAATTAGCTGCCTTCATCCACTATGGTATGAATACCTATACCAACTCTGAGTGGGGTAACGGTAGAGAAAATCCTCAAAACTTTAACCCAACTAACCTTGATACAGACCAGTGGATTAAGACTTTGAAGGATGCTGGATTCAAACGAACAATCATGGTTGTCAAACACCACGACGGTTTTGTGATTTATCCATCTAAATACACAGACCATACGGTAGCTGCAAGTCCATGGAAAGACGGTAAAGGTGACCTTCTCGAAGAAATCTCTAAATCAGCAACGAAATATGACATGAATATGGGTGTTTACCTATCACCATGGGATGCCAATAACCCTAAATATCATGTTTCAACTGAAAAAGAGTACAACGAATACTACCTCAACCAGCTCAAGGAAATCCTTGGCAATCCTAAATACGGAAATAATGGTAAATTTATCGAAGTCTGGATGGATGGAGCGCGTGGTAGCGGAGCTCAAAAAGTAACCTACACCTTTGACGAATGGTTCAAGTACATTAAGGAAGCTGAAGGAGATATCGCTATCTTCTCTGCTCAACCAACAAGTGTCCGTTGGATCGGTAATGAACGTGGTATCGCTGGAGATCCAGTTTGGCATAAGGTTAAGAAAGCTAAGATCACTGACGATGTGAAGAATGAATATCTCAACCATGGAGACCCAGAAGGAGATATGTACTCTGTCGGTGAAGCAGACGTTTCTATTCGTTCAGGTTGGTTCTACCATGACAATCAACAACCAAAATCAATCAAAGATTTGATGGATATCTACTTCAAGTCTGTTGGTCGTGGAACGCCACTTCTCCTCAATATTCCACCAAATAAAGAAGGTAAATTCGCAGACGCAGACGTCGCTCGCTTGCAAGAATTCCGAGCAACCTTGGATCAAATGTATGCGACTGACTTCGCCAAGGGAGGAACTGTCACTGCAAGCTCTACTCGTAAGAATCACTTGTATCAAGCAAGCAACCTAACAGATGGTAAGGATGATACTAGTTGGGCATTGTCAAATGATGCCAAGACAGGTGAATTTACTGTGGATCTCGGTCAAAAGAGACGCTTTGACGTAGTCGAACTCAAAGAAGATATTGCTAAAGGTCAACGCATCTCTGGATTTAAGGTTGAAGTTGAGCTCAATGGTCGCTGGGTTCCATATGGAGAAGGTTCGACTGTTGGTTATCGTCGTCTCGTCCAAGGTCAACCTGTGGAAGCACAAAAGATTCGTGTGACTATCACGAATTCACAAGCAACTCCTATTTTGACAAACTTCTCTGTTTATAAGACACCAAGTAGTATCGAAAAAACAGACGGCTATCCTCTAGGCTTGGATTACCATTCAAATACAACAGCTGATAAAGCAAATACAACCTGGTATGACGAATCTGAAGGTGTCCGTGGAACATCCATGTGGACCAATCAAAAAGATGCTAGCGTAACCTACCGTTTCAATGGAACTAAGGCTTATGTCGTATCTACAGTGGATCCAAATCACGGTGAAATGTCAGTTTATGTGGATGGTCAAAAGGTTGCAGACGTACAAACTAATAATGCGGCTCGTAAACGTAGCCAGATGGTTTATGAAACAGATGACTTGGCTCCAGGTGAACACACCATCAAACTCGTCAACAAAACTGGCAAAGCTATTGCAACTGAAGGTATCTACACGCTCAATAATGCTGGTAAAGGTATGTTTGAGTTGAAAGAAACTACCTATGAAGTTCAAAAAGGCCAACCAGTTACTGTAACCATTAAACGTGTTGGTGGTAGCAAAGGAGCTGCAACAGTCCATGTCGTGACTGAACCAGGAACAGGGGTTCACGGTAAGGTTTATAAGGATACAACAGCTGATTTGACCTTCCAAGAAGGTGAAACAGAAAAGACTTTGACAATTCCAACAATTGACTTTACGGAGCAAGCTGACTCTATCTTTGACTTCAAAGTGAAAATGACGAGTGCTTCAGATGAGGCTTTGCTTGGCTTTGCTTCAGAAGCGACGATTCGAGTGATGAAAGCTGAATTGCTTCAAAAAGATCAAGTCAGTCATGATGATCAGGCCAGTCAACTTGACTATAGCCCAGGTTGGCACCATGAAACCAATTCATCAGGTAAATACCAAAACACTGAGTCTTGGGCGTCATTTGGTCGTTTAACGGAAGAGCAAAAGAAAAATGCTAGTGTAACAGCCTACTTCTACGGTACAGGTTTAGAAATTAAAGGTTTTGTAGACCCAGGTCATGGTATCTACAAGGTGACGTTAGACGGTAGAAGAGTCGAGTATCAAGATGGTCTAGGTAATGCGTCTGAATACAACGGTAAGAAGTACTTCAGTGGTACAGCTGCCACACGTCAAGGTGATCAGACTCTCGTTCGTCTAACAGGACTTGAAGAGGGATGGCATGCTGTAACCTTGCAATTGGATCCAAAACGTAATGATACTACGAAAAATATTGGTATCCAAGTTGACCAGTTTATCACTCATGGAGAAGATAGTGCTCTTTATACCAAAGAAGAGTTGCTTCAAACTATGAAGAACTGGAAGGATGAATTGGATAAATTTGACCAAACAAGCTTGAAGAACACTCCAGAGGCACGTCAAGCTTTCAAGTCAAACTTGGACAAATTATCAGAGCAACTTTCAGCAAGTGATGCTAAACCACAAGAAGTTCTCAAAACAGCTACAGCCCTGCAAACGATCCTTGATAAGGAAGAAAACTACGGTGTCGAAGAAACACCAGCTCAACCAGAAGAGCCTAACTATGATAAGGCTATGGCAAGTCTAGCAGAGGCCATCCAAAACAAGACCAAAGAACTAGGTGATGATAAGGAAGCTAAGAAGAAACTAGTTGAGTTATCAGAGCAAGCTCTTACTGCTATCGAGGCAGCTAAGACTCAGGATGCGGTAGACAAAGCCTTGCAAGCAGCTCTAACTTCTATCAATCAGCTTCAAGCAACTCCGAAAGAGGAACCAAAACCAGAGCAACCAGCCCAACCAGAAGAGCCTAACTATGATAAGGCTATGGCAAGTCTGGCAGAGGCCATCCAAAACAAGAGCAAGGAACTAGGTGATGATAAGGAAGCCAAGAAGAAACTAGTTGAGTTATCAGAGCAAGCTCTTACTGCTATTGAGGCAGCTAAGACTCAGGATGCGGTAGACAAAGCCTTGCAAGCAGCTCTAACTTCTATCAACCAACTTCAAGCGACTCCAAAAGAGGAACCAAAACCAGAGCCACCAGCACAGCCGGAAGAGCCTAAGATTGACTATGATAAGGCTATGGCAAGTTTGGCAGAAGCCATTCAAAACAAGAGCAAGGAACTAGGCAGCGATAAAGAAGCTAAGAAGAAACTAGTTGAGTTGTCAGAAAAGGCTCTTACTGCTATCGAAGCAGCTAAAAGTCAGGATGCAGTTGATAAGGCCTTGCAAGCAGCTCTAACTTCTATCAACCAGCTTCAAGCAACTCCGAAAGAGGAAGAAAAACATTCAAATCTTCCGACTGAAGGTGTTAAAGAATTGAACTTTAGTCAACCAAGCCTTGAGGTAGTAGAAGAAGTTCTCAACTTCAAGACTGTTAAACGAGAAGATCCAACTCTTCCAGAAGGTGAAACTCGCGTAACTCAGGTAGGTCGCGCAGGCAAGGAACGTATCTTAACAGAAGTAGCACCAGATGGAAGCCGTACTAAAAAACTTAGCGAAGTTCTTGAAGCAGCACAAGATGAGATTGTGCTAGTCGGAACTAAGAAAGAAGAATCAGGCAAAACAGAGGCAGCTATCCATGAAGTGCCAGAGTTTACTGGTGGTGTAAATGGTTCAGAAGCAGCTATCCATGAAGTACCAGAGTTTACTGGTGGTGTAAATGGCTCTGAGGCAGCTATCCATGAAGCACCAGAGTTTACTGGTGGTGTGAATGGTTCAGAAGCAGCTATCCATGAAGTACCAGAGTTTACTGGTAGTGTGAATGGCTCTGAAGCAGCTGTCCACAGAGTTCCAAACTTTGAAGGAGGAGTTCCTGGTGGAGCAGCACCTATCCATCAAGTTCCAGGATTTACTGGTGGTGTAAATGGTTCAGAAGCAGCTATTCATGAAGTCGCTACACACAAGGATGAACAGTCGCAAGTGGCTCAGGCAATATCACCAGATAAGACTTATCAAGCACCTGCAAATCGTCAAAATATTCTCCCTGAAACAGGCGCTAAAGAAACTGCTACCCTTGCAAGCTTGGGAGCTGTAGGAGCACTTCTTGGTCTAGCTGCAATGGGAAAGAAAAAAGAAGACGAATAGAATCTATCAAACTCAAGCAATACTGTTGAGGAAGTATAGATTTTGTGGAAATTATTGCAGAATATTAAAGAAACTACTGTAATAACTGTCCAAACTTTAGAGATTGAAACCAATAACTAATCTCAATTATAAAAAGTGAGCAAAACGAGTTTTCTGAGAATCGGAATTCCGTCTTGCTCGCTTTTTTATATCAAGAATTAGGTGTAGAGTTCTATGTTCACAAGTCATCAGTTATAGGACTTGAGCAAACTAAAAACCAGCGACTTTAATCGCTGGTTGCTGATGTGATTGTTCACTTGATAGGGATGAAGGCTTATCTAGACCTTCTATTTCTACGATAGCCATTTAGTTTTTTATTTTCCCAATAACTGTTAAAGATTTTTTCTTTACTTTCACGATCAATTTCTAGGAAATAAGCATAGAGTAGATCGATTAAGATCAACATAGGAAGTTGGGCAGAAATACGTTGGATATAGGAAGCCTGACTCTGGCTTGCTACCAGTACAGTTTCTGTAAATGCCTGAGTTTCCTTGCTAGGCGTACTAGTAAAAAGAACAGTTTTAGCCCCCATATCTTGAGCGTCTAGTAGACTGTCAATGATGGATGGAGTTGTTCCTGAAAGGGAAAAGCCAAAGACCAAACATTTTTCATCGATGATACTGGTTGTCCAGGCGAAACCATCTGGATCTGTCAAAGCCTCACAAACGACTCCAAGTCTCATGAAACGCAATTTCATCTCACGTGCAACGAGGCCAGAACTTCCAGTCCCAAAAAAATAGACGCGTTCTGATTGATCAATCATTTGGGCAATGCGCTCCAGTTGGTCATCATCAATCAATTCTTGTGTCATTTCTCGGATGTTTGTATAGCTCCTCAAGACTCTTTGGGTCAAAGGATTCATATCCTGTTGTGGGACGGAAAGGGTATCCCTTTGTTGTTGGTATTTGAAAATAAATTCCCGATAACCCGTAAAGCCACATTTTTTGGCAAAACGGGTGAGAGCAGCCTGTGAAATATGAAGTTTTTGTGTGACCTGCTGAGAAGACAAGTCATCGTGAATGGTATCTGCCTGCAAAAAATAGCGGGCAATCTCTTGCTCTAAATCGGTCATTTCTTCAAAGTGAAGATCAATAATCGTAGAGATATCTTGCTTGTTCATGGGCCTCCCTTGTAGTTATTGGTTAAAATTTTTATCAATGAAATCTATAAAATAGCGCTTACTTTAATTATACCACAGTTGCTTTGTTTTTTGGATAAAAAGGAAAAGTCTTTTCTTTTTCCATAATTTTCTCTTCAAATTATGGTACAATGGAAATTGAGATTTTGATTAGAAATGAGACTGATTTGTATGAGAAAATTCAATAGCCATTCGATACCGATTCGGCTTAATTTATTGTTTGCAATCGTCATTTTGCTTTTCATGACCATTATTGGTCGCTTGCTCTATATGCAAGTTTTGAACAAGGATTTTTATGAAGCTAAGCTAGCATCTGCTAGCCAAACTAGGGTAACAACGGGCTCTGCTCGTGGAGAAATCTATGACGCGGCTGGAAAACCCTTGGTAGAAAATACCGTTAAACAAGTAGTAGCTTTCACACGAAGCAATAAGATGACAGCTACTGATTTAAAGGATATTTCCACTAAACTCTTAACGTATGTAACAGTTACCTCGCCAGATTTGACAGAACGTCAAATGGCTGATTATTATCTAGCAGATCCAGCTGTCTATAAAAAAACGGTAGAGGCCCTTCCTAAGGATAAACGTTTTGATTCTGATGGAAATCAGTTGTCTGAAGCTCAACTTTATAACAATGCTGCTGAGAGTATCACTTCTGATCAACTGAACTATTCAGAGGATGAAAAGAAGGTTATCTACCTCTTTAACCAGCTCAATGCAGTTGGTAATTTTGCGACAGGGAATATTCAAACCGATCCATTAAGTGACACACAGGTGGCCATCATTGCTTCAGCTTCCAAGGAATTACCTGGTATTAGCATTTCAACTTCGTGGGATAGAAAGGTTTTAGAAACCTCGCTTTCATCTATCGTTGGAAGTGTCTCTAGTGAGAAATCAGGTCTTCCAGCTGAGGATGTGGATGCTTATTTGCAAAAAGGCTATTCACTTAATGACCGTGTTGGAACTTCTTATCTGGAGAAACAATACGAAGAGGTTTTACAAGGGAAGCGCACAGTAAAAGAAATCCATCTCGATAAATATGGTGATATGGAGAGTGTGGAAAATGTCGAAGAAGGTAGCAAGGGCAAAAACATTAAATTGACCATTGATTTGACCTTCCAAGACAGTGTGGATAATCTTCTGAAAAGTTACTTCAGTTCGGAACTTTCAAATGGTGGAGCAAAATATTCTGAAGGTGTCTATGCAGTAGCGCTCAATCCTAAGACTGGTGCTGTGTTAGCTATGTCAGGGATTAAACATAATCTGGAAACGGGTGACTTAACCTCAGACTCGCTGGGGACTGTGACCAATGTCTTTGTTCCAGGTTCTGTCGTTAAAGCGGCTACCATCAGCTCGGGATGGGAAAATGGTGTTCTTAAGGGGAACCAGACCTTGACAGACCAACCAATCGTTTTCCAAGGATCCCCAGCTATCAATTCTTGGTATACTCTTGCTTACGGTTCCTTCCCGATTACAGCAGTCGAGGCTTTGGAATACTCATCCAATACCTATATGATTCAAACTGCCCTAGGAATGATGGGGCAAACCTATCAACCGGATATGACAGTTAAGACCGACCAACTAGAATCTGCCATGAGAAAACTACGCGCAACTTTTGGTGAGTATGGTTTGGGTGCTGCTACAGGGATTGATTTGCCAGAGGAATCAACAGGATTTATTCCTAAAAAATTTGACTTGGCTAATTATCTGTATAATGCTTTCGGACAGTTTGATAACTACACACCAATGCAGTTGGCCCAGTATGTGGCAACAATTGCTAATAATGGTGTTCGCTTGGCTCCTCATATCGTAGAAGGAGTCTATGATAATAATGAGCAAGGTGGTCTAGGAAATTTGATTCAGCAAACAACTAGCACTGAAATGAATAAAATCAATATTTCTGAGTCAGATATGGCCATCCTACAAAAAGGATTTTACCAAGTGTCGCACGGAACAAGTGCCCTTACGACAGGTCGTCCTCTTTTAAATGGGGCAACTGTCTCTATCAGTGGTAAGACGGGTACAGCCGAAAGTTATGTAGCCGATGGTCAAAAAGCCACCAATACCAATGCGGTTGCCTATGCTCCATCGGATAACCCTCAGATTGCAGTTGCAGTTGTCTTCCCGCATAATACCAATCTCAGCAATACGATCGGACCTTCGATTGCTCGAGATATTATCAATTTGTACAACCAACACCATCCAATGAACTAGAAAGGAAGCCATGCTTTACCCAACACCTATTGCTAAGTTGATTGACAGCTATTCTAAACTTCCAGGTATCGGGATTAAGACAGCGACCCGACTGGCCTTTTACACCATTGGGATGTCTGATGACGACGTCAATGAATTTGCAAAAAATCTCCTTGCAGCTAAACGAGAACTGACCTATTGTTCAATCTGCGGACGTTTGACGGATGATGATCCTTGTTCCATCTGTACCGATCCTAGTCGAGATCAGTCAACGATTCTGGTTCTGGAGGATAGCCGCGATGTCGCTGCTATGGAAAATATCCAAGAATACCACGGACTATATCATGTCTTGCACGGTTTGATTTCCCCTATGAATGGGATTAGCCCAGATGACATCAATCTTAAAAGTCTCATGACTCGTCTTATGGATAGCGAGGTTTCAGAGGTCATTGTAGCCACCAATGCCACTGCTGATGGTGAGGCGACTTCCATGTATATCTCTCGACTTCTTAAACCTGCAGGGATCAAGGTTACTCGTCTAGCGCGAGGTCTAGCAGTGGGAGCTGATATCGAGTATGCAGATGAAGTAACACTCTTAAGAGCCATCGAAAATCGTACCGAACTCTAGTCTGTAAGGTTAAGGATAGATGCAATGAACTAGCAGATAATCATTTAAAAGTATAAAGAGACTGAATCTCATTTTGATTTGGTCTCTTTTCTTGTTTTTTGCTGTACAAGTTTAAAAAAAAGGACAAATGTGATATACTAAAGGACGAGTATTCTATTAGAATTGGAACAAATCATATGAAACAAACAATTATTCTATTATATGGTGGACGCAGTGCAGAACGTGAAGTGTCTGTCTTGTCAGCTGAGAGTGTCATGCGTGCGGTCAACTATGATCGTTTCACAGTCAAAACCTTCTTTATCAGCCAGTCCGGTGATTTTATCAAAACCCAAGAATTTACCCAAACTCCTGGACAAGATGAACATCTCATGACCAATGAAACGATTGATTGGGACAAGAAAATTGCTCCAAGTGCTATCTACGAAGAAGGAGCGGTTGTTTTTCCAGTTCTTCATGGACCTATGGGAGAAGATGGTTCTGTTCAAGGTTTCTTAGAAGTCTTGAAAATGCCTTATGTCGGTTGTAACATCCTATCTTCAAGCCTTGCCATGGATAAAATCACAACTAAGCGCGTTTTGGAGTCTGCTGGGATTGCCCAAGTTCCTTACGTAGCGATTGTTGAAGGGGATGACTTGGCTTCTAAGATTGCTGAAGTTGAAGAAAAATTAACCTATCCAGTCTTTACTAAACCATCCAATATGGGATCTAGTGTCGGTATTTCTAAGTCTGAAAATAAAGAAGAACTCCATCAAGCTTTAGAGCTTGCCTTCAAGTACGATAGTCGTGTCTTGGTAGAACAAGGAGTCAATGCACGTGAAATCGAAGTTGGTCTCTTAGGGAACTATGATGTTAAGAGCACGCTACCTGGTGAAGTTGTCAAAGACGTAGCCTTCTATGACTATGAAGCCAAGTATATCGATAACAAGATTACTATGGATATCCCAGCTAAGATTAGTGATGATGTAGTAGCAGTCATGCGTAAAAATGCAGAAACTGCCTTCCGTGCTATTGGTGGACTTGGCTTATCACGTTGTGATTTCTTCTATACAGATAAGGGAGAAGTTTTCCTAAACGAGCTTAACACTATGCCTGGATTTACCCAATGGTCTATGTATCCCTTGCTTTGGGACAATATGGGGATTAGCTATCCAGAACTAATCGAGCGTTTGGTTGACCTTGCTAAAGAAAGCTTTAATAAACGTGAAGCGCACCTATTGTAAAGATAGCTATAAGGGCGGGGAAGGACTCCTTGCCCCTTTTTAAAGGAGTAAATATGAAACTTACGATTCACGAAGTTGCGCGTGTCGTCGGTGCAAAAAATGATGTGACTAGCTATGTGGATAGTCCACTAGTTAAGGCAGAGTTTGATAGTCGATTGATTTCTGAGGGGGATTTGTTTATTCCTCTCAAGGGAGCGCGTGATGGTCATGACTTTATCGAGACAGCTTTTGAAAATGGCGCTGCTTTAACCTTATCAGAGAAGGAAGTAGAAGGCCATCCTTACATTTTAGTAGAGGATGTTTTGGTAGCCTTTCAAGCTCTTGCATCCTATTACCTTCAAAAGATTGGTGTCGATGTCTTTGCTGTCACAGGTTCAAATGGGAAGACTACGACCAAGGATATGTTGGCTCATTTGCTTTCAACAAGCTACAAAACCTACAAAACACAAGGGAACTACAATAATGAGATTGGCCTTCCCTACACGGTTCTCCATATGCCAGATGATACCGAAAAGCTGGTCTTGGAAATGGGGCAGGATCACCTAGGAGATATCCATCTTTTGTCTGAATTGGCTCATCCAAAAACAGCAATTGTGACCTTGGTTGGAGAAGCTCATTTGGCCTTCTTCAAGGACCGTTCTGAAATTGCAAAAGGGAAATTACAAATCGCTGATGGGATGGAAAAGGGTTCCTTACTTTTGGCGCCAGCTGATCCTATTGTAGAGGATTATCTACCTGCTGATCAAAAAGTAGTTCGTTTTGGTCCAGGTGCAGAACTCGAAATTACAGAATTGATTGAGCGTAAGGATAGCTTAACCTTCAAGGCCAATTTCTTAGAGCAGGCTCTTGACTTGCCAGTAACAGGTAAGTACAATGCGACTAATGCCATGATTGCATCTTATGTTGCTCTTCAAGAAGGAGTGACTGAGGAGCAAATCCGTCAAGCTTTCCAAAATCTAGAATTGACCCGCAATCGTACCGAGTGGAAAAAAGCAGCCAACGGTGCGGATATCCTATCAGATGTCTACAATGCAAATCCAACAGCTATGAAGTTGATTTTGGAGACTTTTTCAGCCATCCCAGCCAATGAAGGTGGCAAGAAACTCGCAGTTCTGGCGGACATGAAAGAACTTGGAGACCAGTCTGTTCAACTTCATAATCAGATGATTTTGAGCATTACACCCGATGCCCTTGATACCGTAATTTTCTACGGTGAAGACATTGCTGAATTGGCTCAACTAGCCAGTCAAATGTTCCCAATTGGTCATGTTTACTACTTCAAGAAAACAGCTGACGAAGATCAGTTTGAAGCTATGGTCAATCAGGTTAAGGAGAGTCTTGGCGCACATGACCAGATTCTGCTTAAAGGTTCGAACTCTATGAATCTAGCCAAGCTAGTAGAAAGCCTAGAAAATGAGCACAACTGATTTCGCCAAAGCTATTCAGAGAATGTTAGCTATCACTGATACTGGGTTGACCTATTCCAAGGATCCTTATGACCGTGAACGTTATGAGGATTTACGTCAGATTTTATGGAGTGTCTTGCAGGATCAAACGGAGCTCGATCAAGAGGAATTGACTGCAATTTTAAAACCAACAGGTAGCTATGCAACTCCTTTGATGGATGTAAGGGCATGGATTGTTCAAAATCAGAAGATTTGCCTGGTTAGAGGGCAAGGAGAGGATACTTGGGCATTACCTGGTGGCTTTTGCGAGGTAGGATATTCTCCCAAGGAAAATATCCGAAAAGAAGTTCAGGAAGAAACAGGCTTTTCTGCAGAAGTAGGCTCTTTATTAGCGGTTTTTGATACCAATCGCTTTCAACTTCAGAACAAACAGTATGCCAAGTTCGTCTTTGACTGTCACTTATTAGATGGACAATTTCAAGAAAATCAAGAAATTGCAGAACTTGAATTTTTTAATATCAAGAATCTCCCTCCCCTATCTGAAAAACGGATAACCCAAGAACAAATGGAAATTCTATGGCAGGTCTATCAGGGTGAGCGGGAACAATATGTCGATTAGAAGCTTTGTTTTATATTAAGATCGACAGTTTCTTTTACACAAAATTATATGAAATAAATGTAAGCTAGGCTCTATAGAGATGAGTAAGGGGCCTGCTTATATGAAAATGAGGAAAGTTACATGAATGTTTGGGATGCTTTATTTAGCACGCAGCCGACGGAGCCACCCCAGTTTGACCTTCTTTGGTATGGAAGTCTATTTACCTTATTAGCATTGACTGTGTTTCTTGCCTATCGTTATGGTGAGAAAAAGGCCTGTCAGCGATTTTTCCAGATTTTACAGGCGGTACAGCTAATCCTGCTCTACGGATGGTATTTAGTAAATCAGATGCCTCTAACTGAAAGTCTACCCCTTTATCATTGCCGTTTGGCTATGTTTGTAGTGCTTTTGACCCCGGGTGTCTCTAGAGTCAAACAGTATTTTGCTGTGCTGGGAACCTTTGGAACTTTGGCAGCTTTTATTTATCCAGTGCCAGATCCCTATCCCTTCCCCCACATTGCTATCCTGTCCTTTGTTTTCGGTCACTTAGCCCTTCTTGGAAATTCCTTGATTTATCTCTTGAAGGACTACGATGCTAGCTTATTGGACTTCAAACGAACCCTAATCATCACATCTTCCCTTAATGCTGTGATTTTTGTGGTTAATCTAATGACGGGTGGAGATTATGGCTTTTTGACAAAACCGCCATTGGTTGGAGACCACGGTCGTCTGATCAATTATCTTGTGGTTACGCTATTCCTGACTTGTGCCATTTATTTAGTCTCTAAAATTTTTCAGACAATCCTTCAGGAACAGGAAGAAAAAAGGTTGAGAATCTGGCAGAAATAAAAAAATATTTTCCCAATCTCTTGACTTTTATCTGAGAATTTTGATACAATAATAGACGGTATTGTTTACCCCATTTGTAAGGCCCCGGAACCTTTCAAATAACTTGCGGACCGGAACATCCGCCCTGTAAACAAAAACGATATTCATATAGGAGAAATCATGAACAAAACTACATTCATGGCTAAACCAGGCCAAGTAGAACGCAAATGGTACGTTGTTGACGCAACTGATGTACCTCTTGGACGCCTTTCAGCAGTTGTTGCTAGCGTACTTCGCGGAAAAAACAAACCAACATTCACACCACACACTGATACAGGTGACTTCGTAATCGTTATCAATGCTGAAAAAGTTAAATTGACTGGTAAAAAAGCATCTGATAAGATCTACTACACTCACTCAAACCACCCAGGTGGATTGAAATCAATCTCTGCTGGTGAACTTCGTTCTAAAAATGCAGTACGTTTGATCGAGAAATCAGTTAAAGGTATGCTTCCACACAATACTCTTGGCCGCGCTCAAGGTATGAAATTGAAAGTATTCGTTGGAGCTGAGCACACTCACGCTGCACAACAACCAGAAGTTCTTGATATTTCAGGACTTATCTAAGGAAAGGAACAATAAAGTATGTCACAAGCACAATATGCAGGTACTGGACGTCGTAAAAACGCTGTTGCACGCGTTCGCCTTGTTCCAGGAACTGGTAAAATCACTGTTAACAAAAAAGATGTTGAAGAGTACATCCCACACGCTGACCTTCGTCTTGTAATCAACCAACCATTCGCAGTTACTTCAACTGTAGGTTCATACGACGTTTTCGTTAACGTTGTAGGTGGTGGATACGCTGGTCAATCAGGAGCTATCCGTCACGGTATCGCTCGTGCCCTTCTTCAAGTAGACCCAGACTTCCGCGATTCATTGAAACGCGCAGGCCTTCTTACACGTGACTCACGTAAAGTTGAGCGTAAGAAACCAGGTCTTAAGAAAGCTCGTAAAGCATCACAATTCTCAAAACGTTAATCAATACGATTATATCAACGTTTACAGACATTCAAGAATTATCTCTTGGATGTCTTTTTTGTTTCAAAAAATCAAAGTTCACCCCAAAATTCACCCCATATTCACCCCATCAATTTTTTAAACTACGAAAAGCAATATCACCTACAGTCTGATTGACTTTATCTTTGATATTAACGTAAGTTTTTGTAATCTCTTTATCACTATGAGTAAGAGCTTCTGAGATGGCTTCAAGAGAAACACCTGCTTGTTTAGCAAGATGTTGGAATTTATGAGGTCCTTGATGGATATTATTTTTCTTCATAAGTATGTTATAATGTAGATACGATATGAAAAAATTAAGATATCTCTTTAAATGCTGTAAATGTCACTTTGTGTGAACATGAGTACATTTGAATTTAGAGAATGATAGGAGATGCTTTACAATGATAAGTTTAGAGCTGATGTCTGAAGAAAATAGCATAGATGTTTATTCTTTTGAAAAAGAAAATCGGGAGTATTTTGAGCGAAGTTTACCTCCTAGACCAGCTCACTATTTTGACTTAGAAGGTTTTAAAGAAATTACAAGGGAATTGTTAAGGGAACAAGAGAATCATGATGTCTATATGCATCTTATTAGAGATGCACAAGGTGTTATGGTTGGAAGAATCAATTTAAGTGTTTTAGGGAAGGATAGAAAAACAGCAGAACTTGGATATAGGATTGGAGAAAATGTTACCAATTTAGGTTATGCAAGTGAAGCGGTTAAACTCGTTTTAGAAAAGGCCTTTACTACTTATGGTTTACATAAAATCATTGCAGGAACGGCAACAGGCAATCTGGCCTCTCAGAGAGTGCTTTTAAAAAATGGTTTTACCTTTAGTAAAATCATAGAAAATGACTTTCAAATGCATAACGAGTGGATTCATACGGCAGTATTTGAGACAAGGAATCTATAGCATCATCATTACCAGTCGTTTGCCAAACCTCAATATTTCTAGTAGACATTCGTCTACTTTTTTTATATAATAAAACTAAACCAAAACGGTTGAAATTTAGAAATAGAATCAACCTACGATGAAACATCACACTAGGAGGGAAGTCATGTACCAACCAGAAAAACTTAAGGCTCGGAGAAAAGAGCTAAAGCTAACACAGAAGGAAATTGCAGAGCAGCTTGGCATTAGTTTTCAGGCTTATTCGGCTTGGGAACGTGGTGTCAAGGAGCCTTCTAAAGAGAAGGTTTCACAACTAGAAGAGATTTTAAAAGTACCAAAAGGTTATTTCACCCAAATTGAGATTGTTCGTATCTATAATAGCCTCTCTAGCCAAGGGAAAGAAAAGGTGGTAGTCTATGCTCGCAACCTGGTTCAAGAAGAACAAGCTAAGAAGGTAACGGCAATGCCAGAAAAACTTTTCGAGTATCATGTCTATGAACGCATGTCGGCGGGTATTGGAGCTTCAGTTTATGATGATCGAAACTTTGACACGGTTTACTTTAATGAAGAACTAGCTCACGATTTTGCTTCCTGGGTCTCTGGAGATTCTATGGAACCCAAGTATCAAAATGGTTCAGTGGCTCTGATTCGAGAGACTGGATTTGATTATGACGGTGCTGTCTATGCAGTGGTTTGCAACAACCAGACCTATATCAAACGGGTCTATCGAGAGGCAGAAGGTTTACGTCTGGTCTCAATCAATCCTAAATACAAGGATATTTTTATCTCCTATGAGGAAGATCCGAGGATTGTAGGCATTATCGTGGGTAATTTTGTACCGATGGAGGGATAGGCTATGGGCTACTTTGATTATTCCAGAGAGCCCAAAAGTGATATTGCCTTTATCGATATGAAGTCCTTTTATGCCAGTGTTGAGTGTGTGGAAAGAGGACTTCATCCTCTTAAAACCTCCCTTTGTGTCATGAGTCGAGCGGATAATTCTGTTGGGCTTATTCTTGCCTCCTCACCTATGTTCAAAAAGGTCTTTGGGAAAGCAAATGTAGGCCGTGCTTATGACCTGCCCTTTGATATTAAGACGCGTAAATTTTCCTACTACAATGCCAAAAAACAAGGCCTACCAACAGATCCAACCTACGTAAAATTTATCGAGGATTGGGCTCAAGTGACCGTCATTGTCCCTCCTCGGATGGATAAGTATATCGCAGTTAATATGGAAATTCAGCGCATTTTCCAGAATTATGCCAGTCCAGATGATATTTATCCCTACTCTATTGATGAAGGTTTCATTGACCTGACCAGTTCGCTCAATTATTTTATCCCAGACCAGCAGATTTCTCGCAAAGATAAGCTGGATATGCTTTCGGCTCGTATCCAGAGGGATATCTGGCGGCAAACAGGGATTTACTCGACGGTCGGCATGTCTAATGCCAATCCTCTGCTTGCTAAGCTGGCTTTGGATAATGAAGCCAAGCGAACACCAACTATGCGAGCCAACTGGTCTTACCAAGATGTGGAAGATAAGGTCTGGTCCATTCCAAAGATGACCGATTTTTGGGGGATTGGACATCGGATGGAGAAGCGCTTGAATGCCTTAGGGATTCGTTCAATTAAGGAATTGGCCAATAGCAATCCTGACGTTCTGAAGAAAGAACTTGGTCAAGCTGGACTTCGCTTATGGTTTCATGCCAATGGGATTGACGAGAGTAATGTTCATAAACCCTATAAGCCAAAATCTCATGGTCTGGGCAATTCGCAAATTTTACCGAGAGATTATGTTAAGCAGCGAGATATCGAAATTATACTCCGAGAGATGGCTGAGCAGGTGGCTATCAGGCTTCGAAGAGCTAGTAAAAAGGCGACAGTGGTATCTATTCATCTTGGTTTTTCTAAGCAGGAACAAAAACGCTCCATCCATACCCAGATGAAGATTGAGCCGACCAATAACACCAGTATTTTGGTCAGCTATGTATTGAAATTATTCCATAGTAAATACACTTCTGGTGCTGTTAGGAGTGTTGCCGTTAGTTATTCAGGATTTGTGGACGAATCCTTTGCTTTGATTTCGCTTTTTGATGATGTTGATAAGCTAGAAAAAGAAGAAAGGCTCCAGACGGCCATTGATTCTATTCGAGAGCAATTCGGATTTACTTCTCTCTTGAAGGCGACTGCCTTAGAGGATGCATCGAGAAGTATTGCCAGAAGTAAGCTGATCGGAGGGCATTCTGCTGGAGGATTAGATGGACTCAAATGATTGATCGTTCTTACTTACCTTTTCAATCCGCGAGGGACTACCAGGATCCAGGAATGCAGAAGTGGATGGGATTTTTCTTATCGGAGCATACGAGTTCACTCAGTGAAGAAAAAAATAGTGTCGATTTGTCGACTGATTTGACTCCAGTTGAGAAGTTGTTACTGCTTTCCCAACTATACGTCGGACGACTAAGAGGTTCTTTTGTGGTCAAGGAGAACAATCATAAAAGCACGATATTGGGTGAAGTAAGAGAATTATCTCCTCAAGAAATCTCTGTTAAAACGGATGAGGGTTATAGATTGATAAGGGTAGATGATATTCTCGCAATCCAATTATGTCAGGAGGAAGTTCATGACTAGAAAAGAGCTATATGAAAATAAATTGCAGATGGATTATTTCTCAGATGACTACATTCGTTTCGAGGAAGATTTTCAAAGGTATTCTGCCATGAATGTACCCCTGACTTTCCTGATTGACGACATTCTACGAACCATGGCCATCAACCAAAAGAACTACTTTGTCTTAAACAAGGAAAATGCCAAAGATGGTAGGGAGCATCGATTTTATTTTAGGGTGAAGATGTTCGAAAATAAAGCCGTTAGAGGTTTTAAGTATACTTTTTGTATTTAGACAACGAAGATGCTAGGATAAAAGTCTTTAAAATCAAAAAAACGCATACTATCAGGTATTGAAAAAACTTGATAATATACGTTTTATCATAGAAAGATCTATTTCATTTTCTATTAAAATTAAGTTATTGTCCAGCCGTCGATTGATTATTGCAGATTAACTTTATTTTTCAAGATATAGTAGGTTCCGAGATAGAAGGCTGCGCTGAGGATTAGGTCTTTAAAGATTTCAGCGGACATCATCATGCTATAATTCAAGCTTGGACTAAACATGTCGACAAATCCAAGGACTATGTGGATAACAATATAGGCTAAGACAGCGAGGGCTGTACGGTATTCATTAAAGAGCTGTCCAATTGAAATAGACAAGTAGATGCAAAGGATGCCTGCTACAGTGCTTATGAAAAATGAAATCAAGGTTAACCAGAAATTCTCGATATAATGTACGAATAAGTAATCAAAAAAGTAGGAATCAACCATATTTGGGTCAATGGTTGCAAAGATAATATAAATACTTAGGAAAAAAACTGCTGAACTGATTATAGACCAAATGAAGGCTCCCAAGAGTTTGGCTAAGATAATCTGGTGTTCGGAAACTGGCAAGGTCAAAGTGAGATAGCCTTGGCGATCGTAGACACTACCCTTGAAGCGACGGATGATCAAAATCAAGGTTGAAATACTTAAGGTAATAAGTAGTCCACCAAAAACTAGAGCCAGAAAAACTAACATAATCATTTGTTGATCGGGAGTATCGATAGATTTTAGGGAACTAGCTTGAGCCCCGATAAGGACAGAAAGTGCCAGTACAGCACCATAGAGGGCTAAATACCATTTGTTAACATTTTTAAATTCATAACGAACTAAATTCCAAAACATAATAATCTCCTTTAACTAGGCTTTGAATTCGTGGCGGAAGAGTTGGTCGATAGACTCTCCAGACTCATAGCGAATATCATCCACATTTCCTTGACGGACGACTTTTCCATCCTTTAGGAAGATAATTTCATCCAAGATTGGTTCAATATCTGAAATCAAGTGGGTTGAAATCAAGACAGTCGAAGTTGGAGAGTAGTTGTTGATGATAGTGTTCAAAATATAGTCACGCGCTGCGGGATCGACACCACCGATTGGTTCATCAAGGATATACAAACGAGCATCACGACTCATGACCAGAATCAACTGAACCTTTTCTTTGTTCCCTTTTGAGAGTTTCTTGAAACGGCTATTTTCATCGATACCAAGGTCACGAAGAAGACCTTGAGCACGTTCTAGATTGAAATCTTTGTAGAAGGTCTTGAAATAAGTGAGAGCTTCCTTGACCTTCATCTGCTCGTTGAGGTAGGTCGTGTCAGGTAGATAAGACACAATGGCTTTTGTTTCGGGACTAGGCTCCGTATTGTTGATAAGAATACGTCCTTGTTCAGGTTGGAGCAAGCCATTGATCAACTTAATCAAGGTTGTCTTTCCAGAACCATTTGGGCCAAGGAGACCAACAATCTTACCAGCTGGGATTTCAAGGGAAACATTTTTTAGGGCGGGATTTAGTCCATAGGATTTTGAAACATTTTCAAATTCTAATAAGGTCATAGTTTAAACTCCTTCAATATAATCTCTCAAAACAGTCGGTAGTTCTTCTTTTTCATAGCCAAATTCTACCATGCCTGTTACAAACTGTTGCAGCTGTTCTTCTGACAGTTGCTTACGGGATTGGAGGATCAAGTCCAAATCCTCTGTGACAAAGCGTCCAGATGTCCGCTTGGTATAGACAAAGCCTTCTCTCTCCAAGTCCGATAGGGCGCGCTGGATGGTGTTGGGATTGACACCTGCCTCGCTAGCCAATTCTCTAACGGTTGGAAGCTGTTGATTGGGCTCGAGTTTATGAGAAATAATCTGCAATTTGATTTTCTCCATAATCTGCAAATAAATGGGTTTATTGTTATCAAATGTCCAAGACATCACGATCTCCTTTCTAATTACCTTTGTGTTAATTCAATAATACAACAAAACAAAAAACTTGTCAAGCTAAAAGGAGAATTATTTTGGGAATTGTTTAAAAAATGGTATAATGAAAAGAAAACGACAAGGAGGGAAAGGCATGCGTTGTCCAAAATGTGGTGCTACAAAATCAAGTGTGATCGATAGTCGCCAGGCTGAAGAAGGAAATACAATCAGAAGAAGACGTGAGTGTGAAGAGTGTCAGCATCGTTTTACAACCTATGAACGTGTTGAAGAGAGAACACTAGTTGTGGTCAAAAAAGATGGTACACGGGAACAATTTTCAAGAGATAAAATCTTTAACGGGATTATTCGTTCAGCCCAGAAACGTCCAGTGTCCAGTGATGAAATTGGCATGGTGGTCAATCGCATCGAACAAAAACTCCGTAGTCGCAATGAAAATGAAATTCAGAGTGAGGTTATTGGCTCCTTGGTTATGGAAGAGTTAGCAGAGTTAGATGAGATTACTTATGTACGTTTTGCCAGCGTTTACCGTAGCTTTAAGGATGTGAGTGAGCTTGAAAGCCTACTCCAGCAGATTACACAATCCTCTAAAAAGAAAAAGGAAAAATAAATGAAGCCAAATGACCGTTTTTCTTTTGTAAAGAATAATCGGGTGTCGCAAGATACCTCATCAATGGTGCAGTGCTACCTCCCGATTATCGGTCAGGAGGCGCTGAGCCTCTATCTTTATGCTGTGACTTTTTGGGATGGTGGTCAAAAGGAACATCTCTTTGCAGCCATGCTCAATCATCTGAATTTTGGGATGGATACCCTTTTAAAGGCTTTTAAAACTCTGACAGCCATGAAATTGGTGACCCTCTATCAGCAGGGGGAGGCCTATAACTTGTTACTCCATCCTCCCTTATCAACTCAAGAATTTTTACAACATACAGTTTATCGGACCTTGTTAGAAAAAATGATTGGGGATAGTGCGGTTGCAGCCATGAGACAGGCAAGTATTGAGGGAGAGCCTATCTCGGTGGCCTTGAGTCAAATCTTTCCTCAGTTATCTGAGTCTGCGAGTCAAGAAACCTCTAGCAGTCAGCCTGCAGCAGATGATTTTGATTTGGAGCATTTCCGTCAGCTCATGGCTCGTGATGGTCTTCGTTTTCAAGATGAGACTTCGGATGTTTTGGCCTTGTTTGCAATAGCTGATGAGCAGAAATGGACCTGGTTTGAGACTTATCAAGTAGCCAAAGCTACAGCAGTGTCGCAAGTGATTTCTGTCAAACGCATCCGTGAAAAGATAGCGCAAAAGCCTGTGACTTCTGACTTTAGTCCCAAGGAGGCGACCATTATCCGAGAGGCTAAGAAAAAGACAGCCTTGCAGTTCCTTGCTGAGATTAAGCAGACTCGCAAGGGAAATATTACTCAGACTGAACGGGACCTTCTCCAGCAGATGGCAGCCTTGGGTTTGCTGGATGAAGTGATCAATGTTATCTTGCTCCTAACATTTAATAAGGTTGATTCAGCCAATATCAATGAAAAATACGCCATGAAGGTGGCTAATGACTACGCCTATCAAAATATTCGTAGTGCCGAGGAGGCTGTCATCCGTATTCGTGAACGTGGCCAAAAAGCAAAAACGCAAAAGCAGAATCAGACTGCCCCAGCAAAAACCAATGTGCCTAAATGGAGCAATCCTGAATATAAGAATGAAACCAGCGAAGAAACTCGCTTAGAACTAGAACGTAAGAAAAAAGAAATGTTAGCTCGATTAGAAAAAGGAGGAGACTAGATGGAAAGTGTCGGAGACGTACTTAAGCGTCAACCAAGCCGATTTCAGTATCAGGATTTAGTCCAGCAAATTGTGAAAGACCCTGATGTTGCGGCCTTTATCCAGAAAGAATCCCTCAGTCAGGAGGAGTTGAACCGAAGTATTTCCAAGTTTAACCAATACATCACTGAGAGAGATAAGTTCCTCCGAGGAGATACAGACTATATTGCCCGTGGCTACAAGCCTATCCTAATCATGAACCATGGCTATGCAGATGTCTCTTATGAAGAGACTCCGGAGCTAATCGCAGCAGAAAAAGAAGCGGCGATTAAAAACCGTCTCAAGCTAATCAATCTTCCAGCTAGTCTTAAAAAAGCTAGCTTAGCTCAAGTAGATTTGGATGATTTGGGACGCTTGCCAGTTTTTGAAAAGCTCCTAGCCTTTGTGGAGCAATATCCAGCTATTCGAAAAGGTCTCTACTTATATGGAGACTTTGGTGTGGGTAAAAGTTTCATGGCGGCTGCCCTAGCCCATGATTTGTCAGAAAAACGTGGTGTTTCATCAACTCTCCTCCACTATCCTAGTTTTGTCATCGATGTCAAAAATGCCATTGGTGATGGCAATGTTAAGACCTTGGTGGACGAGATTAAGCTGGCTGAAGTTTTGATTTTAGATGATATTGGTGCTGAGCAATCAACAGCTTGGGTGCGTGACGAGATCCTGCAGGTTATCCTCCAATATCGTATGCAGGAAGATTTACCGACCTTTTTCACCTCCAACTTCAACTTTGAAGATTTGGAGAAGCATTTCGCTAAAGGGAAAAACGGAAATGACGAAACCTGGGAAGCTAGACGCGTCATGGAACGCATTCGCTATTTAGCAGAGGAAACCAGACTTGAAGGAGAAAACCGCCGATGACAGAAACAATCAAATTAATGAAGGCTCATACTTCAGTGCGTAGATTTAAGGAGCAAGAGATTCCCCAAGAAGATTTAAATACCATTTTGTCTGCAGGACAAATGGCTTCTTCTTGGAAAAATTTCCAATCCTATTCTGTGATTGTAGTTAGAAGTCAAGAAAAGAAGGATGCCTTATTTGAGTTCGTTCCTCAAGAAGCGATTCGCCAGTCTGCTGCCTTTCTCCTCTTTGTCGGTGACCTGAACCGTGCAGAAAAAGGGACTCGTCTCCATACGGATGTTTTCCAACCTCAAGGGGTGGAAGGACTCCTTATCACTTCGGTAGATGCGGCTTTGGCTGGGCAAAATACCTTGCTTGCGGCAGAAAGCCTAGGCTACGGTGGAGTGATTATCGGTTTGGTGCGTTACAAGTCTGTTGAATTAGCAGAATTGTTTAAGCTTCCAGACTATACCTATCCAGTATTTGGGATTGCACTAGGTGTGCCAAATCAAAAGCATGATGTAAAACCAAGATTGCCACTTGAGAATGTTGTCTTTGAGGAAGAATACCAAGAGCAGTCAACTGAGGATATTGAAGCCTATGACCGTGTACAGACTGAATATGCAGGTGCGCGTGCGACTACAACTTGGAGTCAACGTTTGGCAGAGCAATTCGGCAATCCAGAACCAAGCTCGACTCGAGAAAATCTTGAGCAGAAGAAGTTATTGTAGAAAGTGAGAAAACATGGCCTTACCAACTGTTGCCATTGTGGGACGTCCCAATGTTGGGAAATCAACCCTATTTAACCGTATCGCGGGAGAACGCATCTCAATCGTAGAAGATGTTGAAGGTGTAACGCGAGATCGTATCTATGCCACAGGTGAGTGGCTTAACCGTTCTTTTAGTATGATTGATACTGGGGGGATCGATGATGTCGATGCGCCTTTCATGGAACAAATCAAGCACCAGGCAGAAATTGCCATGGAAGAAGCAGATGTTATCGTCTTTGTCGTGTCTGGTAAAGAAGGAATTACAGATGCGGACGAATACGTTGCCCGTAAACTTTATAAAACTCATAAACCAGTTATCCTAGCCGTTAACAAGGTTGACAACCCAGAGATGCGAAATGATATCTATGATTTCTATGCTCTAGGTTTGGGCGAACCACTACCGATTTCATCTGTTCATGGTATCGGGACAGGGGATGTGCTGGATGCTATTGTGGAAAATCTCCCGCATGAAGTCGAAGAAGAAAATCCAGATGTCATTAAATTCAGCTTGATTGGACGTCCAAATGTCGGAAAATCTAGCTTGATCAATGCCATCTTGGGAGAAGACCGCGTCATTGCTAGCCCTGTAGCTGGTACAACTCGTGATGCCATTGATACCCATTTTACAGATGCTGACGGTCAAGAGTTTACCATGATTGATACTGCTGGTATGCGTAAATCTGGTAAAGTCTATGAAAATACTGAGAAATACTCTGTCATGCGTGCCATGCGTGCTATTGACCGTTCAGATGTAGTCTTGATGGTCCTCAATGCCGAGGAAGGCATCCGTGAGTATGACAAGCGTATCGCAGGTTTTGCCCACGAAGCTGGTAAAGGGATGATCATCGTGGTCAATAAGTGGGATACTCTTGAAAAAGACAACCACACCATGAAAAACTGGGAGGAAGATATCCGTGAGCAGTTCCAATACCTGCCTTACGCACCGATTATCTTTGTATCAGCTTTGACCAAGCAACGTCTCCACAAGTTGCCTGAGATGATTAAGCAAATCAGTGAAAGTCAAAATACACGTATTCCATCAGCTGTCTTGAACGATGTGATTATGGATGCCATTGCCATCAATCCAACACCAACAGACAAAGGGAAGCGCCTTAAGATTTTCTATGCGACCCAAGTGGCAACCAAACCACCAACCTTTGTTATCTTTGTCAACGAAGAAGAACTCATGCACTTCTCTTACTTGCGTTTCTTGGAAAATCAAATCCGCAAGGCCTTTGTCTTTGAAGGAACACCTATTCACCTAATCGCAAGAAAACGTAAATAAAAAAGTAGAATCTGGAATGTCATTTCCAGATTTTTTTGATAGAATTAAGGTAAAGAAAACGCTATCGAAAAGAGGTGTCGATAATGAAACTGTCGTTTAATCAATTGATACTCTTATTTCCTTGCTTTTGCTTTTTCTATTGGATAGACAATGCTGATAGAAACAGTAACTTTTTCCCCATTATCTACTATTTCTACTGGATTTATTTTTCCCTTTTAGCTCTGTTTAGTCTGGATCTGACAATTTTTTCATTCTTATTTTTCCCTATTGTTCTCAAACATGAATCAGATATGAGTGCTTGGGGTGTTTGGTTGCTGTTGATAGTCCTATCTCTAGGCAGTGACTGGCTAGACTACATCTTCTTCAAAAAAATGTTTCGTTTGAGACGGGAGTTAGGGAAATCTAAAGGCGGAAGGCATTGATTTATACTCTTCGAAAATCAAATCCGCAAGGCCTTTGTCTTTGAAGGGACACCTATTCACCTAATCGCAAGAAAACGGAAGTAGTGGTTGTAAAAAAAACGATAGAACATCAAGACTTGTTCTATCGATAATCTACCCCATCAAATCATTTGCAAAAGATGTGAACAGGATTTGGTTTGAAGTATATTATTGAAATTGAAAAAGGATGGAATGATTTTCCATCCTTTTTTATAGCGGAATAAATCAATATTCCTAGGGGGACAATGTTTATACTCAATGAAAATCAAAGAGCAAACTAGGAAGCGAGCCGCAGGCTGTACTTGAGTACGGCAAGACGAAGCTGACGTGGTTTGAATTTGATTTTCGAAGAGTATTAATCTTTCTTACCTTTTAGTAAGAAGGTAGCCGATAAGGCTAGGCTGAGACTTGCCATAAAGAGGAGAGGGCTAGCTTGTTCACCTGTGGCTGGGAGTTGTTTGTCATTCGTAGAGACCTGATCATTGGCTTCATTACTTTCAACCAATGGTTTTGTAGTTTCTAGGTTTCTTTCTTCCGTATGAGCTGGAACAGGTTTAACAGTTGAGTCTTCTGTCTTGTAAACAATAGCGTAGGTGCTCACGTCAAAAGTAATAAACTCAATCATACCGTCTCGAATGGTGAATTCTTGTGGTTTTAATTCACTTGTTGAAGTTAATTGATAGAGTTCTTGAATATCACCGGATACTGGTAGTCGAACGAGTACAGCACCTTTTGGTTGAACTGGCTGTCCATCTTTATCCTTGAGTTGAAGAGCGTAAGCATCGTATTTCTTGCCCAAGAGTTCTTTATTTTCAACTTTTTGACTGTCGAGGTAGCTTGCGCCTCCTAGTTCAGTTGTTCCACTAATAACTTGAACTCTTGTAGTCTTGTCTTTCAATACTTTGAGTTTAAACTCAGGAACTGTGTTACTTGGCGCGGCTTGACCACTACCTGTCCCGATAGGGCCAGTGTATTCAGGTCTTTCCACAGTAGGTGCTTTCTGATTCCCAACAGTTCCGATAGGACCAGTGTATTCAGGTCTTTCCACAGTAGGCGCTTCCTGATCTCCAACAGTTCCGATAGGACCAGTGTATTCAGGTCTTTCCACGGTAGGTGCTTCTTGATCCCCAGCAGTTCCGATAGGACCAGTGTATTCAGGTCTTTCCGCAGTAGGTGCTTCTTGATCCCCAGCAGTTCCGATAGGACCAGTGTATTCAGGAATTTCCACAGTAGGTGCTTCCTGATCACTAGCAGTACCAATAGGATCTGTGTACTCAGGAATGGTTACTACTGGAGCAGGCTCATCCCCTTTACTTGTTTGGATTTTTTCTTCCACTGGACTGGTTTCATCCTTAGGAAATACTGTTACAACAGAGCTGCTTATTGTTTTTCCTTGGATAGCATAAGCTTCTATCGGATTGCCAGCTTTACGATCTGTAGTTTCAGGAATGTCTAGTTGGACCTTGTTATCCTTAATGGTTAGAACAGTTTGTTCACCTGATGTGACAAGATGGTCATCATCGACTTTTCTGAGTAGAAGAGGATCCTTGATACCAGGGAAGGTCACAGCGATTCCATCCCAATTACCAGTTGGTAGGGTTAAGGTAACAGTCTTATCTTTGGACTTAATAGGATCAAGGCTTGGGCTATCGAGAGACACAGATGGTGCCTTTAAGATATCAAAGGAATCAAGAGAAATTTTCTTTCGCCCTTCTGGAGAATTAGGGTCTACTTTCAAAGTTAGGACGTGATCACCATCAGCTAGATTGGTGAATTCACCAATCAAAGCTCCTTTTTCAGTCGCTCCTGGAGTGTAGAAGTCAAGGGCTGGCATCTCTTTTCCATCCAGTGTGACAAGTGCCTTGCCTAGTGATGCCGTTTTTAATCCATAGATTCGGATACCTGTTCCAGAGAATGGGATGGTTGCAGTGGCTTCAGAAGCAAGGCTATCATCAGCGTTGATGTCAGCGTATTTTTCTGTAGAAGCATAGAGTTCTGCATCGCTCCAATCCTTAAACATGGAACCATACTGGATACGAGGGTCACGGTCGTCGATTTTCTCAACAGTTGCTCCTTGGCCTGGGAAGACTTTGAAGTAATCGAGAGAAATTTTTGCACGCTCGTTTGTACGTCCTTTGTGCTCGCGCTTAACAGTGATGGTCATGAGGTGAGAACCTGAAGAAAGATTTGTGTAACGTCCTATTAATACACCTTTTTCAGTTGCTCCTGCTGTATAGAAGTCAAGTTCTCCAACAGATTTGCCATCGATTGTAACGTCAGCAAGTCCCAATTGAGATGACTTGAGTCCGTAGATTTCAATACCAGGTCCATTGAAAGGAATAGTTGCAGTCGCATCCTTATCGGAGTAATTTCCATTTGAGATATCGGCGTATTTCTCTGTTCCACCAAAAAGTTCTGAGTCAGCCCAGTTTCCATAGGCAGAGCCGTACTGGATGCGTTTGTCACGGTCATCCATCAACTCACTGAAGGCATCGATGGAGGCAGGATCTGAAACTGGTGTTGAGCGTTCTCCCAAAACTGCTTGAACCGTGTATGTATAAGCGTGGCTTGAATCAATTGAGCGATCGATGAAGTGAGTTTGATTGGTGATAAACTCACGAACGCTAGGAGTTTGACTGTTTTCATCCTTGCTTTCTCGTCGGATGACATAATGACTTGCTCCTTCAACTGTGTTAAAGTCGAGTTCGGCTGTGACGGAATCTTTTCGAAGGGCTGATAAGCGAGTCACTCGTCCAGGGAAGTTTTCAAATGTAATGACATCCCCCTTTTGAGTCGCAAGTTGGATACGGTTATCTTTGAGGCGACTAGCTTGAACTTCCTTGCCATTAATCTTGATGATACTAGATTCGATATTTGGATAGTCTACGACTAAGTCTCCACCAACATTAGAAAGGAAAGATAGCGTTTCAAGATTTTTCTCTTTCCATTTCATGCTGACTTCAAAGTTACCACGAGCGACTAAGCCTGAGACTTGACCGTCTTTCCAAGCATCTGGAAGGGCTGGTAATGGGGCAATGTAGCCTGTGTGAGACTGAAGGAGCATTTCTGCCATACCGCTGGTTGCGCCAAAGTTACCATCGATTTGGAAAGGCGCGTGGGTATCCCAGAGGTTTTCTAGGGTTGAAGATCTGAGCTGTTCTGCCAACAAACGGTGGGCACGATTTCCATCTAGGAGACGAGCCCAGAGATTGATTTTATTGGCCTTAGACCAACCAGTTCCACCATCTCCACGGTGATTTAGGGTTGCGCGTGCAGCTTCTAGATATTCAGGCTGATCCTTGCCAAATAGAGTACCTGGGAAGAGACCAACTAGATGGGAAACGTGGCGGTGGTGGTTTTCAATGCCTTCGTTAGTGAATTGTGGGCTGTCTTCTTCGTACCATTCCTTGATACGGCCGTCTTGGTTGATGTGAAGTGGTTTGAGCTTGTCAAATTTAGCCTTCACTTCTGTCACCAAATCTTGGTCGATCTTCAGATGATTGGCTGCTTCCATATAGTCGTGGAATAGCTGCCAAACTAGAGATTGGTCAAAGGTATTCCCAATCGTGATAGTTCCATGTTCTGGCGAGTAGGATGGAGAAGAAACCCAACGGTCACTAGCCTTGTCGTAGTGCAAGAAGGAATTCCAGAACTTGGCTGTTTCCTTGAGCATTGGATAAATCTTTTCTTTAAGATAAGTTTCATCCTTGGTGAATTTATAGTAGTCATAGACGTTTTGCATCATCCAAGCATTGGCAGCTGGAGACCAACCCCAATAGTAGTTCCAACCAGGAGTAGTCCAGCCAAATGGTGTCGCCTGAGTATGAACCAACCATCCATTTTCTTGACCTTCTTTGGATTCGATACCTGCATATTCTTTAGCAGCGATACGGCCATAATAGCGCATGTCATCGATATAATTGATCATTGGCTTAGCTGTTTCTGCGAGATTACTCATGTAGGCAGGCCAATAGTTCATCTGTAGGTTGACATTGAGGTGGTAGTCTGAGTTCCAAGGTGGATTATCTACAGCATTCCAGACACCTTGCAAGTTTGCTGGAAGTGCATCTGTCCGGTTACGAGAAGAACTGATTAGTAGGTAACGTCCGTATTGGAAGAAGAGTTCTTCTAGTTTTTGTCCTTTTGTTGGATTATAGGTTTGGAGAGCTTCTTTTGTAGTTTGATTAGACTTGCTACCGCCGAGGTTTAATTGAACACGATTGAAAAGACTTTGGTAATCCTTGATGTGATCATTTTTCAGAGTCTCATAGTCTTTGGCTTTAGCAGCTTCGACGATAGATTTGACAGTCTTTTCTACATCAATATCCTTGCGGTAATTGGTTTTCGGATTTTGAGCAAAATTGGTCTTGGTACTGAGTAGCAGTGTTGCATAACTTGCTCCCGTAACAGTCAAATAACCATCTTGAGCAGTGACTTGTCCATCTGTCTTGATACCAAGATAAGAGGCAAATTTAAGACCGTTGTCTTTGACAGTTCCCTTGAGCAAAATACCATTAGAATCAACGCTAACAGTCCCTTGTTTGTATTTAGAATTCTCCCAAGAATAATCTCCATTAGCAATCAAATCTTCAGTCAAGCTGTTCCAAAGGGTAAAATCAAGCGTCTTATCTCCCTTTTTAGTCAAATGGGTAACAGTGACGTCATCTGGATAACTAGAGAAGGTTTCTCGTTTGAAACTTGTCCCGTCTTGAGTATAGGAGGTAGTTGTGATAGCTTCAGAAATATCTAAGCCACGATGATAGTCAGTAACATTTTCCAAGCCCTTCTTTTGGTTATTAAAGACCATGAAGATATCACCGAAGGCTAGGTAGCGACCGTATTGGGCATTGTTTGGCCCAACCAAATTTCTCTCTGCTAGTTGTTTGGCTTTTTGACGGTCACCGTCTTCTAAGGCCTTACGAATTTCGGCTAAGACTTTGTAGCGGTCCTTGTAGTTTCCTCCGTTGTAGTCTTGACTATCTGGCTGTGGGCCTCCAGACCAAAGTGTTTTTTCGTTGTACTGGATTCTTTCTTCACCGATGAGTCCGAAAACCTTGGCACCCATTTCCCCATTTCCGACTGGGAGGGCTTGTTTTTCCCATCCATCATAGGAAGGAGCAGTTGGTTGGTTGTAATGTAATTCGTAATGTTCTTGCTTGTTCACAGGAAGTTCTGGCTTCTCGCTCTCCTTATTGTCAGCAGGGGCGGTAGTTGCACTTGTCTCTGACTGACTACTAGTTTGAGGTAGTTCTGCCTCAGGGGTTGTTTGCTTTTCAGCTGATTCAGCTATAGGTTGAGTCTCTGTGTTAGAAGCAAGAACTTCCTCTACTTTCGTATCCGGTTTAGCAGAGGTTTCAGTAATTGTTGCCTCACTTTCCGTAATCTCGACACCATCAGCAGCAACACCCTGTGCTGCTAAAAAAACAGCACCAAGTAAAACAGAGGCAGCTCCGACACTTAGTTTGCGGATGCTATACTTACAGGCTTTTTCCCAATATCTTTTATCCACAAAATTCTCCTTTCTTAAATCTGTAAGCGCATACATTCTTTTTTTAAAAAAAATAAGTCTTGCAGAAATATGTGTGATTTTTTCAGATAATCTTAATATAACAAATAAACAAAACTATTGCAAGGGCTTACAAGGTAAATGGACTTTTTTTACCAAATTTTAGTGCTTCTATTTTTTTATAAAAATCGAACTTAAAAATGATTAGATATGAAATGAAATATGAGGAATTAGCCATCTGAAAGCGTAACTCAAACTAGTCAGGCGTAGGACTTTATGGTATAATATAGAAGATTCAAAAAGAAACAGGAGAAATGTTATGAACCTTATTTTAGCAATTGTATTGATTCTTTTGGCTTTTCTAGGAGGAGCTCTTGGAGGTATGTACTTGGTGCGCAAGCAAATCGAAAAAGAATTTGCGGATAACCCACGTTTGAACGCAGAAGCAGTTCGTACTCTCTTGAGTGCAAACGGTCAAAAGCCTAGTGAAGCCAAGGTACAACAAGTTTACCACCAAATCATTCGCCAACAAAAAGCAGCCCTTGCTAACAATAAAAAGAAATAAATAGGAAAAGTCTGGGATGAAAGTTCCAGACTTCTCACTATGTTTGACTGATATTTAGAGACAAGACTTTTTCCTTGCATTCTATTGATATTTGATTATGATTAAGAAGGAGACAGTTGGAAACTGACCAGTCTGTCAGAGATTCCAGAAAGAAATGAATAATAATGAACTATCAATCAGAAAAAATACTAGAAAGAAGACTGTATGGATAATCGACCGATTGGTTTTTTGGATTCGGGCGTTGGAGGTTTGACGGTTGTACGTGAACTCATGCGCCAGCTTCCCCATGAAGAAATCGTCTATATTGGAGATTCGGCACGGGCTCCTTATGGTCCCCGTCCTGCTGAGCAGATTCGTGAATATACTTGGCAACTGGTCAACTTTCTTTTGACCAAGAATGTTAAGATGATTGTCATTGCGTGTAATACAGCAACGGCAGTCGTTTGGGAAGAGATTAAAGCTAAGTTGGATATTCCGGTGTTGGGTGTGATTTTGCCTGGTGCATCAGCAGCTATCAAAGCGAGTCAAGGTGGGAAGATCGGTGTGATTGGAACCCCGATGACGGTAAAATCAGATATTTATCGACAAAAGATTCATGATCTAGACCCAGATTTACATGTGGAAAGCTTGGCCTGCCCTAAGTTTGCTCCCTTGGTCGAGTCAGGTGCTCTATCGACAAGTGTGACCAAGAAAGTTGTCTATGAAACTTTGCGTCCCTTAGTCGGAAAAGTAGATAGCTTAATTTTGGGCTGTACTCATTATCCACTCCTCAGACCTATCATCCAAAATGTCATGGGGCCTAAGGTTCAGCTGATCGATAGTGGAGCTGAGTGTGTACGTGATATCTCAGTCTTGCTCAATTACTTTGAGATTAACCGTAGCCGAGATGCGGCGCCCCTTCAACACCGTTTTTATACAACTGCAAATAGCCAAAGTTTTGCCCAGATAGGAGCAGAGTGGCTGGAAAAAGAGATTCATGTGGAGCATGTAACATTATGACAAACAAAATTTATGAATACAAGGATGACCAAGACTGGTATGTTGGATCCTACAGTGTTTTTGGTGGCATTCGGACTTTGACGGATGATGAGTTAGAGTTTCCGCTATTTGATTTGGCCAAAATCTTTCGAGATGAGGAGCGAGGATTTCCACTTTCAGTCACTGTTTTACGATATGGTTCAGCCTATCGCTTACTCTCTTTTGTGGTGGATATTCTCAATCAAGAAGTGGACCGAAACTTGGAAGTCATTCAACGTCAAGGTGCCTTGCTCTTAGTGGAAAACGGACAACTTCTGCATGTAGAATTGCCTAAAGAAGGAGTCAATGTTCAAGACTTTTTCGAGACAAATAAAGTCAGAGAAACCTTGTTGATTGCAACTCGTAACGAAGGGAAGACCAAGGAATTTCGTGCTATCTTTGACAAACTGGGTTATGACGTAGAAAATCTCAATGATTATCCAGACCTGCCTGAAGTTGCTGAAACGGGTATGACCTTTGAAGAAAATGCTCGCCTCAAAGCAGAAACTATTTCCCAATTAACAGGTAAGATGGTTTTAGCTGATGACTCTGGGCTCAAAGTCGATGTGCTTGGTGGTCTCCCAGGTGTCTGGTCAGCTCGTTTCGCAGGAGTCGGCGCAACTGACCAAGAAAATAATGCGAAACTCTTGCACGAATTAGCCATGGTTTTTGAACTCAAGGACCGTTCAGCTCAATTCCACACAACCTTGGTCGTAGCTAGCCCAGGTAAGGAAAGCTTGGTTGTCGAAGCTGACTGGCCAGGTTACATTAACTTTGAACCTAAGGGTGAAAATGGTTTTGGCTATGATCCGCTCTTCCTAGTAGGAGAAACCGGTAAATCATCAGCTGAATTAACCCTCGAAGAAAAAAATAGTCAATCCCACCGTGCCTTAGCCGTTAAGAAACTTTTGGAGGTATTTCCATCATGGCAAAGCAAACCATCATTGTAATGAGTGACTCCCACGGAGATAGCTTGATTGTAGAGGAAATCCGTGACCGCTATCTGGGGAAAGTTGATGCCATTTTTCACGATGGTGACTCGGAACTTCGCCCAGATTCACCACTCTGGGAAGGAATCCAAGTAGTCAGAGGAAACATGGACTTTTATTCAGACTATCCAGAACGTTTGGTGACTCAACTGGGTCCTACCAAGATTATCCAGACTCATGGACATTTGTTTGATATTAACTTCAATTTCCAAAAGCTTGATTTTTGGGCTCAAGAGGAAGATGCAGATATCTGTCTTTATGGGCACTTGCATGTTCCAAATGCTTGGATGGAAGGGAAGACCCTTTTCCTAAATCCTGGTTCTATCAGTCAACCACGTGGAACTATCAGAGAATGTCTTTACGCCCGTGTAGAGATTGATGATAGCTACTTTAAAGTGGACTTTTTGACACGAAACCATGAGGTCTATCCAGGCTTATCCAAGGAGTTTGCTCGATGATTGCCAAAGAGTTTGAACAGTTTTTACTGGAGCAAGAGGAAACCTTTTTAACTCCTGCTGAAAATTTGGCTGTGCTCATTGATACCCACAATGCAGATCATGCAACTCTCCTCCTTAGCCAGATGACCTATACCAGAGTGCCAGTAGTGACTGATGAGAAAGAATTTGTCGGAACCATTGGACTTAGAGACATTCTGGCCTACCAGATGGAGCAGGGCTTGAGTCAGGAAGCCATGTCAGATACGGATATCGTACACATGACCAAGAAGGACGTAGCAGTTGTCAGTCCAGACTATACACTGACGGATGTTTTACATAAGTTAGTGGATGAGTCTTTCCTACCAGTCGTTGATAAGGAAGGTATTTTCCAAGGCATTATCACACGGAAATCAATCCTTAAGGCTGTCAATGCTCTCTTGCATGATTTTAGTAAGGAATATGAGATTCGAAGCAAATGAGAGAAGGAATTTCAGCATTTTTAGAAGAAAAACAAGGTTTGTCTGTAAATTCTAAGCAATCCTATAAGTATGACTTGGAGCAGTTTTTAGATCTTATTGGAGAACGAATTTCTGAGACAAGTTTAAAAATCTACCAAGCTCAACTATCTCAGTTTAAAATCAGTGCCCAAAAGCGTAAGGTTTCTGCTTGCAATCAATTTCTTTACTTTTTATACCAGAAGGGGGAAATTGCTACCTTTCATCGTTTAGAATTGCCTAAACAGGCTGAGAAAAAGCAAGTTCAGTCAGAACTTTTAGACCTCAGTTCTTTCTGGCAAGAAAGTGCCTATCCAGAGGGACGCTTGTTGGCCTTATTGATAGTGGAATTGGGCCTCTTACCAAGTGAAATTCTAGTCTTAAAAACGAGTGATGTGAACCTAGATTTCCAAGTATTGAGAATCAATAAAGCTTCTCAACAAAGAATCTTGAGTCTTCCCACAAAATTGCTTGCAGAGTTAGAGCCCTTGATGGGACAGACCTACCTCTTTGAAAAAGCTGGGAAACCCTACTCGCGTCAGTGGGCCTTCCGACAGTTAGAGGCCTTTCTAAAAGAAAAAGGTTTCCCAGACTTATCGGCTCAAGGATTGAGAGAACAGTTTATACTAAGACAAATCGAAGAAAAGGTTGACTTGTACGAAATCGCCAAAAAGTTGGGCTTAAAGACAGTCCTAACCTTAGAAAAATTTAGATAATGGATATTAAATTAAAAGATTTTGAAGGGCCTTTGGATCTTCTTTTGCACTTGGTTTCAAAGTACCAGATGGATATCTATGATGTGCCGATTACAGAGGTTATCGAGCAATATCTAGCCTATATCTCGACCTTACAAGCTATGCGTTTAGAAGTGGCAGGCGAATACATGGTCATGGCTAGCCAACTCATGCTAATCAAGAGTCGCAAGCTCTTGCCGAAGGTTGCAGAAGTGACGGACCTAGAGGATGATCTGGAGCAGGACCTCCTTTCTCAGATCGAAGAATACCGCAAGTTTAAACTCTTGGGTGAGCATTTGGAAGCCAAGCATCAAGAACGAGCTCAGTATTACTCAAAAGCACCTACAGAGTTGATTTATGAGGATGCTGAACTTGTTCATGATAAGACCACAATCGATCTTTTCTTAACCTTTTCAAACTTGCTGGCCAAGAAAAAGGAAGAATTCTCGCAAAGTCACACAACGATCTTGCGAGATGAGTATAAGATTGAGGATATGATGGTTATCGTCCGAGAAGCCTTGGTTGAAGGTGAGCAATTATGCTTGCAAGATTTTTTCAAGGAAGCTCAGAATGTTCAAGAGGTTATTACCCTCTTTTTGGCAACCCTAGAGTTAATCAAAACTCAGGAACTGATCCTCGTGCAAGAGGAGAGTTTCGGAGATATCTATCTCCTGAAAAAGAATGAGGAAAATCAAGTAGAGCAGAGTCGATCTTGATAGAGAGGAAATATGAGTACTTTAGCAGAAATAGAAGCGCTCTTGTTTGTAGCGGGTGAAGAGGGGATAAGGATTCGCCAGTTGGCTGAGCTCCTCTCTTTGCCACCGACTGGGATTCAGCAGAGTCTAGAAAAATTAGCCCAAAAGTATGAAAAAGACCAGGATTCCAGTTTAGACTTGATTGAGACAGGTGGTGCCTACAGATTGGTAACCAAGCCTCAATTTGCAGCCATTTTGAAAGAATACTCTAAGGCACCCATCAACCAGAGCCTATCTCGAGCTGCCCTTGAAACCCTGTCCATCATTGCTTACAAGCAGCCTATCACACGGATAGAGATCGATGCTATTCGGGGGGTTAATTCAAGTGGAGCGCTAGTTAAGTTGCAAGCCTTTGACTTGATAAAAGAAGACGGGAAAAAAGAGGTTCTTGGACGTCCTAATCTCTATGTAACGACGGATTATTTCCTAGATTACATGGGCATTAACCATTTGGAAGAATTGCCCGTGATTGATGAGCTTGACATTCAAACACAAGAAAGCCAATTATTTGGTGAAAGGATAGAAGAAGATGAGAATCAATAAATATATTGCCCACGCAGGTGTGGCCAGTAGGAGAAAAGCAGAAGAGTTGATCAAGCAAGGATTGGTGACGGTTAACGGCCAAGTGGTTCGTGAACTAGCAACGACCATCAAGTCAGGCGACAAGGTCGAAGTTGAAGGTCAACCCATCTATAACGAAGAAAAGGTCTACTATCTGCTTAACAAACCACGCGGAGTGATTTCCAGTGTGACAGATGACAAGGGACGTAAGACGGTTGTAGATCTCTTACCCAATGTCAAAGAGCGTATCTACCCTGTGGGACGTTTGGACTGGGATACATCTGGAGTTTTGATTTTGACCAATGATGGGGACTTTACAGATGAGATGATTCACCCTCGTAATGAGATTGACAAGGTCTATGTTGCGCGTGTGAAAGGAATTGCCAACAAAGAAAATCTTCGTCCCTTGACTCGAGGGGTTGAGATTGATGGCAAGAAAACCAAGCCGGCTGTTTATGAGATTCTTAAAGTGGATCCAGTCAAAAATCGCTCAGTAGTGCAGTTGACCATCCATGAAGGACGTAACCATCAGGTTAAAAAAATGTTTGAAGCTATCGGTCTCCAAGTAGATAAACTGTCTCGGACACGTTTTGGACATCTAGACTTGACAGGACTTCGTCCAGGAGAATCACGCCGTCTCAATAAAAAAGAAATCAGCCAACTACACACCATGGCTGTAACAAATAATAAATAATGAAAAAAATCTTAATTGCGCCAGTGCGCTTTTACCAACGCTTTATCTCGCCAGCCTTTCCACCGTCTTGCAGATTTGAGCCTACTTGTTCAAACTATATGATTCAGGCAATTGAAAAACATGGATTCAAGGGAGTTTTGATGGGCTTGGCTAGGATATTACGTTGCCATCCTTGGTCTGAAACGGGTAAAGATCCAGTACCAGACTACTTTTCATTAAAGCGAAATACAAGAGAAGAAGGATCACATTTGTGATTCTTTTATTGTTATAAGAGTAAGTTACTTGGTAAAATGTTGATTTCCACTACCTTTCTCCTATAAAAAGTGGTAAAATGGTTGAAAGAAAGAAGGGATAGAAATGACAACATTATTTTCTAAAATCAAAGAAGTAACAGAACTTTCCGCTATCTCAGGTCATGAAGCACCTGTTCGCGCTTATCTTCGTGAAAAATTAACACCTCACGTGGATGAAGTTGTGACTGATGGCTTAGGTGGTATTTTTGGGGTTAAACATTCAGAAGCAGTCGATGCACCTCGTGTTTTGGTAGCCTCTCACATGGATGAAGTTGGTTTCATGGTTAGTGAAATCAAAGCGGACGGGACCTTCCGAGTAGTCAGCATTGGTGGTTGGAACCCTATGGTTGTCAGCAGCCAACGCTTTAAACTCTTTACTCGCCAAGGACGTGAGATTCCAGTAATTTCAGGTTCAGTTCCTCCACATTTGACTCGTGGCACAGGTGGACCAACCATGCCAGCTATTTCAGATATCGTTTTTGATGGTGGTTTTGCAGATAAGGCTGAGGCTGAAAGTTTTGGTATCCGTCCTGGAGACACAATTGTTCCAGATAGTAGCGCAATCCTAACTGCTAATGAAAAAAATATTATCTCAAAAGCATGGGATAACCGTTACGGTGTTCTCATGGTTAGCGAGTTGGCTGAAAATTTGTCAGGTCAAAAACTAGGTAATGAACTTTACCTTGGTGCTAACGTCCAAGAAGAAGTTGGACTTCGTGGTGCCCATGCATCTACAACAAAATTTGATCCAGAAGTATTTCTTGCAGTGGATTGCTCACCAGCAGGTGATGTTTATGGTGGTCAAGGGAAGATTGGTGATGGAACCTTGATTCGTTTCTACGATCCAGGTCACTTGCTTCTCCCAGGCATGAAAGATTTTCTTTTGACAACTGCTGAAGAAGCTGGAATCAAATACCAATACTATTGTGGAAAAGGTGGTACAGATGCAGGAGCAGCTCATTTGAAAAATGGTGGTGTTCCATCTACAACAATCGGTGTCTGCGCTCGTTATATCCACTCACACCAAACACTTTATGCCATGGATGACTTCTTAGAAGCTCAAGCTTTCCTACAAGCCTTGGTTAAAAAATTAGATCGCTCTACTGTAGATTTGATCAAAAATTATTAAACTGAAAAGATGGAGGTGATAGGTATGGAAGAACCAAACCTAGAAACCTTGATACGAGACCTTTACAATCATGCCCGTCAAAACTTGAGTGAAGATTTAGTGGCTGCACTCCTAGAAACTGCTAAGCAGTTGCCCAGCACCAATGAACGCTTGCTAGCAGTCCGACTTTCAGGGCTAGTCACACTTGAACTTCTCAAGAATCCCAAGACTCCTGCGCCAGAGTTAGTCAATCTGGCCAGCTATATCCAAAAGGAAGAAGCTAGGTACAAGGGCGCAGCTGCCTCTTCCATTATGATTGGAGAACTATTTAAAATGCTTTGATTCGTTCGAATCAAAGCATTTTTTATCTTAAATTTGTTCAGCCAAAACTTTTTCAGCAAGGTTCATAGCGTGATCTGACACACGAGTGTAGTGTGAAATAATATCAATAAAGTTGACACCAGCTTGGGTAGAACATTCGCCGTTGTTGAGGCGTTTGATGTGTGTCTTACGAAGGACGCGTTCCATCTTGTTGATGGCTTCATGGCGTTCAATAAGAGATTGAGCTTTTTCAAGGTCATTGTTTTCAACACTCTCAAGAGCATCTTTAACGAAATCGCTTGTTTGACGGTAAATATCTTCCAACTCTTCTAGGGCTGAGTTAGAGAATTGAACATTCTTGCGTTGCAAGTAGTCGTTAAGATTAATCAAAGCTTCAGCGTGGTCACCGATACGTTCCAAGTCTCGAGAAGAGTCAAGGATGTTGGTTAAGACTTCACTCTCTTTTTGACTCAATGCTTCACTAGATAGACTAATGAGGTAACGTGTTAATTTCTCGTCGATTGTGTTGATAGCTTCTTCTGTCTTGTGTCCTTTTTCAGCTACTTTTTCATTAGAATTGATAATGTAGTCGTAAGAAAGGTCAAATGCTTTAACCGCATAGTTTCCTAGGTGCAAGAGTTCTTTCTTGGCATTTCCTAGGGCGATAGAAGGGGCTTGCTTGATGAGTTGTTCATCCAAGTAAAGAGGTTCGTATTTAACAACTTCGTCTTCACCAGGGATTAGC
Source organism: Streptococcus infantis (assembly GCF_000963255.1). Lineage (GTDB taxonomy): Bacteria > Bacillota > Bacilli > Lactobacillales > Streptococcaceae > Streptococcus > Streptococcus nidrosiense. Next base: position 27,538 of record NZ_JYOV01000005.1, on the reverse strand, counting down.
TTAGTAACAAAGTAGGCCAAGGCACCGATGAATGGGAATTGTACAATGGTATTACTTACGTTGAAGGCACCGTGTGAGAAGGCAATCGTCATCTCAGGTGAGAGGTGAAGTAGTGCCTGGAAGTACTCGATCATCGCAGTGAATGGGCCTAACAAGATCAAGCAGAGGATGGTTCCTAAAACGTTAAAGGTAACGTGTGTTGCTGCAACCCGTTTAGCAGAAACATTTGCTCCGGCTGCTGCGATAATAACTGTTAAGGTTGTACCGATATTATCTCCGAATAGGACTGGTAGTGCCCCTTTGAGGTCGAGGAATCCACCTGCATAGAGACCTTGTAGAATCCCGATGGTTGCAGAAGATGCCTGAATCAGAACGGTAATGACAGCACCAGCCACAACTCCCAAGATAGGATTTTGCCCCAAGGTAACCATGTATTCCTTAAACTGAGGCAAGTCTTTAAGAGGGCTCATCCCAGCACTAATGAGGTTGAGGGCGTAGAAGATACCACCCACACCAAAAAGGATACGTCCAATATTATTTGCAGTACGGTTTTTTGTAAAGAATAAGAACATGGTTCCAAGGAAAATCAAGGGTAGGGCATACTCGCCAAGTTTGAAACCGATGATGAAGGACGTTACGGTCGTTCCAATATTGGCTCCCATGATAATCCCGATGGCCTGTCTAAGGGTGAGGATACTAGCACTAACCAGTCCAACCGTAATAACCGTTACACCTGTACTTGACTGGATGAGGGCAGTGACGACAATCCCCACTAAGACCCCTAAGAAGGGATTACTTGTGTACTTATCAATGTAATAACGAAGGCGGTCTCCAGCAGCTTGTTGCAAACCGTCTCCCATGGTCTTGATACTATACAAAAATAGTCCCAGACCACCTAAAAAGTGAAAAATAATTTCCTGCCAATTAATGGACATTTTCTTTTTCCTCCGAAAAATAATCGCGGAATTTCTCCCATTCTATTTTAAAGGATAAAAGTAAATCTAACAAGTAGTAAATGCTCTTTTTTGAGAAAAATGTTGTTTTAATTCGAAAAATGGCAGATGATTGTCTAATTTATATTAATTCTTCACTTCTTTATAGTTCTTGAAGGGCTAGTGTTGACTCTTTTTCTAAATATCGTAAAATAAAAATGACCTGTTCTGTGTATTTTTTGGAACAGCTACTTTTTTAATTCAAAAATAAAGCGCTTACTTTCAAGAGGAAGTCAAAGGAGAAAAAGATGAAGAATCCATTTTTTGAAAAACGTTGTCGCTATAGTATTCGAAAATTGTCAGTGGGTGCCTGCTCATTGATGATTGGTTCAGTTCTATTTGCAGGCCCAGTTTTGGCAGAAGAGTCTGTCGTTCCAGAAAACGGAACAACTACAGCAGTAGCTTCAGAGCAACCGTCAACCACTGCTCCAGCAGAAGCAACTACACCAGCACCAGAAGTATTGAAAGAGCTAGAAGAGAGGGAAGACAAGGCAAGTGAGCAACCAGTTTCAGAAGAAAAGCCAACCTTGGATCAGTTGACTGCAGGTGATAAGGAAGCAACTAGTCCAGCTGCTGAAACTCCTAAGGCTGAAGAAGCGCCTGCTACCACAGAAAATAAGCCAGAAGAAAAAGCAACAGTCTCTGACGTTCCTAAAAAAGAAGAAAAAAGTCTTCGACCAAAAGAAATTAAGTTTGACACTTGGGAAGATTTGTTGAAATGGGAACCAGGTGCCCGTGAAGACGATGCTATTAACCGATCTTCAGTAGAACTAGCCAAGCGCTATCGTGGACATGTTGTCAATGAAAAAGCTAATAAGGATGCCAAGGTTGAAGCTCTTGCCAATACCAACTCTAAGGCCAAAGACCACGCTTCTGTAGGTGGTGAAGAGTTTAAGGCCTATGCTTTTGACTACTGGCAATACTTGAATTCCATGGTCTTCTGGGAAGGGCTTGTTCCAACTCCAGACGTGATTGATGCTGGTCACCGTAATGGTGTTCCTGTATTAGGAACTTTGTTCTTTAACTGGTCTAACAGTATTGCAGACCAAGAAAAATTTGCTGCAGCCCTTCAACAAGACGAAGACGGAACATTCCCTATCGCTCGCAAGTTGGTTGATTTGGCTAAATACTACGGCTTTGATGGTTACTTTATCAACCAAGAAACAACAGGTGATATCGTAACGCCTCTTGGTAAGAAAATGCGTGACTTCATGCTTTATACCAAGGAATATGCTGCTAAAGTCAACCATCCTGTCAAGTATTCATGGTATGACGCCATGACCTATGAATATGGTCGTTATCACGAAGATGGACTTGGTGAATACAACTATCCATTCATGCAAAAAGAAGGGGACAGGGTTCCTGCAGATCACTTCTTTGCCAACTTTAACTGGACTAAAGAGAAAAATGACTACTCTGTAACAATGGCGCAATGGCTAGGACGCAGTCAGTATGATGTTTTTGCAGGTTTGGAATTGCAACAAGGTGGTTCTTACAAGACAAAAGTGAAATGGGATGCCCTTTTTGATGAGAATGGCAAACTTCGCTTATCACTTGGACTTTTTGCCCCAGATACTATCACGAGTCTTGGGAAGACAGGAGAAGACTATCACAAGAATGAAAATATCTTCTTCACAGGTTACCAAGGAGATCCAACTGGCCAAAAACCAGATGACAAGGACTGGTACGGGATTGCCAACCTCGTAGCTGACCGCACACCAGCAGTAGGCCGTACTTTTACAACATCCTTTAACACAGGACATGGTAAAAAATGGTTTGTGGACGGTAAAGTTTCCAAGGATTCTGAGTGGAACTATCGTTCTGTATCAGATATCTTGCCTACATGGCGTTGGTGGCAAACATCATCAGGAGCTAAGCTCCAAGCTGATTACGATTTTGAAGATGCCTACAATGGCGGAAATTCACTCAAGTTTGCGGGTGATTTAGCCGAAAATACCAACCAAGATGTTCGTCTTTACTCTACAAAACTGGAAGTGACGGATAAAACAAAACTTCGGGTTGCCCATAAGGGTGGTAAGGGAAGCAAGGTTTATGTAGAGTTTGCCACTCAGAAAAACTATACTTATGGTGGTGAGAATGCTCGTAAAGAACTGACTCTATCTGACGATTGGACAAAAGACGAATTTGACTTGAGTGCCTTGGCAGGTCAGACCATTTACGGTATCAAGCTTACTTTCGAAAATACTGCTGCCCTTAAGGATTATCAATTTAACTTGGGTGAGTTGACTGTGTCAGATAATCAAGAGGCTCCTCAGGCTCCAACTGCTCTTAAAGTAGCCAAACAATCTCTCAAAAATGCCCAAGAAGCGGAAGCCATTGTCCAATTTACTGGTAATAAAGATGCTGATTTCTATGAAGTTTATGAGAAGGATGGCGATGCTTGGCGTCTATTGACAGGTTCATCTGCAACTACGATTTACCTACCAAAAGTTAGCCGTTCAGCTAGTGCAACTGGTACTAGTCAAGAGTTGAAGGTTGTTGCAGTTGGGAAGAATGGCCTTCGTTCTGAAGCAGCAACTACAAACTTTGACTGGGGAATGACTGTCCAAGACACAAGTCTTCCAAGACCTCTAGCTGAAAACATCGTTCCAGGAGCTACTGTTATCGGAAGTACCTTCCCAAATACAGAAGGCGGCGAAGGTATCGAAGGTATGTTGAATGGTACGATCACCAGCCTATCTGATAAATGGTCTTCTGCTCAGTTGAGTGGTAGCGTTGATATTCGATTGACACAACCACGCCGTGTCGTTAGATGGGTCATGGACCATGCAGGTGCTGGTGGAGAATCTGTTAATGACGGCTTGATGAATACGAAGGACTTCGACCTCTACTACAAGGATGAAGCTGGAGAATGGAAACTAGCTAAAGCAGTTCGTGGCAATAAAGCCCATGTTTCAGATATCACCCTTGATAGCCCAATCACTGCGCAAGACTGGCGCTTGAACGTCATCACGTCTGACAATGGAACACCATGGAAAGCTATCCGTATCTACAACTGGAAGATGTATGAAGCTCTTGATACGGAGAGTCAAAACATTCCAATGGCTAAAGTGGCAGCTCGTGTCCTAACGGACAATAAGATTCAGCTTGGCTTCTCAGAAGTTCCTGCAGGGGCTACCATCACAGTCTATGACAAGGCAGATTCACAAACTCCAATCGCTACCTTAAATACAGCAGTTGGAGGAGATTTGGCGACAGATCCATTGAGCTTTGAAAAACGTCCGAGCCTTCTATACTACCGTACACAATTGCCAGGTAAAGAAATCAGTAATACCCTTGCTGTAACGATTCCTCAGGATGAGAGAAAGATTAAGGTTGTCAGTCTAGAAGTGGCACCTAAAAAGACAACTTATCAAGTTGGTGAGGAATTGAATCTCAAAGGTGGTCTCCTTCGTGTCAAATACGAGGGTGAAGAAGCAGACGAAGTCATCAACCTTAGTCATGCAGGTGTTACTGTTAATGGCTACGATGCTCATCACCATGGTGAACAAGAGTTGACAGTGAGCTATCTTGGTCTTCCAGTTGCAGGAAGCTTCAAGGTTCAAGTCACCGGTGAAGAAGCTGGTCCAAAAGAAGTCGCAGCCTTGTATATTAGCAAGCAACCGAAAATTGATTACTTTGTAGGCGATACTCTTGACTTATCAGAAGGACGTTTCAAGGTCTTGTATGATGATGAAACGGAGACTGAACATAACTTTACAGACCAAGGAGTTGAAATTACAGGCTATAATGCTCAAAAAACAGGCCGTCAAAAACTTCAGTTACACTATCAAGGACAAACTGTCGACTTTGATGTTCTAGTATCACCTAAAGCGGCTGTCAACGACGAATATCTGAAACAAGAAATCACATCTGCTCAAGGACGCAAAGAAACAATAGCTTATACATTTGCTGATGCAGCAAAACAAGCAGCTCTAGTTGAGAAGATTGATGCAGCAAAAGCGATTTTAGAAAATCATGATGCTAGTCAAGAAACAGTCAACCAAGCCTTGAATGACTTGAAACAAGCAGGTACTGAATTGGATGGCAATCAACGTTATCAAACTGCTAGAGAAGAATTGGAAAGCTTGCTCGAATCCGTCATTGAAAAAGATCCTCAATCTGAGTTGATTACGGAAGCTGAAGCTTTGTTATCTTCACAAACGCCAACTCCAGAAGCATTTGCAAACCTCAAGGAAGAACTCAATAAAAAACTCCTTGTTAAAGAAAGCCATCATGTGGGTAGCCTAGAAGAAGGTGAAACTGCGCCAACAGTTGAAGCACTACCTGAATTAGTGGTTGAGACAGAAACTCAAGCATTCGAGCGTCAAGAACGTCCGTCAGGAGACCTCTTGTTGGGTGAACGTCGAGTCGTTCAGGCTGGTGCAGAAGGACAAATCCGTCATTTGATTGAAGTGGATGCCAAAGGCAACCGTACTCTTCTTCAGACAGAAGTCGTCAAGGAAACAGTGGCAGAGATTACTGAGGTTGGTACTAAGATTGAAAGTAGCACTCAACCGCTTGACGGTCCAAAAGTCTTAGAAGTTAAGAAACCAAGCTTGGTTGTGGAAGAAAAAGTTCTTGCCTATGGACATGAAGAACGAGTAAATCCTAGCCTCCCAGTAGGAGAACGTCGCTTGGTTCAAGTAGGAGTTGCAGGCCTTCGTAGAAACCTTGTGGAGATTGATTCTGAAGGACATCGCAATCTTAAGGGGACAGAAGTTCTCAAGGAAGCCGTAACTGAAATTGTTGAAGTCGGTACAAAAGTAGTTAAAGTACCAGGTGACAGACCAGTTACACCTGCTCCAGCTACTCAAGATACTAAGAAGGAAACTACAAAAACAGAACCTAAGACTGAAACATCCGTTTCTCCAGTTCAAGTAAGCCAAGTGGCGAAGCAAGAACCAGCAAAAGCAGAAGTACAAGTACAAGCTGAAAAGACTGAAGGAAAACAACTTCCAAATACAAGTGCAGAAGTAGATGCAAACCTCCTAGCCCTTGGCTTGGTCGGAGTTCTAGGTGGCTTTGGACTACTCACTCAAAAGAAAAAAGAAGATTAAGATAGAGAGTGTATCTAACACTGACTTCATATAATAAAAAGATTTGACTTTTAAGTGTCAAATCTTTTTGTATAGGGGAGGAGAATAAAAATGGTAGAGTATTCTGTCGTAGTTACATGCACTGTCCTTAATTAATCGAGAAAAATTGTTGTGGATAAAAGTTTAAGGTTTTGCTATCTCTTTTATTGATTTTGTGATATAATTAACACGTAAAAAAAATTAAGGAGTCTTTCCAAATGGCAAAATTGACTGTTAAAGACGTTGAGTTGAAAGGGAAAAAAGTTCTCGTTCGTGTTGACTTCAACGTTCCTGTAAAAGATGGCGTGATTACTAATGACAACCGTATCACTGCAGCTCTTCCAACTATCAAGTACATCCTTGAACAAGGTGGACGTGCGATTCTTTTCTCTCACCTTGGACGTGTAAAAGAAGAAGCAGACAAAGCTGGTAAATCACTTGCTCCTGTAGCTGCTGACTTGGCTGCTAAATTGGGTCAAGAAGTTACTTTCCTTCCAGGTGTAACTCGTGGTGCTGAATTGGAAGCAGCTATCAACGCTCTTGAAGATGGACAAGTTCTTTTGGTTGAAAACACTCGTTTTGAAGATGTTGACGGTAAGAAAGAATCTAAAAACGATCCTGAACTTGGTAAATACTGGGCATCACTTGGAGATGGTATCTTCGTAAACGATGCATTCGGTACAGCTCACCGTGCACACGCATCTAACGTTGGTATCTCAGCAAACGTTGAAAAAGCAGTTGCAGGATTCCTTCTTGAAAACGAAATTGCTTACATCCAAGAAGCTGTTGAAGCTCCAGAACGTCCATTCGTGGCTATCCTTGGTGGTTCAAAAGTTTCAGACAAGATCGGTGTTATCGAAAACTTGCTTGAAAAAGCTGATAAAGTTCTTATCGGTGGTGGTATGACTTACACATTCTACAAAGCTCAAGGTATCGAAATCGGTAACTCACTTGTAGAAGAAGACAAATTGGATGTTGCGAAAGCTCTTCTTGAAAAAGCAAACGGCAAATTGATCTTGCCAGTTGACTCAAAAGAAGCTAATGCATTTGCTGACTACACTGAAGTGAAAGACACTGAAGGTGAAGCAGTAGACCCAGGATTCCTTGGTTTGGATATCGGTCCAAAATCTATCGCTAAATTTGACGAAGCTTTGACTGGTGCGAAAACAGTTGTATGGAACGGACCTATGGGTGTATTTGAAAACCCTGACTTCCAAGCTGGTACAATCGGTGTGATGGACGCTATCGTGAAACAACCAGGCGTTAAATCAATCATCGGTGGTGGTGACTCAGCTGCCGCAGCTATCAACCTTGGACGTGCAGACAAGTTCTCATGGATCTCTACTGGTGGTGGAGCTTCAATGGAACTTCTCGAAGGTAAAGTTCTTCCAGGGCTTGCAGCTTTGACTGAAAAATAAGAATATAGAAAAGGAGGACTCAGGTTCTCCTTTTTTTGCGCTCTTTTAAAGTTTGGGAGTACCGAGGGATAATTGGACAGAATCCAAAAAAAACAGTAAAATAGAGGAATACCAATCTAAATGAAATTTGAGTGATAATCGTGGAAAAAAGAGAGAATCTTACAAAAACAGCTATTTGCGGTATTATCAATGTCACCCCAGATTCTTTTTCTGACGGAGGCCAATTTTTTGCTATTGAGGAAGCCTTAAAACAGGCTCGAAAATTGATAGCTGAAGGTGCCACTATCTTAGATATCGGTGGAGAATCTACTCGACCTGGAAGTAGCTATGTTGAGATTGAAGAGGAAATCCAGCGTGTGGTTCCAGTCATTCAGGCTATTCGTCAAGAAAGTGATGTTCTGATTTCGGTCGATACTTGGAAGAGTCAGGTGGCAGAAGCAGCTTTACAGGCTGGTGCCAATATAGTCAATGACATTACAGGCCTCATGGGTGATGAGAAGATGGCAGAGGTGGTTGCTAAGACTGAAGCTCAGGTGGTCATCATGTTCAATCCAGTCATGGCACGCCCTCAGCACCCTAGTTCACTCATATTTCCTCATTTTGGCTTTGGAGAGACTTTTACAAAGGAAGACTTGGCTGAATTTGAACAACTATCAGTTGAAGAATTGATGACAGCTTTCTTTGATCGTGCTCTAGTAAGAACGGAAAAAGCAGGGATTTCGAAAGAAAACATCATGCTGGATCCAGGGATTGGCTTTGGTTTGACCAAAAAGGAAAATCTCATCCTCCTACGTGACCTTGATAAGCTTCACGAGATGGGCTATCCTATCTTTTTAGGAGTCTCACGCAAGCGCTTTGTCATCAATATTCTAGAAGAAAATGGATTTGAAGTAAATCCAGATACTGAAGCTGGCTTCCGCAATCGTGATACGGCTTCGGCTCATGTAACCAGTATTGCTGCTAGACAAGGTGTTGAAGTGGTGCGCGTGCACGATGTAGCCAGCCACAAGATGGCAGTCGAAATTGCGTCTGCTATCCGTCTAGCAGACCATGCGGAAAATTTAGATTTGAAACAATATAAGTAAGATGAATAAAAACGAAACCAATCAGTGGATAGCTAACTATCGGACAGACCAACCGCACTTTGGTTTGGAGAGAATGATGAAGCTATTAGCCCTACGAGGCAATCCCCATCTTAAGCTTAAGGTTATCCACATCGGAGGAACCAATGGCAAGGGCTCTACTATAGCCTTTTTGAAAAATATGCTGGAAAAGATGGGGCTAAGAGTTGGAGTCTTTAGCTCACCCTATCTGATTCATTATACCGACCAGATTGCCATTAATGGGAAATCTATCCCAGAAGCAAGATTAGAGTCCTTGATGGCGGATTATCGTTCACTACTTGAAGGAGAGCATGCTCAAGCCTTGCAAGGAACGACAGAATTCGAGATTATCACTGCCATAGCCTATGACTATTTTGCATCTGAACAAGTCGATGTGGCGATTATGGAAGTTGGTATGGGCGGACTTTTGGATAGTACCAATGTCTGTCAACCCATTCTAACAGGGATCACGACCATAGGATTGGATCATGTAGCCCTACTGGGTGACAGTCTAGAAGCCATCGCAGAGCAGAAAGCAGGGATTATCAAACAAGGAATTCCTCTAGTGACTGGTCACATTGTCCCAGAAGCCTTGGCTGTGATAGACCAAATTGCAGAGGAAAAACAGGCTGCTAGAATTTTTTATGGAAGAGATTATCAGGTAAGCCATCATGAGAGTATTGTGACTGGAGAGGTCTTTGACTATACAAGTGCTGTTAGACAAGGTCGTTTCCAAACAGGATTGCTTGGTTTGCACCAGATAGAGAATGCAGGGATGGCGCTGGCCTTGTTAGATAGCTATTGCCAAGCGACTGGTCGAGAATTGCCAGATAATGCTTTAGTGGCTCAAGCTTTGGAAGAAACAAGATGGCCTGGACGCTTGGAAGTTGTTTCTAGAGAACCCTTGATGATTTTGGATGGAGCACACAATCCTCATGCCATCAAGGCCTTGTTGGATACCTTGAAAAAACGCTTTACGGACTATCAGAAGGAAATCCTCTTTACTTGTATCAAAACCAAGGACTTGGAGGATATGTTGGACTTGCTAGAAACCTTGCCCGGTACTAAGATTACGCTAACTCATTTTGAGGATAGTCGGGCGACGGATGAAAAAGTCTTGAAAGAGATGTCTGATTCTAGAAATCTCAACTACCAAGATTGGCAAGAATTTCTAGACCAAAAATTATCAGAAAATGAAGAGAAAAAAACAGTTAGGATTATCACGGGCTCATTATACTTTTTAGCCCAAGTGAGAGCCTACCTAATGGAGGGGAAAAATTAGAATGGATACACAAAAGATTGAAGAAGCTGTAAAAATGATTATCGAGGCAGTTGGTGAGGATGCAAATCGCGAAGGCTTGCAGGAAACACCAGCCCGTGTCGCTCGTATGTACCAAGAGATTTTTTCAGGTCTTGGGCAAACTGCTGAAGAGCACCTGTCAAAATCTTTTGAGATTATCGATGACAATATGGTAGTGGAAAAGGATATCTTTTTCCATACCATGTGTGAACATCACTTCTTACCATTTTATGGTCGAGCTCACATTGCCTATATCCCAGATGGGCGTGTAGCAGGTTTATCAAAGTTAGCTCGTACTGTGGAAGTTTACTCTAAAAAGCCACAGATTCAAGAGCGTTTGAATATCGAAGTTGCTGATGCCTTGATGGAGTATTTGGGTGCTAAGGGAGCTTTTGTTGTCATTGAAGCAGAGCATATGTGTATGAGTATGCGTGGTGTTCGAAAACCAGGAACTGCGACCTTGACTACAGTAGCTCGTGGTCTATTTGAGACAGATAAGGATCTTCGGGATCAGGCTTATCGTCTGATGGGACTATAAAAAATCCGCGTCAAGCGGATTTTTCTAGAAAGGACTAGTTATGGATCAACTGCGAATTAAAGACCTAGAAATTTTCGCCTTTCATGGACTCTTTCCTAGTGAGAAGGAACTGGGGCAGAAGTTTGTCGTTTCAGCCACCCTATCCTATGATATGACCAAGGCTGCGACAGACTTGGATTTAACTGCTTCTGTCCATTACGGAGAACTTTGCCAGCAATGGACGACTTGGTTTCAGGAAGAAAGCGAAGACCTGATTGAAACAGTAGCCTACAAACTAGTAGAGCGTACTTTTGAGACCTACCCTATCGTTCAAGAGATTGAGCTGGAACTAAAAAAACCTTGGGCACCTATCCATCTTCCGCTGGATACTTGTTCAGTAACCATCCACCGTCGCAAACAGCGTGCCTTTATCGCTTTAGGAAGCAATATGGGGGATAAGATGACTAATCTCCAGCAAGCGATTGACAAAATGCAAGCTCGTGGCATCCACATTCTCAAAGAGTCTAGTGTGATTAGGACCGAACCTTGGGGTGGTGTGGAGCAGGATAGTTTTGCCAATCAAGTCATTGAAGTGGAAACCTGGTTGCCAGCTCCAATCTTGTTAGAAACCTTATTGGCTATTGAGGCAGAAATGGGACGGGTCAGAGAGGTGCATTGGGGACCTCGCTTGATTGACCTGGATTTGCTTTTTGTAGAGGACCAAGTCATCTATACAGACGACCTCATCTTGCCTCATCCTTATATTGCTGAGCGCCTCTTTGTTTTAGAGTCTTTACAGGAAATAGCTCCGCATTTTATTCATCCAACGCTGAAACAACCGATTTGCCACTTGTATCGTCAATTGGAGAAAGAAAATGCCTAAGTTTTCTGAAACTTATAGTAAATGGAGAAGTCTAGGGGAGGGAATGCTAGCTATTATCCTAGGTCTTCTCTTGATTTGTTTTGGGCAGATTGTACCGAGACTTGGTTATCAACTCTTGATGGGTTATTTTTCTTTGTCGGCTGTTTGGCATTTATTGACACGATGGTTTCAGGAGAAATCCCGTAGAGAAAATATTTTTGTAACACTAGCCAAGCTCTTTCTTGCAGTCATCCTATTTGATTCAGTCATCCTGCAAGGAATAGCTCTCTATCTCCTTGTGATGATTATCGGAGGTTATCAACTGTTTACAGGTCTAATCAGTCTGATTACTTGGTTGATTTACCGAAATAATCATATCCATCCGAGGCTCAATTACTTATTTGATGCTTTGTGGATGATGGGATTTGGTCTCTATAGTATCTCCCCTTTTCATGATGCGACAAATTTTGAGTTGCTCCTGTTAGGTTTTTACTTAATCATGTTGGGAGCGAGTAGTGTCAGGGATGGTTTCTATTTCGAAAAAGGGAGAAGTAATCCCAAGCTGAAGCGCAGAATGAGAATGACACTGCCTATATTCATGACAGCCTTGATTCCAATCAGCACTTTACGACGATGGAATGAAATGTTATCTACTCATCAGACGGAAGAAAGCGAAGTACATTCAGAGAGAAAGAATGACCAGACAGTTGATATGGAAATTTTTATCCATGCTTCAGAATCATCATTCTTTTTAGCCATGGGGCATGTGGATATCTGCTATCAAGGTCAGGTTATTTCCTATGGTTCTTATGATCCGCACTCGGAACGTTTATTTGGGATGATAGGGGATGGAGTTTTGTTTAAGGCCAATAAAGAGAAATACATCGAACTCTGTAAGAGAGAAAGTCAGAAAACTCTATTTGCCTATGGCTTAAGCTTGTCTGAGCAACAGAAAAAAGCTATAGAAGAACAACTGAGAGAAATTGAAGAACTCTTAATTCCTTGGGAACCAAGTTCTCAACTCATGAAAAGAAGAGAAGGGGAGATCAAGCATACCTACTCTTATCAGCTGAAACACGAGGCTGATGCCACTCTTTATAAGTTCAGTTCGTCCAAGTTTAAGACCTATTTTGTTCTCAGCACAAATTGTGTTTTATTAGCTGACTCTATCGTGGGTAAAGCTGGAACAGACATTCTCAGCCCCCAAGGATTTATCGTCCCAGGAACTTATCAGGATTATCTTGACTTAGAATACACCAAACCAAGTGGTATAGTAGTCAGTCGTTCCATTTATTAGCAAAAAGAAAACTCTAGTTTCCCTAAGTAGATAGAGGAGACTAGAGTTTTTAAAATAGGTCATTTTCTTCTGGTAGGAGAATGGTTTCCTTTCCGTCCATATCCATGACCAGAACTTTAGGTGGATAGAGTGGGTCAAAGGGATGATTGAAGTCGAAGTCAATCGTTGTTGGTAGATGTTGACTAGAAAAACGAAAAGTGATGGAGCCTTCATGATTCAAAAGTCGAAATTCCAATTCATCTTCTAGCTCAAAAACATGCTTTAAAAAATGATCGATTATATACCAGATTGAATCGATAACATCGTCGGGTAAATTGGTCACCACACCGAAACTGGCGCATCGTCTATGAGAATCTGTAAAAGCCATCCCTATCTCCTGATTGATTTTCTTATTATCATACTGCAAACTGCTAGAAAAATCAAGAAAAGTCAACTACCTTTAAAAATATGAGAATGATTTTGAAATTTTTTCAACGAATCTTCATCAAATGCTTGAAAATGCTTACAATTAGTGGTAAAATGAGAACAGTAGAATCATGAAAACAAAATTTTCAAAGTAGAAAGGAAACGGAATGAACACAGATGATACAGTAACAATTTATGACGTTGCCCGAGAAGCGGGAGTGTCAATGGCGACTGTCAGTCGTGTTGTCAATGGCAATAAGAATGTCAAGGAAAACACCCGTAAGAAAGTTCTAGAGGTCATTGATCGCCTTGACTACCGCCCTAATGCAGTAGCTCGTGGTCTAGCAAGTAAGAAAACTACAACAGTTGGAGTTGTTATTCCAGATATCACAAACACTTATTTCTCTACCCTTGCTAAAGGGATTGATGATATCGCGGAGATGTACAAATACAATATCGTCCTTGCCAATAGCGACGAGGATGATGAAAAGGAAGTATCTGTGGTCAATACTCTCTTTTCTAAACAGGTGGATGGCGTTATCTTCATGGGTTATCATTTAACGGAGAAGATTCGCTCAGAGTTTTCACGCTCACGCACACCTGTGGTTCTTGCAGGAACAGTGGATGTGGAGCACCAGCTTCCAAGTGTCAATATTGACTATAAACATGCTACTGTTGATGCAGTCCGTCATCTTTTGAAGCGAAACAAAAAAATTGCCTTTGTTAGTGGACCATTAGTGGATGATATTAATGGTAAGATTCGCTTGGCTGGTTACAAAGATGCTTTGAAAGAAGTGGGAATTAACTATAGTGAAGGCCTTGTTTTCGAATCAAAATACCGTTATGATGATGGCTATGTCTTGGCAGAACGTTTGATTTCTTCTAAAGCAACAGCAGCGGTTGTAACAGGAGATGAACTAGCAGCAGGTGTTTTGAACGGACTTGCTGACAAGGGAGTTTCTGTACCGGAAGACTTTGAAATTATCACCAGTGATGATTCACAAATCGCACGCTATACTCGTCCAAACCTAACCACCATTGCGCAACCTTTGTATGATCTTGGTGCTATTAGTATGCGTATGTTGACTAAGATTATGCATAAGGAAGAGTTAGAAGAACGTGAAGTTCTTTTGCCACATGGTTTAGTTGAACGTCATTCAACTCGTAAAGATTAACAAGAAGAGGTCGGGATAAAAATCCCGACCTCGCCTTTTAGTAGCAAAAACTTTTTGGTCAATAGTTCAAGCATCAAGTTGATGGTAGAAGGCTTGCGGGGTGACTAGAAAACAAGACTTGATCTAGTAATTTCTATCTCACCGACTTTTTTATACTCAATGAAAATCAAAGAGCAAACTAGGAAACTAGCCGCAGGCTGTACTTGAGTACGGCAAGGCGACGTTGACGAGGTTTGAATTTGATTTTCGAAGAGTATTATCCTTCCATATAGGCTCGTAATTCCTCTCCTGTGAGGCCAGCATTGATAGCAATGAGGAGTTTGAGACGAGCCTTTTGAGCGTTTAACTCTTTGACAAAGAAGACACCAGCATTTTGCAGGCAAACGCCACCACCTTCATAGGCATAAACAGGTTCGGCAATCCCGTTAAAACAACGAGAGACCAAGGCGATTGGGAGTCCTTCTTGGATAAGGGCGTTCAATTTTTGTGCTGTTTCCTTGGGAACATTTCCAGCACCAAAAGCCTGAATAATAAGTCCATCCAGTTGGTCAACGGGAAGTAAATCAAGGAGTTCTTCTGTCATACCGGCATAGACAGGGATAATAGGGACCAAGCCTTGAATCTTATCAAGGTCAAAACGAACACGGGGTTCAGCTGTTTTGAAGTAGAGAATCTCGTGTTTCATGATGAGCCCAAGAGGGCCATGGGTCGGCGTTTGAAAGGTGCTAACATTTGTTGTATGCGTCTTGGTCACATACTTAGCAGCGTGAATTTCGTCATTCATCACGACCAAGACACCCTTATCAGCAGCCTTATCGTCACTCGCTACGCGAAGGGCACTGAGATAATTGTAGACGCCATCGCTTCCAAGCTCGTTGGAACTACGCATGGCCCCTGTTAGCACGATCGGTTTGTGAGGAACCTCCATAGTATCAAGGAAATAGGCAGTTTCCTCCAAGGTATCTGTCCCATGTGTAATCACGAAACCGTCATAATAATCAGCCTCCTCTTTAATTTTTTGATAGAGGGCCAGCATATGCTTGGGTTTAATATGGGGACTTGGCAGATTAAAAAAGTCGAGAGCATGGACTTCAACTCCCTCAAGTGGATTGGATACATGATTCATAGGGTTGTCTTGACTAGTCACAACAGCACCAGAGTCATCGGCTTGCATGGAAATAGTACCACCCGTATGTAAAACAAGGATTTTCTTAGGCATGATTTACTCACTCTTTCTGAAATGTGGTATAATCATTGTATCACAAAAGGGGAGATTGAGGTAGGATGGAAGTCAAAGCTGTTTTTTTTGATATCGATGGAACACTGGTCAACGATCGCAAGAGTGTTTTGAAATCCACTAAGGATGCGATTAAGATTGTAAAGGAACAGGGAGTACTTGTTGGAGTAGCGACAGGGCGAGGACCTTTTTTTGTTAAGGATTTAATGGAAGATTTAGATCTGGATTTTGCTGTAACCTATAACGGCCAATATATCTTTAATAAAGACAGAGTCTTGTTTACAAGTCCTCTTTCCAAATCTCATTTACGGCAGTTGATAGCCTATGCTAAAAAAGAGGGCAAGGAGATTGCTTTGGGGACTAAGGATGCCATGCTGGGTTCAAAAATCATGTCTTTTGGTCTTGGTTCTTTTTCGCAAAGAGTGAGTCGTTTTGTTCCCTCTATGTTGACCCGTACAGTTAGTCATTCCTTTAATCGAATGGTGAGTAAGGTCGTTCCTCAGAAGGAAGAAGACTTGCTTCAGTTGATGAATCAGCCCATTTATCAAGTTTTGATGCTAATGACACCAGAAGAATCTGAAAAAGCGGCAGCTGATTTTCAAGACTTGAAATTGACTCGTAGTAATCCTTTTGCGGCTGATGTCATCAACCAAGGGAATTCCAAGCTAGAAGGCATTCGCCGAGTCGGAAAAGAGTATGGTTTTGATCTCAATCAAGTCATGGCCTTTGGTGACTCGGACAACGACCTAGAGATGCTGGCGGGTGTTGGGATGTCAGTCGCTATGGGCAATGGTAGTAGCAGTGTCAAAGAAGTCGCTAAGCATATCACAACCAGCAACCAGCAAGATGGGATTCACAAAGCTTTAGAGCATTTTGGTGTTCTGGCTTCAGAAAAAGTCTTTGTCAGTCGTGATTACCATTTTAATAAGGTCAAGACCTTCCACCACATGATGGATGAACGAACTCAAGAGGAGCCTCAAGCTTGGGACTTAGAAGGAGCCACCCATAGAGCAGGATTTAAGATAGAAGAGTTGGTGGAGTTTGTCCGAGCTGCTAGCTCTTCTGAAGAAGATTTTGAACAGGCAGTAGGACAGTTACACCAAGCTCTTGATCAAGCAGCAGAGAAAGTAGTCAAGAAGACACCTGCTAAGCAAGATTTGGTAGGACAAGTAGATGCCTTGATTGATACTTTGTACTTCACCTATGGTAGCTTTGTTTTGATGGGGGTGGATCCAGAGCGGATTTTTGACATTGTCCATCAAGCAAATATGGGTAAAATATTCCCTGATGGAAAAGCTCATTTTGATCCAGTGACCCACAAGATCCTAAAACCAGATGACTGGGAAGAAAAATACGCTCCAGAACCTGCTATTAAAAAGGAGATTGAGCGCCAGATAAAGGCCTATGAGCGCCATAAGGAAAGAGAAGATAAAAAATAGGCGATCGCAGAGGAAGCCTGGAATGATGTTTTGAGTTCCTAGTTTCAACTACGACATCAATAGTTTATAAAAAAATGAGGTTAGGAGAAAAATCCCAACCTCATTTCTGTTTTTATTACAAAGTTTTATCCTTATCTCTAACGACGAGAAGGTCAACGCTGGTATGGCGTAGGATATATTCTGATGAAGAACCAACTAGCAGGCGCTCAAAGGCATTGAGTCCTGTTGCTCCAACCAAAATCAAATCAACCTTTTCTTTATCTGGAATTGTTTTAGCTAAGAGAGTTTTAGGATTTCCCATCTCAATAACAACTTTAATGTCTGTGAGCCCAGCATCTTTTGCACGTTTTTCGTATTCAGCCATCAAATCGTTGGCCTCGACTTGCAATTCTTCGTAAACTTCGGCATCAAATGTTGAGATGCTTTGAAGAGCACGTGTGTCAATGACATGGGCAATAGTTAGTTTTGCTTGGTTACGCAGTGCTGAATGAACCCCTTTGATGAAAGCCAAGTCAGCTTCCTTAGAACCGTCAACCGCTACCATGATGTTTTCATAACGTTGTGCCATAGCAAAAACCTCCTCATTCTTATTACCTTCATTGTATTCCTTTTCACTAAAAAAGTAAAGTAAAAAACGATAGGAATATAGATGCTTTTTGACTTTGACTTGGAGTTTGTTATAATAAAAAGAGAAAAGCTAAGAGGAAGAGATATGACAAAAATCGCAGTATTATCGGATATACATGGCAATACGACAGCTTTGGAGGCTGTTCTGACAGATGCGCAGAAGGCGGAGGTTGATGAGTATTGGCTCTTGGGAGATATCCTCATGCCTGGAACAGGACGAAAAAATATTCTCCAGATACTGGACACTTTACCCATCACCCTTAGAGTTTTAGGGAATTGGGAGGAGAGCTTATGGCGCGCTTGCCATCGTCAGTTGGATGAAAGTAGACCCAGTCATCGTTATCTCCTGCGCCAGTGTCAGTATATTATGGAAGAACTCAGTGTTGAGGAGATTGAGGAACTGCAGGACTATCCCTTGCAAGTGCATCGTCAGTTTGGAGATTTGAAGCTAGGGATTAGCCATCACTTGCCTGATAAAAATTGGGGACGAGAACTGATTCATCTTGGAAAGCAAGAGGACTTTGACCGTCTTGTCACCAATCCTGACTGCGATATTGCCATTTACGGGCATATCCATCAACAGTTTCTTCGTTATGGTAGTGGTGGCCAGCTCATCCTGAATCCAGGTTCCATTGGGCAACCCTTCTTTTTATCTGAAAATTTACGCAAGGACTTACGTGCTCAGTACATGATTTTAGAGTTTGATGAAAAAGGCTTGAAAGATGTCGATTTCCGTCGGGTTGATTATGATATTGAGGCAGAATTACAACTAGCCAAAGAGTTACAATTACCCTACTACCAAGTTTATTATGAAAGCTTGGTTAATGGGATTCACCATACCCATAATCAGGAACTACTTCATGAAATTGCCCAAAGTCAAGGGCATGATGCAGAACTAGATGACTGGCTGAGTGGTAACTCTTGACATTACAACTACAAGAGATATAATAAATATAAAAAAACGAACTAGTCTAATAGAAAAAGGAGAACCTTATGCAAATTTCAAGTCGATTTACCATCGCGACCCATATGTTGATTATCATAGCCTTAAAAGGGAAAGAAAGTAAGGTGACTAGTGATTTTCTTGCTAGTAGCGTTGGAGTTAATCCTGTCATTATCCGTAAGACCTTGTCTCAACTGAAAAAAGCTGAGTTGATTTCAGTTGCGCGTGGAACTGGTGGAGCGGCAATTATCAAAAATCTAGAGGATATCAGTCTTTTAGATGTTTACCAAGCAGTTGAATGTCTAGGAAAGACTGGTCAACTCTTTAGTTTTCACGATAATCCCAATCCAGCCTGTCCAGTTGGCGCAAATATCCATGGAGTTTTAGATGAGAAATTACAAAAGATTCAGCTCGCCATGGAGCAGGAGCTGAGCCAAACCAGCCTTGCCCAAGTAGTGGCAGATGCCGAAGCAAGGATAGAGAAATAGAAACTATACAAGTAGCAGAAAGAGTCTTTTCGGTTTAAAGCACTAAATTTCCTTTTTTAAAAATCAAAATAGTAAAAAGCGAAGATACCAGAATTTCGATAGTTAGAGTTATGGTATCTTCGCTTTTATAGG
Source organism: Streptococcus infantis (assembly GCF_000963255.1). GTDB lineage: Bacteria > Bacillota > Bacilli > Lactobacillales > Streptococcaceae > Streptococcus > Streptococcus nidrosiense. Next base: position 8,525 of record NZ_JYOV01000005.1, on the reverse strand, counting down.
TTATGGGAATTGTTCTATAAGATTCTAATGTCTGAGCAAATCTATTCTTCAATAGACTTTCTTAAAGTTTACCAATTGAGATAGTGTTCAGTTGGTTAATAACCTGAAGATTGGACATGCGACCGATATTGATTAGATTTGGATGTTTTAGTCCATCTATATCGAAGTTTGTTAAAATGGCATCATATCCAGCATTCATAATCTCATCAACATCTAGTGTCTCCTTATCCCAAGTTTCAAATTGGATATTTTTAGAGGTGTAGAATGTATAAAGAGAGATTAAAGCATGAGGGTGGGCAAAGTCAAACTCACTCAAAACAAGGACACGAATGTTACTATGAGCTTCTAACAGTTGTTCCATCAAATCTGAAGCGTGGGTGAAAAGGGTATAGACAAGGTGAACAACTGCATAGGCATGTTCTTTTTGTCCCAGGCTAGACTTGTAGCGCATCATTTCGAAAACAGATGCTTCATAAAATTCAGGGAAAAATTTCTTAATTTTGTTGAGAGCATAGGATTTGTTGTGTGAAATGATGGATTCGGAGTTGATTTCTTGACGTTCAAGAAGGGCGGTGTTGTGCAAATGCCAGACTAGTTCATCTGTATTTGAAAATTGAACGCCAAACTCACGTGTTAAGTTATCAAGGACATCTCGGGCAGCGTGGTAAGATCGGTTGACTTGTTTATCAACTGATCGTGCATCTAGGAATTCCTCAACTGTAAAGAAGATTCCTTCTTGGGTATAAGAGTAAAACAGTTGATCTAAAGTGTCACGGTTAATTTCAATGTTCAGCCCCTTAGCCAGAGGTTCAAGCTGGTTCTTAAATTCAGAGAGTTGGTCATATAAAGGGAGAACACTTGAAGAATCACCTGCTGTTTGAATAGTAGCACCAATTCTAAAACGGTGCAAATTAACAGCGACTAGTGTTTCTATCTGAAATAGGTTTGCATAGTTGGCAGGGAAGCCTGTTATATCTAGGAAGAAACGAACAAATCCTTCGATATCTTCCTTAGAATCAATAAACGGCCATTTGAAGTAACCATAGGCTTCATGGAAGTACTGGGCGAAAAAGAAGCGGATGTCTCTTTCATCACCAATGATAGAGATTGGAGTGACCTTGAGTTTGAAGCGGTAATTGTTTTGCAAGACACTGTTAATCTCAGCGACTTTCTTGCGAAGTGCAGGTAGTGAAACATCGAGTGTTTGGGCTAGATGTTCGTAGGTAAACGGTGCTTCTAATAAAAAGAAGGCTTTTAATACCTGAAAGTTAGAAGAATTTTGTAAAACGTGGCGGTAAATTCGTTCAATACCTAGATTGCCATTATTAGCTAGTCTGATACCAGCGGTTGAAGATTGAATTTCAAAGCAAGAGAGGACATCACGCATTTCCTTGATATCGCTTTTAATGATACGAGTGTTGATATCGAGAGCTTCTGCTAAAGGGTCCAGATGAATCCAGCTTGGATTTTCAAATAAATATTCTAAAATCCTTAATTGCCGTTGTTCTTTTTGAGTTAATAATGTTCTCATTGAGTTTCTCCTATACTATACTGTTTATGAATATTCGGGATAAATTTCAATTACCCTCTATTATATCACAGGATTTATAAAAAGAATAAAGATTATGCTCGGAATTATTTTCTTTAGAAAATTTTAGTATAAAAAGAGAGTAAAATCAAAAAAAAAAAAAAAATAAATACCCTTTCATTGACTATACATCGGGGGTGTTGTATAATGATAGTGTATGTAGAAAACATGCTTTTATTTTATAAAAGGAGACAATGTCATGTATTTTAATCGTAAAAATGCAACTCAAAAGAATTGGCGTATGATTAAAAAAGGAAAACACTTCCTTTTTGGTTGTTCGCTTGTTTTTGCAGTTGGGGCAACTTTGGTGACTCCAACAGTTAAGGCGGATACAGTTGCTGGTAAGGGGGAGGTAGAAACCACCACTACCAACTCAGATAGCAAGGCCAGCCCTGATGAAGAGGTGGGGAATTATAAAGCGCCCGCTACTGTAGCAACTCAACCAGTAGCAGTTGAAGAGGCGGTTGTAGCAGAGAAACCAACAGTCAAAGTGGTTAACAAAGAAGCTTTGACCCAGTTGGTTGAAGAAGTGAAAGGCTTGGACAAGACAGGAAAAACAGAAGATTCTCTTTCTCGTTTAAACACAGCGCTTGAACAGGCTCAAAAGGTTTTGACAAATGCAGAAGCTAGTCAAGATCAAGTAGATGCAGCGGTTGCTAGTCTCAAAGAGGCAGTAGCTCAACTTGCTGCCAAAGAAGAAAAAGTAGCAACAGTAGTAACAGAAGAAAAAGCTGAAGTAGCAGAGGAAAAGACTGAGGCTTCAGAAGAAAAAGCTGAAGAAACAGACCAAAATACAGAAACTTCAGCCACTCAACCTAAGTCAAGAAGCCGTCGAGCGGCGGGACAAGAACGTGCTCAAGATCGTTCGATGGAAGGAAGAGATATTAAATATGTCTGGCAAAATAGACAGGCTACGTTAAATGGTGGAGATCCAACTCAACGTGCTAAGATCGAGTACAGACAACTAGATGACTATGAGGTTGTCAATGGGAAAACAGTACCTACTGACCCATCTGGTCAGGGGCGCCCGGTTCTTGAGTGGACTGTGACCTTTAATGAGGCCCAGTATGATAAACCAGGAGGCTACTGGTATTTCACAATCCCTAAAAACGTATCGGATCCTTATAATTTTGTTACAGATTATGACGGTGTCTACATAAATCGATATGGTTGGAAGGATGCAAATAAGGAGTCTGGTGCTGGAATAGCACGCGCAGAAGGGGTTCAGTATATTGACGATGGCAATAAACTTGAGATGCGTGTGAAAAATTCTACCGGATCTAAAGACTATAATAAGGTCGATGGTTTGAGTGGTGTTATGGGCAATTCCAAGAAGGTCTACGTCCTTCAAACAAGTATTTACTCAGGTGTTCGCAAGTTTACTGTTCGCTACCGTACAGTGGTTGAAGACCCATCACAAACAATTTCTTATCTTGCAGGTGTCGAATCATCAGGGAACCTACCAAGATTTAACTGGAATGCGATCTCAGGTAAGTACGACAAGCACTTGGTTAGTCAGGTTGCAACACCAAGCGTAACTCCAAACTTGACCAATACTTCTGTCAACGTTCCTGTTCAGACAGTAGCTTCGACTTCAAGCACTCTTTCAGGTACAGGAACTCCAGGGGCAACTATCAAACTTTATATTGATGGTCGTGAACAAAATATCGGCAATGTCACTGTTGACAACGATGGAAACTGGACTACAGGAGAGCTTCCAACAGCCTTGAACAACAACCAAGGTGATGGTACAACTATTAAACCACGTCAAATAGTACAGGTGAGTCAAACTGTGAACGGAACTGAAAGTAGTCGCCGTACAGTACCGGTATCTGTCGGTATGACAACAGTTGAACCTTCAAGCTTGTCTACTAATCAAGATGCTGTTATTGCAGGGCAAAAAGAGGTGACTCTTAAGGTTCCTCACGATGCAGGGATTGCTTACTTGCGCTATACAAATACTGCAGGACAAACGGTTGAGATTCCAGTTAAACGTGACAATGCCTCAGCTGCATGGGTGTCACAGAAGTCAGATAAGGCAACTGTAAAATCATACGCACATGGTAAGTTTGAAGATACGATTGTCCTTACAATGGCTGATAAGATTGCTGGTACAGAAGTATCATCTATCTCAAACGTGGTGGAAGGTGGTTTCTCAAGTGTGGCTGGATGGGAACCACGCTCAGTAGAAAACCAAGCACCAACTATTGCATCAGCAGTTGAAGGAAACGAAAAAACTGTTGCTCAAGGTGCTCAACTTGACCTTGCATCTCTTGTGACAGTAGCAGATAAAGAAGATGATGCTCAAGCAACCCTAGGTGATAAGGTTCATGCTGAAGTTGTTTCAGTAAATGGTAACACAGCAACTAAGACAGTTGATACAAATACCCAAGGCACTTACACAGTTAAGTATAAAGCCGTTGATAGCCAAGGTAAAGAGTCAGGTGAGATTGAAGTTACTGTAGTTGTAAATCCTGCACGTCAAAACGAGGCTCCAACAGTAGAGATTCCGTACTCTAATAAAGCTGATAAAGAAGTTTATGTATATGGTGGGGAAGAAAACTCATTCGATATCAAGTTCAAAGATGATAGCGGAAAAATTGCAAGTGCTACTGTAAAACAAGGAGGTAACAAGGACTTTGGTTCTGTTGCTGGCGAAGCAGATACCATCAACACTCAATATGGATTTAAAGCAAATGTTATCTCTAGTGAAACACCAGCAACAGCAGATGCACCAGCAGTTATTACTTATAGAGGTACACCAGCAGCGACAGATGGTTTGACACAAGATAGACTAACTGCAGCAACTAAAGGCGAAAATCCAGATGGTTTGGTTTTAGGCTGGCGTTATGCCACTGCGACTGATACTGATGGTGCCCTTATTGAAAATAAAGCCACAGGTGGCTCAACTGCAACTGATCCAGGTGCATTCCGTGTCGTGCTTAAGCCACAAAATCAAAAATATGATATTGCTACTCCAACCGAAAAAGTTACTGTAGCAGATCCAGCTAACGTGACCGAAGCTGAGCTAGCTAAAATCAAAGAAAAAGTACAACTTGAGTACTCTAAAAACAACGATGATGCGAACTTAGCAGACAAAAAAGGTACAACAGCTGATAAAACTAATAAGATTCAATCAGTCACAAAAGATGCTGATGGAAATCTTGTAGTAACCTATGCAGATGGCTCTATAGATAAAAAACCATTATCAGAATTCGTAAACGTAGCTCCAACAGTAGAGATTCCTTACTCAAATAAAGATACTAAAGAAGTTTATGTATATGGTGGGGAAGAAAGCTCATTCGATATCAAATTCAAAGATGATAGCGGAAAAATTGCAAGTGCTACTGTAAAACAAGGAGGTAACAAAGACTTTGGTTCTGTTGCTGGCGAAGCAGATACCATCAATACTCAATACGGATTTAAAGCAAATGTTATCAATGCTGAAACACCCGCAACAGCAGATGCACCAGCAGTCATTACTTATAGAGGTACTCCGGCAGCGACAGATGGTTTGACACAAGACAGACTAACTGCAGCAACTAAGGGAGAAAATCCAGCTGGTTTGCCTTTAGGATGGCGTTATGCGACTGCAACTGATACAGATGGTGCACTGATTGAGAATACAGCCACAGGTGGCACAACTGCAACTGACCCAGGTGCATTCCGTGTCGTGCTTAAGCCACAAAATCAAAAATATGATATTGCAACTCCGACCGAAAAAGTTACTGTAGCAGATCCAGCTAACGTAACCGAAGCTGAGCTAGCTAAAATCAAAGAAAAAGTACAACTTGAGTACTCTAAAAACAACGATGATGCTAACTTAGCAGACAAAAAAGGTACAACAGCTGATAAAACTAATAAGATTCAATCAGTCACAAAAGATGACAATGGAAATCTTGTAGTAACTTATACAGATGGCTCAATAGATAAAAAACCATTATCAGAGTTTGTAAACGTAGCTCCAACAGTAGAAATTCCTTACTCAAACAAAGATACTAAAGAAGTTTATGTATACGGTGGGGAAGAAAACTCATTCGATATCAAGTTCAAAGATGATAGCGGAAAAATTGCAAGTGCTACTGTAAAACAAGGAGGTAACAAGGACTTTGGTTCTGTTGCTGGCGAAGCAGATACCATCAACACTCAATATGGCTTTAAAGCAAATGTTATCTCTAGTGAAACACCCGCAACAGCAGATGCACCAGCAGTCATTACTTATAGAGGTACTCCGGCAGCGACAGATGGTTTGACACAAGACAGACTAACTGCAGCAACTAAGGGAGAAAATCCAGCTGGTTTGCCTTTAGGATGGCGTTATGCGACTGCAACTGATACAGATGGTGCACTGATTGAGAATAAAGCCACAGGTGGCTCAACTACAACTGACCCAGGCGCATTCCGTGTCGTGCTTAAGCCACAAAATCAAAAATATGATATTGCAACTCCGACCGAAAAAGTTACTGTAGCAGATCCAGCTAACGTAACAGAAGCTGAGCTAGCTAAAATCAAAGAAAAAGTACAACTTGAGTACTCTAAAAACAACGATGATGCGAACTTAGCAGGCAAAAAAGGTACACCAGCTGATAAAACTAATAAGATTCAATCAGTCACAAAAGATGACAATGGAAATCTTGTAGTAACTTATACAGATGGCTCTATAGATAAAAAACCATTATCAGAATTTGTAAACGTAGCTCCAACAGTTGAACTTCCATACTCAAATGAAGCTAATAAACAAATCTATGTTTATACAGGTGAAAACACTGATCTAACTTTCAAAGGTACGGATGAAAAAGAAGTTAAAGATCTTTACCTACGTGGACCTGGAGATGTTTCATGGAATAACGCGAATAAATATGGATTTACAACAGGTAAAGTTGAAAATGGCGCAGTGACTGGAGAAGGTTCAGTATCTGAAGATAAGACATCAGCTACTATCAAGATGACTGGTACTACAAACCTTAAAGCTGGTCAAGAGTGGACAAGTTTTATCGTTTCTAAAGACAACAATGGCGAACTTTCAAACACTGATTACAGAGCGCTAGATGTAGATCCTAACGCTAAAGAAAAACCAGGATATGTTCGATTTGTAGTTAAAAATCAAACATCTAAATACGATATAGCAACTCCAGCTCCAGCTGATAAAGTTGAAGTAGCAGATCCAACTAAGGTAACAGACGCTGAGTTAGATAAAATCAAAGAAAAACTGCAAATTGAGTATGCTCAAACTAATGATGATGCCAACTTTGCAGACAAAAAAGGTAAAACTGTAGATGCTGAAGATGCTAAGACTAAGATTAAATCAGTAGAAAAAGATAACGCTGGAAATCTTGTAGTAACATACACTGACGGTTCTACAGATAAAAAACCATTATCAGATTTTGTAGTCAAAGATACCACAGCACCAGCGAAACCAGTTGTGAACACAGACCTAACAGGTAAAGCCGGCACTAAGATCCCAGTTGAAGTGACAGCAGAACCAGGATCAACAGTTGAGTTGTTCGACAAAGATGGTAACAAGATTGGTGAAGGCGTAGCTGATGAAAATGGTAAAGCTAAAATCACACCAACTGTAGATATTCCAGAAGGTAATGTGACAGCTAAAGCTACAAAAGATGGTCAAACATCAGATGCAAGCGCACCAAAAGAAGCTACAGCAGCAACACCAGCGAAACCAAGCACACCAGTTGTAGATACAGACCTTACAGGTAAAGCAGGAACTAAGACACCAGTTGAAGTGACAGCAGAACCAGGTACTAAGGTAGAATTGTTTGACAAAGATGGTAACAAGATTGGTGAAGGCGTAGCTGATGAAAATGGTAAAGCTAAAATCACACCAACTGTAGATATTCCAGAAGGTAATGTGACAGCTAAAGCTACAAAAGATGGTCAAACATCAGATGCAAGCGCACCAAAAGAAGCTACAGCAGCAACACCAGCGAAACCAAGCACACCAGTTGTAGATACAGACCTTACAGGTAAAGCAGGAACTAAGACACCAGTTGAAGTGACAGCAGAACCAGGTACTAAGGTAGAATTGTTCGACAAAGATGGTAACAAGATTGGTGAAGGCGTAGCTGATGAAAATGGTAAAGCTAAAATCACACCAACTGTAGATATTCCAGAAGGTAATGTGACAGCTAAAGCTACAAAAGATGGTCAAACATCAGATGCAAGCGCACCAAAAGAAGCTACAGCAGCAACACCAGCTAAACCAAGCACACCAGTTGTAGATACAGACCTTACAGGTAAAGCAGGAACTAAGACACCAGTTGAAGTGACAGCAGAACCAGGTACTAAGGTAGAATTGTTCGACAAAGATGGTAACAAGATTGGTGAAGGCGTAGCTGATGAAAATGGTAAAGCTAAAATCACACCAACTGTAGATATTCCAGAAGGTAATGTGACAGCTAAAGCTACAAAAGATGGTCAAACATCAGATGCAAGCGCACCAAAAGAAGCTACAGCAGCAACTCCAGCGAAACCAAGCACACCAGTTGTAGATACAGACCTTACAGGTAAAGCAGGAACTAAGACACCAGTTGAAGTGACAGCAGAACCAGGTACTAAGGTTGAATTGTTCGACAAAGATGGTAACAAGATTGGTGAAGCTACAGCAGGAACAGATGGTAAAGCAACCATCACACCAACTGTAGATATTCCAGCAGGTAATGTAACAGCGAAAGCTACAAAAGATGGTCAAACATCAGATGAAAGTGCACCAAAAGTAGCTACAGCAGCAACACCAGCGAAACCAAGCACACCAGTTGTAGATACAGACCTAACAGGTAAAGCAGGAACTAAGACACCAGTTGAAGTGACAGCAGAACCAGGTACTAAGGTTGAATTGTTCGACAAAGATGGTAACAAGATTGGTGAAGCTACAGCAGGAACAGATGGTAAAGCAACCATCACACCAACTGTAGATATTCCA
>NZ_JYOV01000004.1 GCF_000963255.1 Streptococcus infantis | reverse complement strand
GCAAGCACATCGGCTAGCACTTCAGCAAGTACGTCAGCCTCAACAAGTGCAAGTACGTCGGCAAGTACATCCGCTTCAACGAGCGCAAGTACATCAGCAAGTACATCCGCATCAACAAGTGCAAGCACATCGGCTAGCACGTCAGCATCAACAAGTGCAAGCACGTCAGCAAGTACATCCGCATCAACAAGTGCAAGCACGTCAGCAAGTACGTCAGCATCAACAAGTGCAAGTACATCAGCAAGTACATCCGCATCAACAAGTGCAAGCACGTCAGCAAGCACATCTGCTTCAACAAGTGCAAGTACATCGGCTAGCACGTCGGCTTCAACAAGTGCAAGTACATCAGCAAGCACATCTGCTTCAACAAGTGCAAGTACATCAGCAAGTACGTCGGCTTCAACAAGTGCAAGTACATCGGCAAGCACGTCCGCTTCAACAAGCGCAAGCACTTCAGCAAGTACATCTGCTAGTACGTCAGCATCAACAAGTGCAAGCACGTCAGCAAGCACGTCCGCAAGTACGTCAGCCTCAACGAGCGCAAGTACATCAGCATCAACAAGTGCAAGCACATCGGCTAGCACGTCGGCTTCAACAAGTGCAAGCACCTCAGCAAGTACATCGGCATCAACGAGCGCAAGCACGTCAGCAAGCACATCCGCGTCAACAAGTGCAAGTACTTCAGCAAGTACATCCGCATCAACAAGTGCAAGTACATCAGCTAGCACGTCAGCCTCAACGAGCGCAAGTACTTCAGCAAGTACATCTGCATCAACAAGTGCAAGCACATCAGCAAGTACGTCAGCCTCAACAAGCGCAAGTACGTCAGTAAGTACATCAGCATCAACGAGCGCAAGCACATCAGCAAGTACGTCTGCTTCAACAAGTGCAAGCACATCGGCTAGCACGTCAGCATCAACAAGTGCAAGCACATCAGCCTCAACGAGCGCAAGTACATCAGCAAGTACATCAGCGTCAACAAGTGCAAGTACGTCAGCAAGTACGTCAGCATCAACAAGTGCAAGCACGTCAGCAAGTACGTCGGCATCAACAAGTGCAAGCACGTCAGCAAGTACGTCAGCATCAACAAGTGCAAGTACATCAGCAAGTACATCCGCATCAACAAGTGCAAGTACATCAGCAAGTACATCCGCATCAACGAGCGCAAGCACATCGGCTAGCACTTCAGCAAGTACGTCAGCCTCAACAAGTGCAAGTACGTCGGCAAGTACATCCGCATCAACGAGCGCAAGTACATAAGCAAGTACATCCGCATCAACAAGTGCAAGTACGTCGGCAAGTACATCAGCCTCAACGAGCGCAAGTACGTCAGCTTCAACAAGTGCAAGCACGTCAGCAAGTACGTCCGCATCAACGAGCGCAAGCACATCAGCAAGTACATCCGCATCAACAAGTGCAAGCACGTCAGCAAGTACGTCGGCCTCAACAAGCGCAAGCACGTCAGCAAGTACATCCGCATCAACAAGTGCAAGCACGTCAGCAAGTACATCCGCATCAACAAGTGCAAGCACATCGGCTAGCACGTCAGCATCAACAAGTGCAAGCACGTCAGCAAGTACGTCAGCCTCAACAAGTGCAAGTACATCTGCTAGCACGTCAGCATCAACAAGTGCAAGTACATCTGCTAGCACGTCAGCATCAACGAGCGCAAGCACATCAGCAAGTACATCGGCTTCAACAAGCGCAAGCACGTCCGCGTCAACAAGTGCAAGCACATCTGCTAGCACGTCAGCATCAACGAGCGCAAGCATGTCAGCAAGTACGTCAGCATCAACAAGTGCAAGCACCTCAGCAAGTACGTCGGCATCAACAAGTGCAAGCACGTCCGCAAGCACGTCAGCATCAACGAGCGCAAGCACGTCCGCAAGCACGTCCGCTTCAACAAGCGCAAGCACGTCCGCAAGTACGTCAGCCTCAACGAGCGCAAGTACATCAGCATCAACAAGTGCAAGCACATCGGCTAGCACGTCGGCTTCAACAAGTGCAAGCACATCTGCTAGCACGTCAGCAAGTACATCCGCTTCAACAAGCGCAAGCACGTCAGCAAGTACATCAGCGTCAACAAGTGCAAGTACGTCAGCAAGTACGTCAGCATCAACAAGTGCAAGCACGTCGGCAAGTACGTCGGCATCAACAAGTGCAAGCACGTCAGCAAGTACGTCGGCCTCAACAAGCGCAAGCACCTCAGCAAGCACATCCGCTTCAACAAGTGCAAGTACTTCAGCAAGTACATCCGCTTCAACAAGTGCAAGTACATCAGCTAGCACGTCCGCATCAACAAGCGCAAGCACGTCAGCAAGTACGTCCGCTTCAACAAGTGCAAGCACTTCAGCAAGTACATCCGCTTCAACAAGCGCAAGCACGTCAGCAAGTACATCTGCTTCAACAAGTGCAAGCACATCAGCAAGCACATCTGCTTCAACAAGTGCAAGTACTTCAGCAAGTACATCCGCATCAACAAGTGCAAGCACGTCAGCAAGTACATCCGCCTCAACGAGCGCAAGCACATCGGCTAGCACTTCAGCAAGTACGTCAGCCTCAACAAGCGCAAGTACGTCAGTAAGTACATCAGCCTCAACGAGCGCAAGCACATCAGCAAGCACGTCTGCTTCAACAAGTGCAAGTACATCAGCAAGCACATCTGCTTCAACAAGTGCAAGCACTTCAGCAAGTACATCAGCCTCAACGAGCGCAAGCACATCGGCTAGCACTTCAGCAAGTACGTCAGCCTCAACAAGTGCAAGCACCTCAGCAAGTACGTCAGCCTCAACAAGTGCAAGCACGTCAGCAAGTACGTCAGCATCAACAAGTGCAAGTACGTCAGCAAGTACATCAGCCTCAACGAGCGCAAGCACATCGGCTAGCACTTCAGCAAGTACGTCAGCCTCAACAAGTGCAAGTACGTCGGCAAGTACATCCGCTTCAACGAGCGCAAGTACATCAGCAAGTACATCCGCATCAACAAGTGCAAGCACATCGGCAAGTACGTCAGCGTCAACCAGCGCAAGTACATCTGCTAGCACGTCAGCGTCAACAAGTGCAAGTACTTCAGCAAGCACGTCAGCTTCAACAAGTGCAAGTACATCGGCTAGCACGTCGGCTTCAACAAGTGCAAGCACCTCAGCAAGTACGTCAGCCTCAACAAGTGCAAGTACGTCGGCAAGTACATCAGCCTCAACGAGCGCAAGTACGTCAGCTTCAACAAGTGCAAGCACATCGGCTAGCACGTCCGCATCAACGAGCGCAAGCACATCAGCAAGTACATCCGCTTCAACAAGCGCAAGCACGTCAGCAAGTACGTCAGCCTCAACAAGTGCAAGCACCTCAGCAAGTACGTCAGCCTCAACAAGTGCAAGTACGTCGGCAAGTACATCAGCCTCAACGAGCGCAAGTACGTCAGCTTCAACAAGTGCAAGCACGTCAGCAAGTACGTCCGCATCAACGAGCGCAAGCACATCAGCAAGTACATCCGCATCAACAAGTGCAAGCACGTCAGCAAGTACGTCGGCCTCAACAAGCGCAAGCACGTCAGCAAGTACATCCGCATCAACAAGTGCAAGCACGTCAGCAAGTACATCCGCATCAACAAGTGCAAGCACGTCAGCAAGTACATCCGCATCAACAAGTGCAAGTACATCAGCAAGTACATCCGCATCAACAAGTGCAAGTACGTCAGCAAGTACATCGGCATCAACAAGTGCAAGTACATCAGCAAGCACATCAGCAAGCACATCAGCAAGCACATCTGCATCAACAAGTGCAAGCACGTCAGCAAGTACGTCCGCTTCAACAAGTGCAAGTACATCAGCAAGCACGTCAGCTTCAACAAGTGCAAGTACATCAGCAAGTACATCGGCATCAACAAGTGCAAGCACATCGGCAAGTACGTCAGCGTCAACCAGCGCAAGTACATCTGCTAGCACGTCAGCGTCAACAAGTGCAAGTACATCAGCAAGCACGTCAGCTTCAACAAGTGCAAGTACATCGGCTAGCACGTCGGCTTCAACAAGTGCAAGCACCTCAGCAAGTACGTCAGCCTCAACAAGTGC
>NZ_JYOV01000003.1 GCF_000963255.1 Streptococcus infantis | reverse complement strand
CGGCACTAAACCCCGGAAAGGGTCTAACACCTAGCACTCATCGTTTACGGCGTGGACTACCAGGGTATCTAATCCTGTTTGCTCCCCACGCTTTCGAGCCTCAGCGTCAGTTACAAGCCAGAGAGCCGCTTTCGCCACCGGTGTTCCTCCATATATCTACGCATTTCACCGCTACACATGGAATTCCACTCTCCCCTCTTGCACTCAAGTTAAACAGTTTCCAAAGCGTACTATGGTTAAGCCACAGCCTTTAACTTCAGACTTATCTAACCGCCTGCGCTCGCTTTACGCCCAATAAATCCGGACAACGCTCGGGACCTACGTATTACCGCGGCTGCTGGCACGTAGTTAGCCGTCCCTTTCTGGTAAGATACCGTCACAGTGTGAACTTTCCACTCTCACACTCGTTCTTCTCTTACAACAGAGCTTTACGATCCGAAAACCTTCTTCACTCACGCGGCGTTGCTCGGTCAGACTTCCGTCCATTGCCGAAGATTCCCTACTGCTGCCTCCCGTAGGAGTCTGGGCCGTGTCTCAGTCCCAGTGTGGCCGATCACCCTCTCAGGTCGGCTATGTATCGTCGCCTTGGTGAGCCGTTACCCCACCAACTAGCTAATACAACGCAGGTCCATCTGGTAGTGATGCAATTGCACCTTTCAAGCAGATATCATGCAATATCTACTGTTATGCGGTATTAGCTATCGTTTCCAATAGTTATCCCCCGCTACCAGGCAGGTTACCTACGCGTTACTCACCCGTTCGCAACTCATCCGGAGAAGCAAGCTCCTCCTTCAGCGTTCTACTTGCATGTATTAGGCACGCCGCCAGCGTTCGTCCTGAGCCAGGATCAAACTCTCATTAAAAGTTTGAGTTCTCACTCATTTCTGTCACTGACAGATTTATTGTTTTTTTCATTGTTCAGTACTACAACCTTAGTTGTAGTGCCCTGCACATTGGTTCGTCTTGTTCAGTTTTCAAAGGTCTTTGTCACTCACTTCTCTCAAGTGACAACTATATTAGTATATCACAGCTGCTTTCGCTTGTCAACACTTTTTTGAAACTTTTTTTAATTTTTTTCATCTAGTGTTTCATCTGTAACATACTATAGTCCGTACGGGATTCGAACCCGTGTTACCGCCGTGAAAAGGCGGTGTCTTAACCCCTTGACCAACGGACCAGAGTTGTTATTTTCAACTCTTACTATTATACCGACTTTTCTTACTTTGTCAACACCTTTTTGTAACTTTTTTTCAATTCTACTGAATTACTTCCTTTAACTCTTTCAGCATGGCTTTGCGACCCTTGAAACGTTCATCTGACCAGAGGCGTTCATAAGCTTCTTGCTTATCTTGTGGTAATTTTCTTCTATAACTATCCAACAATTCATGAAGGGCGTAGTAATCATCCAACCACAATCCTCCTTCTGGTAGGCGATGGCTAATCTCCCCTACTTCTTCGTAGGCCATCCGGTCTAGGCGACGCTTTTGACTCTCTTGTTTTCTGACGCTATCAAGGATTCGATTGCGAAATTTTGTTTTGAAGTAGACGTAGAGTTTCTTTTCCTCTTCCACTAGTTCTGGATGGTGTTCTAGAAGTTCATGAAGACAAATCAGTCCTTCTTGGTCCCAATCCTCCTTCTCCCACAGGTGGAGATAATAATCTTTTCTACATTTATGAACAATTCCTTTTACCTTCTCATAATACTTTTCAAGCATTTGCTTTCCCCCTTTCTCTGCTTGTAGTATAGCAGAGAAAGGGGGAAAGAGGGGCCGTCGTTCCTATCTTGTGTTTTTTCATGTCTGTAATGTTATTGATTATGAGTTTGTAATTCACATAAAACTTGCTAGTTTTTCAAAGTCTAATTTTCAGACAAAGCAAAAAGCCCACTGTTGTAGGCTTTTTGTAAAACAAATCTTAAAATTAAAGCATTTTGTTGTAGAATTCAACGACAAGTGCTTCGTTGATTTCTGGGTTGATTTCATCGCGTTCTGGCAAGCGAGTCAATGAACCTTCCAATTTTTCAGCATCGAATGATACGAATGCTGGACGTCCAAGAGTTGCTTCTACTGCTTCAAGGATAGCTGGAACTTTCAATGATTTTTCACGAACTGAGATCACTTGACCTGGAGTTACACGGTATGATGGGATATCAACGCGTTTTCCGTCAACAAGGATGTGGCCGTGGTTTACGAATTGACGAGCTTGACGACGAGTAGTCGCAAGACCAAGACGGTAAACAACGTTATCCAAACGACGTTCCAAAAGAAGCATGAAGTTGAAACCTAGGATTCCGCCTTTGATTTTTGTAGCTTGTACGAACAAGTTACGGAATTGTTTTTCACCTACACCGTAAGTGAAACGAAGTTTTTGTTTTTCAGCCAATTGCAAACCGTATTCTGACAATTTAGAACGGTTGTTTGGTCCGTGTTGTCCTGGTACGTAGTTACGACGTGCCAATTCTTTACCTGTACCTGTAAGTGAAAGGCCAAGGCGACGAGCTTGTTTCCAAGATGGTCCTGTATAACGTGACATGTGAATGTCCTCCTGATATAAATAATATTTCGGTGGAAATAGTCACTTAGAAAGCCCTGATTCGTGCAGATGCCCTTCGCCTAAACAGCCAAGGTTACTTATTATAAGACACCTGTTGACGAGCTTCATGCTTTCCTGCTGATATTTCACACAAAATCCATTTTACCATGAATGGGGGGATTTGTAAAGGGGGGGTTAAGCTTTATTTTCACTACTAGAAAGTTTGAGAAGGAGGGTAAAGGTGCTTCCTAGGCCGTACTGGCTGGTAACTGTGATTTCTCCACCTAATTGATGGGCTAATTCACGCGCAATCGCAAGACCTAAGCCATGACCACCTGTTTTCATATTGCGCGAAGTTTCGACACGATAAAGGCGCTTGAAAATATTTTCCAAATTCTCTGGGGCAATTCCCTGCCCCTCATCGGTCACACTGATTGAAAGCTGGTTCTTTTTCAGCTTAGCTACTACCTCCAACTTGGTTCCTGGAGCAGAGTATTTAAAAGCGTTATTGACCAGATTCACCAAGATACGAGAAAGTTTGGCATAATCTCCTTCAATTCGAGCAGACTCAGGAATTACCTGTAAGTGGACATCTCGCTCCTCCTGCTCAATCAAAAATTGAAACTCACTCATGCACTCAATCAAAAGTTGATCCAGAAAAATACTATCTTTGTTAGTTGTCTCCTCCTGATTTCTAGCTGTGTTTAGAGTCAAAAAATTCAACTCTTCAACCAGTTTATTAAGCCGTTCTGTCTGGCGTCCAATGGTTGCTAGATAATGGGCTTGTTCTCCTTCCTTGATAACCCCGTCCAAAATCCCTTCTACCGTCGCTTGGATCGAAGTGATAGGAGTCTTGATATCATGCGAAAGCTGGGCAATCATCAAGCCCTTTTCTCGTTCGCTTTCTTCCAAGGAATCAAAGGTTGCTTGCAAATCATGTGACATTTCATTGAAAGCTTGCCCTAACTGCTGAAATTCCAGAGGCCCTTGAACCTCAAGATTTGAAGGAAAATCCTTGTCCGCTACTCGCTTAGCATGTTCCTTGAGTTTGTCCAATGAAGTAAAGACTGGTGATAGGAGAAAGAGACTAATCCCAGCACCGACAAAACTTGCTATGAGAGTCATACCCACTAGGAAATAAATCTCTCTTTCGTCAATTAACATTCGCTGGACTGCCCAAAAAACTACGATAATCGTTAGGAGTGTTGAAATGATATAACCTACTAGAATATAACTTTTTAATTTCATTGACTACCTCGTGCTTTCTCAATTTTGTAGCCCAAGCCCCAGACAGTTTTGATAGTGGGCGTTTCTGCACTGGCATGTTTAGCCAACTCCTGTCTAAGAGCATGAATATGAACATTCAAGGTATTGGTATCATCCACATAGTCTTCTTGCCAGACCTTTTCATAGAGGTCTGTCTTAGAGAAAACCCGCTCTGGATTGCTGGCTAAAAGCCATAGAAGTTCGAAGGATTTGACTGTCAAATCAAGCGCCACATCTCCGACTTGGACCTCATGGCTACCGTGATTCATCCGTAAATCCCCGAGACTGACGACTTCTGTCTCACCTCCACGATGAAGGCGACGCAAGATATTGTGGACACGCAAAACCAGCTCACGAGGACTAAAGGGCTTGGCAATAAAGTCGTCTGCACCCAAGCTTAGGCCATAAATCTTGTCCTGCTCACTGGTCTTAGCCGTTATAAAGAGAAAAGGCTGATCTGGAGATTGATACTGAACTTCGCTAATCAAATCATAACCATCCATCCGAGGCATCATGATATCTGTAATGATCAAATCAATCGGTTTTCGCTTGAAGATTTCTAAAGCCTCTACTCCATCATGAGCCACCAAAACCTGATATCCTGCCTGAACCAGATAGCGTTGATGAATATCTGTGATTTCTACCTCGTCGTCAACGAGTAAAATGGTCTTTCCCATCTGTCTCTCCTTTGAAAAAAAACAGTGCTATACCACAATAGTATAACACTATTTTAATCGCTTTACGAACATTCTAATCGCTATCTGGATTTTTCAAATCATAGATAGAAAGTCTGTAGCTAGACTAGTCATTTTCCTCTTTTTTAGCTTTCAAACCAAGTCCACCTAGCAGTCCGGCCAAGGCGAGTCCAAAGAAACCAAGAGTAGCCATTGAGGTTTGGGCTTCACCAGTATATGGAAGCATGTCTTTTTGCTCTTTCATTTGATCAGCCATCATTGGACTTGATACCTTATTATTAGATGCCATCTTGCCTTCATCAGACATTTTGCTTGAGGCTGCTGGAGTTTGGTCTTGCTTCATACTTGGGGTTGCCATTAGCTGACTAACATTCACGGTTTTGTCTCGCTCTTTGTTAGGCATCATCTTATCCTGGCTAGCAGCTGGCATTTGAGATTTCATATTAGACGCATCTTGATGACTATTCATCATTGGAGTCGGCATAGCTGAACCATTAGAAGATGGAACGAAACCTGACTGCATCGGAATAAGAGAACGATGTCCATTCAGGTTCACTGTCAAATCCTTAGTCGCTACAAGATTGCTCAAGTCAGCCTTGCCATCTTTTGCACCATACACTTTAATAGTAGCTTTATAACTTTGAGTGCCGTTTTGTTTCAAGAAATCAAGAAGCTCTTTATCTGATTTACCTTGAGTGCCGGCCAAATCCACTTCATAGAAGTAGAGGCCTTTGCCCAATTTCTCTACTGGTGGAAGAGCAGGATTTTTAGCTGAACCGTTGTCTGACCATGGGGCCTTATCAGATGCTTTCAAGATGAGGCGGGTCAACATACCGTCACCTGCGAAGAATTCATATGGAATAACTTGATTGACACCGGCTGTGAATGGCCCTGGGAAGTTGGCTTTATCCAAGTAAGTAGCTGGTACATCTACTGTGTCTTTGGTATTGTCGGCCACACCTTTTTGAACTTCAGCTGGAGTAGTTAAGCCATTCAAATTGACATCCAAATCCTTAGTCGCTACGAGATTTGTCAAATCGGCCTTACCATCCTTCGCACCGTACACTTTGATAGTTGCCTTGTAACTTTGAGTGCCATTTTGTTTCAAGAAATCAAGAAGCTCTTTATCTGATTTACCTTGAGTGCCAGCCAAATCTACTTCATAGAAGTAGAGGCCTTTGCCCAATTTTTCTACTGGTGGAAGAGCAGGATTTTTAGCTGATCCGTTGTCTGACCATGGGGCCTTGTCAGAAGCTTTCAAGATAAGGCGAGTCAACATGCCGTCACCAGCGAAGAACTCGTATGGAATGACTTGGTTGACACCAGCTGTGAATGGCCCTGGGAAGTTGGCTTTGTCCAAGTATGTAGCTGGGACGTCCACTGTATCTTTGGTATTGTCGGCTACGCCTTTTTGCACTTCAGCTGGAGTGGTCGCTGGTTGCGCTTCACTGGCTTCGCGGTCTTGTCCAGAAACTATAGGCGCAGGATTTGTCGAAGGTTTAACCGCATCTTCTGTTTGTTTCTTAGATTCTGGCTTTGCTTGCACTTCTTCTTTTGGCGCTACTACTTGCTCTTTATCAGCAACATCCACTTTTTCTGAAGAGCTTGTAGTATCCAAGCTTGCTTTAGATGTTGAGTCTGCCTGTTCTGAAGGAAGAGCTGTATCAACTGCTTCTTTGAGTAGCTCTACTGGTAAATCGCTCTTTGCACTCACCGCATCTGCATCTGGCAAGACTTGGGCAGGGGTCGGATTGACTACATCGGCACGCACCGAACTTGGTTGACCAACCAGAACAAAGAAGCCACTGGCCACAACAACTGAGGCAACACCGACACTAAGACGGCGAATAGACCAACGAGTATATCTTTGATTTGGATTGAATTTCATAGGATTCTCCTTAGAGTTTTTCTTTATTTGATGACTCTAGTATAATCTCCTAAAATTAAAAAGGATTAAGAAAAAGTTAAAATTTTTCTTAAATCCCTCTTATAAAATACTTATATTGACTCAATAGTCGTTGAAAAAAAGAATAGTCATTCCTCTTCTACTCACTGAGGCTTGCTAGGGTATCCAAATATTGGTTATTAATAACCGCCATGATATAGGTATCCGATTTTAATAAGTCATTTGGTCCAAACTGAACATCTAAGGGAGCATTTTCGTAGTCACGGAAACCGAGGATATTGAGATTGTACCGTCCTCTAAGATTTAATTGGCTAAGGCTCTTTCCTACCCACGATACAGGAACTTTCATTTCTACAATTGAGACATTCTTGTCTAACTGAAAGACATCTACACTGTTATTAAAGAGAATCGTCTGTGCCAACGAACGACCCATCTCATACTCTGGTGAAATGACTGAGTCTGCACCTATTTTTTCAAGGACTTTTTTTGCTGTATGGCTTTTTACCTTAGCAATAACAGTCGGTACACCCAGACTCTTGCAATGCATGACTGCAAGAACACTAGACTCTAGATTTTCACCAGTTGCGACGACTACTGTATCACAAGTATCAATCCCGGCTGATAGCAAGAGGTCCTCATCTGTGATGTCACCAACAACGCCACGCGCCAAGACTGGTTCAAATTGATTGATTCGTTCCTCATGGTCATCAATGGCTATGATATTTACATCATGCTTAGCAAGAGCGGCGAGAACACTACTCCCAAAAATACCCAAACCTAAAATTCCGATTGTCCGATCTGACATAGTTTATCCTTTCTTATCCTATGGTTATATCTGCTTTCATATAGTGAATCATATCTTTCTTATCTGGCCGATACTCAGCCAAACTGACTAATAGCGTCAGAGGTCCAATTCGTCCGATAAACATCAGTAGCATGACAATGCTGAGAGCTAATTTGCCTAATTCTGGTGTCAAATTAGCAGTTACTCCAACCGTGGCAAGCGCTGAAATTGTTTCAAACATCAGATAGATAAATTTCGGATTCCCTTCTGCTGTTATTCCTAGTAAAATCAAGCCAACCAGAAAAGTCAATAAAAAAATAATGAAGACACTGAATGATTTTTGGACTGTCCGAGGTTCAATCGTTCTCTGTGCTACATTGGCATGAGGTAACCCTAAAAGTTCACTGCGTGCGAATACCAACAAGACAAAGAAGGTTGTGATTTTTAGTCCCCCTGCTGTACCGCCAGGTGCCCCACCCAGAAACATCTGCAAAATATAGATCATCAAGGTAACAGGACTAGCCTGAGTAAAATCAATAGACGCAAATCCTGCCGTCCGCATGCTGACAGTTTGGAAGAAACTAACCAGCAATTTATCTGGGAAGCTGAGATTGCCAATCGTTC
The DNA here is from genome assembly GCF_000963255.1 of Streptococcus infantis. GTDB lineage: Bacteria > Bacillota > Bacilli > Lactobacillales > Streptococcaceae > Streptococcus > Streptococcus nidrosiense. The sequence continues at coordinate 191,029 of NZ_JYOV01000003.1, read as the reverse complement.
CCGAATTGTTCCACTCTATCAAGAGGGTTGAAACTGTTCCAGCAAATAAAATCCCCGCTGTTAAGAAGAGGACTAGCTTAGTATGGAAACGTAGACGACGCTTTTTCTTCTTTCCTAATTGGGTAGCCAAGTCGAACCAAACCATGAAACCTAGACCACCCGTAATAATCAAGCCTGCTATCACTAAATTAATCAAAGGATCAGTTTGAAAAGCTACTAAACTTGTACTTCCAAAATTATCAAATCCAGCATTACAGAAAGCTGAAATTGCTACGAAAATGGAAGTAAAAATTCCTCGGCCCCAACCAAACTCGGGGACAAAACGAAAACTCAGTAGAAAGGCTCCTAAACCTTCTACTAAAAAAGTCGTCAAAAAGATGGAACGTAGGAAATCCTTCAAAGACTGAGTTTCTTCAAAACTAAAACTCTCCAGAATCGTTTCACGACCTCGAAGACTTAGCTTTTGCTTGCTTTGAATATAGAAGACTCCTATAAAGGTCATGAGCCCCAAACCACCAATCTGAATCAAGACCATACAAATCAGCTGCCCCCAAACATTGTAGGTAGAAGCGACAGGTAAGGTAAACAGTCCTGTCACACAGACCATGGATACAGCTGTAAACAAATGATCAAAATAACCGGCATGAGATGTTGGAGCTTGTACGAGTGGTAGACTCAACAGGAGGGAACCTAGAAAAATAACCAAAGCAAAGCTTAAAAAGATTCGCCGAGCAGGTGATAAACGCCCCAAAGTGGTATTTATTTTTTCAACAATTAATTTTAATAACATAGCTACATTGTACCACAAAAAGCTGAGAATACTCACATATGACTAACGATCTCAAGACAGAGTTCTAGCGCCTTTTCAAAAGCTTCCGCACCCCAATCGCGCTGGTCATAGTTATCAAGATCTGCCAATGAATCAGCCGTAAACAGCAACTCACCCCAGATAACTCCACGAAGTTGAGCCACTGCCGCTAGAGCTGCACACTCCATCTCTACAACTGCACAGCCTTCTTCCTTGCGATAGGCAACTTTTTCAGTGGTTTCTCGGTAAAATCCGTCTGTCGACCAGGTCATGACTTCTTCGTAAGGGACACCTAGTTGTTCCAAGACTTGCTCGATGGCAGAAACAGCTTCTACATGAACATCCATATAACGAGATGGTGGCGCATAATGGTAGCTGGCACCTTCATCACGTAACGCTCGAACTGGAACTAGAAAGGCATTTTCTTCGATATTCGTTAACACGCCACAAGTACCAGTAGAGATGATGTTCTCCACACCGTAGCCAATCAACCAATCCATAAACTGGGCTGCAGGAGCAGAACCAACAGGAGCTTGGGCTAGGCATACTTTTTCACCTTTATAATCCATGACATAAACGGGATAAGTTTTAGTGACAGAAATGAACTCCCCAACGCACTCTGCTCCCACTTCCTGAGCATAGCGGTCAATTTCCTCCTCCAAAAACGCATAAATACACTTCTTTGGCAACTGTAAATCTAAACCTTCATGGTTGGGCATAATGACTGCCTGAGGATTGTCATCAAACTCTAAAATAGGAATAGCGTGTTTCTGAATCATAGAATACCTCCTCTAAATTTTTACTATTATATCAAAAGCAGAAAGAAAGTCAAAGTGAAGTCTAAATAAAAAACTTATCTTAAGGCAATGACCCCCTATGCTCAAAAAAACTGGAATTGGTGTTGCCATGGGCAACGCTCCTCAAGAATTGAAAGATGGAGTAGCCTTTGTGACAAAGACCAACAATGAAAACGGGGCTAGACAAGCTGTTGAAACCTATGTCCGGATTTAGAAACTATTTAAAATAGACACATAAAGGAAAACTGCACCCTACAGTTAAGCTAAAAATTCTAACTGTGAGGTGCAGTTTATTTTTGCAAAGGTTCAAATCATATTTGACCGAAAATCTGCTATTACTGTTTCAATAAGATTATAAAGACTTAAACTAAGTGCCTAGTCATGCAAAAAATCGAAAGTCATCATATACTGTTTAAAACTAATAGTTATTACGATAATCTCTTTACTTTTCGATTATCAACTCTATAAATGGCTAGCATATCTAGTATCAACCATGTATCACGGGGGTATGCAACATAGCGCGATTCCCAGATTGGATTAAACTTTTGTTTATATTGTCTAAGACCACTAAAGGAATAAAAGCGATTGGTAAAAGCATAGATGAGATAAGCCACTTTTTCCTGTAAGAAACTATGTTTCTCAGTTCCTACATTTGACAAGGGTGCCATACCTAAATCAAAGAAGATAACTCCTTCTTCTTTAAAATAAAGTAATAAGTTTACAAAAAGATAATCCATGATACCATCAGGGGCTGTCCTTAAGTGGTAGCGCATCAAATCAATACTGGCTTCTTCAGGTCCGTTACTTGCTAAAAAAGTAACAAAAGCCTGAACGTTATCATCCTTATCCCTTACAAGTGCGATCGGTGCTAGTTGAATATACTTTTCATCAAAGTAACCAAGTGAAAAACCTTTTTCTTGGCGGCCATCTAACCAGCTATCCGATATTTCTTTAAGGACGCTTAGCAAATCCTCATCAAAGGGAGGTTCTAAAACTTGAAATTGATATCCCTTATTCTCCAACTTATTAACAATCGTTCTAAATTTCTTCCCATGTTTCCCTTCGATTGTAAATCTCTCTAATGGCACCTGAGCAGTCTCGCCAAACTTCATAAAGTCATACCCATATTCATGAAGCAAGAGCGTCGTTTCTTGATTAACTTCATAGAAAATAACAGCTACATTTGCAGCCTCTGCATCTTCTAAAAACTGTGATAAGCCTTTTTCTAAATAGCCCGACTGCGCTAGTGGATCCGACATGACAACATACTTGTTGTTTTCAATTGCAAATTGGAACACCACTTTGTCTTGGCCATACTCTTGGTACCAATATAAGTATTTATCACCTAAAAAAGCTAAGGCCGCATCTAAATTGAGATTTGGTATTGTACTAACAAAATCTTGATAACGTTGCTTATCAAAGCTTTCTCCAATTTCCCCTTTGAATTGATTACTTTTACGAAGAAGCAACACATATAGAGACACCAAAACAAGGGACACACTAAGAAGATAAAGCCAATGTGTCATTACGTGAGAGAAATGGTTTAACTGAAACACATGATGAGGATTCAAATGCCCTAGCAAAACTAGTGTCAAAAAGAGCGTTCCACCAATATAAATAATATCTTTGCAACAATCTTCCCAAACATAGATATAATGCCTGCGAACAAATGTATCTTTCTTCCACCAAATGAGAGATAAAAGTTTGATTAAGAAAATACTACTTATTAAAGAAAAAGAACCAATATTCAAATAAACAAGGCTAACCAAACCTAGTCCAGTCGTAAGTGCTAAGGTAAATTTCAATCGTCGTTTGACTATTCTTGCTAGCAGAAAGAATAGAACACCGAGAAGGATACTAGGAAGTTGAAAAACAAACTGACCAGTACTAGTTGCAAGATCTTTAAGCAAAGGAAGATGCTCTAATTCTTGAGGAACTATAGCTGAAACGATAAAAAAGAAGCCAAAAAGTCGTAACCCCCAAACTAATACAATAGTGGATAAAGTCTCAATGACCTTGTGTGGAATTCCTAAATACTTCTCATTAAGTCGTCCACCCATATTTTTCAAGAATAGAACAACTCCTAAACCAAAAGGAAGAATATAATAGAATAACCTAAATAAAAGTAACCAACTTAGTGCCTGAGTCTTATCAATCCCAAGGCCAACTAAACCAGATACCATAATTAAATCAAAACTACCTAGACTACCAGGAATCATTGACATAATCCCGATTGTAATCGCAATCATAAAAAGGGGGATGATGTCATAAATCGGTAAATGAAACCCTAAAACAGATCCAACTAAAAGGAAAAAACCAATGATGCTAGCCCAATCAAGAGCTGAAGCCAATACTAATGATAAAATTGTTCTTCCACTCAGCTGACCAAAATAAGCCCAATTTTTTCTATTTGAAACAAATAGTACAATTGGAAGATAGAGACTAGCTCCTAAAAGAGCTGGCCAATACTGTTTAATCCCAATTGATACAGGGAATAACCCTGTTAAAACTAAGCTGATTAGAGCAAACAGTGAGAATCCACTCATGAAATAAGGAATGACACGAGAAATCCCCTGCATACTTTTTTCAGGTCGTTCTTCATCTCCATAGAAAGAATATCGTAAACCAACATCCACCAAACCGGCAAAACCAATCATATTATTCAAGCTATTAATAGTCCAGCTAGTTTCGAGTAAGTAAGAAATTTTTTGTTTTTGATGAAGCTCTTGATTTAAGATTCTATCATAGATGATCATTGGCGCAACGGCCATAAAACCAAACAATGCTAAACAGATGACATTTAGTGGAGACAGTCCTCCCAGTATTTCTTTAATCTTATCAAACGAAATTGTTTTAAAAAGTCTAGTTATCTCTACAATAACTAGACTAGTAATAGACAGAAATAAAACGAGTTTGATAAGTGTTTGCCATTTTTTAAGCCAATTCAAAAGCATTTGCAAACTCTACTCCTTTTATCCTAATAATGTCTGTAGAATCGGAACCACAATTACAAATAAAACCGTACTGAGAGTGACCACATTCGTTGAAAACTCAACATCGCCTTTTCCTTGATTGGCAAGGATAGGAAGAACCGCTAAAGCAGGTGTTGCTGATTGAATCATAAAGGTTCTAAATTCTGATGCTACCATATTTGGAGAGAAGAACTTCAAAACTAGGAGCATGATGACCGGCGCAAGGATAAAACGACCAACCAGTGTGATAATGGTATCCTTATCAAAGCGAATGGTCTTAAGTCCCGCCTTCGCTAGAACGATACCAATATAGACAAGTGATAATGGCGTTGTTAAACTACCAATATAGGTCAAGGTACTTTCCGCAAAACTTGGAACAGGCAGACGGAGCACTAAAAAGGCGAGGGCTACGAGAAAACCTAATAAAGGAGCAGGGAAGAGCTTCTTCCAATTAAATTTTTGAGTCTGTTTTGAAGCCCCTTCTTTGCTATCAGAAGTCATCAGATAGACACCTAAGGTCCAAGTAGAGATAGTATTTGTAATATAATATACCAAGAAGTAAGGAAGGGCTTGATCCCCAAACAGAGCGATATTTAAAGGCAAACCAATGAAAATAGTATTGGCATTGACAAAGGTATTAATCATGGTTCCTCGGCGTCCTGAGCGCACTTTAAAAACTTTCACCGCAATAAAGGCCGCTAGATAACCAAGAATGAAGGCGATAAACGTATAGAGCAAACCACCAGACAAGCTAATCAGCTTATCTAAGGTTAAATATTTAAGAACAGAGGTAAAAATTGCCACAGGCATAGCCACATTCATAATGAGTTTAGATAAGTCATTTCCAAAACTCTCTTGGAACCAACCACGGACTTGCAAGAAATAACCAAGAATGATGATGACGATAATGGGTACAATACTCTGAATTGACGTTATAAAGATTTCCATAGTCTCCCTTTCTTTATAATAGGACATATAGCAAAAGGGGTACGAGGCATCCAGTCGCACTCGTACACCCCATTTCCATTTACTTATTTATATTCTGGATACCATTTCAAATCACGGACCGCTTTAGCCATATCTGTTTCTTGAGCACGTGCAAGACCTTGTTCTTGTGCTTTTTTAGCAACTGCTTCCGCTACTTTGATGGAAACATCGGCTACATACTTAAACGGAGGTAAGACTGGTGCTCCAGGTTGACCTGGATTGACAATCCCACTCAATGAATGTGCAGCGGCACCAATCATTTCATCTGTCAAGAGACTCGCTTCAGAGGCCAACATACCAAGTCCAAGACCTGGATAGATCAACGCATTGTTCGCTTGACCAATCACGTAGTCTACTCCTTTATAGGAAACTGTACCAGCTGGAATTCCTGTTGCAACAAACGCTTTTCCATCTGACCATTCAATCAAATCTTTGGCACTTGCTTCTGCGAGCTTCGTAGGATTAGACAATGGGAAGATCATTGGACGTTCAGTATTTTCACACATAGCCTCTACGATTTCTTTAGTGAAGGTATTTGGCTGAGTTGAAGTTCCCACAAGAATGGTTGGCTTAACCGTCTTCACTACTTCAAGAAGGTCCGTTAACTTATCCGCATTGGCAAAATCAGAGCGTTTCTTAGCAAATGGTTTTTGTTCTGGAGTTAGGTCGTCCATGTCATCAAAGAGGAGACCTTGTTTATCTACCATAAAGAAGCGTTTATAGGCTTCTTCTTCAGGCAGACCTTCACTAACCATTTCGCGAAGCACACGAGAGGCAATCCCTGCACCAGCAGTTCCACCACCATAGCAGAGGTAAACTTGATCCGTTAATTTTTCATCTGTAATATCCAGTGAACCAAAGATACCACCCAAGGTCACGATACCAGTTCCTTGGATATCATCGTTAAAGGTTGGAATTTGCTTCCGGTATTTTTCAAGAATGTTGGCAGCATTTAAGCGACCGAAATCTTCCCAGTGAAGGTAGAGTTTAGGGAAAAGACGTTCTGCAGTTTGGACAAATTGATCGATAAAATCATAGTAACGATCACCACGTACACGTTCGTGACGATTTCCTAAGTAATTAGGATTGTTACGCAATTCTTCACGGTTGGTACCTGCATCAATGACTAAAGGAAGCACCATGGAAGGATCAATTCCTGCAGCTCCAGTATAGACCATCAATTTCCCAACAGAAATATCGACACCATTTGTACCCCAGTCACCAATACCGAGAATACCTTCTGCATCTGTCACAACAATAAGACGAATTTCACGATCACCCGCTGCATTTTTCAAAGTTGTTTCGATATTTTCAGGGTGATTGATGTCAAGATAGGCCGCATATTGTGGATCTACAAAGAGGTCGCTATAACCCTCAATGGTATCAGCAATGGTTGGGTCATAGACAATGGGATTAAATTCTTCCAAATGTTGAGCAAACAGGTAATAGAAAAGGGTACGGTTGGTATTAAAAATTTCCATCAAGAATAAACGTTTTTCCAAATCGTTAACCTTTGTTTGCATTTGCGCATAAGTTTGTGCTGCTTGTTCTTCAATGGTTTGAACGTAAGGTGGCAGAAGGCCAATGAGACCTAGTTTCTGACGTTCCTCCAAGGTAAAGGCAGTTCCTTTGTTAAGGAAGGGGTTGTTTAAAATATCATGTGCAGTCATCATGTGACCTCCTTATTAGTTTATTCTATTATAACACTTTTTTGCTTTATATGACACTTTGTTCTATATATGATACAATATGAATGAGTCACTAAATGAAAATTTAGACGACGCACCCTAAAATGACGGAACTTCAAGCAATAACAAGATAATAGATTTATCCATTCCTTACTAAATCGTCCTGATCATCTTTTTAAAAAGCGAGATCCTTTCCACGTTTTTAGAAGGTTATTCCCATCAAAAATTAAAAATATGTTTCTTATAGCATACTTTGTTTTGTTTAAGGTGTTAATTTTGTTATTTAAAACTTGTATTCTGGTTACATGAAAACAAAACATTATTTACAACGGTATATAGCGCAAAAAGTCAAATATTTGCGAAATAAACAGAACATGAGTCAAGAGGAGCTGTCGGAACGGGCAGACCTTGGATTAAAATACATCAATCAATTGGAAAATCAAAATGTGAATCTGACCATTCACAGTCTTGAAAAAGTCATTTCTGCTCTTGAGTTAACTCCTGAAGAATTCTTCAATTTTGATTCACTCGAAGCATCTTCAGATCCTACCGATAGCCTTTCACTTAAGAGAGTAAATATGAAAATCAAACAACTTCCAGTTGGAAAAAGGGAGAAGTTCCTAAAGATTTTCGAAGATCTTTTAGATAGCCTTTAATTGTCCTCTGACTCACCTTAGATTGTAACAAATAAAAAATCATATAGTCAAATTAGCTATCACGGATAATTTTTACTTATCCATTTCTGTCTATTTAGAAGAGGGAGCCCAATGAATCTTAAGGACTTTTATTATTTTTTTGATCTTAGTCAACAGCAATCCTTTACTGGGGTTGCGCAAAAACACGGGATCAGTCAACCATCCGTTTCCTATGCGATTAAACGACTAGAAAAGGAATTTCACTGCCAATTAATTGTGCACGATCCTTCTCACCGTACTTTCAAATTGACGCCCCAAGGAGAAATCTTGCTACGACATATTCAAAAGGTCTTACCTGAGATTCAAGGGGCAAAAAAAGAGATTCTACGGAGTCTCTCTCAATTCAATACGATTGGTTTCCCACCAATCATCATTGACTATCTTGTCCGAAAACAACCCGCCTTTATCAGTAATGTTGCAGCTCTTCAAAGTATCCATCCTGTTCAAGAAGGATCTGTCGAACTGTTGGAATTACTTTCCAAAGGAGAGCTAGATGCTAGTTTTTTGGGGAGTTTGGAACCGATTAAAGACCATCGCTTCCAGGTAAGAGAAATGGCCAAACGAGATCTCTTCTATATCCTTCATCACAACCATCCACTAGCCTCAAAAAAGATATTACAATTTTCAGACGTCATCAATGAAGATTTTATCATTCCAGATGAGCACTTTGTTCATTTAAAAGCCTTTGAACAGTTGAATGAGCGTTATCACCATAAGGCTACTCCCTTCTTTCAGACGGATGATATTCAGCTTCTAAAACAACTCCTTCGGAAACAAGTTGGAATTAGCTTACTAGCAGATCTTGCACTAACAGATGGTGAAGAAGAACTGATCGCGATTCCGATGGCAGAAAATGAACGGATTAGTTTTTACGTTTCATTAGTTGAACCGAAGGAAAGTAATCTCAAACCGGAGGTCATCCAATTCTTTGAAAAATTACTAAACTAGTCGCCATCTTTGTTCTTAGTGCTAATGTAGAAGCATAAATAAAGTAACTAGCTAGTATTTTTTACGTATAAAAATAAAGTAGAAACACCGATAAAATAAGGATTCCTGCAAATTTGTAGGAATCCTATTTTTTTCGTGAGTTTTGTGTATTTAAATTATTTCAGGTATATTTTTCTTGTTCGGTTTTTTATTAATAACTAGAGATATGAAAAGTCCAAAAGCCTTGATTAATATATCGTTGATAAGTTTTTAAAAACCGGTATCAGAGAAAATAGTTTATTAAAAAGGGGACGTATTTTGAAAAAATATACTATTTTACGTAAACAAACTCTAACCTTAGCTTCCGTTGTTTTAGGAACTGTCTTCACAGGAACTACTATTGCTTCTGCTGATGACGTCACACCTGCAACAACCCAAGCTGCTCCTGCAGCTTTTCCCAAAAATTGAAAAAAATCTCCCTTCTCTTTCGAGAAAGGAGATTTTCTTTTATGGGTGACCACCAGGTGCACCACCACCAGGGCCATCATTTCCTTGAGGGCCACCGCCAGGTGCTCCTCCGCCTCCAGGCATGGAATTGACGATTTCAGTTTGTTTTTCACCATTGAGGTAGATGTCTCCACCTGTGTAGGTCGCTGTTCCGTCAAAGTCAAAACCAGATTGACCTGTCATTTTGATGGTTCCTCCATTAACTGTAATATTACCGTTTGAATCAATTGGATCCGTGTCTCCTTGGCCAACTTCAACTGTTAAGTTCCCTCCATTCATGGTGAAGAAAATTTCACTTTGTTGGGCATTTTTGTTGGCTGCATTGACACCATCATCTGTTGAGTAAATGCTGATGTCTCCACCGTTGATGGTGATAGACTTACCTTCAAGCCCTTCTGTAGAGTTCTTGACTGTATAGGTTCCACTATCGATAACCAAATCACCTGAGGCATGGATACCATCATCACCTGCAGTAACGGTTATAGTGTTATCAGAGAGATACATGGTTCCAACAGATGTATCCTCATCATTGTCGACCTTGACACCATCTTCCTTAGCATCGATAGTCATTGTCGTTCCAGTAATGTTGAGTTCATCATTAACATTAAAGGCGTCTCCAACTGCTGTGATATTGTAGGTTCCGCCAGTGATGTGAAGTGTATCGTTGGCCTTAATACCATTGTTTTTCTTACCATCTACATTGAGAGTTCCTTTACCATTGATGGTCAAGTCCACTTTAGAGAAGAGGGCCGCGTCAGCCTTGTCATCACTATTTGAAGCTGAATCTGAGAGGCTATTGGTTGTGCCATCTGCTAGAGTTAAGTAAACATGGCCAGCTGATGTAGCAGAAATAGCTGCATTGGTATTGGTCATGGTGACACCATTTAGAACGATGTGTACGTCATCTGAACTTCCAGCTTCGATCTTGATTTGAACTCCATCAGATTGACCAGAAATCACATAGGTACCTGACTTAGAGATTGTAACGGTAGATCCTGATACGGCCACTCCGTCACCTGATACCGTCGCCGTTGATCCTGACAAAGTTACAGTTGCAGCTGTTTTTTCATCATAAGAAGTATCATAGTCCTTATCTGTAAAGTAACTAGATGTTTTCTTATTGGTAGTTACTGTTGTCGTTGCAGTACTATTGCTAGCTGTTGTATTTGAGGTTGACTGGGTACATGCTGTTACCAGTGCTAGAGTTGTTATACTTGTTAATAGGAATGTCCATTTTTTTGCTTTCATGCTCGTTTCCTCGTCTTTCATTTTACATGCTCTTAGTCTACGGGTCTTTCCTAAAAGAAGCCTAAACTTTTTCTGAAAGTTTTCTTAAGTTTAGTTTCAATTAAGTTAAATTTAACAAAAGTTTTAGAAACCCCCTCTAGAATTGTAGACAAGCAAGTTCACCTTGTTTAAAAATAGTATAACTGAAAGCAAGAGGAGAAAGACTTATGAAACCATTAGAAACAACTTTCAAACGGATTGAAACCAAATATATTGTCTCCAAAGATAAAATAGACAAACTCATCCAAGATTTAAAAGAATATTTAGTAGAAGACGACTATCCAATTTCAACTATTTCAAATATCTACTTTGATACGGAAGATTTTGATGTGCTCCAAGATGATGATTTTGGAAATAATCGAAAAGAAAAGGTTCGGATGCGGACCTATCTCAGTCAACCCAAAGCAGATAGTCAAGTATTTTTAGAAATCAAAACCAAGGATCAAGAAGGAGTTGGTCGCAAATTTAGACTACTCTCAACTCCTATTTCTATTCTTAATTTTATGACAAAAGGGCACCTGGATGCTAGCATTACTGATACAGTCGTCATTGAAAAAGTGAAAAAACTTCATCAGGATTACAAGCAGGCTATCCAGCCTCGTATGTACATCTACTACGATCGTTATTCATTAAAAGAAAAAAAATACATCGAGGGCTACGACTATAATAAAATTCGTATCACAATTGACCAAAATCTAGTCTATAGAGATGAAAATGTCAGTCTTTTCGCTGGAAACCATGGAGATGCTTTACTAGATGACAATACTGTAATTATGGAGATTAAGGCTCCTGGAAACAAACCCCAGTGGTTACAAAACATCCTAGACAAGTATGGTTTGATGGAGCACAAATTTTCAAAATACAGTTGTGCTTACCACAAATCTCAAGGGCTTCCTTATACACCACGTCCCAGTATAGAAAGCGCAGGTACTGCTTATGCTTAATCTATTTAATTCAATTTTCAACAATGCCACTGCAAGTGCTGATCCCTTCCAACTACTGCTGGCACTTCTAGTCAGTCTAGTCCTCGGTTTGGCACTTACTTGGACCTACAAATATCGGACCCTCTACACCAGAGAATTTGCTATCAGCTTGACTCTGCTTCCCTGCCTTATGACCTTAGTTATTTTTCTGGTCAATGGAAGCTTGGGAACTTCAATTGCTGTAGCCGGAACCTTTAGTTTGATTCGTTTCCGTTCTGCAACTAGTGGTTCAAGAGAACTGATTGCAATTTTCCTAGCCATGATTATCGGTTTGGCTTGTGGAACAGGCTATCTCTTCCTAGCAATTCTCTTCACGCTCTTTATCTTGGGCGTTTGGTTCCTTTTGGAAAATCAACAAGTCAAAACTGACAATCAACGTCGTAGACTTTTGACAATCACGGTAGCTAATCAGGAGAAGGTACAGGAAGCTATCCAATCAGCTCTTGACCAATTCTGTTCAGAAATTGACATGATTACGATCAATAGCACAAATGCAGGGGACAACCTTAGCATTGTCTATGAAGTCGAGCTAAAAACAGAGGCAGACGATTTCCAAGTGACTAGTTACCTCACACAAAATATTGATCAGTGCGATGTGGCATTGACTAAAAAAGCTAAAAAGAGAAAAAATCTCTAAAGACGAAAAACGAGGCTGGGATAAAAATTCCGACCTCGTTTTTTGCTAGCAATAAGTTTTTGATACTGGGATTGGTTAGGCTTTTCGATTCCAAAGAGCTCTTATGAAAAAGACTTCACTTTCTCTTTCTACAACCATTAATTTCCTTTAACTGGAATCTCTTTGATAACTCGTGCTGGATTTCCTGCTAGAACTACATTATCACCAAAGGATTTTGTAATAACCGCTCCTGCTCCTGCAACGACATTATCCCCTAAAGTAACACCCGGTAGGACAATGACACCACCACCTGCCCAAAAGTTCTTACCAATCGTGATGGGTTTGCCAAATTCTAGTCCTGAGTTTCGTTCGTCGGGGTCCAGTGGGTGAAGGGGTGTTAAAAACTGACAATTAGGACCAATCATAGCATTGTCACCGATGGTTATAGGACAAACATCTAGCATAGTTAAATTCCAATTGGAATAGAAATTTTCTCCCAGATGAATATTGACCCCGTAATCTACCATCAAGCGAGTGTTGATGTAGAGATTTTCACCAGTAGAGCCAAACCATCCTTTGATGATTTCCATACCTTTTACTGGATCAACTTCTTCATTAAAAGCAGCTTGCTTTTGTCGCGCTGTTTGTGCTAGAGAACGGAGTTCTGGGTCGAATGGGTGATAGGGTTCCCCCACAATCATTTTTTGGTATTCAGTTTTCATATCTTGATGTCCTTGCTTTTTTAGATGATTGTAGCATAGTATTGTATCTCGAGCAAGTTAAAATAAGTCGCTCTTTATGAATTGAAAATGTGAGTAGAACGCAAACCTAACATTAAATACAAAAAGCGAGCAAAGCTAGTTTTCTGACAATCAGAATTCTGCCTTGTTCGCTTTTTTATCTAGTGGATCCTTCTTAAGAATCTATAGTGAATGATTAATCTTTTCATCTCAGATCTTAAGTAACACCTACTTATTCGCTTACTTCAACAGTTTCAACGACTTCTTCTACAGTCGTATCTACTGAAGTTTCTTCTTGAGAAGATGCTAGGTAAGACTCTTCATTGATAGCTTGTGGTTCAAGGTTACGGTAACGTGCCATACCTGTACCAGCTGGGATAATCTTACCGATGATAACATTTTCCTTAAGTCCAAGGAGATGGTCTTTCTTACCGCGGATAGCCGCATCTGTAAGGACACGAGTTGTTTCCTGGAAGGAAGCCGCTGACAAGAAACTATTTGTTTCAAGTGAGGCTTTGGTGATTCCCATAAGGACTGGACGACCTGTCGCTGGTACTCCACCTGCGATGAGAACATCCTTGTTAGCATCTGTAAAGTCGTTGATGTCCATAAGAGTTCCCATGAGAAGATCTGTATCCCCTGGATCCATAACACGAACTTTACGGATCATTTGACGAACCATTACCTCAATGTGTTTGTCTCCGATTTCTACCCCTTGGCTACGGTAAACTTTTTGTACTTCACCGAGAAGGTAGGTTTCAACTGACAAGACATCACGTACAGCAAGGAGACGTTTTGGTTGGATAGAACCTTCTGTCAATGCTGCACCACGAGAAACTTGGTCTCCAACTTCGACACGCATACGAGCTGTAAATGGTACCACGTATTCGCCTTCTCCAGTTTCACCTTTAACGAAGACTTTCTTAGTACGAGTTGAAGCATCTTCTTCGATAGCAGTAACTTGTCCTTTGACTTCTGTGATAACCGCTTCCCCTTTAGGATTGCGGGCTTCAAAGATTTCTTGGACACGAGGAAGACCCTGAGTGATATCGGTATTTGAGGCAACCCCACCCGTGTGGAAGGTACGCATTGTAAGCTGTGTACCAGGTTCCCCGATAGATTGGGCAGCGATTGTACCAACTGCTTCACCAACTTCAACCGCATCACCAGTCGCCAAGTTGATACCATAACAGTGACGGCAAACACCATGACGAGTGTTACATGTAAATACTGAGCGGATAGTTACTTCTTCAACACCAGCATTAACAATTTCACGCGCCTTGTCTTCTGTGATCAATTCATTTGGACCAATGATAACTGCACCAGTTTCTGGGTGTTTAACAGTTTTCTTAGTGTAACGACCATTGAGACGTTCTTCAAGAGACTCAATCATCTCTTTACCTTCAGTGATAGAACGGATCAAGAGACCACGGTCTGTTCCACAGTCGTCTTCACGGATAATCACGTCTTGGGCAACGTCAACCAAACGACGAGTCAAGTAACCTGAGTCGGCTGTCTTAAGGGCCGTATCGGTCATACCTTTACGAGCACCGTGAGTTGAGAAGAACATTTCGAGTACTGACAAACCTTCGCGGAAGTTTGAAAGGATTGGCAATTCCATGATACGTCCGTTCGGAGCAGCCATCAGACCACGCATACCGGCAAGCTGTGAGAAGTTTGAGATGTTACCACGGGCTCCAGAGTCCATCATCATAACGATTGGGTTCTTAGGATCTTGGTTGGCAATCAAGCGTTTCTCAAGTTTTTCACGGGCAGCACGCCATTCAGCTGTTACAGCATTGTAGCGCTCGTCGTCCGTAATCATACCACGACGGAATTGTTTTGTGATTTGTTCTACACGTTTGTGTGATTCTTCAATGATTTCAGCCTTGTCATCAACGACTGGGATATCGGCAATACCCACTGTCAATCCTGCAAGAGTTGAGTGGTGGTAACCGAGGTTCTTCATGCGGTCAAGTAGGGCAGAAGTTTCTGTCGTACGGAAACGTTTGAAGATTTCAGCGATGATATTTCCAAGGTTTTTCTTCTTGAATGGAGGGTTAAGTTCAAGATTGCTGATTGCTTCCTTGATATCTCCACCAAGTGGCAAGAAGTATTTAGCTGGAACGCCTTCTGTTAAGTTGGCATTGTTTGGTTCTTGCAAGTATGGTAGACCCTCTGGCATGATGTCGTTGAAGAGGATTTTACCAACTGTTGTAAGCAAGACCTTGTGTTTTTGCTCTTCTGTCCAAGGCTTGTTGAGGCTGTCTGTTGCGATACCAACACGTGAGTGAAGGTGAACATAACCATTACGGTAAGCCATAACCGCTTCGTCACGGTCTTTGAAGACCATTCCTTCACCTTCACGACCAGCTTCTTCCATGGTCAAGTAGTAGTTACCCAAAACCATGTCCTGAGATGGAGTAACAACTGGTTTACCATCTTTCGGGTTCAAGATGTGCTCAGCAGCTAGCATCAAGATACGAGCTTCTGCTTGGGCTTCTTCTGAAAGCGGTACGTGGATGGCCATTTGGTCCCCGTCAAAGTCGGCATTGTAGGCTTCACAGACAAGTGGATGCAAGCGAAGGGCCTTACCATCAATCAAGACTGGCTCGAAGGCTTGGATACCCAAACGGTGAAGGGTCGGTGCGCGGTTCAAAAGCACTGGGTGTTCTTTGATCACTTCTTCAAGAATATCCCAGATACGCTCATCTCCGCGTTCCACCAAGCGTTTAGCCGCTTTGACGTTTTGCACGATATCACGGGCAACGATTTCACGCATCACGAATGGTTTAAAGAGCTCGATCGCCATTTCACGTGGCACACCACATTGGTACATCTTAAGAGTTGGACCAACGGCGATAACGGAACGTCCTGAAAAGTCAACACGTTTACCGAGCAAGTTTTGACGGAAGCGTCCTTGTTTACCTTTAAGCATGTGGCTCAATGATTTCAGTGGACGGCTACCTGGTCCTGTAATTGGACGACCACGACGACCATTGTCAATCAAAGCGTCAACCGCTTCTTGAAGCATACGCTTCTCATTTTGAACGATGATACCTGGTGCGTTCAACTCAAGCAAACGAGCCAAACGGTTGTTACGGTTGATAACACGACGGTAAAGGTCGTTCAAGTCAGATGAGGCAAAACGGCCACCATCCAACTGCAACATTGGACGAAGATCTGGTGGAATAACCGGAAGGATGTTAAGAATCATCCATTCAGGTTTGTTTCCAGACTTGTAAAAGGCATCCAAAACATCCAAACGACGGATGGCTTTGATACGTTTTTGTCCAGTTGCTGTCTTCAATTCTTCTTTGAGTTCAGCAATTTCTTTTTCAAGATCTACTTGTTTCAAGAGGTCTTGGATAGCTTCGGCACCCATTTTAGCAACAAATGATCCGTAGCCATATTCACGCAAGCGCTCACGGTATTCACGCTCTGTCATGATAGATTTGTGTTCGAGTGGTGTATCCTTCGGATCGATCACCACATAAGCTGCAAAGTAGATAACTTCCTCAAGTGCACGAGGACTCATATCAAGGGTCAAGCCCATACGGCTTGGAATCCCCTTGAAATACCAGATATGAGATACAGGAGCTTTCAACTCGATGTGTCCCATACGTTCACGACGAACTTTTGTACGCGTTACTTCAACACCACAACGGTCACAAACAATTCCTCTGTAACGAATGCGTTTGTACTTACCACAAGCACATTCCCAGTCTTTTGTAGGACCAAAGATGACTTCGTCAAATAGTCCTTCACGTTCTGGTTTCAACGTACGGTAATTGATTGTTTCAGGTTTTTTGACTTCTCCATAAGACCATGAACGGACTTTGCTTGGAGAAGCTAGTGTGATTTGCATACTTTTAAAACGATTTACGTCAACCACTATTTCTTCCCTTTCTATTCTAAGTGAGCTACTTATTCTTGTTCAGTAGCTTCTTCTGTTGCTTCCGCTTTTGCACCTTCTTCAGCTTCAAAAGCAGCTTTTGCTTCTTCAGCAGCTTTTTTACGTGCTTTTTCAAGGTCATCTACGTGGATGACATCTTCGTCCATGCCCTCGTCAAGATCACGAAGTTCAACTTCTTGATCATCTTCGTCAAGAACACGCATGTCAAGACCAAGTGATTGCAATTCTTTAACAAGAACTCGGAAGGATTCTGGAACACCTGGTTTTGGAATTGGTTTTCCTTTTGTAATAGCTTCATAGGCTTTCAAACGTCCATTGATGTCGTCAGACTTGTAAGTCAAGATTTCTTGAAGGACATTTGAGGCACCATAGGCTTCAAGAGCCCAAACCTCCATCTCACCGAAACGTTGTCCACCAAACTGAGCTTTACCTCCAAGTGGTTGTTGGGTAACGGTTGAGTAAGGTCCGACTGAACGCGCGTGCAATTTATCGTCAACCATGTGGTGGAGTTTGATCATGTACATGACTCCGACAGAAACACGGTTATCAAACGGTTCCCCAGTACGTCCATCGTAAAGGATCGTTTTGGCATCGCTATCCATACCAGCTTCTCTAACAGTTGACCAAAGGTCTTCAGAACTTGCTCCGTCAAAGACTGGTGTTGCAATGTGAATACCAAGAGTACGAGCAGCCATACCAAGGTGAAGCTCCATAACCTGACCGATATTCATACGTGATGGCACCCCAAGTGGGTTCAACATGATATCGACTGGAGTTCCATCTGGGAGGTAAGGCATGTCTTCTACAGGAACGATACGAGAGACAACCCCTTTATTTCCGTGACGTCCGGCCATCTTATCTCCGACCTTGATCTTACGTTTTTGAGCGATGTAGACGCGAACCAGCATATTAACACCTGATTGCAATTCATCTCCATTGGCACGTGTAAAGATTTTAACATCACGAACGACACCATCGGCACCGTGTGGTACACGAAGAGAAGTATCACGCACTTCACGAGATTTATCTCCGAAGATAGCATGCAAGAGACGTTCTTCAGCTGAAAGGTCTTTCTCACCCTTAGGCGTTACTTTACCTACAAGGATGTCCCCTTCTTTAACCTCAGCACCGATACGGATAATCCCCATTTCGTCAAGGTCTTTAAGAGCATCTTCACCAACGTTTGGAATTTCACGAGTGATTTCTTCAGGTCCAAGCTTTGTATCGCGTGTTTCTGATTCATATTCTTCAAGGTGGACAGATGTATAAACATCGTCTTTAACCAAGCGTTCGCTCATGATAACGGCATCCTCGAAGTTGTAACCTTCCCATGTCATGTAGGCAACGATTGGGTTTTGTCCAAGCGCCATTTCCCCATTTTCCATAGAAGGTCCGTCAGCGATAAAATCACCTTTTTCTACAAGATCACCAACTCGAACAAGGGTACGTTGGTTGTAGGCAGTACCAGAGTTTGAACGACGGAATTTTTGAATATGGTAAACATCCAATGAACCATCTTCACGACGAACTTCTACCTTGTCCGCATCCGCATAGGTAACCTTACCACCATGTTGTGCAATCACTGCAGCTCCTGAGTCATGGGCTGCTTGGTATTCCATACCAGTACCAACGTAAGGTGCTTTTGGATTGATCAAAGGAACAGCCTGACGTTGCATGTTGGCACCCATGAGGGCACGGTTGGAGTCGTCGTTTTCCAAGAAGGGAATACATGCTGTCGCAACGGCAACTACCTGCTTAGGTGATACGTCCATATAATCTACAACGCTAGCTGGGTACTCTTGGTTGACCCCTTGATGACGTCCCATAACGGTTTTCTCAGCAAAGGTGCCATCTTCGTTAAGGCGTGAGTTGGCCTGCGCTACAGTAAATTCATCCTCTTCATCGGCAGTCAACCAAACGATTTCGTTAGTTACTTTGCCTGTTTCACGGTCAACCTTACGATATGGTGTTTGAACAAAACCATATTTGTTCAAGTGTCCGTATGAAGACAAGTTGTTGATCAAACCGATGTTAGGTCCTTCAGGTGTCTCGATTGGACACATACGACCATAGTGAGTGTAGTGCACGTCACGCACTTCATATCCAGCACGGTCACGTGTCAAACCACCAGGTCCTAAGGCTGACAAACGGCGTTTGTGAGACAACTCAGAAAGTGGGTTGTGTTGGTCCATGAACTGTGACAACTGTGATGAACCAAAGAATTCTTTAACCGCAGCTGTTACAGGACGGATGTTGATAATTTGTTGTGGTGTTAAGACTTCATTGTCCTGAACAGACATACGTTCACGGACATTACGTTCCATACGAGAAAGTCCTAGACGTACTTGGTTAGCAAGCAATTCACCAACAGCACGGATACGACGATTCCCAAGGTGGTCGATATCATCCACACGACCAATACCTTCTGCTAAGTTGAGGAAGTAGCTCATCTCAGCCAAGATATCTGCAGGCGTTACGATACGAACCTTGTCATCTGGATTTGCATTACCGATGATAGTTACAACACGGTCTGGATCAGTTGGTGCAACAACCTTGAATTTTTGAAGAACAACTGGCTCTGTTACTACAGCAGCATCATTTGGAATGTAGACAATCTTGTTCAAATCACCATCCAAATGGCTTTCAATGCTTTCAATCACGCTACGAGTCATGATTGTTCCAGCTTCTACCAAGATTTCACCTGTTTCAGGGTCTACCAATGGCTCAGCAATTGTTTGGTTAAGCAAACGTGTTTTAACATTGAGTTTTTTATTGATCTTGTAACGACCAACTGCAGCCAAGTCATAACGACGTGGGTCAAAGAAACGAGCTACAAGCAAGCTACGTGAGCTTTCAGCAGTCTTAGGCTCACCTGGACGAAGGCGTTCGTAAATTTCCTTCAAAGCTTCGTCTGTACGAGAGTCCATTGGGTTCTTGTGAATATCTTTTTCAACAGTGTTACGAACAAGATCGCTGTCACCAAAGATATCAAAGATTTCATCATCGCCTGAGAAACCAAGCGCACGAACCAAGGTCGTAAATGGAATCTTACGAGTACGGTCGATACGAGTATAGGCGATGTCTTTTGAATCACTTTCAAGTTCCAACCAAGCTCCACGGTTAGGGATAACAGTTGAACCGTAACCCACTTTACCATTTTTGTCTACCTTGTCATTAAAGTAAACACCTGGAGAACGCACCAACTGTGATACGATGATACGTTCACCACCGTTGATGATAAAGGTTCCCATCTCAGTCATGATTGGGAAATCACCAAAGAATACTTCCTGTGTCTTGATTTCGCCAGTTTCTTTGTTAATCAAGCGGAAGGTTACAAAGATAGGTGCTGAATAGCTGGCATCGTGGATACGAGCTTCTTCAAGCGTATATTTAGGTTCTTTGATTTCGTAGCCAACAAATTCCAACTCCATTGTGTCTGTGAAGTTTGAAATCGGCAATACATCTTCAAATACTTCCTTCAGACCATGGTCTAGGAAATCTTTGAATGAATCAGTTTGAATTTCAATCAAATTTGGTAAGTCAAGAACTTCTTTGATTCTTGAAAAACTACGACGGGTACGATGTTTCCCGTATTGAACGTCATGTCCTGCCAAGATGATTCTCCTTTTTAAATAAAGTTCCAAGCTTAGTGATCTAAGCTAGTAATTATCGTTAGATGGTTCTAAAAACCCTATCAACTTATCCCCCTCGACTAATTTTCAGAATCTTTAAATCTTTGTTACAAAGGTCAAAAAACCTGAAAAAAAGCACAAAAAGAGCAGCTAAATCCGACTTTTTCAGGAGATTTAACTGCTGTGAGCCTTGTCCGGACAATATTTCAGACAAAACCTACGACAAATGATTATTTATATTATACCCTATTTAGCTAGATTTTTCAAGGTTTTAAAATATTTTTCTCTTCCTCTAATCCGTTAATTATCTACATCTTTCTTTGAAAAATCAAGTCCATATTTAGGAAAACGCTTGCCTTAACTATTCCCTCATGCTATACTGTTATTGAAATTAATAGACAGGAGACATTTTATGAAAACAGCTAAAACCACTGTTACAATCGTTTCTGCACTTGCATCTGTCATCTTATTGACCAGCTGCGCCACAAAATCCACAGAAACACAAACATCCGCTAATAACTCATCTGACAATCAGATTACAATGACTTACGACCAACTACGGTCTAGAGAAAATACCATGTCAACTCTCTGGTATCAAAAAGCGGCCGAAACAAAAGCCTTGTATCTACAAGGTTATAATGTTGCTACAGATCGTCTAAAGGAATTACTGAAAACAGAATCAGACAAGCCTTATTCGATTGTTTTGGACTTGGACGAAACGGTCCTAGATAACAGTCCTTATCAAGTTCAAAATGTCAAAGATGGAACAGCATTCACACCTGAAAATTGGGATGTTTGGGTCCAAAAAGCTGCAGCAAAAGCCGTCCCAGGTGCTAAAGATTTTCTTCAGTTTGCCGATCAAAACGGTGTCCAAATCTACTATATTTCTGACCGTTCAGTCGACCAAGTAGATGCTACCATTAAAAATCTAGAAAGCGAAGGTATTCCTGTACAAGGACGTGATCACCTCATGTTCCTAGAAAGTGGTGTGAAATCCAAAGAAGGTCGTCGACAAGCGGTTCAAGAAAAGACAAATCTTGTGTTACTATTTGGTGATAACCTTGTAGACTTTGCAGAATTTTCTAAGACTTCTGAAGCTGATCGTGACAAACAACTTGAAGAATTGCAAAAAGAATTTGGTGAAAAATTCATCATCTTCCCAAATCCAATGTATGGATCATGGGAAACAGCAGTTTACGGTGGTAATAAACTAGATGCCAAGGGACAAGTAGAAGAACGCGAAAAGGCTTTACAAGGCTTTGACAAGTAATGAAAACTTGGTATTCAATAAGGCCATAAGTACAAAAAGAAGTGCAAAAGCTCTTTAACTGACAAAACTCAAAAAAGCGGACAAGAGAGGATTCTGATAACCAGAAAACTTTCCTGTTCGCTTTTATCATGTGAATCGTATCTTAATGAGCCAGCATTTCTTGGGCGATTTCTTGACCAGATAAGCCATCTGGATAGTAGGTTGCCCAGTTATCCATTTCTTCAAAGAGGGCTTCCTGGCTAGCACCTCCAAAAAAGATATGGAAATGTTCTGCCTTGACTGGAGCGATATTGTGGTCGCTAAACTGAACATACTTAAATTGTCCAGCATCCGCATCTGTCGCTTCAAAGAGATAACGAACTCCTCGATTCCCTTTCTTATAAGTCAAAATTTTCTTGCCGACATACTTGTATGTATATTTCTTACTTTGGTCACCTTGGATGAATTCCATAGTATTATCCGTTATATTAATCTTAGATACATCGGTTTGATAGCCTTTTTGATAGTAGGCTTTGTATTCATCCTTGGTCATTTTACCAGTCAATTTAGCCTTGTAGTCAAAGACTTGATCTAGAGTCCCATTTTCAAGGAAAGGATAAACAGACTGCCAGTTACCAGCATAATCACTCAAGGTGCGATCCTTAACATCTGCATCCTCAAAGTAACCATTTTGAACGGTTTTAGTTTCCTCGGCTTTTTCTGGTTCAATTTCTGCCCCAGCCTGATCAGTTGTTTGCTTGAGGGCCTTGAGATTTTTCTCCATGACAGAGATATAGTTCTCACCGGCCTTCATGTCCTCTTCAGTCAAGCTTTCCAGAGGATTCAGAACGTCTAACTTAACTCCTGTTTCTTTTGAAAGAGTATTAGCTAGAGCTTGTGAAGCATTTTCTTCAAAGTAGATATAAGAAATCTTGTTTTTCTTGATATATTCGGTCAATTCTGCCAAGCGGCTTGCTGAAGGCTCCGCATCTGGGGAAAGACCTGAGATAGAAACTTGATTGAGTCCGTAGTCTAAAGCTAAGTAACGAAAGGCCGCGTGTTGAGTCACAAAACTCTTTTGTTTAGCACTAGAAAGTCCTTCAGTATAGGCCTTATCCAGAGCTTGTAATTTCTCGATATAGGCAGCTGCATTTTGCTCAAAGGTTGCTTTTTTATCAGGATAGTCAGCTGATAAACTGTCACGAATGTGCTCTACAAGCTTAATGGCACGCGCAGGAGACAACCATACGTGAGGATCATACTCGTGATGATGGCCTTCTTCGCCATGGTCATGGTCTTCCTCTTCTTCACTACCTGGAAGAAGCAACATATCTCCAGTAGCCTTGATTGTTTTTACTTTTTTCGCATCTAGTGAATCTAAAAGCTTGGGAACCCATGTTTCCATGTTCTCATTTTCATAAACAAAGGCATCAGCATCTTGGATTTTAGCAACTGCCTTAGGCGATGGTTCATAATCATGTGGTTCTGTCCCTGCCCCAATCAAGAGCTCGACATTGGCTGTATCTCCTGCTACTTGCTTGGTAAATTCGTAGACAGGATAGAAAGTTGTAACGATATTTAATTTCCCGTCTGCTTGTTTTTGATTGGAACAAGCTACCAGGAAAACTGTCACAAGACTTGCCAAAAGTAGGCCTAGTTTTTTCATTTCTTTCTCCTATTTTATAAAACGTTTGAGTAAGCTGACTAACAAAAAGACAACTACAAAGATTATGGTAATACTTGCACTAGGCGGTGTCTCTGCATAGTAGGAAATATAAAGTCCTGCTACCATACCTAGAAAACCAATAACGCTGGCAAGAATCATCACCGAACTAAAGTTTTTCCCTAAACGCAAAGCGATACTAGCTGGTAGGACCATGATAGTCGATACCAAAAGTGCTCCCGCAGCTGGGATCATGAGAGCGATAGCTACACCCGTTACCATGTTAAAGAGGATAGACATGGTACGCACTGGAAGGCCATCTACAAAAGCTGTGTCCTCGTCAAAAGTTAAGATGTACATAGGTCTTAAAAAGAGGAAGGTTAAAACCAATACAATTGCTGCAATGACAAAGAGTCCAATTACCTGTTCTTGACTGATGGTCACAATAGAACCAAACAGATATTGGTCCAAACTCATCGAGCTAGAGCTCTTACCCTTACTCATAACAATGAGTGAAACCGCAAGACCTGTTGACATGAGGATAGCTGTTCCAATCTCCATAAAGCTCTTGTAAACCGTGCGGAGATATTCAAGAAAGACCGCCGCAATCAAGACAATAGCAATAGTCGAGATGGTCGGAGAAATCCCTAAAACCAAACCAAAGGCCACACCTGATAGCGATACGTGACTCAGTGTATCACTCATGAGACTTTGACGACGCAAGATAAGGAAGGTCCCAAGCACTGGTGAGAAGAGACTCATGGCAATAACAGCCAAAAAGGCCCGCTGCATAAAATCATAAGACAATAGATTAAACATGGTCCACCTCCTGATCATTTTCATGGACATTGAAACAACGCCATGGCGAATCTTGGTCACGGACAAGGTGGATATTGCGATCTGCGTAATCCTTGACTTCTTCAGGATCGTGAGTAATCATCAAAACAGCCTTGCCATGATGGTGGGCACTATGGTGCATGAGTTCATAAAATTCATTCTTGGTACCTGCATCCATCCCTGTTGTCGGCTCATCCAAGATAAAGATATCTGGATCTGAAGCAAACATACGTGCAATGACCGCTCTTTGCTTTTGCCCACCAGAGAGAGAGCCAATGCGTTTATCCCGATGTTCCCACATGCCAACTGAGTTTAAACTAGCCTTGATGTGTTCTTCGTCGTGAGCATTCAAACGACGGAACCAGCCCTTTCTTGGGTAGCGACCTGATTTGACAAATTCATAAACGGTACTTGGAAAGCCCGCATTAAAACTGGCGATCTGCTGGGGAAGATAGGCGATTCTTAGCTTTTTCCCATGAATATTTGTCTTTGAGATGGTTACTTTCCCAATTCGTGGTTGAAGAATTCCAAGACTAGCCTTGATTAGCGTTGTCTTGGCTGCTCCATTTTCCCCAGTAAGGGTGACAAATTCCCCACTATCAACACTGTAATTGATATGCTCAAGCACAGGTTCCTTGTCATAATAGAAGGACAAATCCTCTACTGTGATGTATCTCATTACTTGATTTCTCCTACTAAAGCAGTTAAAAACCGCTGGATAATTTTTTGTTCGTTTGGTGTAAACTGAGTGGCAACCTGCTCATAAGTTGAGAGGGTATGTTCATGATGATGGTGGTGTTCCTCAGCAATAGGTCGAGCCAAGTCTGTCAATTGATAGAAGACAACGCGAGCATCCTTAGGGTCCTTAGACGTTTCTAACATTCCCTCCTTAACCAGGGATTTGATAGCCTTTGTAACGGCAGCTTGACTGACATTGAGACGACGCGCCAACTCAGAGTTGGTGAGCGACTCCTCTGATAAAAGCATGAGAATATGCTCCTGGGTATTGGTCAAGGCTACATCACTGGTACAATGACCAATGAGAATTTCATGCTGATTTTCAGCTTTTAGGATAATCTCATTTAAAAATTGATCGATATCTTTTGCCAACTGTCTCATGATTTGCTCCTTTCTCAGAACAGAATTTCTATAAATACAAGGTTTCCACACCATTCCTTTACTAGTTAAGTATATCACATCCAAGCAAGGAGTCAAGAAAAAAGATGAAAACACCTGATATGTTTTCATCTTGTAGAATTATTTTTCTTGTTTACGACTAGTCCAGAGGGCAGTCACTCCAAGA
Source organism: Streptococcus infantis (assembly GCF_000963255.1). Classification (GTDB taxonomy): domain Bacteria; phylum Bacillota; class Bacilli; order Lactobacillales; family Streptococcaceae; genus Streptococcus; species Streptococcus nidrosiense. Next base: position 165,422 of record NZ_JYOV01000003.1, on the reverse strand, counting down.
ATCATACCCAATAGCATCATGAAAATAGATTGTTCACTACCCGTATTTGGAAGTAATTTTTCTGATACAACTGTCTTGTTAGCAAACTGATCTGCAACCTTATAATCAACTTTTACAGTAGATGTTTGAGCAGGAGTTGTTCCCTGATTTTTCCCTGATGGAGTTGTTTTTGTTGCTGAATCTTGCTCCGATTTAACTGGAGTTGTCTCTTGAGTTTTTCCTGGCTTAGTTGCATCATTTCCTGATTTAGCCGGAGTTGTTCCCTGATTTTTTCCTGGTTGAGTAGGAGTTATTGCTGTATCTTTTTCTGGTTTAGCTGGATCTTGCTCTTTACCTTGATCTTCTGGCAGTTTAAATGTTTTTGAATCCACAGAAATCGTGCGTGAATTTGGATTTACCTTTTCATACTGAGTCAAATCAGCTGTTTTGAGATAGTCTTCAAAGGCAGCATCCATTGAAGGACCTTCTTCTCTAGCACCACCAAGCATGGTATAACCGTCACCACCTGCTGCAAGGAAGTCATTGGTTGCTAGGTAGTAGATTTTCGCCAAATCTAGTTTTTCATAAAGACCAGTTGCACGATTCTTCACTTGAATAGCCAAGACGCGTTTACCTGCGACTAGGTTTGTATCGTAGTAGACCTTGGCTCCTGAAATCTGTAAGAATCCACCACTTGGTTCTAGCAATGGTTGACCATTTTCATCCAAGACAGTTTTTCCTGCCTTATCAACCTGCAAGATAGAGCCGAGAGATTTTTCAAACAAATCCAGAACTTGCTGACCAGTTACTTGAATTTGTGAGATTGTGTTTCCAAATGGCAAGACTGCAATGACATTTCCTTTTGTAATTGGCTTATCTTTGGAAATCGTTTCACGCAAGCCACCACCATTTGTCACAGCGATATCTGTTGGATGACTAAATCCTGTTTGACCATACTGGTAGAGAGAATCCGCTACGACATTTCCAAGGTTTGTCTCGCGGACACGGACATTTTCACGATCACCGTTCAATTCAACTGGGCTATTTGAAACAACTTCTATAGCATTTTCAGCGTCATACTTTTGTTTGATATCCTTGACAAGTTTTTCAATTTTTGGATTAGCTTCCAATTTCTTAGCATCTGCAGCTGCAATGAGTGAAGGATTTCCCAATAATTGGCGAGATTTGTAAGTGATTTTACCAACGTTATGGAGATAGCTTCCTGTCTGGTTGTATGTTACATTGTCACCATAAGTAGTCGATTCTACTGTATGAGAGTGACCATCAATAACAGTGACACGCTTACCTTTCAAAAGAGGATTTTTTGAAAGTGCTTCTGCAAGTGTTGAACCGCGCCATTCTACTGGCGTTGTTGTATCAACTCCCAAGTGAGCAAGGACAACATAGTGTTTGTAGTCTTTGCCTTCTGCCAAGGCTTTAGCTTGAATTTCTTCGATAACCTTGTTAACCTCTGCAATAGGTTCTGTAAAGGTTACACCTTTGACATTTTTAGGGTGGGTCTTGGTAGCTGTTTCAGGCGTTGTCACACCGATAACGACAAATTCATCACCTGCAACATCCTTGTTCTTATCAACAATTGTTGCCGCTTCAAATAGACGAGCGCCATTGACATAAGTGTTTGAGCTGAGCAATGGGAAGTTCAAAATTTCTTTGTATTTTTTAACTTCATCAAGTCCAAAGTCGAACTCATGATTTCCTACAGCCATAGCATCATAACCCATCTCGTTTAAGATTTTGGCACGTGCTTCACCCTTTGTAGAGTTTGAAATCGGTAAACCTTGGAAGGCATCGCCTGCATCTACTACTAGAGTCGTTTGATCGCTCTTTTCTCGCTCCTTCTCAATAACCGTTGCGAGTTTGGCATCTCCGATTACTCCCTTTTCTTCTACAATACGACCATGCACGTCATTAGTATGCAAGATAACAGTATCTGCTTCTTCTTTTTGAGGTGCAGCCTCTTCAACTGGCGTTGCCGGACTTGTAACAACCTCAGGAGTCGCTGTCACTACTGGTGCTTCTGTAGTGCTCACAACTTCTGTAGCTTCTGAAGAACTAGTATTTTCTTCAGCATAGACTTGTCCAGCTAAAAAGGCTGGAGCTAATAGGGCTGTCGATAGCACAGGCAACAAAAAACGTTTATTCATATTGAAATCCCTTTCTCTTCTTTCTTTTACCATTATACGCTATTTAGCATCATTTTTAAACTTTTAACCTTTTTGAAGGTAACCTATCCGACATTTCATAAAAAAAGTCTGAACAAAAAGTTCAAACTCCTTTTCTATATTATTGAAAATCTTGGATATTTCCGTCATAGGTTGCCCAATCTTGACTAAAGAAACGGTCATTCATTTGGTAATCAGGCGCTGTTGTTGGATTGCTCAAAAAAGGATTTACAACCTTATCAAATGCTAACCAGCCTAACCAACCGATATGAATCGTATCCTTAACAAAGTAGGGATCTCCACCGTTTTTTGAAAAGTCAGCGATATTGGTGAAGCCTTGACTTTCCAACTGGTAACGAATTTTTTCAACTGTGTGTTGATACATCTCCTCACTTAACCCGGTATAATCCATCCATTTTTTATTGACAGGTTGAAAGACAAAGAGCACATTGACCTTAGATTTTGCAAATTGATCGAGCACTAACTGCAAATCATTGTACTCAGGTGATTTGAGAAAGTTAAAATTCTTTTGAGATCCTTCCCATTTTTTCAAATCTTTCTTTAATTTAGTATTGTAAAAATGATTATCTACTCCCAAATCATTATTGGTCGTATTTTCTTCTGCATCCTTACGTGCAATATTTTCCAATTCTTCATAAGAAAATTGATCTGGGAGACTACTCAAATATTTCTCAACGTTATCTTTGTACCTTAAGCGTCCACGAATGGAGAATTGTCCAAAAAGAGCTGATTGTTTCTCATTTAATTGCGACGAAATATTAATCATACTTTGGTCGAACTCTGATAATTTTTCTCCTTTAGCTAATTTCTCAACGATGCTCTTCATAGAAACACCAGGATTTTGCTTTAAGAGTCTATTGGCAGCATACTGAGAGGCTGCATCCCCAGATTGATTCTCTAAAAAGGCAGTCAACTGGTCATTGTTAAAATAAGTTTGGAAAATAGTTGGGTCATGATCTTCTTTTGTAAACCACTGTGGAGAAATGACAAATACCGCTTGCTTATTTTCAAGTTCGGATGTAATTTGTTGTATTCCAAAATACTGACTGAGGGTAGCTGCTCCTGCCTGTCCCATAAAGTAAGGACGATAAGAACGGTCATACTTTTCAGCCAGTACTGCTGGATGCATACTATCAAAACGCATCCACTCACTAGATCCAAAAAAAGGCACAAAACGCATATCAGGATCCGTAAGAGCTCTTACTTTTTGACTTCTTTCCTTAAAGCTTTCTGCGCTTATTGAAGCGGCAGAGTATTTTTCCTCCATGAGATTATGACTTGGGCTACTTGGATAGAAACAGATAAGAAGGCACACCAACAAGCCCGCTAGAAAGACAGGCCCGAAAATCAGCCACAAGCGTTTAAGCATTCTTTAACTCCGCAATTCCTGCTACGATTTTATTAGCTGTATTCCAGTCATCACGACCAAATTCTGTAACTGGGACACGAATATCAAAGCGGTTTTCGATTTCCACGATTAATTCAACTGTCCCCATACTATCCAAGACACCTGCATCAAAAAGATCTTCATCCATCATGTCAGAAACATCTTCCATAAACAATTCATCAATAATTTCAATAACTTCTGATTTGATATCCATTTTTTAATTCCTTTTATTTTTTAAACCATAAATCATTCAAAAATCCAGAGAAGATTAAGAATGAAATCATCACGACATGGAAGGTTATCACCATGCCAAGCAACTGAACCCAGCGATTCTCAGGCAAGGGAGCTTGCCCTGCTTTCTTACGTTCTTTATTGAGCGTTTTTTTCTTTCGAACCCAAGCATCATTAATGACTAAGCCCACTCCATGAAAGAGTCCGTAGGCGATGTAAAACCAAGTTATCCCATGCCAGAACCCCATAAGGAGCATGTTCAGGATATAGGCGACACTTGAGGTCACATTTCGATTCTTAAAAAGCTTCTTTCTCGTCATCACCATGACCATGCGCATAAAGACAAAGTCACGGAACCAGAATGATAAACTCATGTGCCAACGATTCCAAAATTCCTTCAAATCCCTTGATAAAAAGGGTTTGTTGAAGTTGATCGGACTACGAATCCCCATCAGATTTGAAATAGCTAGAGCAAACATAGAGTAACCTGCAAAGTCAAAGAAGAGCTCCAAACCAAATGTGTACATGATGGCCACTACATAATAGTTAAAGACGCCACCTGTTTGTAGAGCTAAATTCTTTAGCGGTGGTAATAAAATCTCGCCTAAAATATGAGCTAGGATAAATTTATACAGAAATCCCCACATGATATACCGAACGGACTCGGCTAGCATATCTAGCAACTCATCACGCTCTGGTATCGTCTTATAATTTTCATTAAAACGTTTGAAACGATCAATAGGACCACTTGAAAATGTCGGCATAAAGAGAAGAAAACGCAAATACTCCCACATCTTCAAATCCTTAATGACTCCATCTCTAAGTTCGATGATGATTCCCACCGAACGAAATGTCAAATAAGAAATTCCGATAAAACCCAGCAAGGATTGTGTTCCGTTAATGGCTGTTTGCGCCTTTACAAATATGATTGGAAGCAAAGACAACAGACTAACGAGATAGAAAATCCATTTGCCATCTCGAATTTTTCGATACTGCTTGTAAAAAAGAACCAACAAGATTTGCCAGATTAGATAGATCCCTAAGGCAGCCAATTGATTGGTCTTGCCACCCGTCAACATGGTAACGATAAAGAAGAGACTAACCAGTATTTCATACCAGGCAAAGCGTTTTTTGAAAAAAAGTCCGATAAAGATTGGCAAGGTAGCAGTAATCACGTACAAAAAGTACTGCGGATTCCCATACGGCTCAATATGAGGCAGCTGTTTCAGGAAATCCATCATCTATTATTCACCTCGTTAATTAATCCTTTGATATCAATCTTGCCATTTGGAGTCAGTGGCAATTCCTTTCTGTAAAGGAACTTAGACGGCATCATGTAAGACATCATAATATCTTCCAAGTCTTCCTTGATAGCTTTCGTGATATCAATTTCGCGCTCAAATTGTTCTTTGACGCCATCTTTTAAGATAACATAGGCCAAGAGATTTTGGACCTTGTGGTCTTTGTTGTAACGTGGAACTGCAACAGCAGATTCAACATACTTGGATTTGTTCAAGTTTTGAGAGACATCCTCTAGTTCAATACGATAGCCATTAAACTTGATCTGGAAGTCCATCCGTCCACCGTAAAGAAGAAGACCTTCATCCGTCATGCTTCCGACATCTCCCGTATGGTAGGCTGGCAGACCTTCAAATTCGAAGAAAGCTTCAGCTGTTTTTTCAGGATTGTTCATGTAGCCTTTTGAAACAGCTGGACCAGATACGATGATCTCCCCTTGTTCTCCATTTGGCAGTTTATTGCCCTCTTCATCGATGATAAAGGTTGGTGAATCAGGTTTCGTGTAACCAATCGGAAGACGTTTCAAGGTTACCAACATCTCATCTGTAACAGCAACTGCTGACAAAGCAACTGTTGCTTCCGTTGGACCGTAAGCATTGATGATACGCGCATTTGGAAAACGCTCGCGCAATTTCTGAGCAGTTTTAACTGTCAACTCTTCCCCATCAAAGTAAAAATGGGTAATGCCTGGCATCTTTTCAGCATTGAAATCTTCAGACAACATGGCCATATCTGCAAAAGATGGTGTTGAAGTCCAGATAGAAATTGGAAGTGAAAAGATAGTCGCAAAGAGCTGCTTAAAGTCTTGAGTAATGGCTGATGGGAGGGCAAAAAGCGTTCCTCCAAGAGCCAAGGTCGGTGCCCAGTACATGACAGACAAGTCAAAAGAATAGGGTGGTTGCGCCAACATTTGTGGACGATCTGGCGTCGCAAATTCCTTGTCCGTAATCATCCAGTTGGTAAAGCTGAGCAAATTATCATGCGAAATTTGCACCCCTTTTGGTTTTCCAGTTGTCCCTGATGTAAAGATGATGTAATAGTTATCATCCCCCTTGACCGGATGCTGCAAATCATAAGCTTTTTGAGCCGCATAAGCTTCACGCACCTGCTCCAAGGACATGATTGGAGCAGCTGGGGTTTCGATTGGAAACTCTGAAATAGCAATGATCAAGCTTGGCTCAGCCACTTCAAGAATGGCAGACACGCGCTCCAAGGCCGAATGGCTATCAATTGGGATATAGGCATGTCCTGACTTAGTCAGAGCTACAAAGGTAGCCAACATTTCATACTCCTGACCACCAAAAACGACTACTGGAGATTTTTCAGGTAATCCTAGCTGATCAATGGTTGCAGCCAAACTATCTGAATCAGCCTTTAAATCACCATAAGTGTGCTCTTGCCCTAAGACATTGTATACTGGAAAGGTAGGTTGAGTTTGGGCGAAATATTCAATCGCTTCAATCATATCTTTTATCGGCTTATTAGACACGATGATTTTTCTCCTTTAAACTAAAATTCATTGTAAATAAAGCTTCCCTGACTTTGTCCTAGGTAACTAAAAAAGTAAAGCAAACCAAGTAGAACAATAAAATACAGGACCGTTTGCCCTAAAAAAACATAAATTGGTTTCTTTTTATCCATAATTAACTTCTTTTTGTAAATTTTCAATAATTTTATGCAAATATACACTTACTATTTTTTCTTGTTCCCATTTTACCACTTTAGTCTCTTCATTTTCAACTGTTTACCATTTTTAAAAAGCACATTTTAGCCTATTTTTGTTATTTCTTCATAATTTCACTGATGTAAATAGATCACTTTAAAACGATAGTAGACACCCCACTCCCCCTTTGGGCATTTTTATGCTAAAATAGTAGCTATGGATAAAATTATTAAAACTATATCAGAAAGCGGGGCTTTTCGTGCTTATGTTCTTGATAGCACTGAAACCGTCCGCACTGCTCAAGAAAAACATCAAACCCAAGCTAGCTCAACTGTAGCACTTGGTCGCACCCTTATCGCCAGCCAGATTCTCGCAGCCAATGAAAAAGGAAATACCAAGCTAACGGTTAAAGTTCTTGGAACTAGCTCTCTAGGTGCCATCATCACCGTAGCTGATACCAAGGGGATCGTCAAAGGTTACGTTCAAAATCCTGGTGTTGACATCAAAAAGACTGCAACTGGTGAAGTTCTAGTCGGACCTTTTGTCGGCAATGGTCAATTTCTCGTTATCACAGACTACGGCACTGGAAATCCTTATAACTCTATGACTCCGCTTATCTCTGGAGAAATCGGAGAAGATCTTGCCTTCTATTTGACAGAAAGCCAGCAAACTCCGTCAGCAGTTGGGCTCAATGTCCTTTTGGACGAAGACGACAAGGTCAAAGTAGCAGGCGGTTTCCTTGTTCAAGTTTTGCCAGGAGCCAAGGAAGAAGAGATTGCTCGCTTTGAAAAACGCATCCAAGAAATGCCTGCCATTTCAACACTTCTCGAGAGTGAAGACCATATCGAAGCTCTTCTTAAAGCCATCTATGGTGACGATCCATACAAACGCTTGTCTGAAGAAGAGATTCGTTTCCAATGTGACTGCAGCAAAGAACGCTTTATGAAGGCTCTTTCTAGTCTCACAAGCTCAGACTTGCAGGAAATGAAGGACCAAGATCACGGGGCAGAAATCACTTGTCAATTCTGTCAAACAACTTACAACTTTAACGAAAATGATCTGGAGGAACTCATTCGTGACAAATCTTAATACACCTTTTATGATTGGCAATGTTGAGATTCCCAATCGTACCGTTTTAGCACCCATGGCTGGTGTAACCAACTCAGCCTTCCGCACCATTGCTAAAGAACTTGGGGCAGGCCTTGTTGTCATGGAAATGGTCTCTGACAAGGGAATCCAATACAACAACGAAAAAACTCTTCACATGCTTCATATCGATGAAGGCGAAAACCCAGTCTCTATCCAACTTTTTGGTAGCGATGAAGACAGCCTAGCACGCGCAGCAGAATTCATCCAAGAAAACACCAAGACCGATATCGTCGATATCAACATGGGCTGTCCAGTTAACAAAATCGTGAAAAACGAAGCTGGCGCTATGTGGCTCAAGGACCCTGATAAGATCTACTCTATTATTAACAAAGTTCAATCAGTCCTTGATATCCCTCTCACTGTCAAAATGCGTACAGGCTGGTCTGATCCATCTCTAGCTGTGGAAAATGCCCTCGCTGCGGAAGCTGCAGGTGTCTCTGCTCTTGCTATGCACGGTCGTACTCGTGAACAAATGTACACTGGGCATGCAGATTTGGAGACTCTCCACAAGGTTGCACAAGCTCTGACAAAAATTCCATTTATCGCTAACGGTGACATTCGCACTGTCCAAGAAGCTAAACAACGCATCGAAGAAGTCGGTGCTGATGCCGTTATGATTGGACGCGCAGCCATGGGAAATCCTTACCTCTTCAATCAAATCAATCACTACTTTGAAACTGGAGAAATCCTTCCTGATTTAACCTTTGAAGATAAGATGAACATCGCCTACGAGCATTTGAAACGCTTAATCAACCTCAAGGGAGAAAAGGTTGCGGTCCGTGAATTCCGTGGACTCGCTCCTCACTACCTCCGTGGAACATCAGGTGCAGCTAAACTTCGTGGAGCTATCTCACAAGCAAGCACACTGGCTGAGATTGAAGCACTATTGCAATTAGATAAGGCTTAAACTTCTATACTACCTTTCGAGTAAGGGTTGATTTCTCGCCCATCTCACACCACCATACGTATCGTTCGGCATACGGCGTTTTAACGTATAGCATTCAAGGTAACAATCCAACCCCCCCGTCTAACGGGTGGTTTGCACCAGGGCTATAAGCCCAAATTACCAGCCAGCGCCTAAAGACGCTGGCTTTCACCTTGTTCAAGCCTCATTGCTCTTGACTCGTCACTTGCCTCTTAAAGAGGCGTGAGTATTACTTACCACTATCCCTAAAGGGATCCTCATATTCTTTTACACTCAATTTATCTAGTGCTATATCATGCTTTACTCGTTCTCAAATTTTTATACTCGTGAAGAAATCATCCACTGGATAATTTCTTTAATCTTGAATATATTTCTTGATTGTGGCTTCATTAAGCCCTACTGCACTAACATAATAACCTTCCGCCCAGAAATGCCGATTCCCAAACTTGTACTTGAGGTTGGCGTGTTTGTCAATCATCATAAGTGCACTTTCACCTTTTAAATACCCCATGAAACTAGGAACACTTATCCTTGGTGGGATACTTACTAACATATGTACATGGTCTGGCATTAAGTGACCCTCGATAATTTCAACTCCTTTATAACTACACAAGCGATGAAATATTTCGCCTAAACTACTTCGATATTGATTATAAATGACTTTTCGTCTATACTTAGGGGTGAACACAAAGTGATAGAACACATCCACTTTGTGTGTGATAAACTGTGAGACTTTTGTACCATGGTTTTCTCCTTTCGCTTTACAATTGGCTTGAACACCCTTATTGTATCGCGTTTGGAGTTTTTTGGGTATAACCTTCGATGCGCACCCGCAATAGCGGGTGGTTTATTTGTCTCGCACCTCACGGAGTGAGACGAACTAATAATCACATAACACCAAAAATCTCTTAGAATCCATTTCTAAGAGATTTTTTCTTACTTCTCTTCCTCACAACCAGCCTTCTTCTTCGGCAGTTTTGGCTGCTTCGGTTCGGTTGCTGGCGCCTAGTTTGGAGAGGATATTGGTCATGTAATTACGGACGGTACCGTTTGAGAGGTAGAGCTTGTCAGCAATTTCTTGGTTGGAGAGGCCTTGGGCTACTCCATGTAAAACAGCGACTTCTTGCTCGGTCAAGGGATTGGGATGAGTCATCATGACTTCCATGAGCTCTGGAGAATATTCCTTGCGTCCCTCTAACACCGTATGTAGAGTTTGCATGAGCTCAGCGATGCTTCGCTCCTTCAAGACATAGGCGTCTACTCCTGCTTTGACTGCTCGTTCAAAATATCCTGGGCGTTTAAAGGTCGTGACGATAACCACCTTGGTTTCAGGCACTTCTTCTTTGATCCACTCAAGTGCTTCTAGTCCCGTCTTGACTGGCATTTCAACGTCAAGGATGGCAATATCTACTGCTTCTTTCCCCAATACCTCGATAGCCTCGCCTCCATTTTTTGCCTGCAAGACAGTCTCCACATCTGGTTGAAAGCTTAAGAGCTGACACATGGCGTCTCTAAGCATACTTTGATCTTCTGCGACTAATACTTTCATCTACTTTCTCTCCTTATAAGGCAGATGCACGCGCACCTCTGTTGGATGTTTCAAGCTGACCAGCTCTACTTGACCTGAGAAGGCTGCAGCACGATCTCGGACTGTATGAAGTTCATTTCCTTTTACAGTTGCAAAACCTTTCCCGTCATCTCTAACTGTCAATAGCAATTCCTGGTCTGTGCGTTCCAATTTTAGATAGGCTTTTTCAGCGCTGGCATGCTTGATGATATTGGTCGCCAGTTCTAACAAAACCATAGCAGCCGTCGACTCTACATCCTGGGTCAAACTAGCCTTGTCCAATTGATTGTCAACCTCAACCTCAATCCCAGCAATCTCCAGCATTTTCTTGACAGTTTCAAGCTCTGAAGCTAGGGTCCGTGATTTCAGATTTTCCACGATGGTACGCACTTCATTCATGGAATCTTTGCTGATCTGGTGAATTTCTTTTAATTCCTTCTCCACCTGTGGATAGGCCTGCATCTGAAATAACTGCAAGGCTAAATCTGTCTTGACACTCAGCATAGCAAAGGTATGTCCCAGACTATCATGCAAATCCTGACCGATACGACTGCGTTCATTTTCAGCAAGCAATAGATTTATCTGGGCATTTTGCTTGGCCTGAGCTTCTTTCAAATCCTCCACAATGCGAATCCGAACCAAACCCAATGTCATCAAATCGACAAAAGTAAGAATCCCAAGCTCAAAGGCTACAGCCTCAGTTTCGACTGACTGAAACATCATGAGTTGTCCAACAACAAGAACTTGAGCAAGGAGAAAAGTCCAGACATGAAGAGAACGTAGGCTACGCACTCTAAAATGATAAATCAAGAGATTGGCAAGGAAAAAGAAAAACCAGACATAGTTGCCATAAATAAAGACGGTATTCCCAGCTACATAGGCTAGCATGATAATCCAAAAGAGCCAGGATAAGCGCTGACTCTTGGTGGTTAAAACGCCTAAGTAAGCCACCACAAATAGAATATCAACTAGTAAATGCCAGCTAGGAATTTCCCCAACTACTGCAGAGAGGATAGGGAAAACCATAAAAATCAAACTGGCCAAAAACATATAGTGTATGCTTTTCAGTCTTTCAAGCATTAAGCATTCTCCTTATGACCTTGAAGGTAAATAGTCAAACCAAACAAAACTGCTGAAAAAACAAGTAGATAAACTGTGGCTGATAAATTGATGCCACCCTCGTTTAAGAAGGTTTTAAGCAACTCCATCAACTGATAGGTTGGTAGACACTTCCCGATTGCTTGCATCCAGTCTGGAAATAAAGAGATGGGCATCCAGAGTCCGCCTAAAACAGCCAAGCCTAGATAGAGAAGATTGCCCACGACAGACATCAACTGACTAGACGGTAAGAGTGTCAGGGTTAAGCCAAGCGCTACAAAGGCTATACTTCCCACAATCAGCAAGAGCGCAGCCCCAATCCAGCTTCCTAAAGGCATATCCACACCTCTGACCAAGTGCCCAACTGAGAAAACAACCAGAATTGAAACCAGATAATCAACCATCATACTTGTTATCTTTGATAGATAATATTCTACCATATTTACTGGAGTATGGCGTAATGTTTTCTGCCAGTTGTTGATCTTATCGGTATGTAAAACAGCTGGGAATGAAAACATGGCTGTCGACATCATGGAAAAGGCCGTCATAGAGATAAGGTAGTCGCGCATAAAATTTGCTGGCCCATCTGGTGTATCCTGGTACATGCCTGAAAAGAATAAATAGAAGGCCGTCGGCATTCCTACGGATAATAGATAATAGACTAATTGTCGTTTGGTCAATAGAAATTCTATCTTGTTTAGTGCGATCAATCGTTTCATCTTAGTCATCTCCCTTTTGTGTTTCTTCAAAGATTGTATCTAGCAAGCTACGGTTATTGACTTCAATTTCTTGTATCCTACAGCCTGCCTGGACTAACAGTTGCCAAAAAGCATCTGCTTCGCGTGTGACTACTTGCAGGGCATCTTGCTTTTGTGACCAATTTTCAACCAAGTTAGACTGCTCAACGACTTCCTTGTAGGCTAGAGGAAGGATAAAGTGTTTTTCAATCTCCTCACTGCGCATGGCTAGAGGTGTTGTATCACGAATCAACTCTCCCTTATTTAAGACCAAAATCCGGTCAGCAGTATGCTCTACCTCTTCGATATAATGGGACGAATAGAGAATGGTAACTCCCTGCGCTTTTAGATCCTGGACAATTTCCCAAAATCGTTGACGGGTTGAGGTATCCATGGCCGCAGTTGGCTCATCTAAAAAGACAAGCTTTGGTCGGCCAATCAAGGCCAAGACAAAAGAGAAGAGACGCTTCTGCCCACCTGACAATTTTTCTGCGAATTGTTCTTTTTGTTGCTTGTTAAACTGCAGTAGTTGATCGATTTCCTGGTTGCTCAAGGGATTTGGGTAAATGCTTTGAAAGAAAGCAATCAACTCTTTGACCTTTAATTTCTGAACGATGACATTTTCTTGAGGGAGGTAGGATCTTGTGTAGTCTAACTGAGAGCTCGTCACTGGCAAGCCTTGGATGGATACTTGACCGCTGGTGACCAGTTTATCTCCAAGCAAACAGTCCAAGAGTGTTGTCTTACCGGCTCCATTTGGACCAATCAAGGCGACGCATTCGCCTTCAGCCACCTCAAAGGAAATATCCTTCAATATAGCCTTGCTCTTAATGCTTTTATTTAGGCTTTCTACCTTAATCATGTTCATGATATTCTCCTTTCAACCACTCCTTCCCCATCGGAAAGGCGATAAAAATCATAAATCCTAGTCCCCAGGCACCGCGGATGACTTGGTGAAGGAAGGCTTGGTCAAACCACCCTGTAAACATTTCGACCAACCATACCACTAGTGACAGTCCAATAAAGAGATAGAGAATCGCTTTTTTCATTTTTCAAACTCCTTTTTCACATCTGAAACCAATTTCAAACCTTCTCGGATCAACCAAGACATCATACCAAATCCTGCAAATAGCTCCCAAGGAAAATGATAGAAGCCTTCGTCTAATCCTGAAAACATGAGATAAGTCATGACTCCTGCTGCTACTAAACTCATTGCGATAATTACTTTATGTTTCATTTTTTCTTCCTCCATTTGATACATCTATTATAATTCTTTGAAGGTTGTGTCACTAGAAGCTTCTGTCATGAGGAGATATGACAAATGTCACAAAAAGTCTACTCAGCTATGAAAATAGAATTCTTTCCAAATCAAAAAAGGTCGGGAAAATCCCGACCTCTTTCGTTTTCTATTTAATCTTTATTCCACACTGAAAAGATATGGGTAAACTGGTTGTTGACCTTGGTGGATTTCTACTTCTACATCTTCGAATTCTTCTGTGATTTCTTGGGCGATTTGGTTAGCCAATTCTTCACTTCCGTCTTCTCCGACATAGAAAGTTACGATTTCACTGTCTTCATCCAACATATGTTTCAAAGTTTCAGTCAAGGTTTGGTGCATATCAGGGTTTGATACGAGGATCTTACCATCAACCATACCAAGATTGTCATTTTCATGGATTTCCAAACCATCGATAGTCGTGTCACGAACGGCTGTTGTTACACTACCGCTGACCACATCACCAAGAGCTGCTGTCATGCGTTCTTTATTTTCTTCGATAGACTTGCTTGGATCGAAGGCAAGAAGACTAGTCAATCCTTGAGGAAGGGTACGAGCTTCTACCACTACTGCTGGTTGTTCCAATACTTCAGCTGCAGATTGAGCTGCCATGAAGATATTTTTGTTGTTTGGCAAGAAGATAATGTTACGAGCATTGACTTGCTCAACAGCCTTGATAAAGTCTTCTGTCGAAGGGTTCATGGTTTGTCCACCTTCGATGACATAGTCCACACCTTGAGCACGGAAGATGTCTGCCAAGCCTTGTCCAGCTACTACTGCGATAATAGCATATTCTTTTTCTTCAGCTGGTTTGCTGACTTGAGCTGCTTCTTTTTCCACTTGTGCTTCGTGTTGGTTACGCATGTTATCGACTTTAACCTTAACCAAGCTACCATATTTGAGACCTTCTTGCATAACAAGACCTGGATCTTCTGTATGGACGTGAACTTTAACGATTTCATCGTCATTGACAACAAGCAATGAGTCCCCAAGTTCGTTCAAGTAGTTACGGAATTCTTCGTAGTCAAACTCTTTAGCATAAGTTGGACCTTGTTTAAGGGCAACCATGATCTCCGTACAATAACCAAAAGTAATATCTTCTGTTGCCACATGTCCAGCTACAGACTTGTGGTGTTCTGCATTGATCATTTCACTCATGTTGGCTGGAGTAGCTACAAAGTCTTCAGAAGCGCTGTATTCACCAGTAAGAGCTGAAAGGAAACCTTCATAGATGAAGACCAAACCTTGACCACCTGAGTCTACAACTCCAACTTCCTTTAATACTGGAAGCATGTCTGGAGTCTTAGCAAGGGCTGTTTTAGCTCCTTCCAAGGCTGCACGCATCACCTCAATGGCATCGTCTGTCTGCTCGGCTTTTTTCTTAGCACCAATGGCAGCACCACGTGATACGGTCAAGATTGTTCCTTCAACTGGCTTCATAACGGCCTTGTAGGCCACTTCAACACCTGATTGGAAGGCAAGAGCTAGGTCTTTTCCTGTTAATTCATCTTTTTCCTTGATAGCTTGCGAAAATCCGCGGAAAAGCTGAGAAGTGATAACTCCTGAGTTCCCACGCGCACCCATCAAAAGACCTTTAGCCAAGATACTTGCGGCCTCACCAACTGTTGAAGCTGGTTTGTCTGCTACTTC
Source organism: Streptococcus infantis (assembly GCF_000963255.1). Taxonomy (GTDB): domain Bacteria; phylum Bacillota; class Bacilli; order Lactobacillales; family Streptococcaceae; genus Streptococcus; species Streptococcus nidrosiense. Next base: position 150,257 of record NZ_JYOV01000003.1, on the reverse strand, counting down.
TTTAGCACCATTTTCGATAGTCATTCCCATGTTTGTTCCTGTATCTCCATCTGGAACTGGGAAGACGTTCAATGAGTTGACATATTCGGCTTGCTTGTTCAAACGAGTAGATGCAGCCTGTACCATTTCTTGAAATAAGCTTGTAGTAATATTTGACACGATTATTCTCCTACAACTTTGATATTTTGAATATAGACATTCACAGTTTGAGCAGTAATGCCAAGTTGGTTTTCCAAACTAAAACGGACACGCTCTTGGATATTTTTTGAGACTTCACTGATTTTTGTTCCGTAGCTCAACACGGTATATACATCAACTGCAATGCTACCATCTTCGGCCGCTTTTACAACGACACCTTTAGAATAATTTTCCTTCCCAAGGAGGGCTTGGAAATTATCTTTGAGGGCTTTCTTACTTGCCATACCGACCACACCAAAAATCTCAGTTGCTGCACCGCCTACAACGGTAGCAATCACTTCATCTGTTAGTTCGATTTGACCATCTTTTGTATTAATTTTTACAGTCATTTTTTCTACCTCAACTAGTTGATACTCTATTTTATCATATTTCAAGCCAAGTGTAAAAGCAGAATACTGTATCGGCGGATATTTGCTCCTTTGACAAGGGATTTTGAGCTCAGAGCAAAAGAAAAAGACCTGATGGCCTTTTACTCTTTATTAAACGCGTTCTACTTTACCTGATTTCAAAGCACGAGCTGAAGCCCAAACTTTTTTAGGTTTACCATCGATAAGTACAGTAACTTTTTGAAGGTTTGGTTTTACGGCACGTTTTGTTTGGTTCATCGCGTGTGAACGATTGTTTCCTGATACAGTCTTACGACCTGTAAAGTAACATACTTTAGCCATTTGTGTTTTCCTCCTATTAGATCTAATATAGCGGATGTGCTAGCACCACATACTGTACTATGTTATCACACTTTCTCTTTTTTGGCAAGGGGATTGGAATATTTTTTTATTTAACGTAAACAACTTCTAATTTCCCAAAAACAACGTCTCCACGAATAATCAAAGTTTTGCTGGTTGGGGCTGTCGCCACTTCGACCTGCGGATTGCTAAACACTGATTCTACCCTAAGATCCACTTTCCAATGTTGAGGGATATAAATGGTTGCACTTCCAAAAACTACGTCCACACTTAAGATTGCTACATCACCCAGAATATTTGCATTATCATAGTAAATCTTAGCATCTCCAAAAACAGCTTCCACTTGGTCTTCTACCAAGTCCTGGTCTTGATTATAAAAAGTCCCACTACCAAAAACGATTTCCTTATCAGTAGAAACTTTTTTCTCTCTATTGATCCACAATGTCTTTCCACTCCATGTCTTGTTCGAGTGAGTCAGCATACTTACTCCGAGAACGATTAGAACTCCCGCCCAGAACAATGACTGATTGGGAATTGGTAAAATATCATAAAAATGATTGGCTATCATGAGGGCCACTAGGGCTGTAAAAGAGGCTGAAGTTAAGTGGCGACGCAACAAAGCCTCAACTGATTGATAGGCAAAAAATCCAATACCGATCAAGGGCCAAATGTGTCCTCCTAGAGAAGGAATCCCAAAATTCCCCTGCAATAATACTAAGGCTGCCAATACTAGCAACACAATACCAAATGCTTTCTTTTTCATGTTCTTACCTCATGTTTCTTAGATTTTCTTTTAGGAGGGATTGGTAGTGTCGTGACACGTGAACCTCCTTGTGGGTTTGATAAAAGGAAATAGTGCCTGTACCTGAGAAGGACTTGTCCACCGAGTAAACCTGCCGGATATTAGCAATGGTAGACTTGGATACCCGACTGAAATAGCGGGGGAGAATGGACTCCAACTCATAAAGCTTGAGTCGAACCTCGTAGGCTTCTTTCTGGGTATGAGCGTAAATCTTGCTACCTTCTGTCTCAAAAAAGAGAATCTCCGACAAGTCTAAGTAGTACTCACCCGTCCCCTTGTAAAAAATCAACCTAGGAGCCTTGGTTTCTTGCAAGAGTCGTTGCAAGTCAGCTATTTCATCTGTCAGGGCTGCAGCCTTGATGACAATCTCTGTCTCAGTTAATTCACTATCAATCTCGATTCGTAACTTCATCCTATCTCCTTTCTGCATCTACTATACCAAAGGCCAGAGGACTTTACAAGGGCAAAAAAGCAAGTGGTCACTTTTGACCCGTAAGTGGTTACGAGGCCAGACCCACTTGCTTTGCATTTCACAAAATAAAGAAAAGAATTCCCCAAAGGAGGCCACAGGCATAGCCTACCAGAACATCCTTGGGATAATGAACCCCTCCTAAGACCCGCACAAGACCGAGAAGAGCTGACAAGACCAATAAAATCAAGCCCACAGACAGATTTGCATGCACACAAGCCATGGAAATGATAGTCGCTGAAAAGACGTGGCGGCTGGGCATTGAATTGCCAGAACTGTCCTTGTCTAGTAGAGGGACAATTCCCCAAGTTTCATAAGGGCGTGGTTGATTGATCCACTTACGAACTAGCGTCAATAGGACAAAGCCAAAAGCTGGCACCATGATATAAGCAGCAAGTTCTTGTCCCAAGCCCTTGGTTATAAGACTTGTCCCCAGCAAAGTCAAGTAGGCTAAGGGCATCAGAACTGTCATCATGCGATTAAAAACTCGCATCAATTGTAATAGCTGTGGATGACGAAGGAGACTTGATTTCCTTTTATCGTACCACTCTTGATAGTTTTTCATGTCTATTTCTCATACTCTTCTAGGACCTGCTGGGCTGTTTTCTCCTTGGCAAGCCAGTCCACTAATTTGTCCAGACGGCGGATTTCCTGCATCAGAGGGTCCTCAATTTCCTCAATACGAATCCCACAAATCTTACCTGTAATCGCAATCCGTTCAGGTACATAAGACGGTGCCTGTCGAAAAAAATCTCCGTAGGTAAGGTCCCTATCCAGACAAGCAAGGATGTCACTCACCTCATAACCTGTCAGCCAACTGGTCACTTGGTGAACGGATTCTACCCTTCCACCCTTTCGCTCAACCTTTGCAATCAAGGCTGGATAGACCGCAGAAAATTTCATATTGTATAATTTCTGACTCATACATTCCTCTTTCTATTATACCAGTATAAAGAAGAAAAAGAAGGCCGTCAAGCCTTCTTTGGTTTTATTCTTCTACTTCATCTTCTGTAAATTGACTATTGTAGAGGTCAGCATAGAAACCACTCTGAGCCATGAGCTCATCGTGATTGCCTTGCTCAATGATATTTCCATCTTTCATGACCAGGATTAAGTCCGCATTACGGATAGTTGACAAGCGATGGGCGATGACAAAGGATGTGCGTCCTTCCATCAAACGGTCCATGGCTTTCTGAATCAACTCCTCTGTACGTGTATCGACTGAAGATGTCGCTTCGTCCAGAATCAAAAGTGGAGAATCTTTGAGAAGGGCACGAGCGATGGTCAAGAGTTGTTTCTGTCCGACTGACAAGGTCACTGTATCATCCAAAACAGTATCGTATCCATCAGGTAAGGTTGTGATAAAGTGGTGGATCCCTACTGCTTTGGCTGCTTCAATCACGCGCTCTTCACTAATCCCAGTTTGATTATAAATGAGATTATCACGAATGATTCCTTCAAAGAGCCAAGTATCCTGCAAGACCATTGAAAAGGCATCATGCACTTCTGAACGTTTCATCTTCTTGGTATCCACATCATCAATGCGAATGCTTCCTTTATCAATCTCATAGAACTTCATCAAGAGGTTGACGATAGTAGTCTTCCCAGCTCCAGTCGGCCCGACAATGGCAACCTTTTGACCCGCATGAGCTGTCGCAGAAAAGTCATGAATGATGGTTCGCTCAGGAGTGTAACCAAAGGAAACTCGGTCAAAGACAACTTCACCCTTCATACCGGTCAATTGTCTTTCCTTATGAGATTCGTCTTCCATCTCAGCTTCGCCTAGAAACTCAAAGACACGGGTCATAGCTGCACTAGCTTGTTGCAAACTTGTAATCCCTTGGGCAATCTGTGATAAGGGTTGCGAGAAGGTACGAACATAAACCATGAAGGCTACGATGATCCCAATACTGATATGTCCTTCAAGAGCTAGGACTGCACCGACGATGATTACCAAAACATAGCTAAAGTTTCCAACAAAGATCATTGCTGGCATCATGATTCCAGAAATAAATTGAGATTTCCAAATACTATCATGTAGGTCTTGATTCAATCCTGCGAATGTTTCTTTAGTGGTGTCCACAGCGTTATAGCTGGTCACCACATTGTGACCTGAGTACATTTCTTCCACATAACCATTGACAGCTGCTAGATTGTTTTGTTGAGCTTTAAAGTAGCCTTGTGACTTGGCCATAATGACTGAAACAGCCGCAAAACCTACAAGGGTTGAAACAACTGTTACCAATGCCAAAATCCAGTTCATGCCAAACATGGTAATCAAAACAGCGATTAGCAAGAAGCTAGCTGAGATAACGGTCCCTAGACTTTGGTTGAGGGATTGTGCTGCTGTATCAACGTCATTGGTCACACGAGAAAGGGTGTCCCCTTGAGAATGACGGTCAAAATAAGCAAGTGGCAGACGATTAATTTTTTCAGCAATGGCCGTCCGCAAGCGTTTTGAAAAATGTTGGATACTCGTTGAAAAGATATAGGCTTGCGTATAGTTGAGAATGGCACCAAGCACATATAAAACAGCTAAAAAGCTGGCGATACTTGACACAGCTACCAAATCGATTTCTGTAGCCAAACCATCTGAAATCAAGTTGGTGATTTCCTTAATCTTAGTTGGTCCATAAACAGTGACAATACTTGAACATACAGCAGCCACGACAGCTACTAGTAGAGGAAGTTGGAGACCTGCTAGAAAAGGTTTGTATTGTTTCCAAAGGGACGTCTTCTTATTTTCCATGTTCCAATTCCTCCTTCGATAGTTGTGAATAGGCAATTTCTTGGTAAACTTCGTTGGTTGCAAGAAGTTCCTTGTGGGTGCCTTGCCCCACGACTTTACCTTGATCCAATACTAAGATCAAGTCAGCATCCATGATTGTTGAAATACGTTGGGCAACGATTAACTTAGTCATAGATTGCGTTTTTTCAGCTAGTTCTTGGCGCAAGATACGGTCTGTCTTGTAGTCCAAGGCCGAGAATGAATCATCAAAAATGAGAATTTCTGGTTTACGAGCCAAGGCACGCGCAATGGCCAGACGTTGTCTTTGTCCTCCTGAGAAGTTGGTCCCACCTTGAGCCACTTCTGAGTTTAGACCTGCTTCCTTATCTTCGATGAAGCTTTTAGACTGGGCCAACTCAAGAGCTTGCCACATAGCAGTCTCGCTTAGCGGAGTTTCTGGACTCTTACCAAAGTCTAGATTCCCCTTGACATCTCCTGAGAAGAGAACAGCTTTTTGTGGGATATAGCCGACTTTATTCCGCAAGTCTTCCAAATCATAATTCTGCACATTGACACCGTCTACTAGGATTTCCCCATCAGATACATCATAAAAACGAGGCAAGAGGTTCACAAGCGTAGATTTACCAGAACCAGTTGAGCCGATAAAGGCAATGGTTTGTCCTGCTTCTGCCTTGAAACTGACATGCTCCACAACCGCTTCTGAGTTTTTAGAATAGCGGAAGGTTACATCACGGAATTCCACTTGACCTTGAATAGATGAATCTGCCGTCTGTGGTTGACTAGGATTTTCAATAGAAGAATGCAAGTCTAGCACTTGATTGATACGTCCTGCAGAAACCAAGGTACGAGGAAGGACGAAAAAGAGAGCACCCATGAGCAAGAAGCCCATCACGACCTGCATGGCATAAGACATGAAGACCACCATATCACTAAAGAGTGGTAGACGGTCTGTCAGGCTAGCATCGTTGATGATATAGGCTCCAATCCAGTAGATAGCCAGACTCAAGCCACTCGAAATCGCCATCATAATGGGATTCATAATCGCAATCAAGCGGTTGACAAAGAGATTGAGACGGGTGACTTCATCATTAGCTTCCTCAAATTTCTGATCTTGGTAGTCCTCAGCATTATAAGCACGCACCACTCGAATCCCTGTCAAACTTTCACGAGTAATACTATTGAGTTTATCTGTCAATTTTTGAATGACAGATTGTTTAGGAAAGGCTAGAGTCATGAGAACAGTTGTCATTAAAACATTGACAATGACGGCCACTACAACAGCCCAGAGCCAGTATTCTGACTTGCCAAGGATTTTCCCAATAGCCCAGATAGCCATGATAGGTCCACGAGTGACCACCTGGAGTCCCATGGTAAAGAGCATCTGAATCTGCGTAACATCATTGGTCGTCCGAGTCAAAAGGCTGGGGATTGAAAAACGTTTAATCTCTGTCTGAGAGTAATCCAAAACACGATTAAAAATATCACTTCGTAAGTGAGTTGTGTAAGATGCCGCAACTCGAGAAGCGAAGAATCCAACTGTTACGGATGATAGAAAGGCCAAAAGTGACAAGCCCATCATCTTAATAGCTGGTGACCAAAGGTCCCCTAACTCCGTGCCTGAAGTTCCAAGTAATTTTGTTATTTCTGAAATATAAGTCGGTACTTCTAACTCGAGATAGACCGAGAAACAGGTAAAGAGAACTGTCATTAGAATCATGCCCCACTCTTTTCCTGTGATACGCTTAGCGAGTTTCTTCATGATTACCTCCTATTTTTTCTACATTAGCCTGTAATTGCCCCATGACTTCCTCAAAAATAGCTAGTTTTTCCTCAGATACTCCATCGAGTAAACTGCGGTCAATTCGATCAAAGAAAGACTTGACCTGCTTCATTTGAGAGCGAGATTTTTCAGTCAAATGAACAAATTTTGCTCGTTTATCACTTGGGCTTGCCTCCAACTCTACCAAACCATTTTGCACCATACGCTTCACTAAATTGCTGGCAACTGACTTGGTGACATTGAGTTCTTGTTCAATATCCTTGATAAGTGTCAATTCTTGATCCTGCTCACGACGATCTAAAAAACGGAGAACCTGTCCTTGCGGCCCACCCATAAATTCGATACCACAACGCTTGGCTTCCTTTTGTACCATGAGGTGAACCTGATGCCCAAAACGTTTAAAGACCAACATCGGTTTATCCATGTTTTCTCCCTTCTAAATAAAAATAGTTCTCTGGAGAACAATTAAGTTTTTATGAGAACTATTTTATCATTTTCAAATAGGATGTCAAGAAAAAAGTTTTCTAGAGAACTATCTAAGCAGAAATTGACATTAGGTAGTATTTTATCTATAATAAACACTATCTCACACGAACACGAATCCAGTTTACTAGAAATGAGAAATTCACACATGAAACAAAAAGAACAGAAAATCTTAGGAATTCTTGCCATCATCTTTGGAGCCCTGGCGCTTCTTGGTTCTTGGATACCTATCGTCAACATCTTATCATTTTTCCTTGCCATTGCCACTTTGATTTTAGGAGTTTTTGGTATTGCCATCAATATCAGAAACCGTAAAACATTGGCTATCATCGGAACAACCTTAGGTCTTATTTCCATTGTCCTTGTTTTAATAACTCAAGTTCTATCTACTAATATCTTTACTGATTTCGCCAGAACCTTTAGTCACCCCTATAGAAACATCACTTCTTCAACTGATACTGAGGATTATGGTGAACTTCCTGATAGTAGTACAGACGAGGGGGATGACGAGGAGGATACTGAATTCTTCACTTGGAGTCAGGAACAGTTCGATGCCTTGGTAGAAGGTGATACTTCTGATAGCGGGAAAGGTGGCAGCAACTACAAAGATATTATCAGGAAACACGGAATCCCAGATTCAGAAACAGATTCAGTTATGGGAGACTATGAAATAAAAAGAATCACCTATCTCTCCATCAGTTCAGATCCTAAGACAGTTGTGCTCACGTTTGTTAAGCAGGAAAATGGCCAGTTTCTTCTAATCCGTAAATTTGCTGTCGGACTGGACCGAAAAGAACAATCTGATTCTGGAGTGAAAGTTTAACATAACTAAAAAGGTGCCGGGAATAGCAATCGGTAGACCAAGTCTCGATTTCTAAACCCCAGCACCAGGATATTTCCACAATCCATTGGATTATGGACAATTATAGATTACTAATAACGTTTTGAGCAAAAGAAATTTTTGTCTCTTTCCTGCCCCTTTTGTCATCACAGGATAAACAAACCCCTTGAAAACACTGAATTTTCAAAGGGGTTATTTTTATTCTTAGAATCCATCTACGTTTGTGTAGATTTTTTGTACGTCTTCGTCGTCTTCAAGGACTCCGTAGAGTTTTTCAAATGTTTCCAAATCTTCACCTGACAACTCAACTTCTGATTGAGGAATCATTTCCAATTCAGTTACTTGGAATTCTTCAATACCAGATTCACGCAAAGCAACGATAGCCTTGTGAAGATCAGTTGGAGCTGTGTAAACAGTGATTGTTCCTTCTTCTGCTTCTACATCGTCTACATCGACATCTGCTTCAAGCAAGAGTTCAAAGATAGCATCAGCATCTTCACCTGCAAAGACGATAACACCTTTGTTGTCAAAGAGGTAAGATACAGAACCTGAAGCTCCCATGTTCCCACCGTTTTTACCAAAGGCAGCACGCACGTTGGCAGCTGTACGGTTAACGTTTGAAGTCAAAGTATCAACGATCAACATAGAACCATTTGGTCCGAATCCTTCGTAACGTCCTTCTGTAAAGGTTTCGTCTGTGTTTCCTTTTGCTTTATCGATTGCTTTATCAATAACGTGTTTTGGCACTTGCGCTTGTTTGGCACGATCGATAACGAATTTCAAAGCAGTGTTTAGTTCTGGATCTGGCTCACCTTTTTTAGCTGCTACATAGATTTCTACACCAAATTTTGCATATACTTTAGAGTTAGCTCCATCTTTAGCCGTTTTCTTAGCTACGATATTGGCCCATTTACGTCCCATTAGGAATCTCCTTTTTTCACATTTTAATCTTTCTTATTATAACACAAGTCTATCCGATTTTCACTAGAGGAAATGGATTTTTCTTTTGTAAATTAAGCTAGGATTTCCCGCCAGTAGCCAAGAGTTTTTTGCCTTCTTTGATCCATGGATGTTTGGAAAGTGAGAAGTAAAGTTGGGCAGTCATAACTAGCCAGAGAAGGGGCTCACATAGAATCACACCTGTATAACCTGTCCAAGGAATAATCCAAGCGACGAAAATAATTTTGCCAAACAACTCGATAAAGCTTGATACAAGTGGCAAGAATTTTTGACCGAGACCCTGCAAGCTATTTCTATAGATCAATAAAAGACTCAAAAACGGATAGAATACCGAACTGATGCGTAGGTACAAAGCCCCATTTTCAATCAAGTAACCGTCTGTCGAACTTGCCAGGAAAGAAACTAGGCTAGGACTTGCAAAAAATAGGAATACACAAGCAAAGCTTGCCCAAGCCATACTGATATAACTCCCTAGTCGAAGACCGTGGACAATGCGATCTGGACGTTTTGCACCAAAGTTTTGAGAGATAAAAGTCGTCATCGATGCTGAGATAGCCGTCATTGGCAATAAGGCAAAGGCCATGATTCGGCGTGCTGCTGTCTGAGCACTGATAATGACTGCTCCAAAACTATTGACAGAGGATTGCAAAATAACACTTCCGACAGAGACGATTGAACCCATCAAGCCCATGGCTAGCCCCTGCTCTAAGAGATCGACATAGAGGGCCTTATTCCATTTAAAATCCTTCAACCTAGGAAGGAGCTCTGGAACACTCTTTCGGATATAGAAATAACAAAGGATAGCTGACAAACCCTGGGAGATAATGGTTGCAAGACCAGCAGATTGAACACCTAACTGCAATTGTGTAATAAAATACAAATCCAGAATGACATTAACGATGGCTGAGAAAATAAGAAAACCAAGCGCAGCAAGGCTATCACCAACAGAGCGTAGCAAACCTGCAAAAAGATTATAAGCAAAGCTCACTCCCACACAGCTAACAATCATGGAGATATATTCATAGGACTGAGGGAGAATTTCTGCAGGTGTTTCTAGGTACTGTAAGAGTGGATAAAGACCAAAAAAGCCCATCAACATGACAAGCACACTCAAGATAATCCCTAAAATCCAAGTTGCTGCGACAGCTTCCTTAATCTTTTCAAAATTACGAGCGCCGTAGAGACGTGCAATAACAACACCCATCCCATTTCCAACACCAAGGGCAAAGCCGATAATCAAATCAAAAATGGCTGTCGTTGCTCCAACTGCAGCCAAGGAATCTTGCCCTAAAAAACGCCCAACAATCAAGATATCAGCCGTATTGTAAAGTTGCTGAAAGATATTGGACAGTAGAATCGGTAATGCAAAACTAATTAGCGCGGGAAGGATGGGACCATGAATCAGGTCCACCGTTGATTTTTTATTCATAAGGCTTATTATATCAGCTTTCTATTAGGGGAACAAGAGAGTTTGGATAAGAAAGCGTTGCCTATATACAGACAATCTGGTATAATCATGACAGAAAAGGAGGTTAGGTATGACCTTAACCAGCCAGTTAATTACAGATGTATTCCCAGATCTTGAAAAAGTTGACCAATTAAACAAGGAAGCCTTTCCTGAAGAAGAAAGGGTACCTTTGGAAGAATTTTTACGTTACCAAGATAGGGATGACGCTCACTTTTTCGCTTTTTATAACGAGGAAGAATTTGTTGGCTTCGCTTTTGCTATTGCCAATCAAAAAGCATTCTACATCAGCTTTTTTGCCATTATGCCCCATCTCCGCAGTCATGGCTACGGGAGAGAAATTATTGAAAAACTCATTGATTTTTACCAGCGCACCATGATTCTTGAAGTGGAGCGTTTGGATGAGGAATGCGATAACCTTGAACAGCGAAAAGCTCGCATGGAATTCTATAAACAAAACGGCTTCAAAACAGCCAATGCTTTTTTGGAGTACGAAGGTCTTAGTTTTGAGATTCTCTATCGTGGTGACCATTTTGATGAAGAAGCCTACCGTGATATCTTTCAAAAATTACAAGAAGAAAATTATTTTGACTTCCACATCGAGTACCGTCGCTTTAGTGAACACTAGTCTGGATGGCAACCTTGAGTCTCCATTAAAGATTTGTAATTTTCTCTGTAACCAATATACAATCACCTGTCGTAGGTGATTTTTTGTTATTTCAAAATAAATTAAGAAGAAAATTTGACAAAACTTTCCCCAGCACATCATAAATAAGGCTGAAACAATTTTGTCCCAGCCTTATCATGATTTGTCTCATAAAGATGCACTAAGTTTACGCTTCTGTTCCAGCTTCTGGCATAATAACCCATAGAATGATATAAGCAAGCACTCCTGAACCACCTAACAAAGTGAAGAGGATCCAAAGTGCACGAACCAGAGTAGGGTCAATATCAAAATAGTCGGCAAGACCTGCACAAACACCAGCAATCTTTTTATCTTGAACATTACGAACTAAACGTTTTTCCATAATAATCTCCTAATACTAATTTTTCTTTTTATTTTATCATCAAACCAAATCTTTTTCAATAGTCTTTCTACTTTTTATCTGAAGATGCTAGTTTTAGCAATTCTTAAGCTCTCATTGTTTCATACTCTTCGAAAATCAAATTCAAACCACGTCAGCTTCACCTTGCCGTACTCAAGTACAGCCTGCGGCTAGCTTCCTAGTTTGCTCTTTGATTTTCATTGAGTATCAGTTCTTTAGTCCAAGATAACAGAAAAGTGGGGATTCCTCCGCCACTTTTACTTTTTAATCTTCAATTTCGATTTCAAGATCATCGCCAAGGTCAAGAGTCACTTCTTGATTAGCTACTTCTGATTCCGCAGGTGCAACTTTTTCATCAGCTACTGCATCATCTTCAATCAAGCCAAACTTGACACGAACTTGGTGGTCAATCTCGTCAAAGACTTCTGGGTGATCTGCCAAGTATTTCTTAGCATTTTCAGAACCTTGACCGATCTTTTCGTCTTTGTAAGAATACCATGCTCCTGCTTTCTTGATGATGTCAAGATCACTTGCAATCTTCAAAAGCTCACCAGTTCTTGAAATTCCTTCACCATACATGATTTCAACAAAGGCTTCTTTGAATGGTGGAGCTACCTTGTTTTTAACAACCTTAATCTTGGTTTCCTTACCTACGCTCGTATCTTTTTGGTCACCAGTTCCCTTGATTTGTGTGCTTCCACGAACATCCAAACGGACAGAAGCGTAGAATTTAAGGGCACGTCCACCAGGAGTTGTCTCTGGATTACCAAACATAACCCCTACTTTTTCACGCAATTGGTTGATAAAGATAGCAATTGTCTTAGTCTTATTAATAGAAGCTCCGAGTTTACGCATAGCCTGGCTCATCATACGAGCTTGAAGACCAACGTGGCTATCTCCGATATCTCCATCGATTTCCGCACGAGGTACAAGAGCTGCAACTGAGTCGATAACAACAAGATCAACTGCACCTGAATCAATCAATTTCCCCGCAATTTCAAGACCTTGCTCCCCTGAGTCTGGTTGTGACAAGAGCAATTCATCAATGTTAACCCCAAGAGCTGCTGCATAGGCTGGGTCAAGAGCGTGCTCCGCATCGATAAAGGCAGCAATTCCGCCTTCTTTTTGGGCTTGCGCTACCGCATGAAGGGCAACCGTTGTCTTACCAGATGATTCTGGACCGTAGATTTCGATGATACGTCCCTTTGGATAACCACCTGATCCGAGTGCGATATCAAGAGCCAACGAACCTGAGCTCATCACTTGGACCTTTTGCTCTGCACGTTCACCCAAGCGCATGATTGACCCCTTACCAAAGTCTTTTTCAATCAATTTAAGGGCATCGTTTAGGGCTTTTTCACGATCAGCACCAAATTTTTTGCCAATTTCGTCTAATTTTTTTGTTGGTTTTTTCGCCATTATATTCTCCTGTATTCTAATAGTCCTTAGACCTTCTTCTATTATAACAAATCTCCAGCACTTAATAAAGCTTTGCGAACTAGGTTAAAGGCATGTAAGACTGCAATTTCTCGCACATCTGCACGACTTCTACCTGCGATATTGGCCTGGATAACTTCTGTCCCCGAAGCTTGCGCCAAAGCGATAAAGACGGTACCTGCTGGATGTCCTTCTAGACTATCTGGTCCAGCCACTCCTGTCAAACTAATTCCAAAATCTGACTGGGTCTTGATTCGTGCCTGTTCAGCCATTTTTTCAGCAGTAAAGGCTGAGACAACTCCATGTTTTTCCAAGTCAGCTTGTGAAATATCAAGCATCTTAGCTTTTTCTTCAAGGCTATAGGTCACAAAACCACCTTTAAAGATAGCAGATACACCTGAGAAATCAGCCAAAGTAGCTTGAAAGAGACCTGCAGTCAAACTTTCTGCTGCAGTGATAGTTTTCTTTTTCTTTTTCAACTCTTCTACTACCAGGCTAGCCAAGCTGGTTTCTTCCCCATAGCCATAGCAAATTTCTCGAAGTGAAACATCTTCAAAGGTTTCTCTTTCAAGGATTTTTTGTTCTAAAGTATCTAGAGCACGATCCGCTTCTTCTTGACTCTTAGCCTTGGTCGATAATCGAAGGGTCACTTCCCCAGTTTTAGCATAAGGTGCCAAGGTTGGATCCGTCTGCTGGTCAATCAAATCTGATAGAATGGTCACTAACTGGCTCTCACCAATCCCAAAGAAACGTAGCACACGTGAATAGAGCTTAGATCCCGTTGTCAATCTTGGAAGCAACTCATTTAAAACCATAGGTTTCAATTCACTTGGAGGTCCTGGTAGAACGACGTAGGTTACCCCAGCCACCTCGATCATGCCACCGACTGCCAGTCCTGTTTCGTTTGGTAATGAAGTTGAACCTTGAACGATTTGAGCCTGGCGTTCATTATTTGGAGTTCTAGCATAGTCTGGTCGATGAGCAAAAAAGTCATCTAGCTTAGCCTGAGCCTGAGGATCAAAAGTCAAGTCACGTCCCAAAAATTGGGCCAAAGTTTGCTTGGTCAAATCATCTTCCGTTGGTCCCAAGCCACCTGTTAAAATGACTAGACTACTGCGATTCTGAGCAATTTCTAACAAGGATAAGAGACGAGCCTCGTTATCTCCTACGGCCGTCTGAAAATAGACATCTACTCCGATTTCAGCCAACTTTTCAGACAAGAATTGCGCATTGGTATTGACAATTTGGCCTGTCAAAATCTCTGTTCCAACAGCTATAATTTCTGCTTTCATTTTTTCCTCCTACTTACCTATTCGGATTTCTTTGAAAAAATCGCAGGATAATTCCTACGATTTGATGGATAATTTCCTATTATTCTAACTCTTCTACTGCAACACTAGTAGATTGAGGCAACTGCCCCTGACCATAAAGATTCTCATACAAGACTACGTTGGTCTCCAAATTCGTAACTTCTGGTTGCCCGAGCGAACGGCGTAAAAGATTTTGCATCTCTAACATATGCTCAGATGTCACGATTTGGTAAGATGTCCCTTGAAGCATTGCATCCTCTCCACGCAATTGTTGAGACTCAATATTCTTAAATGAATCTTGATAACCCATCAACTGAGGAATCGTTGTCGTTGTAATCTCGATATTTGTCTGCATATTGTCACTAAGCGCCTTCAGAATCTCTTGATAGTGGCTCACACTGTTCAAACTAAGAATCTTCTCGACAACTTTTTGAATCACTTCACGCTGGCGTTTTTGACGACCATAGTCTCCTTCTGGATCCTGATAACGCATACGTGAATAAACAAGGGCTTCTTCACCATTTAGCTTTTGTTCACCAACACCGATAGAAATCGTATTAAATGGTTCCTGATCTTGGATAGAGATTGGGAAACCTAGAGTGTTGTTCACTGTAATTCCACCTACTGCATCAACCATTCTTTGAAGTCCATGCATGTTGACCATCACATATCGGTCGATATGGATATTCATCATTTTTTGAATCGTTGAAATAGACAACTCTGCTCCACCATTGGCGTAGGCGGCATTGAGTTTAGCCTCCATTACACTACCATCTGGTTGCTGGATTTGTGTGAGAATATCGCGCTCCAAACTCATCATGACTGTCTTCTTGGTTTTAGGATTCACTGTCACCAAGATCATTGAATCACTATTACCAGCCCATGGATCTGTACGTTCAACATTCCCTGTGTCCACTCCCATAAGCAAAATCGTCAGAGGTTCAGTCGCTTCAATGACCTTGGTTTCTTCTCCGATTTTTTTATAGGTTTTAGCCAAAGTCTGCGTACTCTGTTGGTAGATCGTATAGGCATAAGCTCCCACACCAAGTACTGTCACAAGAACAAAGCCTAAAAACATTCCGATTATCTTTTTTGCCATACTCTTATTCGTCTATCAGTTGACCCATTAGGTAAACATCTAGAAACTCTCCTCCTTCTATACAAGCACCACGTTCCTGTAATCCTTCTATGTTAAAGCCCATTTTTTCATACAGATGCACCGCAGCAAGATTTCTTTTTTGAACTGTCAATTGTAAACGTCGAATACTACCACTTGATTTGGCCCATTCAATAGTTTCTTCCATCAAGATACTACCGAGACCATTTCCCCAGTAAGCTTTTTTTATTCCTAAAAAGACATCTCCAATATGACGGACTCGCGGACGTTGATCAGCTGTTATATTGATGATTCCTACTAACTCATCATTCAAAAAAGCGAGTAGGGTAATTTGATTATCCGACTGGGCCTGCTTATCCAAAAAATGTTGCATTTCAGACTCACTCATTGCAATCCCATTTTCATCCAGACTGGTATAACTAGACTCTTGACCAATTTGATCTAAGAGAGCAATGACCGCTGAAGCATCCTGGGCTTCCGCTTCACGGATTAAAAGATCATACTCCATCCGTCAATCCTTTCAAAAGTTCTGTCGCTCTTTGGCCATGAGCATGAAAAACGATTTCTCGGCCCTCATCTTTTTTAAGGATTTCTAACTCCAGATAATCTGATGGAAGATTTTCTCCCAATAGATGTCCCCACTCAATAACCGTTACACCTGAACCAAAAAGGAATTCATCCAAGTCGATAGAATCTGCATCCCCTTCGATGCGATAAACATCTAAGTGATACAAGGGTAGACGTCCTTCATATTCTCTAACAATGGTATAAGTAGGACTCTTAATCATTTGATGAATGCCTAATCCCTTAGCCAGACCCTTTGTTAGCGTTGTTTTCCCAGCACCTAATTCACCAGTCAAAATCAACACATCATTTTTTTCTAACAAATGCCCTAGGTCTTCCCCAAGTGCAATCAACTCATCTTCATTTTTTGTGTACATGTAATTATTATACCAAAAAGTTTTATTTTGTGATATTTCCATCAACAAAAAAAGAGGAGATTCCCCTCTTTTTTTAGTTTTTGTCATTAGTTAAGAGCCATACTGATGTAGTTCAAGATAAACAAGGCATCCAAAATCCAAATCATGACATGCACATCTTTCACTTGACCTTTGACAACCTTCGTCAAAGTATAAGTTAAGAAACCAACGGCAATCCCTTGTGTGATTGAGTAGCTGAATCCCATAAAGATAGATGTGAAGAAAGCTGGAACAGCTTCAGCCATATCATCCCAAGGGATATTTTTCAAGTTAGAAAGCATCATAATTCCGACGATGATCAAAATTGGTGCAGTTGCAGCTGTTGGAACGATTGCTAGAAGTGGGCTAAAGAAGCTTGATAGGGCAAAACAGATGGCAACAACCAATGCTGTCAAACCAGTACGGCCACCAGCACCGATACCTGCTGCAGACTCAACATAAGTTGTAACGTTTGAAGTACCTGCAATGGCACCTACTGAAGTTGCCACCAAGTCAGAGTAAAGAGCCTTATCCAATTTAGCTGACTCATGGTTTTCACCACTTGTTGCAATGATACCAACTTTTTCACCAGTACCAATAAGAGTACCGATAGTATCAAAAATATCTGTCAATGAGAAGGCAAGAATGGCCATCAAGGTTTCTGGCAAACGAGAAGTGTTTGAAATCAGAGATCCCAATCCTTCTGAACCAAGAGCAGCACCAAACAAAGTTCCTAGGTCGTTAACTGCTGATGAAAGATTATTGCTTGCAAAGTCAATGCTAGACAAATTAACAAGACCAACAGCAATGGCAAGAACTGTCGTTGTCAAAATAGAAAGGATGATACCACCTTTGATCCCTTTAACAACGAAGAAGATAGTAATGGCAAGACCTGCAAGAGCTACCAAGACAGCTGGAGTGTTGAAGTCTACCAATCCTGGAACAGCTGCTGAGTTTGCAGTAAGTGCTGCTTGAGCCTTATCTGCTCCTTCACCTGCTACTGTATAGGTACCTGGGTCAATCGAGAATTTCAAGAGACCAGCATTCTTAATCCCAACATAAGCAAGGAAAACCCCAATACCAGCTGAAATCGCTGAACGAAGAGTTGTAGGAATAGATTCGATGATCATTTTACGAACATTGGTCAATGTAATAATCAATGAAATAATCCCACAGATGAAGACCATCCCAAGGGCTTCTTGCCATTTATAACCCATCCCAAATACGACGGTAAATGTGAAGAAGGCATTTAGTCCCATACCTGGAGCTTGCGCATATGGCAAGTTAGCATAGAAGGCCATCATCAAAGTTCCCACAACAGAACCGATAATTGTCGCCAAGAATACACCCTGAACAGGCATTCCTGTTTGTGAAAGCATTTGAGGGTTTACAAAGAGAATATAACTCATTGCAAAGAAAGTTGTTAAACCAGCAAGAACCTCTGTACGGACATCTGTCCCGTGCTCTTTTAGTTTAAATAGTTTGTCCATTTTTAATCTCCTTTGTCATTTTACGAACAATACTACCATTATATCACCAATCATTCATCTTTTCAATATGTTTTTTCTAATTTTAAAAATTCTTATGAGATATTATTGTCTCTATTTTCGCTTATTATCAGCTTTTCTAGTCACTTTCTGATATAATAGAAAACATCTTATCTGAAACTAGATTCGGGAGGATTTTATGACTAAAAAAATGATTGCCGTCGATTTGGACGGAACCTTGCTCAACTCTGAAAGCAAACTTTCTGATTTTACTATTGAAACGATTAAAAAAATCTCTAAAAAAGGCCACCAAGTTGTTATCGCAACTGGTCGCCCTTACCGTATGGCCAAAGATTTTTATGATCAACTTGAACTTGAAACCCCTATGATCAACTTCAACGGTTCACTCACTCATCTGCCAGGTAAGACTTGGAAACATGAAAAGTGTCTGACTGTGGACAAAAAATACCTCTTGGATATCGTGAAACGAAAAGAGGATATTGAGGCAGACTTTATCGCAGGTGAATACCGTAAAAAGTTTTACATTACAGCCCCGGACAAAGAAATTGCCGACCCTAAATTATTTGGTGTTGAAAACTTTCGCCCAGAAAATCAATTCCAGTCTAACTTAGTGACCAAGGGTCCTAACTGTATTTTATTACAAACTAGGGCAGACGATAAATATGCACTGGCTGAAGAGATGAACAGCTTTTACAAGCACCAACTCAATATTAATACTTGGGGTGGTCCCTTAAATATCCTTGAATGCACTCCCAAAGGAGTTCACAAGGCCTTTGCCCTTGAATATCTTCTCAATGTCATGAATATAGACAAACAGAATTTAATTGCCTTTGGTGACGAACATAATGACCAAGAGATGCTTTCTTTTGCAGGTAAAGGCTATGCCATGAAAAATGCAAATCCTGCTCTGTTACCTTTCGCAGACGAGCAATTACCATTGACCAACGAAGAAGATGGCGTCGCTCACTTTTTACAAGAACGATTTCTTTAATTTCACTCATTCTATACTTTTATGGTAGATACTAGCTACCTTAAAAGTATGGAATTTTTTTGAGCTCAAAGTCAATGAAAAAAGGATTTGAATCCGTCTTTTACAGATCCAAATCCTTACAGAATATCTATTTTTTTAAGACAATACGATCAGAAACGCCGCGGCCCATGTCATCGATAATAATCTGGTTCTCTTCTGCCACATAAATCTTGACATCATCACCGATGATGACTTTCTGATTTTCTGGTTCGAAGGTCACCTTCTTAACCTCTTGATCTCCGTCCGCTTCAACTTCTGTCCACGTTCCGGTATTTCCAGTAACTACAAGAGTAATGCTATCACCCTCGTCTTGTCCCTTGTAGATCCCATCTATATTAGTAGTTGTGTCAGTCTTTGTACTAGTAGTAGAACTAGAAGCACTGGTTTCTGATACTTGACTAGTGCTCGCTTCAGAGCTAGTGCTTGCTTGGGATGAAGGTGTCGACTTAGTTGTTGACGAACAAGCAACTAAAAGACTAAGACTTGCTACAGTAGCAAGAGAAAGTGTAAATTTTCTTAGTGACATAATGTCTCCTTCCTTTCAGGAGCTAAAGGCAGAAAAACTGCAGAACTATTCTACTTATACTATATCAAATAAAGGAAACAAGGTCAATCAAGCAACTATGTTTTTATAAGGTAGGCACGAACTTCAGATATAAAATAGAGGGAACCTGTAACAAACAGTAAGTCTTTCTCCCCTGCAGACTTTTCAAAATCATCTATAAAGTCTCGATAGGAAGCAACTTTATGATAGTCGCTTAAATCTTGCTCCTCCAAAGATCCCTGATAGTCAAAACTCGTCACATAGAGAGCTGTATCAGGTAAATGATCTGTCAGATAACCAAGCATGCCACTGTAATCTTTACGCTTTAAAGCACCAAAAAGGATTTGAGGTTGATAACCTTGCTGAATCTTTTCCTGGATAAATTCAACCAACCGCTCCAGAGCTGGTAAATTATGGGCACCATCTAGATAAATATGCTCCGTAACAGCTTCTAGACGCCCAGCCCAGCTGGTTGTTTCCAGAGCACGCCGGATAGCTTCCTCATTGACTTTTTCACCTCTCTCTGTCATAAACAACAGAAATGCCTGCAAAGCCAAAGCAGCATTCTCCTCTTGATAAGTTCCTTCCAAACCTAGTTTTAGTCGGGTCAAATCCGCTTGAGAAGAAGAGAAATGTCCAGATTTGAAAGAAAAATCTCGGTCAGCTTGGTAGAGAGTGACATCTAAATCTTCTGCTATCTTTTGACAAACGAGCTGGGCTTCAGGAGCTAGATTGGCAACAACGGCTGTCTTTCCTGGCTTAAAAATTCCTGCTTTCTGTTCAGCGATTTCTTCCAGACTATTGCCCAAGGTCTCCTGGTGATCTAGGCCGATTGATGTAATAACTGCGATTTCTCCAGTCACCACATTGGTCGTGTCAAGCAAGCCACCAATTCCAACTTCTAATAGAACTAGATCCACTCCTTGTTCTTTAAAATAAAGCAAAGCAATCACGGTTAACAACTCAAAAAAAGATAGCTGATCGTGGGTTTCTAGAAGTCTTTGCTCCATTTCCTTAACTTGATTTGCTAAACGGATAAAGTCTGCGTCCGATATAGGTTGACCATTGATACAAATCCGATCATGGATGCTAACAATGTGAGGCGAAGTAAAGGTCCCCACCTTCTTACCATGAGAAATAAAGAGCTCTCTCATAAAGGCAATGGTTGAACCCTTTCCATTTGTCCCTGTCACATGGATAATAGGATAGGCTTGCTCAGGGTTCCCCAGTAAATCTACTGCCCTCTGCATCCGCCCCAAACCTGATCTGAAATTCAAACCGATTCGACTATGAAGCCATTTTTCTACTTCAAACACACTTAATCTCCTTAATCCTTAACAAAAAAGCGAAGATTCTCTTCGCTTTTTTACTTCATTAGCTAGTATTTAATTCTAGTATGGGAGAAAAATGTCCCCCGGACTCGCCAGCTCTCTCTTATTTCAAGGAGCTGGGCTGATACAGTCTCCCAGACTGCCTGCGTTTCCAATTTCTAGCGCGGGGCTAAAAACGTTCCACGACTTACCAACTCTTTCCAATTTCTAGGAGTTGGGGTAAAAACGTTCCCCGAACGTTCCTGCTTTTTCTTATTTCTAGAAGCAGGGGTAAAAACATCCCCCGGATGATCCAACTCTCTCCAGTTTCTAGGAGTTGGGCTAAAAACGTTCCCCGGACTCGCCAGCTCTCTCTTGTTTCAAGGAGCTGGGCTAAAAACATCCACTGGATGTTTTTACTCCTCCATAAAGCTGTTGAAGACTTCTTCAATCATGTTCCATTCATCTTCTGAATCTTCAGGGATTGGTTGCAATTCACCTTCTGTTCCATCTTCATTTTCGATGAATGAATAAGCTTGAATTTCAACTTCGCCGTTTTCATCTTCTTCTGCATTAACTGGTACAAGAAGGACATAGTTTTTACCAAATTCTTCTTTTCCGTCAATAGTCAAAAGGATTTCAAACAAAGTTTCGTTTCCTTGCTCATCTACAAGTGTAATAAGTTCACGTTCTTCGTGATCGTGGTTGTGATCGTGTGACATAGTTTCTCCTCTGTCTTAAAATTTTCTATCTAAATAATTTTGCAAAATCAATTGAGCGGCTAATTTATCAATAACTTTTTTACGCTTATTACGACTAATATCTGCTTGCTCAATCAACATACGCTCTGCAGCGACCGTAGTTAGGCGTTCATCTTGATACTCTACCGGTAGACCAAAGAGTTCTTCTAGTTTGGCTCCATAGGCTTGACTGGCTTCCACGCGCGGTCCGCTGGTATTGTTCATATTTTTAGGCAAACCAACAACAAAACGGTCTACCTTATAGGTAGTAACCAGTTCCTTGAGGCGTTCAAAACCGAACTCTCCCTGTTCTTCATTGATTTGGATGATTTCAAGCCCTTGTGCCGTAAAACCTAACGGATCGCTAATCGCTACTCCTACCGTTTTGGAACCAACGTCCAATCCCATAATTCTCATAGATTATAGATCGAC
The DNA here is from genome assembly GCF_000963255.1 of Streptococcus infantis. GTDB lineage: Bacteria > Bacillota > Bacilli > Lactobacillales > Streptococcaceae > Streptococcus > Streptococcus nidrosiense. The sequence continues at coordinate 128,391 of NZ_JYOV01000003.1, read as the reverse complement.
TCCTTGCCCTTTAAGGTAGTAGCGAACCAGTTCTTCAACGATTTCATCTCGCTCATACTTACGGATTTGATTTCGTGCATTGTTATAACGAGGAACGTAAGCTGGGTCTCCACTGAGAACATAGCCCACGATCTGGTTAATAGGGTTATAGCCCTTTTCATTCAAAGAAGCATAGACATCTGTCAATGTTTCACTGATTTCTTTTTTATTGGAATCGTCCAATTTAAAACGTACGGTTTCTTCAGTAAATCCCATTCTAACACCCTCTTTCCTTAGAATAGTACTATTATAGCACATTCGCGGTCGTTCTACAAATCACACAGTCTGATTCTGCTGATTTTCTCTGACTTTTTACTGGACTGTTGCCCCATTTGCAACACGATTAGCAATATAGTCCTCTGGTTCGTTTTTCAATAGATTTTCCAGTCCAACATTCTTCAAGTATTCGTTTTCACTTGCTTTTTTGAGATCCAGTGTTTGGAAATCATAGCTAGTCTTGGTTCCCATTTCTTTCTCATTTAAAAGAGTCGTTTCAATGGTAAATCCTGAAATTTTTCGAGCCGCTTGAACAGACTCATCCTTGTCCTCAGCTTCTTTAAGAGCTTTTTTAGCTTCATCTAATCCTCGCTCAGAAATATAATTTTTTAAATCTTCTGATACAGGACGCTTTTGCTGAATGGTCAAGCTTAAAAATTGATTGCCTTTGTAGGTAATGATTTGAGTTTGCTGTGCTCCACTCTCATCAGCTGGCAAAACCAAGGTCTTGGTAACAACTGTATTCTTGGTTGCATTTTCTAATACGGGCAAGGTAGACTGTAGGGCTTCTTGAGAACTCTCAGTAGTTGAAGCTGCTGTTTCTTTTTTCTGACCACATCCAACGAGCAAAAATAGTGCTGCGAATGTTCCAATGACTAACTTTTTCATAAATCCTCACATGTTATCCAATTTAAATATTAGAGAAGGCCAGGAGTCACTCCCAGCCTTGATGTTTTATAGAGCCGCACGTAAACGCGCTTCTGCATTTTCCACATTACGGACAGAGCGTGGCAAAAAGGCACGGATATCGTCTTCTTTATAGCCGACTTGTAGGCGTTTCTCATCCACAAGAATTGGACTTTTCAAGATACGTGGTGTTTCCATGATTAAGTTGAGCACTTCATTGACACTCAAATCTTCGATATCAACACCAAGAGCCTTTGCATAACGATTTTTCGATGATACGATACTTGCAATTCCATTGTCTGTTTTTGTCAAAATATCAAGTAGTTCTTCTCTCGTGATTCCTTCCTTACCGAGGTTTTGTTCTTTATAACTTAACTGGTGGGCATTGAGCCAGGTCTTCGCTTTTTTACAGCTAGTACAACTTGAGACTGTATAAATTTTGATCATGTACCTACCCCTTTCACTACATGTTACTATCAGTTTAGACTATTATACCATAAAAAACATCGGACTTGCGACCTATTTTTAAAAAATTTTAACTTTTTTGGCAATTTTTGAACTTTTTTCTTGACAAATCACGAACTATAACCATTCTTTATACTTCTTAATGTAAAATTTCTTAATAACTGTGACGCTAAACATATACAAGAAAATAATACAGATTAAGAACAAGAAGTAAGGAAGTCCTAAGGGTGCTAGACGAAGAATATTTACCAGTGGTCCATAAGGTAGACTGGTTACGAAAAAGGCTGCAACCAAAGTCATCAAAATCACAAGCCAAGCTGGTCTGCTTTGTAGAAAAGGAACTTTTGCTGTACGAAGCATATGGATGACCATGGTTTGAGACCACATAGATTCGATGAACCATCCTGTTTGGAATAAGATAATAAACTGAAGGGCAGATTCAGATCCGTGAACATAGTGATGACCTGTTACCAAAGGAACAATGATAAAGTAGAGGAAGATAAAGGTCAAAATATCAAAGATAGATGAGATTGGTCCCATCCAAACCATAAATCGCGTAATGGATTTTGCTTCCCATGTATGGGGTTGTTTAAGGAAGTCTTGATCAACATTATCAAATGGCAATGCCACACAAGACAAATCATAGACCAGGTTTAGGACAATGAGATGAACAGGAGCCATTGGTAAAAATGGTAAGAAAATACTCGCAACAAGGAGTGAGAAGATATTCCCAAAGTTTGAACTAACGGTCATCTTGATGTACTTGGTCATGTTGGCGTAGACCTTACGACCCTCAACAATACCCGTTTCAAGGACCATGAGATCCTTGTCTAGCAAAATAACATCCGCTGTTTCCTTAGCGATATCGACTGCTGTATCTACAGAAATTCCAACATCAGCCACCTTCATGGATGGAGCGTCATTAATACCGTCACCCATATAACCAACACCGTGACCATTTTTCTTTAACTGTAGAATGATACGGGCTTTTTGATCAGGAGATAATTTGGCAAATACTGTTACTTTTTCAACCGCTTCTGCCAATTCTTGATCTGTCATTTGGTCAATGTCAGCCCCTAAGAGCATATGCTCAACGTCCAAACCAACCTTTTCACAAATGGCTTGGGTTACTTTTTCGTTATCCCCAGTTAAAATTTTTGTTTTGACACCATGCTCAAGCAGAGCTTGAATAGCGGGTGCTGCAGATGGTTTTGGCGGATCCAAGAAGGCAAGGTAACCTGTAAGGATCATGTCACTTTCATCAGTCACAGCATAAGCATAATCTTCACGTAGACCTGACTTGTAACCAACACCTAAGACACGCAAACCTTGACGGTTTAATTGACCAACTTCTGCTAATACTTCTTGGCGAATGTCTTCGGTTAGGGAAATGATTTCTCCGCGATATTCCACATGAGTCGAAATGTTCAACATTTCTTCTAAAGCGCCTTTGGTAACCATACTAACGACATTGCTGTCGTCTTTGACGATGACACTCATGCGTCTGCGTTCAAAGTCAAAAGGCAGTTCATCAATCTTTTGGAAGATGTTATCCAAATCTTGTAGAATAACGTGTTCTTTAGCTTCTTTTTCAGTTCTACTGATAATGGCACGGTCCATCAAGTTTTTCAAGCCTGTTTGGAAATGTGAATTTAGATAAGCTCTTCTTAAGACTGCCATATCCAAATCACCATGGATATCCAAAGGGTATTCTAAGACAATCTCATCTTGCGTTAGAGTTCCTGTTTTATCTGTACATAGGATATCGATTGCTCCTAAGTCCTGGATAGCATTGAGTTTTTTGATGACCACCTTTTCCTTGGCCATGATAATGGAACCTTTGGCCAAGCTGGCTGTGATAATCATTGGAAGCATTTCTGGTGTAAGTCCGACACCAACGCTCAAGGCAAAGACTCCAGCCTCTAGCCAGTCTCCATCAGTCAACCCATTTGCGAAAAACACGATCGGAACCATGACAAGCATCAAGCGGATCAAGAGCCAAGAAATGCTGTTCATTTCACGTTCAAAAGAAGTTGGCTCATCATAGGTGTTGAGAGTTTGCTCAATAGCTCCCATCATGGTGTCATCACCAACAGCGAGAACCATAGCTGTAGCACTTCCTGAGATAACGTTTGTCCCCATGAATGCCAAGGATTCTGCTTCTAAAAGACTCTCTACATTTTGATTAGTAGCTTTATTTAAAGCAAGCTTTTCGACTGCATCGCTTTCTCCAGTCAAACCTGACTGTTGAACGAAAAAGTCGCGGGATTCAAATAAGATAACATCTGCTGGAATCATGTCTCCCGCACTCAATTTCACGAGATCTCCCACAACCAACTCATCGATGGGCAACTCTTGTTCAAGACCATCACGAATAACAGTTGCAGTGTTGACAATCATTTTTGAAAGATTGGTTGTTGCCTTGTCGCTCCGCAACTCTTGGACAAAACGGATGCCTCCTGAAATCAAAACCAAGACAACGATAATGATAGAAGTCGTTGGATCCTCTTGTCCAGGTTTGGCAAGCCAGACATTTGTAACGAGAGAGATAAAGGCAATCACAAGCAAAATGATTGTGAAAGGATTGATAATGGACTCATAAATTTTCTTAAAGATGGAATCCTCTTGACCCTTGGTGATGGTGTTTTCACCATATAGGTCACGGTTTTCTTCAACCTGTTCAGAATCTAAGCCCTTTAGACTTGTATGGTAAAAAGCTAGACTATCTTTAAATGGAGTTTGAATAGCTGCTGCTAATCTTTCTTTTGTAGTTTTCATTGGTTTCTCCTATCTGTATGAATGGTAATTTCATACACAGGGACCAATCACTTTATAAGGACAGAACGACACAAATCAGCGATTGGTTGTGTATGTGCGGCTCTGGATGATCGTCAATTTGCATCGTTTGTCTCCCTTCTTTGTTCTAAAACAGCAGAAAGTCCTGCCATAAAATGGCAGGACTAAAAAACTTATTATCTGTTTTCGTTCAAGCTTTAACTCCATAGGGCGATGTAATGAGCTTAGTCTTGACCTTCGCGACCAGGACTGTTGACCAACGAGTAGTGTCTCCACTGCTTTGCGGTAGTCATCCGTATCCCTATGGTAGCCTCACCTACCGTTTTCGCCTTTCAGTATAAACCTTTAACTAGTAAAAGTCAACAATTTATCTCATTTTTCTTAGATTACGATTAATTCTTTTGGAGCAAGGGTTAATAACTCACAACCTGTATCTGTAATCAGGATATCATCTTCGATACGAACTCCGTATTTACCTTCAATATAAATACCAGGTTCATCAGTCAAGACCATACCAGTTTTGATAACTTCTTTGGAAGTTTGGCTAAAGTAAGGTTCTTCGTGAATATCAAGTCCGATACCATGCCCGATACCGTGTGTAAAGTACTCTCCATAGCCTGCTTCCACAATGATATCACGAGGGATTTTATCAAAATCACGGAAACCTAAGCCATCCTTAGCTTGGTCAATCAGAGCTTGGTTAGCCTTCAAAACAGTGTTGTAGATTTCTGCTTGTTCATCACTGACATGATCTAGGTAGATAGTACGAGTCATATCACTGACATAGTGGTCGTAAAGGCAACCGAAGTCCATAGTAATAGCTTCACCTAGTTCTACTGGCTTGTGCATTGGGTGGGCGTGAGGTTTAGAAGAGTTAATCCCACTAGCTAGAATCGTGTCAAAAGACAAACCAGCAGCGCCTAATTCACGCATACGGAAGTCCAGGAAGTTGGCAATTTCAATTTCTGTCTTACCTGGCTTGATAAAGTCAAGAGCATCGTGGAAAGCTTGGTCTGAGATGGAACAAGCCTTACGAATAGTCGCAATCTCTGTCTCGTCCTTAATCATGCGAAGGGCTTCAACAAACTGAGTTTGAGGGAGCAATTCCAAACCTTCAAAGGCTGTTTGCATGCGATGGTAATAAGAAACTGAAATCTCATCTTCAAACCCGATACGAGAAAGGCCCATGTCTTTTGCAATCTTTGCGATAGTAGCCAACTCGTCACGTTCTGCAAAAATCTCAAAACCAGTAACTTCTTGCTTGGCAGCGATGATATAGCGGGCATCTGTCACTAAGACCTGACGGTCACGGCTGATAAAGACCGTACCATTTGAACCCCAAAATCCTGTCAAATAGTAGACATTTTTAAGGTTATTGATAATGATTCCATCTAGTTCTTTTTCTTGCATTTTATCTAAAAATGCTTGTACACGTTTATTCATGATGTAACTTTCCTTTCAAATACTGTCCTGTATAGCTAGCTTCATTAGCAGCTACTTCCTCTGGTGTTCCTGTTGCGATAATAGTTCCGCCACCGACACCTCCTTCTGGGCCTAGGTCGATAATATGGTCTGCTGTTTTGATAACATCTAGATTGTGCTCAATCACGAGAACTGTATTTCCATCATCGACAAAGCGAGACAAAACGGTAAGCAGACGAGCGATATCCTCGGTATGAAGACCAGTTGTCGGTTCATCTAAAATGTAGAAGGACTTACCTGTCGAACGCTTGTGGAGTTCGCTAGCCAACTTCATACGCTGGGCCTCCCCTCCAGAAAGTGTCGTAGCTGGTTGTCCTAAGGTCACATAACCTAGACCTACATCCTTGATAGTCTGGAGTTTGCGTTGAATTTTCGGAATGTGTTTAAAAAATTCCACCGCATCGTTGACGGTCATATCCAAGACTTGCGAGATATTCTTTTCCTTGTAGTGAACTTCCAGGGTTTCGCTATTGTAACGAGTTCCATGGCAGACTTCACAGGCTACGTAAACATCTGGCAAGAAATGCATCTCAATCTTGATAATCCCATCACCCGAGCAGGCTTCACAGCGCCCACCCTTGACATTGAAACTGAAACGACCCTTTTTGTAGCCACGAATCTTGGCTTCATTTGTCTGAGAAAAGAGGTCTCGAATGTCATCAAAGACACCTGTATAGGTCGCAGGGTTGGACCTCGGAGTTCGTCCAATTGGACTCTGATCAATATCTATCAGACGGTCGATATGCTCGATTCCTGTAATGGTTTTAAACTTACCAGGCTTGTCTGAATTGCGATTGAGCTTTTGAGCAATGGCTTTTTTGAGAATACTGTTAATGAGTGTCGACTTCCCTGAACCAGACACCCCTGTCACCGCAATGAATTTCCCGAGTGGGAAGCGAGCGGTGATATTTTGCAAGTTGTTCTCACGCGCACCTGTCACTTCGATAAAGCGACCATTTCCAACGCGACGTTCTGATGGTACAGGAATCGAGCGTTTCCCTGATAGATACTGTCCTGTAATGGATTTGCTGTTGCGAGCTACCTGCTTAGGTGTTCCTGCCGCGACAATTTCTCCACCAAAGACACCCGCTCCAGGACCAACGTCAATCAGATAATCGGCTTCTCGCATGGTGTCTTCATCATGTTCTACCACGATGAGAGTGTTACCCAAATCGCGCATTTTTTTCAGACTGGCAATCAAACGGTCATTGTCCCTCTGGTGAAGACCGATAGACGGCTCATCAAGAATATAGAGAACTCCTGAGAGATTGGAACCAATCTGGGTTGCCAAGCGAATACGTTGGCTCTCCCCACCTGATAGGGTTCCTGCCGAGCGGGATAACGTTAAATAGTTAAGGCCCACGTTATTGAGGAAGGTCAAGCGGTCCTTGATTTCCTTCAGGATAGGACGAGCGATGATAGCTTCATTTTCAGATAAGGTTAGCTGGTCAATAACTTCCAAATGGTCTGCGATGGATAGGTCTGAAATTTCTCCGATATGGAGTCCTTTTTCTCCCCCTACTCGAACAGATAGGGCCTGGTCATTGAGACGATAACCATGACAGGTTCCGCAAGTTAGCTCATTCATATAAAGTCGCATCTGAGTGCGAGTGTAGTCGCTATTGGTTTCATGGTAACGGCGATTGATATTTCCAAGCACTCCTTCAAATGGAATGTCGATATCACGAACTCCGCCGAATTCGTTTTCATAGTGGAAATGGAATTCTTTCCCATCTGAACCATAGAAAATGAGATGTTTATCCGCCTCAGACAAGTCCTCAAAAGGCCTATCCATATCCACTCCAAAAGCTGTCATAGCTTGTTCCAGCATGTTTGGATAATAGTTAGAAGAGATAGGGTTCCAAGGCGCCAAAGCGCCCTCGCGAAGAGTCTTGCTAGCATCTGGCACTACCAAGTCCGTATCAACCTCTAGCTTGATTCCCAAACCATCACACTCACTACAGGAGCCAAAGGGTGCATTGAAGGAGAAGAGACGGGGTTCTAGCTCTGGAACTGTAAAACCACAGACTGGACAAGCGTAGTGTTCTGAGAAGAGCAACTCTGAATCATCCATAGTATCAATAACGACATAACCTTCAGCGATACGGAGAGCTGCTTCAATCGAATCAAAGAGACGACTACGGATACCATCCTTGATGATGATACGGTCTACCACCACGTCAATGTTGTGTTGTTTATTCTTTTCAAGTTCAGGAACTTCGGTCACATCATAGACAATCCCATCGACACGGACACGAACATAACCATCCTTTTGAATCTTTTCAATCAGCGTCTTGTGTTGCCCTTTTTTCTTACGAATAACAGGAGCCAAAATCTGCAAGCGTTGGCGTTCTGGCAATTCCAAAACCTTATCCACAATCTGCTCTACAGACGAAGCCTTGATAGCCCCATGTCCATTGATACAGTAGGGTGTCCCTACACGTGCATAGAGAAGACGTAGATAATCGTTGATTTCCGTCGTTGTTCCAACCGTCGAACGAGGATTTTTACTGGTCGTTTTCTGGTCAATGGAAATGGCAGGGCTGAGACCATCGATAGAATCCACATCTGGCTTTTCCATATTGCCCAAGAACTGACGAGCATAGGCTGACAGACTTTCAACATAGCGACGTTGCCCTTCTGCATAAAGGGTATCAAAGGCTAAACTAGACTTTCCTGATCCAGATAGTCCCGTCACCACAACTAGCTTGTCACGCGGAATTTCCACATCTATATTTTTTAAATTATGGGCGCGAGCCCCATGGATGACAATCTTATCTTGCATATTACTTCTTTCTAGTCCATTGTTGCTTTCCATTATACCAAAAAAAGTGAAATTCTATTACCAAAAAAGCCGATTTTGTAGTACAATTAAAAACTTATTTTTTTATGTTCCCTTAGGGTTCCCTAAGCCTTATATCACACGCTTTTTAATAAAAATTACTAACATTACTATTTACTACTTGCTCCCCCAAAGTACGCAAAAAGGGGAGCAAAAAAGCCCCACAAAAGGGCTAGGATTTGATGAGTTCAGCAGGCAAGAAACTAGCACGGTCAAACGTGCTTTTTTTGTTGCTGGTTGCCGATAGGTATATTATACCATGAAGCGCGTGGTTTATAAGATTATGACCTCACAAAAGCCCCCAGATTCGTTTCTAAGGGCTTGGCTATAAGGAAGGATAGGCGGGACCGCCGAATGTCGCCCGCATTTCTCGACCCACTAGCTAAGTGGCGCGTTGGAGGCGGATGCTTTTCAACCTCTATCCTTTATGTTTTTATTATATCACATTTTCTATTTATTGATGTTCAGGTTATCTCCAAAGAGTAGAGTCTCAATGTTCTTGTATTTAAAAGCTTTTTAGGTTATAATCTAAGTAACGAGAGTTACTACCTCCTACATTAAAGGCTTCGGCTGTGGGGGGTGTGTGCTCTCTTTTTTATTTTCTTTTAAAAATATCTATGATTTCATCACCTACTACCAAGAAAATATAATTATCTCACTTCTGCTAAGCGTTATATAACTTCTTGTCTAGCCCGATATATCAATGAAGTAGATTTACCTGCGCTCATCGAAGACATTTTTAGTTTTTCAACGACTGGCGGAATCTGTAAGGACTTGTTAGTACTCCCCTCACTTAATTCTCAACATTTCTCAACAAAACACCACCACGATAGCTTTTAGCAAAGTCTAGCAGTATCTCAGTTTTGAGACGTTCATACTCAGCTTTATCAATCTCTAGTGTCTCGTATAACTGAAATAGCTTTAATCTCTCTCCTACTCGTCTTGTAAAGAGATTGGCGAATATCTCACGTCGTACATCGTCCAGATTGTCCCTGAAAGCCTCAATCATGCCTACTATCTCCACCGCTTTGGATTCAAACGCTCCATCTTGACCGTCTAAGCTCAATTTAACCAGTGAGTGATAACTTTTTAAAAATCTGTAGGCCTGCTTTTTTGTCTCTTCTTTATCGATTGGCATTTTTTACCTTGGCCAAGTTCTCAATGGCTTTTTTCTTAATTCTGTAAATTTGTACTTTGCTAAAATTTAGATCATTGCAGATTTTAACCATAGGTAAATTATTAAAGTATATCATTACCAACACTAGCCATTCCTCTATTTCTTCTAACTGGTTTATCATATCCATTGCTTCCATACGTTCATTAACAATAGCTTGTATTTGCTCCACTATCTTATCTCTTAATTCCAAGGTATCAAGCAGTTTATTTTCAGCGTTATTGGTTTTACTCATTGTTACCCGTGTTTGAAACTGACTAGATCCAGATAATAAGCCATTGTCTAAACTCTGGTACTTAAGTTGCAAGCGCTGGATAAGGTCGTTCCCTTTCTTTACTCTTTTTAGTTGTTCCTCTATTTCTTTAATGGTCAAATTGATACTCCTTTGGTATAATAATAGTGTTTCATAATTTCCAAAGAGTCAGCCCTGTGCTGGCTTTTTTACGTTTTCTAGGAGTTCGATTATATCCCCCTTAACGCTCTTTGTCTCTAAAAGTATCTATATCTTAGGAAATCTTAGTGTTTTATCTCTAAAATAAGGTCTTGTGCCTTGCTATTTTAAAATGTAAAACCTGATCAAAACCTAATCAAAACCTTGTCAAAACCTAACCATTCTTTAGTTCTAAAATCAATTCTCATTTACCATACCTGCCAAGTGTTCTATAGCTTCTTTTCTAGCCTGATATATCGAAGTTTTAGACTTACCTAATTCTTCAGCGACTTCCAAAACTACAAGATCATTCAAGTAAAAAAGTCTTAGGACAGAACGCTCAAGCGGATTGTCCAGTTTATCGATTAGCCCAGATATGGCCATTCTTTCCTCGGTAAGGCGCTCAATTCTCTGGAGTGTATCCTCTTTTAGCTTCAGAACACTTATAAGATTGTCCTCTGTCTTGTTCTCTCTGCTTGTCTGCACCCTGCTATGGCTTAGTGTTGGCTTTTTGATAATACCACCTTCCAGGGCTTCCAATTCCAAATATAAGCCTTTGATCTCCTTGTTTATCCACTTAACGCCCTCTAGTTTTTCTTTTACCTGCTCTGGTGTCATGCCTTGGCCTCCTCTATGATATAATAATAGTGTTGAAATTATAGCTGAGGCGGAGCGCCTTGGCTTTTTGCGTTTTCTCTAGCTTCGCTCGAGGTTCATTTATTCCCTGGGAAGTATTTCCCGTGAGAAAAAATGTATAATGACGGTGTGAAGTTCGCTAGCGCCTAGTGGGAGGGGGATACCCCCCTATGTTATAAAATTGGATAATTGAGTAGTAGCTTTATCGGTCAAAAAATCAAGCTAAACACTTAGTAAAACCACATGCTACCATCTTCAAAAACATTTCAAAAAGGGAATTTTCTGCACAAAAGAGGGCGGCGTTCTTTTCCTCTAGCAAAATATACCCCCGTCTAAAAATAAAGGGGGTATCTCTGCCTCCTGTCTCGCCTTCATGCCTGCTTAGTATCTTGTAATTGACTGTTGTAACTATAACGCTAAACAATATTTATATCATTTTTTTCTAACCATGATCTTTATTTAAATTTGTTTGAAAATGCTCCAAATCACTACTTCAGATTACTCAATCCATTCAGCCAAAATTTATCTCCCTTTCTGGTATAGTAAACAAACTTTTGATAATGCTTATAATACTTGTCACGTTTCATATACTTTGGTCTTTCAGGAAAACCATCGAACATATATCCGCCACGTTTGGGACTCCAACCTGGTTCCACCTTTCTAGCTTCCCTCAGTGCTCTCTCCCAATAGTATTGGCAATCTGTCTTACTTCGGTTCAGTGTTGATTTGTGTATTTTCTGGCATGATCCACAACCATATAGCAAAAGTCTCTTATAGAGTTTTCTGCATCGTTTACCACAAATAGGACAGAGAAAGAAGTAGCGATTCCCTCCCTTAGTTCCTGGTATTCTTGCTAAATCAAAACGATCACGTTCAAAGGTGATATACAGATTATCTAGGTCTATTTCTAGTTTTCTACCGTCCAACTCAGCAATACCGTGACTAATATTCTTGTTTTTCATTGGCTTTATAAATGTCTCTATGGTTATTGATTTTATAACTTCCATTCGTTCAAAAATCCCCCTATATAGAAAAACCCAAATTGATTGGGTTAGGTAGCAATGAAACCACAAAAAGAGGCTGGTGCCTCTCTTGATAGTTCTAGCTTTCTGCCTCTGCCACATAATCAGCAAGGCCTTTATATTCGCCTTCTACGTCCAAGTTTTGGAGCAGGTTAATACTTTCATTACCCAGCATTTCTAAAGTACCAAAAGCGGTCATAGAGTCCATAGGGATAGGCTTATCAGAAAGCAAGCGATCAGCATAGTCTAATAGCTCCAGCTCGTAGTCTGTGACCTTATTCAGCAAACTCTCAAAGTCCTCTGACTCTTTGAGTTGGAGCACGCGCTCCCGTTTGTAACGTTCTTCAAACGCTTCATCGTCCACTGGTTGGTTGTAGTAGTCTTTAAAACTGTCACAAATACGCTTGAAAGTCTTGTTTAGCTTGTTATCCTCCACATACTCAGCTACTAGCGTGCCTTTATCCTTGTAGGTCAATGAGATTACAGGCTGGCAATATGTTCCAGTCATATATCCCAGTAGCGCGTGACCTGCTACTTGAGCGGTGTCTTGGTCTTTAAATTCGTAAGTGAAAGTGAATGTTTTTGCTTTGTCTGAAAATGTTTTTAATGTCATGTTGTTTTTCCTCTTTCTGTTTTAAGGGGGTCACTAGTAGTTACACCATTGCAAGGGGGTCGGTACTATCTACCCCATTTTGTTTAAAGATTTTAGTGTTTGTCAGGTACTGCTTTTAGTTCGTTAAGCTCCTTTCTAAAACGGCAACGGATCATCATATTCTTGGAATACAACTCTGTCGTTTCCTGTGTTTGTTCTTCCTGTGGGCTTCTGTCGTTTTTTCTCATGCTCTTCTACTTGTTCAAGTGAAGTGAATCTCTCTTTTTTCCAATTCTCCAAAATCGCTTTTAAGTATTTAAAACTTGGTTGATGAATTTCTGAGGTAATTTCAATAGCACGATTCAGCATTTCAAAGTTCATACCGTCAAGACCTACATAATCGAGTAACTGTTGATGTTGTTTGTCAGTTATACGGATACCGCTATTTTTTAGATTTTCAGATAAACTTGGACTGATAGATGTATTATTATTATCTATCTCTATATCTTTATCTATATCTATATCTTTATCTATATCTTTATCTATATCTATATCTATCTCTTTATCTATCTCTATCTCTGTCTTACACGTAGTTAACAATGTAATGTCATTGGATAACGTTGTAAGATTTCTTTCATTTTCTTGCTTTTCTTTACGGTATTTTCTCATATATGCCGCTTGATTTGTTTCTTGTTGTACCAAAGCTTTTGCTTGTGTTAACTCTGCGTTGTTCTCTTCATCAATTTGAATGAGACCGCACTTGGTAAAATAAGCCATAGTCATAGAAATATCGTCTTCAGAAACGTCTAATTTCAAAGCCAACTCTGCTTTTAGATTTTCTAAATATCCCTCATAGTATAAAATACAGTCACTTTCTAAACTTTCTAACATCAATCGGATATAAATCACGGTCATAGTATAACCGCCCGGAATATTTTTTAACCTCTTAATAAAAAGATTATCAAAAAATTTCTTATCAATTTTCAGCCAAAAGTAGATTTTAGTTTTTGCCATGTTTTACTCCTTATGATTCTTTATCAGCTCCCAGAAATATTAGGATATCATTGATTTTATAATAGATCTTCCTAGTATCTTCTAGTGGGGGCTGGTATCGTCTTAACCCAGCATCTTCCCACCTTTGCAAAGTCTTATATTTAATATCTAGCTCAATCATAGCTTCCTGGGCTGAGATTAACCCTGTCAGTCGAGGTTTGATTCTATCACGAACTTCAAGGTATTTTTCCACTACTTCCAGAATGCCATGAGTCAGGTCATGCTCACTTTCCTTGCTTAAACTAAACATATTCTTCCGCCCCCTTCAGTAGTTGCTTGTAGCTCTCTAAATCGGCATTCAAAAGGACAGTTAGGCGCTTCTGCTCCTCTTGTACTTGGTTATAGAATGCCTTTGCTCCATCCAGTAGCTCCTCTTTGTTAGCTGGGATAAAGTAGCCTCTGAAAGCTCCGTGACGTACCCCGATGATAGGAACACCGTAGCGCGTGATCAGACGGCTGATAATGTCCTGTACGGTTCTTTCTGCTAGCTTAGTGAGTAAGCTGATTTCTGCCCCTGTTATGGAGTTCTCAGCCCCCACTTTGATTAGTCTTAATACTCGTTTGTCATTCTCTGTCAGGCTCATTCAATTCCTCCCCATACGTCTACCCCTGCAAGCTGGATATATCGCCCATAATCAGGGTTTAAATCCTCGCTAGGTGTTTCTATCGTCTGTTTGCTTTCTCGCTCCATTTGGGCGCTTTTTTTGCGGTCTCGGTGGTTTAAATAAAGCAACAAGCCAATCAATACCACGGAAAAGATAACCGCCTGTGTATTGGTTAAATCTAGTTCATTCATGTTACCCCTCCTCATGAATCATCATGCCACGGGTGTACGCAATCGAACTTGTCCATAAGTCCAAGAGATTCTTTTTACCTCGTTTTTTCTTGGCAATATCAACTGCCAAAAGTTCCCATACATAATTTAATAATTGACTTTGATCCATAGGATAGTCATTCTCTTTAGTTATTTCCGCTAGATAAGTGTTTAAGAAAAGAAATCCATCAAATCTAGAAACTTGCTTTATAAAATCAGTGTTACCCCAATAATTTCCATAAAATGACCGTTCTTTCCACTCCAATTCTCCTATTACTTCAGCAATTACCCTCTGTTTCATCCTTTCCGTCTGTTCCTTTAGCGTTTGCTGTTGTTCATGGTATTCTGTGCTAGTTAGTTCATTATAAACATCATCCAAGTCATTCAACACCCTACTGATTGCTCTTTTAGCTATGATATTTCTAACCCCTGTAAGACTTCCTTGTATTTCTTCTAAATCTGTTGAAATAGCTTCTAATTTATCTGCTAACATGTTTTTTACCTCTGTTTCTATGTTTGTGTAATTGCCCTGATGGGCTTGTTCCTGTTTCGACAGCTTTTTAATGTCTTTCTTGCCTCTTACTACACCGACCGCCTCACGCTCAGACTCGCCAAAGTTTGAGAGCGTGGGGCTTTTTTGAGTTGTTTCTTATACATTGTTTCTTGTAATTGCTAGCCTCACGCTCAGAGTCGCCAAATTGAAAGCGTGAGAAAGTACCAGTTTAAAGAGTTGGCGCTCTCCGTATGGTCAAATTGCCCTAAATATGCTATAATCTAGGTATAAATCTTTACTAAAACCTCTTTAATAATAGCTTGCCTGCTTTTTGTTAAATTCGTTTTAGTGTTAGTGTGAAAGGCTTTGCGGTGTGGTTATTGCTAAGCCTTTTTTGTTGCTCCCACGCGCTTCTTTGGCGTGTTTTTTTATTTCTGAATGCCATGGCTTTGATTTCCTGATAACTCATATTCAAGCCAATCATAGCTATTACCATATCCTCAAATGCCTGATATTGCTCCAGCTCGTCACTGGTCAAGCTATCAATACCATTGTAGCCCCCACGTTCTTCCCTTAACTGCTTAGCGTTCCTGTCGGTTACTGCTTTCAGTAGCAAGTTGTTCATGGTGCTGTGTGCATGTTTGGGTGCATTCCTCCAAGTCTCTATACTGTCATGAAAGGTTTTTCTTTTTGGCTTTTCTAGCGCCCTCTGCATACGAAACTTAGAAAGTTCCTCACGCATCTCAAAGAATGCTCTTACTAGGTTTTTCTTAAACTCCTTTACGGGTTCTGTATTTCGTAAGTAAGTGATCAGCAATGTTGCTTGTTGCTCATTCAAAATATAATCCCTTACATTTTGCCCACTCTCTGAAGGTGAAATTTTAAATTGCACCTTTCCAAAGCTTTCAAAGTCCTCTCGGTGCTTATTCAGCAAAATCTTCAAATGTCTGTGCTTGATTTCTGCACATTCTGCCACAATACTGCTCAGTGTATACGGCTCTTTCTTGCCGTCCATGTAAACTAGTTCCATTAGTTTGCTCCTTTCTAGCTATAAAATAGTTCATCTATGGTTATATCTGATTTGATTTCTGCAACCATTGACTTAATTGCTAGGCGTTCTTTGTCATTGAATGGCGTTTTACCTAATTCTTTGTTGTTGTATGACTGCAAAGAAATTTTTAGCTTGTCCGCCATCTGTTGTTGAGTTAGCCCTAACATAACTCGATAGCCTCGTAGTTTACTCATAGCTTTCCCCCTTTCTAAAAAATCCCCCTCCATGAATAGATTGAAAGTGTGAAAGGTTGGAGGGGTCGTTAGGCGTCGTTTTATGACGTCTCCTAAACTTGAATTTTATTATAACGTCAGTTTTAGACGTTGTCAATAGTTTTTTTGATTTTTTTACGTCATTTTTTGACTTTTTTTAAACATAGGGTTATAATCATCTGTGAAAGGTGTGATAAAGCATGAATAGATTGAAAGAATTAAGACAAAAAAACGAGCTATCTCAAAAAGAAATAGCTGAAATTTTAGGATTTTCTTTAAGGTCATTCCAACGAATGGAAAACGGAGAAAGCCAAATCAAACCAGAAAAAGCCCAGCAACTAGCTGACTTCTTCGGGGTAAGCGTTGGATATCTGTTAGGGTATGAAGTTATAGACCTCATGGGCGCAACAGATCTTGAAGAATATATATTTTTTAACGGAGATTATAGCAATCCAGATAAAACCAGAAAGGAATATTTTGAAAAAATTTCTGAAAAAATCAAAACTTATAAAAAAGTTGCTGATTCTCTTAATGGACGATACAATAAAAATAAAGCTATTGAAGCAATCGAATTACTTGAAAATAATGGCGAAAATGATTTAGATGATATTTTTGAAATACTAAGAGACAAGATAGAACTAGCTCTTTTTAGAAATATGGTCCAATATCAATTGTTATCAACTAGATTTCATCACCCAGACTCAAAAGATAAGATTTTAGATAGTTTCAAAGGATTTGAATAAACAAAAAAATCCCCACGCTCTCAAAGTTTGGCCAGTCTGAGCGTGTATAGAGGGAAATAAAAAAAGCATCGTTAATGTGACAATGGTTAACGAAGATTTTTATAAATTAACTGGTAGTTAATGAGGAAGGAAAAACTATGGGAAGTAATAGAACAAACGAAGAAATAGCTGTTTACACTGCCACGATAATACAAGAACTAGAGGATTATCTTCATCTCCTCCAGAGAATGGACGATGAAGGGAATAAACGATCTGATAAAATAGCGCAGTGGATAGAAAATTGGGTAAAATACTTAAAGATAGAACAAGTTTTTAATCCGCGAAGTATTCAGGCTTTAAAAAGAGGAAGTATCGTTTATGCTGATTTTGGTTTCAATGTTGGTAGAGAATATGGAGGTCTTCATTATGCAATAGTTCTGAATAAAATAGATGCACGTTCAAACCATCTTCTTCATGTATTGCCTTTGACCTCTGTAAAAGAAACAACTGATATATCTAATTTGAAATATTTTCAACTTCCAATTGGCAACGAAGTGTTTCAATTACTATCAAATAAAGCTTTGAAAAAAGTTAGAGAGTTATCTGAATTGTATGATCGTTTTTCAAAAAAAGATGGTGAATTGCGCGAAAAAGTTGTAATGGTTGAATCGTTAATCGAAGATAATAAAAAAACTTTGGAAATACTTAAAAACTTATCGAGTTCTGATATAGACGATTCTTCTATTAAGCAAATACTAACCATCAATAAAAATATAGACTTCGCAAGTGATCAGGCGGAGAAAATACGACAGGAGGCAAAAGAAAATGCAATTTTACTTGCAGAACTTAATGAGAAACTGGAGTATGCTAATAAATTTATCCTAAAAACACAAAATATGAACAAAGATAGTATTGTTCTATTGAATCAGGTTACAACAATTAGTAAAATGAGACTCCGTGATCCAAAAAATAATAATTCAATTTTGAATGGTATTGTACTTTCCGATGATACTATGGACAAAATAGATGAGGCACTGAAAAATATTTTTTAAAATCCGAGTATTTTTATTGACTTTTCTTAAAATTAGGGTTAGAATAGAATCATAAGGTCGCTTGACGACAAAATATATGATACTGTCCCAGGAGGACAATTCTAGCCCTGCTCTTATGAGTAGGGCTTTTAGTTTATTAAAAATCCCTGGAACCTCATCCCTAATATTTTTTTTAGGGTGGCCGAAAAAGCCGATTATGCGACCTATAGCATACCACGCGCCACAATGTTCAACAATCCTGAAGCGCGTGGAATTTACTTAGAAAATAAAAAATAGTTGATTTAACAACGTTTTTAGCCTACTTGGAATTTACTTGGAAAATAAAAATTATGGAAAATAGAGATTCAGAAAAATTATTAAAGTTATTAACTAAAAATGAAGATGAAATTATTGAATATAAAGTAAATAATAATGATCATGAACGTATAGGTAAATATATATCAGCTTTGGCCAATTCATCAGCAATTTTAAATCGACAATTTTCGTACCTAATTTGGGGGATTGACGACGATTCAAAAAAGATTGTCGGCACGAAGTTCTACCCAAAAACTGAAAAACATGGTGGAGAACCATTTATTACTTGGTTAGAAAGAATGCTTGACCCTCGTATTACAATTCAGTTTGAAGAATATGATATTGATCAAAATCATGTTGTCGTTCTAGTTATCCATATGAATGCTGGTAGACCTGTTGCTTTTAGTGGTGATCGATATATCAGAAGCGGTTCATCTTTAAAAAATTTAAAGGATTATCCTGAAAAAGAAAGAGAGTTGTGGAAATCCTTTGAGGCACGATCATTTGAAAAAGAATATGCAAAAACTGCATGTACATTTGATGAAATCAAAGAATTACTTGATGTTAATTCTTATTTGAAAATGTTAGGCCATTTTGTCGGTTCAACTGACGAAGAAATTATTACCCATATGATAAACGACGGTATTGTAGAACCTTCTGGGAAAACTTTTAATTTGACCAATATGGGGGCATTTACTTTCGCAAAAAATCTTAAAAACTTTGAAAATCTATCATCACATGCTTTAAGAGTAATCAGATATGATGGTAATAATAAACTCAGTGCAGTAGCCGATAATACAGCTAGTAAAGGAGTTGCTGTTGGTTTTGATGGTTTGCTAAAATTTATCAATAGTCATTTGCCTAGAAAACCTGAGACATTAAAAGAAAACGGACAAATAACCTCTGATACGGATTATCCCCCTCTTGTTATACGTGAGATTGTTGCAAATCAAATAGTGCATCAGGATTTTTCTGTAAAAGGGAGCTCACCAATAATTGAAATCTTTGATAATAGAGTAGTATTTACAAATCCTGGTTCCCCTCTTAATCGTCCAGAAAGATTGCTTGACATGCCTCCATACTCTCGAAATGAAGATTTAGCTAATCTATTTCGAAAAATGCATCTAGTAGAATCGCGTGGTAGCGGTATAGACAAGATTATATTGACCCTTGAATTAAATCACTTACCTGCTCCCGATATCGCTGCTAAAGATAATTATACTGTCGTTACTTTACATCAACGACGAACAATCCAAGAAATGGGTAACAGAGAAAAAATAAATGCTATTTATTATCATTCCGCCATACTCTACATTGAAGATGATTTTATGACAAATAGCACACTCAGAGAAAGATTCGGATTGACAAATAAACAATCATCCGTTGCCTCTAAACTCATTTCTCTTGCATTAGAAAATAATAAAATAAAAATCTATGATGAAAATGCTGGCAAAAAGAATATGCAGTATATCCCTTACTGGGGCATTGGTTACAATGAATAATCTTAGCCAAGCTCCCCGAAAACCAATTAAAATAGGGGCAATCTGTGAAGCCCTAGCATGATATGAACCACAGTCTAAAACCTTTTTAATAATAGCTTGCCTGCTGATGTATTTTAGAAAGGTTTATCATCATGAAAATAACTGAAGTTATAAAAAAAGACGGTAGTAAAGTCTATCGTGCTAATGTATATCTAGGAATTGACCAGGTAACAGGAAAGAAAGTTAAAACTAAGGTAACAGGGCGGACACAAAAGGAAGTTAAGCAGAAAGCTACTCAAGAAAAAATTGCTTTTCAGAAAGACGGTTGTACTAGACAAAAAGCTAGTACCATAACAAGCTATCAAGAATTAGCCACTCTCTGGTGGGAAAGTTATAAAAATACTGTTAAGCCAAACACTCAAGGCAATGTTAGAAAGCTACTTGATAATCATATATTGCCTATTTTTGGCGCTTATAAGCTCGACAAGCTCACCGCTCCACTTATCCAGTCAATTATCAACAAACTTGCCGACAAGGCTAACAGAGGGGAAAAAGGGGCTTTTCTACACTATGATATGATACACGCTTTAAACAAACGTATCTTACAGTATGGCGTAACCATGCAAGCGATACCGTCCAATCCTGCCCGTGATGTTGTTTTACCTCGTAACACTCAGAAAACAAAGCGCCAAAAGGTAAAGCACTTTGACAATCAAGAATTAAAAAAGTTTCTTGTTTATCTCGATAATTTAGATAGCAATAGATATCGTTATTACTATGAGGTAACGCTCTATAAGTTCCTACTGGCTACTGGTTGCCGTATCAATGAGGCTCTAGCCCTTTCCTGGTCTGATATTGACTTAGACGGTGCCATTGTACACATCACCAAAACACTAAATCGGGATTTAGAAATCAATAGCCCCAAATCTAAGGCTAGTTATCGGGATATAGATATAGATCAAGCGACTGTTAGCATGCTAAAACAGTACAAGCTACGCCAAGCTAAAGAGGCCTGGAAGATAGGACAACGTGAAAGCGTGGTATTTTCTGATTTCATTCATGAATATCCTTGCAGTTCAAAACTTAAAAGAAGATTGCAAACACATTTTAAGCGTGCTGATGTTCCTAACATTGGCTTTCACGGATTCCGTCACACTCACGCTAGTTTATTGCTTAACTCTGGTATTCCTTACAAAGAACTTCAGCACCGTTTAGGTCATTCTACTTTATCCATGACCATGGACATCTATAGCCACCTCTCAAAAGAGAACGCAAAAAAAGCAGTCTCATTCTACGAAACTGCACTAAAAGCACTATAAGGGGAGCAAAAAGGGGAGCAAATTCAAAAATCAACGTTTCAAGACAAAGCAAGAAGCCAATAACAACGGTGTTTTTGTAAGATTTTATTTGAAAAAAGCCGATTTTGTAGTATAATAGTACGGTGTCAAAAATCACTGAAACACGGATTAGATTAGGAAAGGATCGGAGATATGAAACAAGTCTTTCTCTCAACAACAACTGAATTTAAAGAGATTGATACGCTCCAGCCGGGCACTTGGATCAATCTCGTCAATCCTACTCAAAGCGAATCGATGGAAATCGCCTCGGCCTTTGATATTGATATTGCCGACCTCCGTGCACCGCTCGATGCAGAAGAGATGTCTCGTATCACCATCGAAGATGAGTACACCTTGATCATCGTAGACGTCCCAATCACAGAGGAAAGAAATAACCAAACCTACTACGTGACTATTCCCTTGGGGATTATCATCACAGAAGAGGCTATTATTACCACTTGCTTGGAGCCTCTACCACTTCTTGATGTCTTTATCAATCGTAGGCTTCGAAATTTCTATACCTTCATGCGTTCGCGCTTCATCTTCCAAATCCTATACCGCAATGCGGAGATTTACCTAACTGCCCTCCGTTCGATTGAACGTAAGAGTGAGCAGATTGAGAGTCAACTTCACAAATCTACTCGAAACGAAGAATTGATTGAACTCATGGAGTTGGAAAAGACTATCGTCTACTTCAAAGCTTCACTTAAAACAAATGAGCGCGTGATTAAAAAATTGACCAGCGCAACTAGCAATATCAAGAAATATCTCGAAGACGAAGACTTACTGGAAGATACCTTGATTGAAACGCAACAGGCCATCGAGATGGCGGACATCTATGGAAACGTCCTTCACTCTATGACAGAGACCTTTGCTTCTATCATTTCAAACAACCAGAACAATATCATGAAAACCTTGGCACTTGTGACTATCGTTATGTCCATCCCGACCATGATTTTCTCAGCCTACGGAATGAACTTTAAGGATAATGAAATTCCTTTAAACGGAGAACCGCACGCTTTCTGGCTCATCGTCTTTATCGCCTTTGCTATGAGTGTTTCTCTCACTCTTTACCTCATCCATAAAAAATGGTTCTAACAGGAGTTATTATGTCACAGATTGATTTAAAAGAATTAACTAAGAAAAACCAAGAATTTATCCACATTGCAACCCAACAATTTCTCAAGGACGGAAAAACCGACGCTGAAATCAAGGCCATCCTTGAAGAAGTCATCCCTCATATCCTTGAAGAACAACCAAAAGGTGTGACCGCTCGTTCTATCTATGGAGCACCAACTCACTGGGCTCACAGCTTCAGCGAAAAAGAGCAATACGAGAAAGAACATCCAAAGGAAAATGACGATCCAAAATTGATGATGTTGGATTCAGCCCTTTTCATTACAGGACTGTTTGCAGTAGTTAGTGCCTTGATGAGCTTCTTCTCAAACCAACCCGTAGCTTACGGATTGGTAACACTTATCAGTGTAGGGGCCTTTGGTGGAGTTGCCTTCTACCTCCTCTATCACTTCATCTACCGCTACTACGGACCAGATACTGACCGTAGCCAACGTCCTCCATTCTGGAAATCACTTTTGGTTATGTTAGCGACTATGTTTGCTTGGGTCTTCATCCTCTTCTTGAGTAACTTCCTTCCACAAGCCATCAACATTAGTCTCCCACCACTTGTTTTGTTGGTGATTGGAGGAGCTCTCCTTGCCCTACGTTTCTACCTCAAAAAACGTTTCAACATCAAGAGCGCAAGTGCAGGACCTGCTAGATATTAAGATAAACAATGAAAGTAGTGTGTTTTGTAGACAGACTACTTTTTTTGTAGTTCCAAATCATTTATTGATTCGTCAAAATCATAAATAGACATTTTGTCTAAATTTACTTCAATGTAAAGTCTTCCCTTGGAATCCCGAGGTTTTATCCTTGAATCCAAGTTGTTTTTCTGTTATACTAATAAAATAATAAGGAGAAATATATATGACTAAACAGAGAATTAATCAAATTGTTGGTTCAATTGGTGCCTTTATTGGGATTATTGTATTTATAGCCTACATCCCCCAAATTTTTGCCAATTTACAAGGGAACAAAGCTCAACCATTTCAACCTTTATCAGCAGCAATCTCTTGCTTAATCTGGGTCATTTATGGATGGACAAAAGAGCCTAAGAAAGATTGGATTCTAATCATTCCAAACTCAGCCGGGGTTGTCCTTGGCGGACTGACCTTCCTTACTGCTCTATAAGAAATTAACTACTATAAAAAGCAACCACATCGAACGGTTGCTTTTTTACTACTTTCTCGATCTAAAAGCCTTTTTCTGATTCTAATTCTTGTTGTTTCCCCTCATCTTTTGTGATACAATAGCATCAATTTATTTCTAGGAGGATGAGATATGGTTTCTACTATTGGTATCGTAAGTTTATCTAGTGGGATTGTCGGAGAGGACTTTGTCAAGCACGAAGTGGACTTGGGGGTCCAACGACTCAAAGACCTGAGACTCAATCCTATCTTTTTACCCCATTCGCTAAAAGGCTTAGATTTTATCAAAGAACATCCTGAAGCTCGTGCAGAGGATTTGATTCAGGCCTTTTCTGATGATAGCATCGACATGATCCTATGCGCCATTGGTGGAAACGATACCTATCGCTTATTGCCCTATCTTTTTGAAAATGACCAACTAGAAAAAGTTATCAAACAAAAGATTTTTCTTGGCTTCTCGGATACGACCATGAACCATCTCATGTTGCATAAACTAGGAATCAAGACTTTTTACGGCCAATCCTTTTTAGCAGACATTTGTGAATTAGACAAAGAAATGCTAGCCTATAGCCTTCACTACTTTAAAGAATTGATTGAGACTGGTAGAATCTCAGAAATCCGCCCTAGTAACGTTTGGTATGAGGAACGGACTGATTTTAGTCCCAAAGCCTTGGGAACACCTCGTGTCAGCCATGCAAATACTGGTTTTGACTTGTTACAAGGAAATGCCCAGTTCGAGGGAGAAATCCTCGGTGGTTGCCTCGAATCTCTCTACGATATCTTTGACAACTCTCGATACGAAGACAGCACGGAGCTCTGCCAAGAATACAAACTTTTCCCTGACTTATCCGACTGGGAAGGAAAGATCCTACTGCTAGAAACCAGCGAAGAAAAGCCTAATCCTGAAGACTTCAAAAAGATGTTGCGGACTTTAAAGGACACGGGCATATTCGCGGTCATCAGTGGACTCTTGGTCGGAAAACCTATGGATGAAACTTTCTATGACGACTATAAAGAGGCACTATTGGATATCATTGACAGCAATATCCCAATTGTCTATAATCTGAATGTTGGACACGCAACTCCAAGAGCTATTGTCCCCTTCGGAGTCCACGCCTATGTAGATGCAACGGAGCAAGTCATTCGTTTTGACTATAACAAAGAAAGCTGAGATGAATTTCTCAGCTTTTTTCAGTATCGTTACTAGCATTTTCATCACATACTACCGATAGCTAAAATAATAAAGGATAGGCTATTGCCTAACATGTGAACAAGTAGGGGATAGTAGACATTCTCCTTTTCTTTCACATAAATAATAGAAAAGGCAAGGCCCCCACCTAAGTATCCGACTGCACTGACCCACTCTGATAAAGACAAACTGTGCATATGAGTAAGCGCAAAGGCAAGACTGACCAAAAAGACACTCAGCCAAGTTGGTAGACTTTTCCTCAAATATTTCAATAAAATTTGACGGAAAAAGAGCTCTTCCACTAAAGGTCCTATGACACAGGCAAAACCCCCTATCAGTAGTGGTTGTTCTTTAAAGGCAGTTTGTATATTAGCCTCGTTTAGTCCCTGTCCGCTTAATCCCAACACCTGTTTCACTATTTCCGATAGGAGCCCAAAGAGAATGGTTAAAAGGAAAAGCAAGCCCCAGCCTTTTAAAACCCCAAAGATAAATTTCCTTTTAGAATTTCTAACTTCTTCCCACTTTTGGAGCAATAGGGACTTAAATAAGAAGCAACCATACACAAACATGATGGTATAGACTAAATAAGTCCCTGCAGAAGAAGGTAATGGAGCATCAAATACTCGTATACCATCAAACACAAAGAGAATTGTATATAGGAGCCCAAAAATCAGAACTCCCTTATATTTGTTAGACATTATTTAATTCCCCTTCCATTCACAATCATTCTCATGGTCATCAACTAGACCTGCAGCCTGTAGAAAAGACAATACAGCAACTGGCCCAGTGAACTTAAAGCCTCGTTTTTTGAGATCCTTGGATATTTTTTCAGACAAAGGCGTTTTGGCTGGTGCTTGACTGTAGTCCGGGACATCATTGACCATGGTTTTTCCATCAACAAAAGACCAAAGATAAACATCAAAGGCGCCAAATTCTGCCTGGACTTGTAAAAAAGCCTGGGCATTGGCACGTGTCGCAAAGATTTTGGCACGATTTCGGATGATAGCTGGATTATTCATCAAAGCTTCCAGTTCTTCATCTGTCATGTCTGCGACGTGTTGAAGGTGGTAACCATGAAAAGCTTGACGGAAGGCTTGGCGTTTATTGAGCACCGTTTCCCAAGACAGGCCTGCCTGATAGGTCTCCATACACAACAACTCAAACAATGCTTGATCATCATGGAGGGGTTGGCCCCACTCTTCATCATGGTAGGCTACATACAAAGGGTTGTTCATTTTAACCCAGCCACAGCGTTTTGGCATAGACTTCTCCTATTTCACCAACATCTTAAGGGCCGATTTGATGTAGTTTTCAGCTGTATCAGAAGTTCCTTCAAAGAATTTCTTGATCTTCTTAAGCTCGGTCGCCTTGTAGCCCAAGGCCAACATGGCTTCCATGGCTTCTTCCAATTCTTGGTTGTCGTTGCTAGATGGAGTAGCAGTCTTAGCAGGGAGGTCATCACCTGCCACAACCACCTTACCTTCTAGGTCCAAAACCATCTGTTGGGCTGTTTTCTTGCCGATCTTCGGAAACTTGGTCAAGTAAGTGATGTTCTTGCTTTCGATAGCTTGGACAAGGCCTGCATTGTCATCCGCCGCAATAATAGCCAGAGCTGATACTGGACCAATGCCCGACACCGAAATCAAGCTGAGAAAGAGTTTTTTCTCGTCTTCTGAACGGAAACCGTAAAGTAGATGAGCGTCTTCTCGAACAACTTGATGCACATAGATTTGTGCTTCTTGGTTGACTTGTCCTGAGTAAGCATAGGGGTTGGCTACATGCAGGATGTAGCCGATACCGTTAGCTTCTAGAACAATGTATTTAGCAGTAATTTTGGTAATAATACCCTTTAGATATTCGTACATAATTTTCCCTTCAATTTAGTATTTTCCTAGTTCGCGTAGGCTTGTATGATTTTCTTGAATGCGACGGAACATCTTTTCCATGTCTGACTTGGTAAAATGCACCAAAACAGGACGTCCGTGTGGACAGTTGTAGGGGTTGTCACATTGAGAGAGCTGATAGAGGAGTTGTCTAGCTGAGTGGTCATCGATACGATGGTTGGCTTTGATTGAGCGTTTGCAGGACATCATAATGGCCAGCTCTGCTCGGTATTTCTTGATAGAAACTTCCTTGGTCAAGAGGAGCATATCACACATCTCATAGATACCTGACTCGATTTCCTCTTCTGCCATCCAAATAGGATGTTCCCTTAGGATAAATTGGTTCTCCCCGTACTCTGCTAGAAAGACGCCGACTTCCTCTAAGAGAGGCATTCTTTCCTTGAGACGAAGGGCATCATCTGCTGGAAATTCAAAGATGTAAGGCACTAGGAGCTGCTGCTGGCTCTGGTCAACATTACCAATGCTTTCACGGTATTCCTCATACTTAACCCGTTCCTGGGCTGCATGTTGGTCTATGATGTAAAGACCATCTCGACCTTGGGCAAAGAGATAGGTCCCGTGCATCTGCCCGAAAAATTCCAACTCTGGGAAGCTCGAAGACTCTTCCCGCTCCAGCTTGTCATAAGCCTTATCCAAACTAGCCATATCTAACTCTGGATGGTCTAGTTGATCGTAACTAACCGGTTTTCTCTCTGCAAAATGCAGTTTGGCCGGCTTGGTCAACTGATCCAATGTTTCCTTGGCGAAGAGGCTCAAATCCTGTTTCTCTTCAGTCAAGTCTACTTGACTGTCTGAAACCTCAGCTGGAATAGAGATTGTTGCTTCCGTTTGCTCGTAGTAGAGATTGTTTTCTTTAAGTGGGAGAATGGTTTGCTCTACTTTTTCACGATTGCGAACGGTAGACTTTGCAAGATTTTCCAAGGCATCTGGAATCAAGGTCTGTTCCTTGAGGCTCTTTGCGATAGCTTCTGAAACCAGCGCCATCAGTTCTCTTTCCTTGGAAATCCGCACTTCTTGCTTGGTTGGATGCACATTGACATCCGCTAGATAAGGGTCAATCTGGATATGAATCACAGCCAGCGGAAAACGCCCCACCATGAGTTTGCTGCCGTAACCGTCAAGAATAGCACGATTGAGCAGGAAATTTTTGATATAACGGCCATTGATAAAAAGACTGATATAGTTGCGATTAGCCCGCGTCAATTCAGGCAATGAGACAAAACCTGAAATCTCAAAGTCTAGGTCCGAATTCTCAATCTCAACCATTTTTTTGGCACTGGCTAAACCATAGATTCCAGCAATGGCTTGACGCAGTTGACCCGTACCAGCTGTTCGTGTCATTTCCTTGCCATCACTAATCAGGCTAAAAGAAATCTCAGGATGGGCTAGCCCCAGACGGTTGACAATATCAATGATGTGAGACAACTCTGCCTGCTGACTCTTCATATACTTGAGACGAGCCGGTGTGTTGAAAAAGAGATCCTCCACACAAACCTTGGTCCCAACAGGACTGGTCGCTGGAATGATTTCCTCAACTTCTCCCCCACGAGCCACTAGCTTGGTCCCGTGACTGGCACCGTCCACCGCTGTCAACAAAGTCAAAACACTGACAGATGCGATAGAGGGCAGGGCTTCACCACGAAAGCCGAGGGTCCGAATCCGAAAAAGATCCGCTTGATTCTTAATCTTACTGGTTGCATGACGGCGGAGAGCCAACTCGACTTCATCGTGGGCAATCCCGTGACCATTATCTGTTATTTGGATTTTCTTAAGACCAGCTTCTTCAATCTCAACGATAATCTGGCTTGAGCCAGCGTCGATAGCATTTTCAACTAATTCTTTGACAACGCTAGCAGGACGCTCGATAACTTCTCCTGCTGCAATTTGGTTGGCCAATACTTCTGGTAATTCAATAATATGAGACATTTTCCAGCCCCTTTCTCAACTATTTTTATCTATTTCTCTGAAAATAAGCTAGTGCTATTATACCATATTTCACTCGTTTCCAAAAAAGTCCGAGTAGCAACTTTCTTCCCGATTTTACTAGGTTATTTGCCAAGTTTGTGGTAAAATAGGTAGAAACAATATTTTAAAAAGGAGAAAAGACACATGCACATTTTTGATGAGCTAAAAGAGCGTGGTTTGATTTTTCAAACGACTGATGAAGAAGCTTTGCGTAAAGCCCTAGAAGAAGGTCAAGTTTCTTATTATACTGGCTACGATCCAACTGCTGACAGCCTTCACCTAGGCCACCTTGTCGCAATCTTGACAAGTCGTCGCTTGCAGTTAGCAGGTCACAAACCTTATGCGCTCGTTGGCGGTGCTACAGGTCTCATCGGAGATCCGTCCTTCAAAGATGCTGAGCGTAGTCTCCAAACAAAAGACACAGTAGATGGCTGGGTCAAGTCTATCCAAGGACAACTTTCTCGCTTTCTTGATTTTGAAAATGGTGAAAACAAAGCTGTCATGGTCAACAACTACGACTGGTTTGGCAGCATCAGCTTCATTGATTTCCTCCGTGATATCGGAAAATACTTCACTGTCAACTACATGATGAGCAAGGAGTCTGTTAAAAAACGGATTGAAACAGGGATTTCTTACACAGAATTTGCCTACCAAATCATGCAAGGTTACGACTTCTTTGTCCTTAACCAAGAGCACAATGTAACCCTCCAAATCGGTGGTTCTGACCAATGGGGAAATATGACAGCTGGTACAGAATTGCTTCGTCGTAAGGCTGACAAGACTGGTCACGTAATCACTGTTCCACTCATCACAGACGCAACTGGTAAGAAATTTGGTAAATCAGAAGGAAATGCTGTTTGGCTCAACCCTGAAAAGACTTCTCCATACGAAATGTACCAATTCTGGATGAATGTTATGGACGCTGACGCTGTTCGCTTCTTGAAAATCTTTACTTTCTTGTCACTTGATGAGATTGAAGACATCCGCAAACAATTTGAAGCAGCTCCACACGAACGCTTGGCTCAAAAAGTCCTCGCTCGTGAAGTTGTGACTCTTGTTCACGGAGAAGAAGCTTACAAAGAAGCCCTTAACATCACTGAACAACTCTTTGCAGGAAATATCAAAAACCTTTCTGTCAAAGAACTCAAACAAGGACTTCGTGGCGTGCCAAACTACCAAGTACAAGCAGACGAAAATCACAACATCGTTGAACTTCTTGTATCTTCTGGCGTGGTTAACTCAAAACGTCAAGCCCGTGAAGATGTTCAAAACGGTGCCATCTACGTCAACGGCGACCGTATCCAAGACCTTGACTATGTCTTGAGCGATAGCGATAAATTAGAAAATGAATTGACCGTTATCCGTCGCGGTAAGAAAAAATATTTTGTATTGACTTACTAAATTGTTCAACATTTACCTATAAACAAAGGAGTTAACCTCGATAAAGGTAACTCCTTTTTGCTGTGAATAGTCCCCACCTATCCCTTAATAGACAGGCTACGCAGTACAATGCGTAAGGTTGTTAGATTATGTAAGATAGAAAGATTTGAAGGGCTGAGCCAGTTAAACAAGCCAAAGCCAATCAAACTACTATTTACGACAACGGTATCTTGAATATTCTTCTTGATGAGTGTTTGCAAAGATGATGATAGCGAATCCAACTCTTGGAAGAAATCCAAGCGATTATCTAACAATAAGATATCACTCATCTGCTTAGAAATATCTGCACTCTCATTCATCACCACACCGATATCTGATAGGGTTAGAGCCGCTGAGTCATTCAATCCATCTCCAACCATCAAAATAGTGTGACCTGCTTTCTGCAGTTCCTCTACTAACTCAAATTTCCCATCAGGTTTCAAGTCTGTATAGACCTGATCAAAGGGCAAATCTTTGACTAATTCCTCTGTCCTAACCAGGGTGTCCCCTGTTGCCAGAATCAATTTTTTCCCTTGTGCCTTAAGTTTCTCCAAGGCTGCTTTTGCTTCTTTTCTCAAAGGAGTATGAATACAGAACATTCCAATCAATTCATTCTGGTAGGCTAAGAATAAGAGATTGTAGTGACTCTTGTACTCTTCAATTAAAGCATTTTGTTCTGAACTGATATGAATCTGCTCATCCTGCATCAAGACATAATTCCCAATAAGAACTGGTTGGCCATCTATATGAGATTTGATCCCCTTACTTGCGATATATTGGAGTTTCCCATGCATTTCCTCATGTTCAATTCCCTCTATCTCGGCTTGCTTGACGATGGCATTAGCAATAGGATGATAAATGTGTTCCTCAAGACAGGCACTGATTCTGAGAATATCTTCCTCACTATTGTCTCCAAAAGGTAACACCTTTTCAACTATCGGATAGCTAGTTGTGATTGTTCCCGTCTTATCAAATAAGAAAGTATCAACTTCCAGATATTTCTCCAGAACAGCCCCATCCTTAATCACCATTTCACGGTTCAACCCCTCCTTGATAGCTGTCAAATAAGCTACAGGAGTAGAGATTTTCAAAGCGCAGGAGAAATCGACCAATAGGAAAGAAATAGCCTTAGAAAAAGAACCTGTTAATAGGTAAGTCAGACCAGCCCCCAAGAAATTATATTTGACGACCTTATCCGCCATTTTGATGAAATAGCGTTGTTTCGTTTTCTTGTTTTCTTCAGATTTCTTCATCAACTCAATCAGTTGTAAAATCCGGCTGTTCATCTGATTATCGGTTACACGAATGCGTAACTCTCCAGTTTCTAATACTGTATTTGCACAAACCAAATCAGACTCTCTTTTTTCAACTGGAAAACTCTCTCCCGTCAAGGAACTTTCGTTGACCATACCTAAACCTGAAACTACTTGTCCATCAAACAGAATTTCATTTCCTTGAGATAATACCAAGACATCTCCTATTTGAACATTGGAACTCTTGATACTAACGACCGTATCACCCTGTACTAGGAATACATCGCTCTCTTTTGCAAGAAGACTCTGTTCTAAATCTGTTGCAGTTTTTTTCAAGGACCACTGATCTAAATGATTCCCCAAATCAAGCATAAACATGATATTGCTAGCTGTCTTGGATTGGTTCATAAACAAGGACAATAAAATCGCCGAACAGTCCAAGACCTCCATCGTTAGTTCCTTACGCGCTAGTGTTTGATAGGCTTCTCTAATATAACCCAAAGCCTGATAACAAGTCCATATATAGCGAATAGGATACGGCACAAAACTACGAAAAAGTACACGCTTAATCGCTGCACCTGAAACAATAGAATAAGCACTCTCTTCTCTACGAATGGGAAGAGTCATCAACTCAGAAACTTTCCCTTTATCAATTCTTTTTAAAAAGGCTTCTGCATTATCTAATACAGAAAAGCCTTCTTTTATGCGTAGAGTAAAGTGCTGTTGATCCATGTAAAACTGGATAGACTCAATCCCCTTTTCATCTCTCGCCAAGGAACGAAGATAGTCTTGAATATCCAAGGTGAGTGAAAAAGAAGATGATAGTCGGATATGTTGGTATCCTCTATGTAGCACTTTAAAAGACATATTATTCTCCTATAAGGCTATCTAATTGCTCTTCTTTTTTCTCTTGCTCGTACAAATATTTGGCATCTTGCAAGACATCGTCTCCATGTTGTTTCACAACAGAAACAGATGCATCTAGCCCGTCTTTCAACTTGTAAGCCTTAGCCAAAGCTTTAGAATAACCTTTTTTAGCTTCCTTACTTGCTAAGATTTTCAAACCAAGGGTACCAAATGCGACACCACCCAAAAAGAGTGATGATTTTTTCGCAACTTTTGCAACGGTTAGTACTTCTTTTAACATACTTATTTCCTCCTTATCATTATTATATAGCAATTTAGATATAAAAGCAATTTCATTCTATAAATTGGAGAATTAGTTTTATTTCTACTGAATCTCCCATTTACTTATTCCTAAAGTTGCTTTCATTTGCCTCTTTTGATACACTTAAACTATGAATACAAACCTCAAACCCAAACTCCAGCGCTTTGCTTCTGCTAGTGCCTTTGCCTGCCCTATCTGCCAAGAAAATCTGACCTTGGTAGAGTCTAGTCTTAAATGTGAGAATCGGCATTCTTTTGACCTAGCAAAATTCGGCTATGTCAATCTTGCCCCTCAAATCAAACAATCCGCCAACTACGATAAAGAAAACTTTCAAAATCGCCAGCAAATCCTAGAAGCTGGCTTTTACCAAACTATTCTAGATGCCATCTCTGATTTAATTGCAAGTTCAAAAACTGCCAAAACAATTTTAGATATCGGCTGTGGCGAAGGCTTCTACTCTCGCAAACTTCAGGAAGTGCACCCTGACAAGATCTTCTATGCCTTTGATATTTCAAAAGATTCGGTCCAAATCGCTGCCAAGAGCGAACCCAACTGGGCAGTCAATTGGTTTGTCGGTGACCTGACTCAACTTCCTATAAAAGACGCTAGCATGAATATCCTTCTTGATATCTTCTCTCCTGCAAATTATGGAGAATTTCAACGAGTTTTATCAAAAGATGGTATCTTAATCAAGGTCATCCCTACCGAAAACCACCTCAAGGAAATCCGCCAAATAGTACAGGACCAGCTGACAAAGAAGGACTATTCCAACCAAGATATCAAGGTACACTTCCAAGAATATTTCAGCATCCAATCTATCCAGGCTGCTTCCCTGACCAAATCCATCACCGCAGAGCAAAGACAAGCTTTACTCAGCATGACACCCCTCCTCTTTCACGTTGACCAAAGCAAGATTGATTGGAGCCAACTGACAGAGATTACCATCGAAGCAGAGATTCTGGTCGGAAAAGCACTGTAAATAAATTTTTGAGATACTACAAAGCCCGCACCTCTTCTTGAGATGCGGGTTTAAAAAACGATTTTTCACTGTCTTTCCGAAAAGTATAAAAAATTTTTACCTCTCCATTTATTTTCGATTTGAAATGACAAATTTATCAATAAATAGCAAGTGATATAAGGCAAGTGATGTCCCATAACAACATCCATGAAAAGAGATTTCTTGATGAGTCAGTGGAAACGAAGAACTATTACCCGTCAAGAGGCATGCTCCAATTACAAAAAGAATCCAAAATAAATCAGTCCATTTATATTTTGAAAAATATTTTTTCCACATAAAAACACCCTCTTTCTTTACTATAATACTATTATAATACTATTTGTAAACGAATACAAGAAATTTGAGGTACAGCTAAGAAGAACCTTAGACTTAATCAGCCTTCTTAGTGTTCTCTAGGTTTGATTTTTAAGGCTAGAAATTATTGACAAATTATTTTTTCTTTTGAGACCAGTCAACCTCAAGTCCATAACATTAAAAAAAAAGCGAATTTCAATTGAAACTCGCTTTTTTTGCTAGATAGTGTAATAACTATTAAATTGTATATCTTAGTTCAAGTGCCAGATATCTTCGTTATACTGAGCGATTGTACGGTCAGATGAGAAGAATCCTGCTTTAGCAATGTTAACGATGACTTTATCCAACCATGCGTCACGGTCTTCGTAGTCAGCAAGCATTTGCTCTTTCACTTTGATGTAGTCTTCCAAGTCAAGAAGAGTCATGAACCAGTCTTTGTTGATTAATTCGTTATAAAGACGTTCCAAACGTTCAATCTTACCAACTGCAAGAACAGCGTCGCTCACGATAAAGTCAACCAATGGTTTGATCGCTTTACGAGCGTAGAATTCGCTTGATTTGTAAGCTGATTTTGCGTAAAGGTCGATAACAGTTTCTGAATCTTCACCAAAGATGTAGATGTTTTCGTCTCCAACCAACTCAGCGATTTCCACGTTAGCCCCGTCCATAGTACCAAGAGTCAAAGCTCCGTTCAACATGAATTTCATGTTACCAGTACCTGAAGCTTCTTTAGAAGCAAGTGAGATTTGTTCAGAGATATCACACGCTGGAATTAAGAAGCTTGCTGCAGTAACGTTGTAGTTTTCAACCATTACCACTTGCAAGTGTGGAGCTACTGCTGGATCGTTGGCAATGACTTCTGACAAGCAAAGGATCAAGTGGATGATGTCTTGAGCGATAGTGTAGGCAGGAGCTGCTTTACCACCAAAGAATACTGTGATTGGACGAGCAGGGATGTTACCAGCCTTGATGTCCAAGTATTTGTGGATGACATACAAAGCGTTCATTTGTTGACGTTTGTATTCGTGAAGACGTTTGATTTGGATATCAAAGATAGAGTTTGTATTGATTTCCACACCTTGGTGCTCTTTCAAGTGACGAGCCAATTTACGTTTGTTGTGAGCTTTGATGCTTTCCAATTTTTCTTTGACAGCAGCCTTGTCTTCGTATGAAAGAAGGTCTTCCAATTTAGAAGCTTCATGGTGCCATTCGCGTCCAAGGATTTCATCCAAGTAGTGAGACAAGCTTGGGTTAGCATGCATAAGCCAACGACGGAATGTGATACCGTTTGTTTTGTTGTTGAATTTTTCTGGGTAGATGTCGTAGAAAGCTTTCAACTCTGAGTTCTTCAAGATTTCAGTGTGAAGAGCCGCAACCCCGTTTACGCTGTATCCGTAGTGGATATCCATGTGAGCCATGTGAACACGTCCGCTCTCATCGATGATTTGAACAGCTGGGTCTTTGTATTCTGCTTTCACACGACGATCCAATTCTTTGATGATTGGTACCAAGTGAGGAACCACTTCTTCCAAGAATTCAAGAGGCCATTTTTCAAGGGCTTCAGCAAGGATTGTGTGGTTTGTGTAAGCAGTCATGCTACGAACGATAGAGATTGCTTCATCAAGTTCGATACCACGTTCAGTCAAAAGACGGATCAATTCAGGAATCACCATTGATGGGTGAGTATCGTTGATTTGTACAACTGCGTAGTCAGCAAGGTCGTGCAAGTTGCTTCCTTTTTCGATTGCTTCATCGATGATCAATTGTGCACCGTTTGAAACCATGAAGTATTGTTGGAAGATACGGAGCAATTCACCTTGTTTGTCGCTATCGTCTGGGTAAAGGAAAAGAGTCAAGTTGCGAGCGATGTCTGTCTTATCAAAG
Organism: Streptococcus infantis; assembly: GCF_000963255.1. GTDB lineage: Bacteria > Bacillota > Bacilli > Lactobacillales > Streptococcaceae > Streptococcus > Streptococcus nidrosiense. The sequence goes on along the minus strand of NZ_JYOV01000003.1, from coordinate 93,140 downwards.
TTAATGCCATCTTCAATGATAGATGAATCAACTGAATCCAAGTCAAACAAACGCAAGCGGTTTTTCGTAGCAGTTTTGTAACCAGGTACATCGATATCGTAAAGAGTAGATGTCAATGTAAAGTGTGCAAATGGCACTTGGTAGCTACGGCTTGAGCGAACCAACCAGTTTTGGTCAGTCAACCAAGCGTTAGGAATAGTTTCTTGTTGGTTGTTTTTAAGAACTTGTTGGAAAAGACCAAAGTGGTAGTTCAAACCAACACCGTCACCATTCAAACCAAGTGTAGCGATTGAGTCAATAAAGCAGGCTGCCAAACGTCCCAAACCACCATTACCAAGTGATGGTTCCAATTCTACTTCTTCGATTTCGATCAACTCTTTACCTGCGTCAGCAAGTTCTTTTTTAACTTCGTCATAAAGACCAAGGTTAATCAAGTTATTTGACAAGAGTTTACCAATCAAGAACTCAGCTGAGATATAGTAAACTTTTTTCTTACCAGTGTTGACTGGTTTTTGGCTGCTTGCTAGTTTGCTGTAGTTAAGAAGAGCAAGGTAAAGCTCTTCGTTGCTACATTCTGCGATAGATTTATTGTAACGATTTTGTACAAATTCTTTTAATGGTAACATTTTTTGTGTCTCCTGATAATGTCTTATTTCTTTAATTCTACCAAATTTTCATTGATTCGGCGATAAATTGTAGTCAAGTCAAGCAAAGTTTCTTCGACAGCAGGAGTCAATTGATCCTCTGTCATACGCCATGACCAGTTTCCACCAAGAGTAGATGGGAAGTTCATACGAGCTGAACCATCCAACTCTAGCAAATCTTGCATAGTTGCAATCGTCATGAAGCTTACTGATGAGAAGGCTGTACGAAGCATAGCATGTACTACTGTTTCATATTCCTTGCGGTTTGTGTAACGTGCCATGTACTCACGAGTTGGATCGTCGATTTCATTGCGATACCAACCAAGAACAGTGTTGTTATCGTGTGTTCCTGTGTACATAACTGAGTTGGCTGGTGCCAAGTGTGGACTGTCGATACTTTCGTGCTCTGGGTTGAAGGCAAATTGAAGGACTTTCATTCCTGGGAATCCAGTGCGTTCACGTAGTTCGATAACTTCGTCTGTCATGAATCCAAGGTCTTCTGCGATGATGTTCAAGTCACCAAGCTCCTCTTTAACCGCTGCAAAGAGTTTGTAGTCAGGTCCTTTCACCCATTTACCAGGTGCTGCTGTTTCAGAACCAGCTGGGATTTCCCAATAAGACTCAAATCCACGGAAGTGGTCGATACGCACGATATCGTAGATTTTAAAGCTTTCACGCAAGCGTTCAATCCACCATTTGTAACCATCGCGATCCATTGCTTCCCAGTCATAGATTGGGTTACCCCAGAGCTGACCAGTAGCAGAGAATTCATCTGGTGGGCAACCTGCGATGCAAGTCGCTTTCCCGTTGACATCTGTCTTGAAGAGATGTGGATTAGCCCACATGTCGCTTGAATCTTCCGCTACATAGATTGGCATATCACCGACAATCTCGATGTGGTTTTCGTTAGCGTACGCTTTCAATTTCAACCATTGTTGGAAGAAAAGGTATTGGGTTACGCGGTGGTAAACAAGCTTGTCAGCTAATTTCTCACGGTAGCTTTCAAGAGTTGAAGCTTTACGAGCACGGGCATCTGCATCTGGCCATTCTGTCCAAGCAAGATTATCAAAATGCTCCTTGATAGCCATATACTCTGCAAATAGTTCAAGCCATGATTGATTTTCTTGAGCAAATTTTTCGAAGTCTTTGACATCTCCGGCTTCAAGGAAACGTTTGACAGCTTTCTCTAGAAGCGGACGACGTGCATAGTAGATTTTAGCGTAGTCAACTTCAGTTGGGTTGCTACCAAAGTCCACACCTTCAAGATCACTTGCTTCCAACAAACCTTGCTCCACCAAGATATCAAGATCGATAAAGTGAGTATTACCTGCAAAAGCTGAGAATGATTGGTAAGGTGAGTCACCATAGCTTGTTGTTCCCAAAGGAAGGATTTGCCAGTAGCGTTGCTTAGTGCGAACCAAGAAGTCAACGAAATCATAGGTGCTTTGACCAAATGATCCGATTCCGTAAGCTCCTGGAAGTGATGAGATGTGCATCAACACACCACTTTGACGTTTCTTCATAATAGCACCTCAAGTGTTTTTTTATTAATTGTTCAGATTTGTGCGCAAACGTTTGCGCTATGTAAAGTATAACCCATTTCTAAAATAAATGCAAGCGTTTTTAAAAAAACTTTTTATTGTTTAATCTTTTTTGACAAACTTTCAAGTTACTATATTCTTATTTTTAATACCCTTTTAATCATCATCCTAATCATGCAATCGTTTCCCTTCAATTATTTTTGAATCGAAATTTACACGATTACATCTTTCTCTTCTATTATACAAACAATTTTAGGAATTAGCTAGTCACAAGCTTTTTAAATTTTTTTCTAAAAAAAGACTTGCAACCGTTTTCTGTTTGTGCTATACTAGGGTCATAAGGGAAAACGTTTGCGTTTCCTAGACTATAAAATTTGTTATTCTTTAGGAGGAATACACTATGTCAACTAAATTCATGAAGAGCGCTGCTGTACTTGGTACTGCTACTCTTGCTAGCTTGCTTTTGGTCGCTTGCGGAAGCAAAACTGCTGATAAAGCGGCTGATTCTGGTTCATCTGAAGCGAAAGAAATCACTCTTTACGTTGAGGACCAATACAAAGCTTTCGCTGAAACAGCTGCAAAAGCTTATGAAAAAGAAGCTGGCGTAAAAGTGACTATCAAAACTGGAGACCAAATGGGTGGTCTTGACAACCTTTCTCTAGATAACCAATCTGGTAAAGCTGCTGACGTTATGATGGCACCATACGACCGTGTAGGTAGCCTTGGTACTGACGGCCAACTTTCAGAAGTTAAATTGAGCGACGGCGCTAAAACAGATGATAAAACTAAATCTCTTGTAACAGCTGCTGACGGTAAAGTTTACGGTGCTCCTGCCGTTATCGAGTCACTTGTTATGTACTATAACAAAGACTTAGTGAAAGAAGCTCCTAAAACATTTGCTGACTTGGAAGAACTTGCTAAAGATAGCAAATATGCCTTCGCTGGTGAAGACGGAAAAACTACTGCCTTCCTAGCTGACTGGACTAACTTCTACTACGCATATGGACTTCTTGCTGGTAATGGTGCCTACGTATTCGGCCAAAACGGTAAAGACGCTAAAGACATCGGTCTTGCAAACGATGGAGCTATCACAGGTATCAACTACGCTAAATCTTGGTACGAAAAATGGCCTAAAGGTATGCAAGATACTGAAGGAGCTGGAAACCTAATTCAAACTCAATTCCAAGAAGGTAAAACAGCCGCTATCATCGATGGACCTTGGAAAGCTCAAGCCTTCAAAGATGCTAAAGTAAACTACGGTGTTGCTACTATCCCAACTCTTCCAAACGGAAAAGACTACGCAGCATTCGGTGGTGGTAAAGCTTGGATCATCCCATCAAGCACTAAGAACCTTGAAGCTGCTCAAAAATTTGTAGACTTCCTTGTTTCAACTGAAGAACAAAAAGCCTTCTACGATACAACTAACGAAATCCCAGCTAACACTGAGGCTCGTTCATACGCTGAAGGTAAAAACGATGAGTTGACAACAGCTGTTATCAAACAGTTCAAGAACGCTCAACCAATGCCAAACATCTCTCAAATGTCAGCTGTTTGGGACCCAGCTAAAACAATGCTATTTGAAGCTGTAAGTGGTAAGAAAGATGCTAAGACAGCTGCAAACGATGCTGTAACATTGATCAAAGAAACAATCAAACAAAAATTTGGTGAATAAAAAATTTGTTCAAGGGGGGTGGAAATCAAATCCCCCTTTGAATTTATCAATAGAGACACAAATAATTTAGCTTTCTTATAAAAAAGCAGTATCCTATGAAAGGAGTTATTATGGAAAAGCAACAACCTAGTAAAGCAGCCCTGCTGTCTATCATTCCTGGGTTAGGACAGATTTACAATAAACAAAAAGCCAAAGGTTTTATCTTCCTTGGTGTAACCATCGTATTTGTCCTTTATTTCCTAGCACTTGCAGCCCCTGAATTGAGCAATCTCATCACTCTTGGTGACAAACCAGGTCGTGATAATTCCCTCTTTATGCTGATTCGTGGTGCTTTCCATTTAATCTTTGTAGTTGTTTATGTACTCTTTTATTTCTCAAATATCAAAGATGCACATACAACGGCCAAACACATTAATAATGGTATTCCAGTAGCACTTACCTTTAAAGAAATGATCAAAGGAATCTATGAAAATGGCTTCCCTTACCTCTTGATTATTCCTTCTTACATTGCTATGACATTTGCAATCATCTTCCCGGTTATTGTAACCTTGATGATCGCCTTTACCAACTACGACTTCCAACACTTACCACCAAACAAATTATTGGATTGGGTTGGTTTGACTAACTTCACAAATATCTGGAGCTTGAGTACCTTCCGTTCAGCCTTCGGTTCTGTTCTTTCTTGGACTATTATCTGGGCTTTGTCAGCTTCTACTTTACAAATCGTAATTGGTATCTTCACAGCTATCATTGCTAACCAACCATTTATCAAAGGAAAACGTATCTTTGGTGTTATTTTCCTTCTTCCTTGGGCTGTCCCAGCCTTCATCACTATCTTGACATTTTCAAACATGTTTAACGATAGTGTCGGAGCCATCAACACTCAAGTATTACCAATCTTGGCTAAATTCCTTCCTTTCCTTGATGGGGCTCTTATCCCTTGGAAAACAGACCCAACTTGGACTAAGATTGCCTTGATTATGATGCAAGGTTGGCTCGGATTCCCATACATCTACGTTTTGACCTTGGGTATCTTGCAATCTATTCCTAACGACCTTTATGAAGCAGCTTATATTGACGGTGCCAATGCTTGGCAAAAATTCCGCAACATCACTTTCCCAATGATCTTGGCTGTTGCAGCACCTACTTTGATTAGCCAATACACCTTCAACTTTAACAACTTCTCTATCATGTACCTCTTCAATGGTGGAGGACCTGGTAGTGTCGGAGGGGGAGCTGGTTCAACCGATATCTTAATCTCATGGATCTACCGTTTGACAACAGGTACATCTCCTCAATACTCAATGGCGGCAGCTGTTACCTTGATTATCTCTATCATTGTCATCTCAATCTCTATGATCGCATTCAAGAAACTACACGCATTTGATATGGAGGACGTCTAAGATGAATAACTCAATTAAACTCAAACGTAGACTGACTCAAACCCTTACTTACCTTTACTTGATTGGCCTTTCAATCGTGATTATCTACCCACTGTTGATTACCATCATGTCAGCCTTTAAAGCAGGTAACGTCTCAGCCTTTAAACTAGATACTAACATCGACCTCAATTTTGATAACTTTAAAGGCCTCTTCACTGAAACCTTGTACGGTACTTGGTACCTCAACACTTTGATTATCGCCTTGATTACCATGGCTGTTCAAACAAGTATTATCGTACTTGCTGGCTATGCTTACAGCCGTTATAACTTCTTGGCTCGTAAACAAAGTTTGGTTTTCTTCTTGATTATCCAAATGGTGCCAACCATGGCCGCTTTGACAGCCTTCTTCGTTATGGCACTTATGTTGAACGCCCTTAACCACAGCTGGTTCCTCATCTTCCTCTACGTTGGTGGTGGTATCCCGATGAATGCTTGGCTCATGAAAGGCTACTTCGATACAGTGCCAATGTCTTTAGACGAATCTGCAAAACTAGACGGTGCAGGACACTTCCGCCGCTTCTGGCAAATTGTTCTTCCACTTGTTCGCCCAATGGTTGCCGTACAAGCTCTCTGGGCCTTCATGGGACCTTTTGGGGACTACATCCTCTCTAGTTTCTTGCTTCGTGAGAAAGAATACTTTACTGTTGCCGTAGGTCTCCAAACCTTCGTTAGCAATGTGAAAAACATGAAGATTGCCTACTTCTCAGCAGGTGCTATCCTCATCGCCCTTCCAATCTGTATTCTCTTCTTCTTCCTACAAAAGAACTTTGTTTCAGGACTTACAAGTGGTGGCGACAAGGGGTAATATACCCTCGCCACCCTTTTTTCATTTTGGAACTTGTCCTTACTTAGATAATCTGGTGAGAAATAAAAGTTTAAGGTAAGGCTTCTTGTTTGTGAACAATTTAAAGCAAAAGCCTACTTTCAACCAGCATTGTACCTCCCCCACTTGAAATTAAACACATTTCTCTATATAATACTCATATAGAAAAATGCCTTAGAAAGAGAATTATGTTGCCATATCCATTTTCTTATTTTAATAGTATCTGGGGATTCCGTAAGCCCCTATCTCAACGTTTTGGTCTCAACTGGTTTCAACTGATTTTTACCAGTTTTTTCTTGATTAGCTTGTCTATGGTACCTATTGCCATCCAGAACAGTTCTCAGGAAACTTATCCTTTAGAAACTTTCATCGATGATGTCTACACTCCTTTGACGGATAGTGTGGTTCAGGATTTGGCTGCCAATGCAAAGATTATAGATGGTAAGTTGAGCTACACTGGTTCAACCCCTCATCAAGCTTCTATCCAAATCGGAGACACTTCTAGTTCAAACTTCCCTGAGGAATTACTTCTGAACTTTGAACCTGAGAAACTCATCATCAGCAAGCAAGGAAAAGAATTGACCAGCATTCGCTATCACGCGATAACGACTGAGAGCTTCCAAAGCAAGGAAAGCTTAACACAAGCCATTTCTAAAGACTGGTATCAACAGAATCGCGTCTATATTAGTCTCTTTCTTGTGCTAGGTTCTAGCTTCCTCTTTGGACTCAATTTTTTCATTGTTGCTTTAGGTGCCAGCCTCTTGCTCTACTTTACGAAAAAATCACGTCTCTTTTCATTTAAAAGCTACAAAGAGTGCTATCATTTCATTTTGAACTGTTTAGGATTACCAACCTTACTTGCTATGATTCTAGGTCTCCTAGGCCAAAATATGGCAACTTTAATTACTGTTCAAAATATTTTATTTGTTCTATATCTGGTCACTATCTTTTACAAAACACATTTCCGTGATCCAGACTACCATAAGTAGGAGATTATTATGCCTGTTACGATTAAAGACGTGGCCAAGGCTGCAGGGGTCTCACCCTCAACCGTAACCCGTGTTATTCAAAACAAATCAACCATTAGCGATGAAACCAAAAAACGAGTTCGAAAGGCTATGAAGGAACTCAACTACCATCCTAACCTCAATGCCCGAAGCCTGGTTAGTAGTTATACCCAGGTTATCGGCTTGGTTCTTCCAGATGATTCAGACCTTTTCTATCAAAATCCTTTCTTCCCTTCTGTCCTTAGAGGGATTGCACAAGTTGCTTCAGAAAATCACTATGCTATCCAGATTGCAACTGGAAAAGACGAAAAAGAGCGCTTAAATGCAATTTCACAGATGGTTTATGGAAAGCGTGTAGACGGTCTTATCTTCTTGTATGCCCAAGAAAATGACCCCTTGGTTAAACTCGTTACTGAAGAACAATTTCCCTTCCTCATCCTTGGGAAATCACTATCACCCTTCATTTCGCTTGTTGACAATGATAATATTCAAGCTGGTTTTGATGCGACAGAATACTTCATCAAAAAAGGATGCAGCCGCATTGCTTTCATCGGTGGTACCAAGAAACTCTACGTTACGCAAGATCGTCTAACAGGTTACGATCAAGCCCTCCAAGAACACAAACTATCTCTTGATAGTCATCGTACCTTTTTCGCTGATGAATTTCTTGAAGAAAAGGGATATAAATTTAGCAAACAACTTTTTGAATACGATCCAAAAACCGATGCTGTTATCACAACAGATAGCCTCTTAGCTGAAGGTGTTTGTAACTACCTCAACGAACATCAGCTGAATGTCCCTGTTCTTAGCTTTGACTCTGTAAATCCAAAATTAAACCTAGCAGCATATGTCAATATTAATAGTCTGGCTCTCGGCCGCACTTCGTTTGAGACTATTCTTCAAATCATCAATGATGTCAAAGAAAATCGTCAAATCTGCTATCGTCAAGTCATTGCGCATGAAATCATTGAAAAATAAGAAAAACCAGCTCTAACATTTTTGCTTAGAGTTGGTTTTTTGTAATCTATTTTTATAATTGATTAGTTTTCGACTTCGACAAATCGGCCTAGGATATGAACATTTTCTGAAACAGAAACAAAGGCTGTTGGATCAACTTGCTTCATGATCAGTTTAAAATCATTGAACTCTGCACGAGTGATAACCGTAATCAAAACAGCCTTACGTTCGTGGTTATAAGTTCCTTCAGCATCATGGATCATAGTCGCTCCACGGTGCAATTTATGATGGATTTTCTCAATGACGGCATCTGGATTGCTAGTAACAATCATGGCCTGCATGCGTTTTTGTTTGGTGAAAACTGCATCTGTCACACGACTTGAGACAAAGATAGTAATCATGGAATAAAGGGCATATTTCCAGCCAAAGGTCAAACCTGCAATCAGCATGATTGTCCCGTTCACCAAGAAGGAGATGCTTCCAACGTTACGACCTGTCTTCTTACGAATGGTTAGGCTGACAATATCTGTTCCACCGCTGGAAATGTTATGGCGTAGCGCAAATCCGATTCCCAGTCCCATGACAACACCACCAAAAAGGGCATTGATGATTGGATCCTCTGTTAAGACCACCACCGGCACAAACTGGATAAAGAGCGAGCTCATGGATACCGTGATAAAGGTAAAAATCGTGAACTTATGTCCAATTTGATACCAAGCCAAAATCATGAGAGGAATATTGATGGCATAAAATGCTACTGAGATTGGGAAATGAAACCCAAACCAGTGGTTACTTAGAGCAGATATAATCTGGGCCAATCCTGTCGCACCACTTGAATAAACGTGCCCTGGTTGGAAAAAGAAATTGACGGCTACTGCTGATAGAAAACCATATACCAGAGAAGCTGAGATTTTTTCATCGTATTTTTCTCGAGAAATACTTTGTAAAACACGCAAAATCTTTACTCGATAAGCAAAGCGGCGAAGATAATGATTCCACTTTTTAGTTAGTTTCGTTTGTTTCATCTTGTTCTACTTGTAGATTAAGTTCCTCTAGTTGTTTAAGAGCTACTGTTGATGGTGCTTGCGTCATTGGGTCAGTTGCCTTATTGTTCTTAGGAAAGGCAATGACTTCGCGAATATTTTCTTCTCCAGCGAGCAACATGACAAAACGGTCAAGACCGATAGCCAAACCACCGTGTGGTGGGAAGCCATAGTCCATAGCTTCCAAAAGGAAACCAAACTGGTCATTTGCTTCTTCGGCTGAGAAACCAAGAGCTTTGAACATACGTTCTTGAAGTTCTTTTTGGTTGATACGAAGGCTACCACCTCCAAGTTCATAACCGTTCAAGACGATATCGTAGGCAATAGCACGAACCTTAGCCAATTCACCCTCGAGCTCATGAGCAGTTTCTGCTTGAGGAAGAGTAAATGGATGGTGGGCGCTCATATAACGTCCTTCTTCTTCAGACCATTCAAACATCGGCCAGTCAACTACCCAGAGGAAGTTAAATTTGTCGTTATCAATCAAGCCAAGCTCTTTGGCAATACGTCCACGAAGGGCCCCAAGTGTTGCATTTGCAACTTCAAGCGTATCAGCCACAAAGAGAACCAAGTCTTTATCTTCAAGACCAAGTGCTGCTGTCAAGTCTGCTTGAATGCCAGTCAAGAATTTAGCAACTGGTCCGTTCAATTCCCCATCAACAACTTTAACCCAAGCAAGACCCTTAGCACCATACTGTTTAGCTACTTCTGTCATCTTGTCGATGTCTTTACGAGAGTAGTTGTCTGCAGCCCCTTTAACTACAATGGCTTTAACGGTAGGAGCTTCTGAGAAGACTTTGAAATCTACACCCTTGACAAGATCTGTCAAGTCTTGAAGCAACATTTCAAAACGAGTATCAGGCTTATCAGAACCATAAAGAGCCATAGCATCATCATACTTCATTCGAGGGAATGGCAGTGTTACTTCGATGCCTTTTGTTTCCTTCATCACGCGCGCAATCAAGCCTTCTGTGATGTCTTGGATTTCTTGCTCAGTAAGGAATGAAGTTTCCAAGTCGACCTGAGTGAACTCGGGCTGACGGTCTCCACGCAAGTCTTCATCGCGGAAACATTTGACGATTTGGTAGTAACGGTCAAATCCCGCATTCATCAACAACTGTTTTGTAATCTGCGGACTTTGAGGAAGTGCGTAAAAATGCCCTTTATTGACACGAGATGGCACCAAGTAGTCACGCGCCCCTTCTGGTGTTGACTTAGAAAGGAATGGCGTTTCCACATCGATAAATTCCAACTCATCCAAGTAGTTGCGGATAGAATGAGTTACTTTGGCACGAAGTTTAAGGTTTTCCAACATCTCTGGACGACGAAGGTCAAGGTAACGGTAACGTAGACGCGTATCATCATTTGCTTCAATGCCATCCTTGATTTCAAATGGTGTTGTTTTGGCTGTGTTAAGTACAGAAAGAGCTGTTACATTCAATTCAACTGCACCAGTCGCCAACTTATCATTGGCCTGCTCACGTGCAGCAACTTGACCAGTCACCTCGATGACAAATTCACTACGAAGGCTTTCAGCTGTTGCCATCACCTCTGCAGATACTTTTTCTGGGTTGATAACCAACTGCATGATTCCTTCACGGTCGCGAAGATCGATAAAGATCAAACCACCAAGGTCACGACGACGTGCAACCCAGCCTTTCAAGGTAATTTCTTGTCCGATGTGTTCCTCACGAACACGACCAGCATACATACTACGTTTCATGTTTTCTCTCCTCTTTTATTCTGTTACTATTTTACCATAAAAGCGCAGGCTCTTCATGAAAATCATCAGAAAAGTTGAGAAGAATCCTGCTATAAATGAAAAAATCCAGCAAAGTCATTCGCTGGATCTTATTTTACTTGGAATTTCTTTATTTTTTACGCTTTTCAGCAATCTCTGCAGCCTTTTTCGGAAGAACAATCTCCGTTGCATAGGCTGTCGCAAATCGCATAATACCTGCGATTGGTGCAAAGATAACTGCTAAATAATTATAAAAGAAATCCCCTTTAAAAGCATAGGCAAGTGCTCCAATAATAAAGAAGAGAACAACTGCCTGAATCACTGCTAATAATAGTACTCGTTTCATGACTTCCTCCTGAGTCTATTATAGCATGAGAATCATTAAAAATCCGATTAAATTATTTAAAGCATGTAAAGCAATGCTGTAAGCCAGTCCACCCTTGCTGATATAAGCCAACCCCAAGCTCAAACCGAGGGAACCATACACTAGGAATTGTTGTGGAGTTCCAGGGAAATGAACAAGAGCAAAGATGATGCTTGTTACAAGTAGGAAGAGAGCTGTCTGCTTGACATTATCCTGTTGAGGGAAGACATAGCGGGCCAACATACCTCTAAAGGTTAACTCTTCTGTAAGTGGCGCAAAGACCACTATCATAAAGAACGAGAAGAGAGGTTGACTATGAGTCAATTGTTCTGCAGTCTGTTGATTGACTGATGGATCATTTGGCAAAAAGAATTGGGCAACAATGACAAGGGCCCATACCAAGGCAGGCAACCAGATGTATTTGTTAAGGCCTGTTTTTTCAATCGTAACGGTTCCTGTCTTATACCACTTGTAGGTAACGAAGGTGAAAATTCCTGCTAATAAGACATAAATTGGGACAGCAACATATTCAGGTGCACCCATTTTCATGGCTTCTAAGCCTACGCCCTGAATAAAACTATAGACCATAATAAATGATAAGAAAGTAAGACTATACCAGCCAATATTTTTAAGTGTTTTCATAAGATTCTCCTATTTAAAATAACGTTTTGTTTTTCGTAAATGTGCAACATTGATATAGATATGGATGACAACTAAAAGAACTAAGGCAACCACTTGTATTTCTCGTAAAACAACTGATAATACTATCAATAAAAAATAGAGTGATGGCAGTAAAATTTGATCCAGCCTAAACAGAGTTAAAAAGGCACTCTCCATCTCTGCCTGCTTTTCTCCCTCATCATAACTGTTAAGATAATCTAAAATATCTTTTGGAGTGTAATAAGCAGACAGTTTATAGTGTCGAACGATAAAAATAGTTCGCAACAAGTAATTGGCAACAATAATGTATAAGCATAATAGAATAAGAGCTGGAAGAATTAGCAAGGTATTCTTAAATATCGGAGAAATCAGTATAATCCCACTGGTCATCATTGCTATCATCAAAACATTGGAAGAAACCGAACCATAATCCAAGTAACGATAGGCTCTTACATAAGTCTGATCACTATCTTCTTCCTCTGTCCCCCTTTGATAAAGAGTATAAACTTCTCGACTCTTACCAAGATAATACATGGCTAAGATGAAGGAAAGTCCTCCAATAACGAGAGTAAGTCCATAAATAGTAGGTAAGACTTGTGACATTTGAATCTGTTCAACTATACCTCTAAGAGTGTAAGCAAAGACTCCTACAAAAGCACTTAACATACACACTCCCACTCTCCACCATCTACGATTATTATTCATTTTCTGGCCCCTATCTAAACCAACTAATAACTTTTAGTAGTTTCAGTGATTGTTCCTATTTGAAATAACGTTTCACCATAGGTATTTGCATTACATTGATATAAATATGGACTACCGCTACGGCTAAAAGAGCTAATAACTGAATTTCTCTTGTAAGCACAGAAACGATAGTAATAAAAATATACAAACCTTGTAAAATATATTGGTTTAATTGAAATAAAATCCGAAAACTCTGTTCCAAATTAGCTTGTCGCTCTCCTTCATCGTAAGAATTGACATAATCTAACACATCCTTTGGCATGGAGAAAAATGCCAAATCAAACTGACGAACAATAGAAATTGTCTTCAAAAGATGTTTTTGAACAACAAATAGCAACATCAACCCTAGAAAAGAGAGTGCTAAAGTTAGATAACTATTACCAAGTATAAGCACTTCAGTCGCCGATATAAAAAATGCTAACAAAGTCGTAACTGAAACTATGTTAGAAGCAATTGTTCCAAACTCAAGATTTCGATACATTTGCACATAATAGGTTTCATTCAGATTATCATCCATTTCCTCTTGATACAAGGAGTGAAATTACCTACTTTTCTTTAGGAAATTGAAAGCCAAAAGGATACTAATCAATGCCAATAATAAACTAGAGCCAGAAAACCAAGGAATCAAATCTGTTAGATTGAAACTGACTCCCATTGCCAAAGCACGTCCCATAAACATACCTGTAATAAATACTGATATAAACAATAATAAGAAATATAGCACTCGTTTCTTTTTCATATTCATACTCCCTCTAAACTAAACCAGCCAACCACTGACCAAAGGCTTTACCTGATTCAAAAATAGCTGTCAAACCTTCTGCTCCAAGCGACACCAAAAGCAAACAAACAACAAATAAGAGAATAGCTTGGTTTCTTGCTTTTTTCGCTCTATCTCCCAATGACTCTTTACCTAGCCAACCTGCTAGATAAGCATAGAGAGCCACTATTATAATCCCAATCTCCGTCGAAGAAAGAAACAAGAAGATCGTCACCAAACGAACGATATTGGTTTGGATGTTAAAATAGTTTCCTAAACCTGCACAGACACCTGCAAGTGCTTTGTCTTCAGTATCGACTTGAAAACCTGCTAAAAATTCTTTCATAATTTTTCTCCTTTTACGATCTCTTTAAACTTTATCTTTCTCTCTACCCATCTAAAGACTAATAGTAGAACTAAATTTATCCAGAAGAGATATTTACTTTCAACGACAGTAAACCAACCAAATAGGGTTCCAATCATAGCCAAAAGATTCACGATAAACACAACGATACATAGATAATAAATCACTTTATACTTGTTCATCACTCATCCTCCTCTAAGCGAAAAACTGACTCGACTGGCTCATTAAAGATCTGAGCAATCTTCAGAGCAATGACGATGGAGGGCGTGTACTCATCCCGCTCCAATAGACTGATGGTTTGCCTGGATACGCCTGCTAGCTTGGCCAGTTCAGTTTGATTCAGGCCATCGCGAGCCCGAAGCTCTTTTAGACGATTTTTTAGTTGCATGTTACACACCTACTCTCCGTCAAATTGAATCGTTTGAATATCCTCAATACGTTGTAGTTTGAATTTTTCTTTTCCCTTTTTATCTACACGTCGTAGCTTGATCCATTCCTCATCAACATCCACAACTTCCCAGTTATCTGTTCCAAATAATTGTCCAACGATGACCGGCGTTCTCCCAATCATTTCTTTTAATAATCTTGACATTTCTGTATTTCCTTTCTCTTTTCGCTCAAACTTTTTGATTTTATTCCCTAGTTTCTTGACCTTTTGAGAATGGTAGATACAAAACATAATCACAAGAGGTACAAATCCCAATGCCCACATAATCGTTCCTTTCTGCTATACTTTTCTTTAACTTGATTTCATTGTAACACATCTTTTTATTTTTGACAAGTATATTTGTCAAAAAGTTTAGGATTTTTGTCATTTTGCAAAAGAAAAAGGTCAGGAGTAAGATCCTGACCAGTTTATCTGTGATTAATACTCTTCGAAAATCAAATTCAAACCACGTCAGCTTTACCTTGTCGTACTCAAGTACAGTCTGCGGCTAGCTTCCTAGTTTGCTCTTTGATTTTCATTGAGTATAAAATCCTAATTTTGCAAAGATTTCTGAGAAGTTTTGGCTGATTGTTTCAAGTGAAACTTGAACTTCTTCTCGAGTTTGGTTGTTCTTGACTGTCACTTGTCCGCTTTCGACTTCGCTCTCTCCAAGAGTGATAAGAGTCTTAGCAGCAAAAACATCAGCTGACTTGAATTGCGCTTTGAGTTTACGGTTGAGGTAATCACGCTCTGCTTTGAAACCTTGTAGGCGAAGAGCTTGTACCAACTCCAAGGCTTTAAGATTTGCTCCTTCACCGAGAACAGCGATATAGACATCTAGGGCGTTTTCGATAGGGAGAGACACACCTTGCTTTTCAAGGATGAGAAGCAGACGCTCTACACCAAGTCCAAAACCAAATCCAGCAGTCTCAGGACCACCAAAGTAGGCAACCAAGCCATCGTAGCGACCACCTGCACAGACTGTCAAGGCATTGCCCTCAATCTCAGTGATGAATTCAAAAATCGTGTGGTTGTAGTAGTCCAAACCACGAACCATATTGGTATCGATGATGTAATCTACTCCAAGATTTTCCAGCATCTGACGGACGGCATCAAAATGAGCTTGGCTTTCTTCATCCAGGTAATCCAAGATAGACGGCGCATTCTCTACCGCCACCTTGTCTTCCTTTTCCTTAGAGTCCAAGACACGGAGAGGATTTTCTTCCAAACGACGTTGACTATCCTTAGACAAGGTCTCCTTAAGCGGTGTCAAGTAGTCAATCAAGGCTTGACGATAGGCCGCACGACTCTCAGGATTTCCAAGAGTATTAAGATGCAGTTTCACCCCTTGAATCCCGATTGCTTTCAAAAAGTGGGCTGCCATGGCGATGGTTTCCACATCTGTCGCTGGATTGCTAGATCCAAAGCACTCCACACCAATCTGGTGGAATTGACGCAAGCGACCTGCTTGTGGACGCTCATAGCGGAACATTGGACCCATGTAGTAGAACTTGCTTGGTTTTTGGACTTCTGGTGCGAAGAGTTTGTTTTCTACATAGGAACGAACAACAGGTGCAGTTCCTTCTGGACGTAGGGTGATATGGCGATCGCCCTTGTCGTAAAAGTCATACATTTCCTTGGTTACGATATCAGTTGTGTCTCCAACCGAACGACTGATGACTTCGTAATGCTCAAAAATAGGCGTGCGTACTTCTGCATAGTTGTAGCGTTTGAAGATTTCACGCACAAATCCTTCAACGTACTGCCATTTGGCAGACTCAGCAGGTAAAATATCCTGCGTTCCTTTTGGCTTTTGTAATTTCATAGGGAATCCTCTTTATAACTTAATAGTCCTATTTTACCATAAATGAAGGGATTGGGACAGTCTGAAAAGAAGACGAACACCTAAATTTCATTTTTGAGATTGAGACTTGTCAGAAGAATAGCTATCAGAGAAAGACCTACGAAAAGTATCCAAGTCAACTGTATATCCCATACCGCCACCAGTGAAAAACAGGCCGTCCCCACTGGTATGGATAGAGTAAACAACAAACCTAAAAAATTACTAGTGCGAGAGAGAACCTCTGGAGCAAGATTTTTCAGCAACATGGAACTAATTTTAGGGGAAATTTTACCAGAGATATACATGGTAAAAAAGACGAAAAGCATCCCGAGCAAAACTTGGTTTAACAAATTAGATAGACCAACTAGACTGGCTCCTAATGTGACCCACATCATCAACCTAGGTAGAGATTGCTTCCCAAAATAATCATTTCCCGTAAGACTACTGATGATAACTGCTAATAAGGTAATCAATTGTAAGATAAACAATGCATCCTTGTAGGAAAAATTCAGTAAGGAATGATTTAAAAGGAAGATGTTATAGATACCACCTAAGGCACCACCCAAAGCATTGATAAGCAAGATAGCAAAGAGCATAAAACCAAAGTTTTTCTGTCCACTTTTAAGAAAAACGAGACGTAGGTTTCGGTAAATCGTTAAAAACTGATCTTTGATAGAAAGCTTCTCATTTTTCAGTGATTTACTATCAGCAAATGGAGTTGATAAGCTTAATTCAGCCCTTCCTAAAAAGAGAATGAGAGCTGACATTAGGAAAAATATGGCATTGATTCCCGCTACAAGCGAAAAGTTCTGTGTTGACACCCCTAATAGCCAAACTCCAAAAGCTTGGCCGCCAATAGCAGAAATATAGGTGATAAACTGGGAAAATGAGTAAGCCTCCATCAAATCTTGCTCCGCGACCTTTTCTTTAACGAGAGGCATTCGCAAGCCACCCGCAAAATCACTAGCTACATCACTAATGACATTGATGAGACAAAGGGTCGAAAAGGCAAAGAAACTAGCTTGCTGAACAACTAGGGCTGCTAGAAAAAATAAAACCGCCTGAAATAAACCGACATAGGTCATCCATTTGACCTTGTCCTTGGTATAATCTGCCCGAATTCCCACAAAAACTGTAAAAAGAGTTGGAAGCATCATCACAACATTCGCCATTGCAACGGCAACAGAAGCCTCTGGCAAAGTCGAGGCATAGACCACAAACACTAAATTAAAAATGGAAGCTCCAAAAGCATTGAAAAATCGTGATAAACTCAAAACTCTGTAAGCTTGATTTCTTAGTAATAGTTTCATATAGATTCCTTTCTTTCTCACATTCTACTTTTATGGTAGCTCTAGTATAGCATCAAGAATCTTATGAGAAGATGTTTTTGAATATATGCAACAGACTAAACTGATAACGAAAACGATAGAATTTGTCTACTGCTAATAAGTATCTTCACAGTCCTATCGTTTCAAGTTATTTTATCTAGTTGCAGATATTCAACACTTCATGGCGCTTCTATAATAGTCAGCAGATCTGCTACAACCAATCATCTCGAAAATACGAATAGCGTCCTCCATCTTTCTCTGCCCTTCCTCTGCTCTTCCTTGCTTACTATCAAGCAAACCTTCTGCCCATAGGTAGACTATTCGAAAATAGGTTTCATTTTCTTCAAAGAAGTTCTTTTCAATTTGTTTTTTAAAATAGATGGCATTGGTAAAATCATCAATTTTAATACAGGCCATAAAACCATTGAGGAGCAAGGTATGCATCATATTTCGATTTTTCCCAACTCCTTGCAAGAAATCTGACTTCCGCAACATTTCTCGAGTGTACTTTGTAAAAAGCTGGACCGATAAAAGAGGAGAGCAGGAAGAAAAGAACAACAATTCATAGTGTCCCCAAATTTCGACAGAAAATAAATAATCATGTAGGACTCTTTCTTCTTCAGCGGTCAATGTAACCGTCTCATCAATAGCTTTCATATAAGATTTTATCAAAATCGCATTGAGAATGTGTTGCTGTCTATCTTTTGAAAAAGGAAGTTGTTGATATTCTCTCTGGTAAAGAGTGCGCAAGGAGGTCAAATCTTGAGGGTCAATAGCCTCAACTATTCTGTTTCTAAATTCAGAATAGGCATCCTGATGAAAACCTCTCGCCAAAAATAACAATTCTTCCATACTCGCATGAATATTCTCCAAAGCTGTGATTAACTTTGGAGCAGATATTTCACTCTGACCATTTTCAAAACGCGACAATAAGGATGCTGAAAAGCGTCCACCTGTTGCTTTTCTCAAGGAAATTTTTCTTGATTCTCGTAGCTCTTTAAAAACTTTTCCTAAATTCTTCATCCTCTTACCACTCGTCTTTTATTTTTTCCTATTTTACCACATTTCCTAATAAATACTAGTTCCAAACCAGCATTTACAATCTGCCACAGGCATGATACAATGAATAACATCAGATATATGAAGGAGAATTTATGAAAAAGAATATCTTGACGACCCTTGTAGCTGCCCTTGTCTACTTTCTCTGTATCGGAGTGGGTGTTCTACTAGGAAACCTTGTCGACCACACTGGAAATATGTTTTACGCCCCTGCCTTTTCTGCTCTTGTGGGCGGTAGCGTCTATATGATCCTTTTAGAAAAAGTGCCTCGTTTTGGAGCAATTACTACGATTGGACTTGTAATTTCTCTATTTTTCCTCGGGAGCAAGCATGGAGCTGGAGCCTTCCTGCCAGGAATCATCTGTGGACTTGTGGCAGATGGCATTGCTCATCTTGGCCACTACAAAGATAAGGTCAAGAACCTTCTTTCCTTCCTAGTTTTTGCTTTTGGTACTACTGGTCCCATCCTACTCATGTGGTTGACACCTCAAGCTTACATAGCAACCCTCGTAGCTCGCGGAAAATCTCAGGACTACATCGATCACATCATGGTCGCACCTAACCCTGCTACCATCCTCCTCTTTGTAGCAAGCGTCCTCATCGGTGCTCTACTTAGTGCCCTTATTGGACAAGCGCTCAGTAAGAAGTTTGCAGATAAAATGTGATAGAAAAAAGCCAGCCATCTCTCAGAACACAGACAAACTCTATCAGCAATTAAAAAAATTGCCCCTATAAAGGTTTGGCTACCATATAATGAAAACTCTTAGAAATGCTGATACATGCTATTTTTAAGAGTTTTTTATTTTCTCTAGTAAAAGAAAAAGATTGAAGAAAATTGTCCACAACGGACTTTTTCTTCAATCTAAGAGCCACTTGGCTCTTTTTTATTTATGACTTAATTTCTTGGTCAAGAAGTCGCCCAAGAACTGAATTGTAAAGATAATCAGGATAATGATGAGAGTCGCAAGGACTGTCACATCATGATTGAAACGGTTAAATCCATAGGCGATAGCTACGTTACCGATACCACCTGCTCCGACCGCTCCCGCCATAGCTGTTTCACCGACTAGTGAGATCAAGGTCACAGTTGTCACACGGATCAAGTCTGGTAGACCTTCTGATAGGTAAACACCTACGATGTCCCAGAAAGTAGCTCCGCTAGCTTGAGCTGCCTCGATGACACCGCCATCTAGCTCTGCCAAGACTACTTGCACCTGACGAGCAAAGAAGGCAAAGACTGCAAAAGATAGAGGTACAATAGCCGCATTTGGTCCGATACTTGTCCCTACGATTAGATGAGAGAAGGGTGACAAGACAGCCAAGAGAATGATAAATGGCACCGCACGGAAGATAGAGGTAATCTTGTCCAAAATCCAGAAAACAACTTTATTTTCCAAGACACCACCTGGAGCTGTCAAGACAAGGAAAAGCCCTGCAACCAGCCCTAGGAAACCTCCGATGATGAAGGAAAGAACCGTCATATAAAGGGTCAAGTAGATTGCCGTTCCCCAGCCAGCCTGACCAGACCAACCCATCTTATAGACGTTTGGTAAGTATGCTTTAATCAATTCTGCCATCTTACTGTCCTCCCTTCAATACTTTTAGTTGCACACCAGCCTGACGGATAGCATCTTGAGCACTTGCCAAGGCTTCTTTTTCCCCTGACAAGACAACCACAAGTTCACCCACAGGAGTACCATCCAAAATTTCAATGTTTCCATAGAGAATATTGGCTGTTACTTGGTAATGTTTGTACAATTCATTCAGAAGTGGTTCATCTGTAGAAGCGCCTGCATACTTGAGTTGTACCAAAATGCTGTTTTCAGATAAGTGCTCTACGATTTCTTGTTTTTCAATCTTGACCATTGCTTCATCAATACCTGTCGCAGTTGAGATAAAGTCCTGAGTCAATGGCTGCTTAGGATCTGAGAAGATTTCAAGAACGCTGCCCTCTTCAATCAAGCGACCATCCTGCATAACAGCAACACGGTTAGCAATGTCTTTGACAATCTGCATCTCGTGTGTAATCAAGACAATGGTCAAACCTAGTTTACGGTTTAGTTCTTGCAAGAGTGATAAGATTTGTTTCGTTGTCTTTGGATCAAGAGCTGAAGTTGACTCGTCTGAAATCAAGATTTTTGGATCATTGGCCAAGGCACGCGCAATAGCCACACGTTGTTTTTGACCTCCAGATAGTTGTGAAGGATAGTTTTCGGCACGGTCTGCAAGACCAACTAAGTCCAACAACTTAGCTACTTTAGCCTTCTTTTCTTCCTTGCTGAGGCCAGAGTGTTTGAGGGCAAAGGCTACGTTTTCCTCTGCTGTTTTCTGGCTCATGAGGTTGAAGTGTTGGAAAATCATCCCAATATCTTGACGTTTATGGCGTAATTGCTCAGCAGTTAAGGTAACCTTGCCATCAAAAATCACATCATTATCAATAGTAATCTTACCTGCAGATGGTTTTTGTAAGAGGTTAATAACACGAACTAGGGTTGATTTCCCTGCTCCAGAATATCCAACGATTCCGTAGATATCCCCTTCTTGGATGTGAATAGTCACATCCTTGACCGCTGTGATGGTTCTTTTCTTTTGGTGAAAAGTCACATCGATCTGATCTAACTTGATAATATCTCTACTCATAGCTTCTAATCAGCTCCTCTACTAATTCAATATGGGTGTAATAATCTGCGATTCGCACATTTTCATCTCCACCATGGTCTCGGCTATTAGCATTTCCTAGACCAAAGGCAACCATAGGTACTTCTAAGGCATCAAAGACCGTATGCATAGGTCCTGTCCCTGCAGTTGTTGGCAAGACAGATACGCCCTGTGGATAGAATTTCTTGGCCAACTCAATAACATTGAGAATGGCTAGTGCACTCATATCGCTTCGATAACTCATCTCACCCAAGGTATAGTATAATTCTACCTTATCAAAGCCGTTTTTGTCTAGTTGTTTCCGGATTTTATCCAAAACATCATGCGGGTCCAAGCCAGGAACCAAACGAACTTCTAGCTTGGCACTAGCCTCTGCTGGTAGAATCGTTTTAACACCTTGCCCTTGATAACCTGACTGGATACCCTCGATATTGAGGGCTGGCTCAAAGAAGAAACGTTTGAGAAAGGCTGTACGTTCCTCTTGTAAAAGTGGCAATTCCAAGCCATAAATCTGGCTGATTTCCTCTGGATTGCGTTGAGCATAGGTTTCAACCAAGGCTAACTCACGTTCGTTAGGCTCTTGGACCTCATCGTACAAGCCCTCAACTAAAATACGTCCATCTGCAGCTCGCAAACTGATCAAGGCTTGAATGAGATACCAAGGCGCTGACTCTACAATGCCGCCATAGCTAGAGTGGATATCCACATCGGCACTCTTGACCTTAGCATCAAAGGTTACAATTCCTTTGTTCCCACCAGAGATTTCTAGCTGTTCCAAGGCATTTTTGGTCCCTTGTTCCCAGACCAATAAATCTGCACCACGAAGCTTGTCCGCATGTTTTTCTAAATATTTGTCCAAGTCCATAGAGGCAGACTCTTCAGCTCCTTCCATGATGAAACTGATATTGACTGGTAGATCATCATGATGCTGCATGTATTTTCTAAGAGCACTCAAGCGGGCAGTGATATGTCCCTTGTCATCATCAACCCCGCGTCCATACATAATGCCATCACGCACAGAAAGCGTAAATGGATCCTCTGTCCAGACTTGGTCGCCATCCGCAGGTACGGTGTCATAGTGGTTGTAGAAAATGATAGTCTTGGCATTTGGGCGTAAACTTTTAAAATGCGCCATGACAAAGGGTGCCGTATAACTCTCATCAATCTCAACTTCTGCACCTACACGCTTGAAGATCTCGCCTAGATAACGAGCCACCTCTTTAAGGCCGACTTGTTGGGCAAAGACTGATTTTTTAGAAATCAAGGTCCGCAAAACTTCAAAGTAATGTTGCGCTACATGATCCTTTTCAAACTTTTCAATTTGTTCTTCTTGGCTAGTGAAAACCATTTTCTCTCTACCTTTCTACTAGGACTTGTACCTTTGGAATCAATACAAGTGGATGTTCCTTTTCTTTAGTCTCTATATAAAAGCAAGAGGTGGAAAAAATCTCTCCCACCTCCCTGTGTTTATTACCAAACTGGTTGATCCAAGCCGTCTGAAGTTTCTTCGATGACTTTTTTCACTTCATCAGTGTGGTAAGCTGCGATAATTTTCTTGATTGCATCAGCTTTAGGTGATGATTCCCAATCTTTTTTCGCAACGATGATGTTGTACCATTGTTTTGAGTTTTCGTCAGCTTGCTCTTTAAAGAGTGCTTTCTTGTAGTCCAATTTTGCTTCTGTAACAAAAGTGTTGTTTACAACTGCTGCATCAACTGAAGTCAATGAACGAGCTGTTTGGCTAGCGTCCAACTCAGTGATTTTCAAGTTCTTTGGATTTTCTTTGATGTTTGCGATGGTAGCAAGTTCAGTTCCTGAAACATCCAATTTAATCAAACCTGCTGATTGAAGAAGGTAAAGGGCACGGCTTTCGTTAGTAGCATCGTTTGGAATAGCAATTTCACCGTTGTTTGGGATTTCTTCCACTTTAGTGTACTTGTTTTCTTCCCCGTTTTTACCTGAGTAAAGGCGGATTGGTGAGATATAAGTATCTGCAATCGCTACAAGGTCTTTACCGTTTTCTTTGTTCCAGTTGTTCAAGAAGTTGTAGTGTTGGAAAGCGTTCAAGTCTACTTCACCATCAGCAGTTGCTTTGTTTGGTTGTGAGTAGTCTGTAAACTCTGTGAATTCCAATTTAATTCCGTCTTTTTCAACCAATTCTTGGACTTTATCCCAACGTGCTTCTTCTGAACCACTACGGTTAACAGTTGCGATTTTAACTGTAGTTGTGTTGTCTGCTTTCTTGTCTGAATTTCCGCAAGCTGCAAGTGCAAGGCCTGCTACTGTAGCGATAGCTGCTACGCCTAACCATTTTTTAATTTTCATGATTCGTTCTCCTTTAAAAATAATACTGTAATAGTATCTCACACTTTATTTGATTTCGCAAATTGTTATTAGATAGGCAGACATATAGTTTGAAACTATATGCCTAAAAGTTACAAAATCATCCACCTACGAGAGAATGGATGATTTACAAGCTTATTTGATGTCAGCTTCTGCTGGGAGGTAAGAACCACCAAAGAACTGTTGAGATAATTTTTCAAGAGTTCCGTCTTTGTATAGTTCCTGGATGCGTTTGTCAACAAATGATTTCAATTCATCTTGACCTTTTGCAAGAAGTGGGTAAACGTAAGGTTGCTGGTCACTTGGAAGTTCGATGACTTTCAAGTTATCCAAACCTTGGTTTTTGATAACTGTTTCTACACCGATTTTATCAAAAATCTTGTAGTCAAACTGTCCATCGCTCAAACGTCCCATGATTTGTTGGAAGTCAGCTTTTGTATAGTTAAGGACAGTTGGGTTATCTGCGTGTTGTTTGTTATATTCTTCCAATTGTTTAGCTGATGTTGTTCCTTGAACGACTTCAGTAGATTTTCCACCGATATCATCAAGCGATTTGATGCTGTTATCATCTTTCTTAACTACGAGAACGTTAGGGTTTTTAGCAGTTGGTGCTGCGTAAAGATATTTTTCTGCACGTTCTTTAGTGTAGCTGATGTTGTTAACCGCCATTTGGTAACGATCTGCGTCAAGGCCTGCAAAGATTCCTGACCATTCTGTCTTTTCAAACTTGACATCATACTTGTCAGAGTCTTTAAAGATAGCGCGAACAACCTCAATCTCAAAACCAGTCAACTCACCGTTTTCTTCATAGTTAAATGGTTTTGGTGACGCGTTAGTTGCTACAACGATTTCTTTTTTACCAGATGTTGCTTCTCCAGATGCAGCATCTTTCTTTTCACCACCTGAGCAAGCTGCCAATACACCTGCGGCTACAAGCCCTAGGGCAGCAAGTGATGAATACTTAACGATTTTTTTCATGATATTTCCTCCAAAATAGAATACAATCTTATCTTAACAGAAAAAAAGGAATTACGCTATTATATGATTTCTATATTTGTGATAGGTTTTCTTTATGGCTGATTAAAAGACCAAACGTAGGACTGCTATCAAGACCACCCCAAAGAGAACAGTCCCTACCAGATTGCGGTAACGAAAGGCTACAAAAGCCGTTGGAAAGACTGCTAAAAAGTCTAACCACTTTATCTGCGGAAGGCTTCCAACTTTTCCTGTCACCACACTTGAAAGAATCAAGGCAAAGATAATAGAAACTGGTAGAAATTTCAAAAAGCGCTCTACGATAGGCGGCAAACCCTTGTACTTGGCTAGGATAAAAGGAATCATTCTTGGAATCCAAGTCACCAAGCCAGAAAAGACAATTGCTAATAAAATATACTTACTGACCATCCAAGACCACCCCCATGGTACAACCTAGCAAGGTCGCAAACAAGACAGCTAATGACTGAGACACCACCGTCAAGAGCAAAAAGAAAGATACAGCTACAACTGCTAAAATTATGAAGAGATTGCGCAAAGGAATCCGTTTTTGCATAATCTGAAACTGGGAAGTAAAAATCCCAATAAACATCCCCACTAGGGCAAAATCTAAGCCAAAAATTTCTGGATTTGGTAGAAGTCCACCTAGAGCAGTTCCGACAACAGTTCCGAAAAACCAAGCTACATAGCTGTTAAGGTTGTTCCCGTGCATCCACATGGGGTTAACCTTATCCGTATGAGCCAACTCGCCCATCAAAACGCCATAGGTCTCATCGGTCAAAAGACTGGACATGCCGATATTGTGCCAAAGACTGGTATGACGAAAATAGGTCGACGCATGCAAACTCAGCAAGAAGAGACGCAGATTAATCAAAAAGACCGTCATCGCAATAGCAGCTACTGGAGCTTGAACTGCAATCAAGGCTATCATGGCAAACTGAGCGCTCCCAGCATAAACAAAAAGACTCATCAAACCCATTTCTACTGGCGTCACATAGGGCGAACCGATAATGCCACAGGCAAGACCGATGCTAACATAGCCCAGAGCCGTCGGCACCGCAGCCTGCACACCCTCCCAAAATCCTTTTTCTTTCATAGACTTCCTCACTAATCATTCCTTCAGTAACTACTTTCCAAACAGTCACAGCAAACATTATTATAACATATTCGTAAAATAGAAAAAAGTCTGCTGATTGACAAGAACAGAAAAAGACTGGGAGGCCAGTCTCATGATGCAACTTATAAACTATTTTAGATTTAATACCCAAATACCAATAAACTAACAACGATTAAAAATGTATTCCACAAGATATGAAGAGCCATTGGCCAATAAACTGAACGAGTATAACGAAATAGCATAGAAAGTATCAGACCTGCTCCCGCATAAACGATGAAATCTGTTAACACCCAGCCATACTGTAAAACATGGATAAGACTAAAGAGTGTGGAGGAGACGACGACATCTATATAGTGCTTTTTAAATTTGGATAGTGCTGTCATCAGAAGCCCACGAAAAACCAACTCTTCAACGATAGGAGCAGTGAGACTGCCATAGAGAATGCGCATTATAAAGTAACTAATTCCTGTCAAATTAGCTGCTTCTTTCATCATTTCGCTCCCATTTTGCGTGCTAGGAAAAATCAGAGTCGTTATATTTACCCACACAAACATCAGTATAAAGAAAAGAAAGAAGACACCCAGATAAGCCCAACGGAACTGGAAACGACCGCATTCTTTCCAACCTTGACTCTTTACAAGAACCACTGTAGCAGCAATCCCCTCAAGAACTATCAATAAAATTTGTAAGCCATAAAATCCAAAATCTGATAATTGGTTAACAAATTCTAACCTTGCTACAAAATTAAAAATCAAGTAATAGGTGGCTATTATCAAAACAGTCGTCAAGTAAAATTTCGTTTCTTTCCTTTTCATCGTTGATCCTTTAAAGTTTTAGTTACACCATCTTCCAGCTAAACGTACCCAAATCCCTTTTATCCAATCAAAAGCACCGCAATTAGGACTTTTCCCTTTATTTATGATTCTTAAAAACCTCTAAAACAACAAGGGCAGAATTTGAGCAATGGCATTATTAACTATATGCAATCCAATAGGCCAATAAATAGACTTTGTCACTCTAAAAAAGACTGCCATTATTAGACCACCACCCATATATACGAAAAAGTCTGTCAAGACCCAACCATGACTACTGATATGCAAGATTCCAAATAAAGCAGCCGAACCAAGCACATCCAGTCCCCACTTCTTCCCTTTTTCCAGAGCTGTCATCACCAATCCACGATAGATCATCTCTTCAAAAATGGGACCTGCAATCACTGGATAGAAAAAATACATCAAAAATGCAGTAGGACCTGTAAAAGTAGGAAGATCCAGTTGATAAGAAATTTCATTTTGGGTGGACGGGAAAATAAAAAAGGTAACGAAATTCCAAACAAAAAAAGATAGAAGAGCTAAAAAGAAATAGAAAAGATAGGACACTTTAAATTTTCTGCTATTGATTTGTTGCCATTTTCCTGACCAAATCATGGCAACAAGAGCAAGCAAAACCACAAGAAAATTCAACATCATATCCGAAAAATAATAGCCAAAATCAGATAGACCAGCAGCCAAGTCGCTGTGTAAAACCAGACGGATGAAGAACTGGTCCGCAATGATAAGTAGAATAGCTACAAACAAGTAGTAGCGTGAGATTATCTTTTTCATATATCACCCTTCTAAAATCCAAACACCAATAAACTGACAATGAGCAAGAAGGTATTCCATGAAGCATGTAAAGCTATGGCCCAATAAATAGAGCGTGTACAGCGAAACATCATGCAAAATATCAAGCCCATTACAAAGTAGAGTATGAAATCTGTCGTTATCCAACCATGCTGTAAAACATGCATAGCGCCAAATATGGCAGCAGAAACAAGAACATCAATATAGTAGTTTTTAAATTTAGACAAGCTTGTCATCAAAAAACCACGACACACGATTTCTTCTGCTATAGGTGCGATAAGACTACCGTAAAGTACACGCGTAATAAAATAGCTAATTCCTGTCAAACTGGTGGCTACTTCCACTACCGTACTTCCATTTTGCGTACGAGGAAAGATACGTGTTGCTAGATTTGCCCACACAAATAATAAGAAAAAAGAAAGAAAGAAAACACCCAGGTAAGACCAACGAAACCGGAAGCGACCACACTCTTTCCAATATTCACTTTTGACAAAAATAATTGTAGATACAGTTCCCAGGATAAGTACCAATAAAACCTGGAACACATAGTAGATCTCATCAGACAAAGCTACAGTAAAATCTAAATCTGGTATGACATTAAAAATGAGGTAATAGGTCAAAAGCAACAAGCCAGTTGCTAGGTGAAATTTCATTTCTTTCATTTTCTTCATTGAATCAACTCCTATAGTATCCTATCTTCTACTATGCTTAAACAACTCAACTGATGGATCCACAGCCCAATCAAAAGCACCACGATGAGGACTCTTCACTTGATTTATGATTCTCAAAATCCTCTAAAATAACAAAGGAAGTATATGCCCGATACCGTTATAGACTATATGCAGTCCAATAGGCCAATAAATAGACTTTGTTACTCTAAACAAGACCGCAAATATGATACCGCCACCCATATATACGAAAAAGTCTGTCAAGACCCAACCATAATCACTAATATGCAGAATTCCAAATAAAGCAGCAGAACCAAGCACGTCCAGTCCCCATTTTTTCCATTTTTCCAAAGCGGTCATCACCAATCCACGATAGATCATCTCTTCAAAAATGGGACCTGCAATCACAGGATAGAAAAAATACATCAAAAATGCCGTAGCGCCTGTAAAAGTCGGAACAGCGAGTTGGTAAGCAAGTCCATTTTGGGTAGGTGGGAATAGGAAAAATGTAACGAAATTCCAAATAAATAAAGCAAGAAAAGCTAAAAAGGAATAAAAAAGATAGGACCCTTTAAATTTTCTACTATTGATTTGTTGCCATTTTCCTGACCAAATCATGGCAACAAGAGCAAGCAAAACCACAAGAAAATTCAACATCATATCCGAAAAATAATAGCCAAATTTAGATAGACCAGCAGTAAAATCGTTGTTTAAAACCAGACCACTGAAGTACTGGTAAACAATAACAAGTAGAATGGCTACAAAAAAGTAGTAGCGTGAGATGATCTTTTTCATTCTATTTTCTCCTATACTATGGAATGAAGACAGTATAACACGAAAAATTCCATATTTTAAAAAATCGCATATTTGACATTTTTTCTGGTAGGAATTTCACATTTGCGATTTCTAACTAATCGATAAGTTCTTTATATTGCTGTAAGCGTAGTTCAAAAAGGGCTGATAATTGTGGGTTTTCTAATATTTGTAGAGATTGGATAAAGTGTTCAATCTCTTTTTGATTGCTTCCCTTGGTCTGAAGGAAAATACTCATTTTCTTTAAAAACTGCCACAGTAATTTCTCAAAAACATCGTACGGGCGAAGTATGCTCTCCAACTCGGCTTCAAAGATTGGGATGTAAGAGAAAAGTTTGCGCTCCATGAGCTCTGAGATGATATTTAGAAAGCAACTTTTCATATACAGTCTATTGTGTGCCAATTCTTTAAATTCCTTGGATTTTTCGAGTAAGGAGGTTGATAAAAATATCAAATCTTGGTTGCTCAAAAAAGGCATGGTATTGCAAAAGATATAGAGTTCAAACCAGGTCCAAGATTCGATAGCATAGAGATAGGTGGTTAAAAACTCACTATCCTCCTCTGCTAGTGGGTAGCTTTTATCCAGTGAATGGATAGCATCTTTAATCACAATAGAGTTCAAACGACGATAGGTCTGCGCCATCTGTTCTTGCTCAATTTCTTTCAACAATTGCTCTAAGCCAGCTATATCTTGATGGGCAAAGCAATCCACAATCCTTCTACCAAATCGCATATGTGGAGATTCTTGGTAGTTGTTGAGCTTGTGCCCAAACTCATCGAAGGTCATATTTATCCCTTGGATAGCTAGGATCAACTTATCCGCAGACAGCATGGACTGCCCCAGTTCGAACTTGGATAGCTGAGAGGCTGTTAGTCCAGCACAAGCCACATCTGACTGCTTAAGCTTTCTCGCCAGTCGCAATTCCTTGTAAAATTCTCCTAATTCCTGTTTTTCAATCATGAGCAAACTCCCTTTTTAAGATACTCTTTACTATTCTATTCGTAAAAAATTTTTACTTTTTTAACATATTATAAAATATTTTAGCAAAAAAGCCAGCTTCAAGCTGACTTTTTATTCCATAGTATCAAAAGCGAGACTTGGTTTGGCATTTAGCTCCAAGCCTGCAAAGTTTTCTTTGTTCCACTCGCTAACGCTGGCGTAGGCAATCATGCCTGCATTGTCTCCGCAAAGACGCAGAGGTGGAATGATGACCTTGACGTCAGTGATTTCAGCTGCCAAGCGTTCTCTTAATCCTTTGTTAGCTGCTACACCACCAGCCACGACAAGGGTTTTAACAGGGTATTTCTCCAGAGCTTTCTTGGTTTTAGCCATGAGAATATCCATGACTGCTGCTTGGAAGGAAGCCGACAGGTCTTCCTTGGACAAGCTTTCTCCCTTTTGCTCGGTATTGTGGTGAAGATTGATAAAGGCAGACTTCAAACCTGAGAATGAAAACTCCAGATTGTCTTCCTTAATCATAGCACGTGGGAAGTCATACACATCCTGACCTTGATGAGCCAACTCATCAATCTCCCGACCTGCTGGATAGGTCAAGCCCATGACACGTCCGACCTTATCATAGGCTTCACCAACCGCATCATCACGGGTTTCACCAACAATCTTATAATCACCAGCCTCAGAAACATAGACCAACTCTGTATGTCCACCACTGACTAATAGAGCTAGTAAGGGGAAGTCCAAAGGCTCCACACTTTGAGCCGCCATAAGATGACCAGCCATGTGGTTCACGGGAATCAGCGGAAGTCCATGTGCCCAAGCAAAGGCCTTGGCAGCTGACAAACCAACAAGCAAGGCTCCGACCAAGCCTGGTCCATAAGTAACCGCAACAGCTGTTACATCTTCTTCTGTAATCCCTGCTTCTGCCAGCGCCTCCTCAATACAGGCTGTAATAACCTCAACATGGTGACGACTAGCCACTTCTGGCACTACACCACCAAAACGTTTGTGACTCTCAATTTGACTAGCAATGACATTGGACAAGAGCTCGTCGTCGTTTTTCAATACGGCAACACTAGTCTCATCACAAGATGTCTCAAATGCTAAAATATATCTATCCTTCATCTATTTCTCTCTTCATGATAATGGCGTCCTCGACTGGATCATGGTAATAGGCCTTTCGCTCAGCGATGACTGCCATTTTTTCTTTCTTGTAAAATGCTTGCGCTCGTTGATTTGACTTTCTGACTTCGAGGAAAATCTCCTTATCTGGCGGTAATTGAGCAAATAAGGCTGACGCAATTCCCTGACCCTGATAGGTTCCTTTGACAGCGATTTGCAGGACTTCTGCCTCAAAGGATATTTCCTGAACGGCTAAAAAACCAATCACTTCAGAGCAATCGTAAGCTAGAGCATACCAGATCTGGTCTTGAGACAGGTCTGCTTGGATTTGTTCCAGAGTCCAAGGACTGACTGGGTATACATCTACCATGACAGCATAGATGGATTGAGCCAAGTCAGGTTGCTGTTGGATTCGTTTGATTTCTATCATAGACGTTTGATGTAAGACTCGCCAGACTCGGTGTGATTCTTAAGCCAGTTTTCCTCAGCTTCTACACGCTTGAGGTAATTTGGCACAAAGTCATGCAAGGAGTCTGCTTCCTTATCCCAAGCCCAGAGGGCTAGATTCGCTGCATTTGGCAAGGTTTCCTGATAGTTAGCCTGTGGTAGTTGTTCTTGAATCTGCTCCACAAAGGCTCCCACTTCACCAACAAAGGTTAGCTGGTCGGCATCCTTGACTTGCTCCAAGACTTCTGCAAAAGACAAGTGGGCTTCGGGAAGGACAGGATTTGCATTTTCATAAAATCCTGCATAAACATTGTTGCGACGCGCATCCATCAAAGGTACAACAAGACCTACTTGCTGGCTTGGTACCAGAGCCAAAAGGCTAGACATGCCAACCAACTCAATGTTTAGAGTATGAGCCAAGGTCTTGGCAGTCGCTACTGCAATTCGCAAACCTGTGTAGCTACCTGGCCCCTCTGCTACAACGATTCGATCCAAATCTTTGGGCGTCAAATCTAGACTGGTCATCAAAAAATCGATGGCAGGCATAAGGGTAATACTGTGATTTTTTTTGATATTGATTGTCGTCTCGGCAAGAAGCTGCTTGTCCTCTAAAATAGAGAGAGAAAGAGCCTTGCTAGACGTATCAAATGCTAATACTTTCATAACACATTCCTATCTTTTTGTCTGTTTACTATTATACTACAAAAGAAGGCGCATGGGAATTTTCTTTGTTTTGAAACAAAAATCATGGTGAAAAGAAATTATCAAAAACATTGCAACTTTTTACCTTCATTTCCGAATATAAAAGTGAACAAGAAAAAAGGAGGAAAGTTCAATGACAAATTTCGAAAATATTGACAATCAATTTGTATCGCTATCTGAAAATGAATTATCAGATATTGATGGTGGTCTCGCTCCCTTGGTTGTCTTTGGAGTAGCAGTATCTTGGAAAGCTATTGCTGGCGGAACAGCACTTGTAGGCTCTGGCTTGGCAGCTGGTTATTTTTTAGGAGGTTAGTATGATTAAAGGTTTAGACAAATATCGTGAAATTTCTAATAAAGAATTGCAAGAAATCAAGGGTGGTTTTGGTGCCGGTGTTGGTATAGCTTTATTTATGGCAGCTTACACCATTGGAAAAGATCTCCGTAAAAAGTTTGGATAAGTCATGCTAGATAAAAGACACATTTTTAGAAAGATAAATTTTATTTTCTTCATCTCTTACAGTTTGATCAGTATTCTCAATGATTTAAACATTACGACTATACCATTGCCAATTGATTTATCTGTTTGTATTGTTTTATTTTTATGCTTTAACTCTATTTTTGAACAGAACAAGCACTACTGTAAAAATAAGGATAAGGCCTGAAAATATGACCTTCGTTTGAGGGAAAATTGGACACCGAATTTGAAAAATCCACCCTATCTTAATAGTTGGGGTGGATTTTTTGTGTAGCTGAGTTCGCTATTTTTTTAAACCTATTTTAAAGATAGGCATTCGTTCAATCAGCAGATATAAATAAACAACTGAAGCTAAGCATTCAAACCAAAGTAAAATACAAGCCAGACCACATAGGTCACAAGAAGGAGGAAAATAGAATACAGTATTACAAAGAGAATTTTCCAGTGTATAGCTGTTTTTCTATGTTCCAACCGAACAAATAGTAGATTGCCACCGTAAACACAGGCAACAAAAACAGCAAATATCAAGAGACGAATCGCGATAGCTAGTTGAAACATAGAGAGCCTCCTTTCTCCAATTCTAAAGGCAAATATTTCAAAATCATCATCTAACGAAAAGGAGCAAATAGCCTCGAAAGGAGTCCAAGCAGTTGTAGCAATATGTAGAATTTCCATCCAAATAGGTGAAACACAAAATCAAACATAGCTAGTCCTCCTTAATCAAGAAAAACCTCTTTTCTAACTTTATTATAGCACTTGCATCGGATGTCTTCAAATACTTATACAAGGTAAAATGAAACCCATTTCAAGCTCCTTACTTTCATGTTTCCTGCTTTTACTAATTCCCCTTTTTATGTTATAATTGAGATAATTGTAACGAATCAAGGTCAATAAAGACAAAAGATGAACTGGAATCAAACCAGCTTCAAACTGAGCATTTTTGAATATAGCTGACCTGAAAGCAGAAAGGAAACATATGATTTACAAAGTTTTTTATCAAGAAACAAAAGAACGCAGCCCACGTCGTGAAACAACACGCTCACTATACTTAGACATCGATGCTAGTTCAGAACTTGAAGGACGTATCGCTGCCCGCCAACTTGTCGAAGAAAATCGTCCAGAGTATAATATCGAGTATATCGAACTCTTGTCTGACAAATTGCTAGACTACGAAAAAGAAACTGGCGCATTCGAAATTACGGAGTTCTAATATGGCCTACACTCTTAAACCAGAAGAAGTCGGCGTTTTTGCCATTGGTGGTCTAGGAGAAATCGGAAAAAACACATATGGTATCGAATACCAAGACGAAATTATCATCGTTGATGCAGGGATTAAATTCCCTGAGGACGACCTACTTGGTATCGACTACGTTATCCCTGATTACTCTTATATTGTAGAAAATATCGACCGCGTCAAGGCTCTCTTGATTACACACGGACACGAGGACCATATCGGAGGGATTCCTTTCTTGCTCAAGCAAGCAAACATCCCTATCTATGCTGGTCCACTGGCCCTTGCCTTAATCCGTGGAAAACTCGAAGAGCATGGACTTTTGCGCAATGCTACACTTCACGAAATCAACCACAACACGGAGTTGACCTTTAAAAACCTTAAAGCAACTTTCTTTAGAACTACTCACTCTATCCCAGAACCATTGGGAATTGTCATCCATACCCCTCAAGGGAAAATCGTCTGTACAGGTGACTTCAAGTTTGACTTTACACCAGTTGGTGAACCTGCAGACTTACACCGTATGGCAGCCCTAGGTGAAGACGGAGTGCTTTGCCTACTCTCTGACTCGACCAATGCTGAAGTGCCAACCTTTACAAACTCTGAAAAGGTTGTCGGCCAGTCGATCATGAAGATTATCCAAGGTATCGAAGGACGTATCATCTTTGCATCCTTTGCCTCAAATATCTTCCGTCTCCAACAAGCAACGGAAGCTGCTGTTAAGACTGGTCGTAAAATCGCTGTCTTTGGGCGCTCTATGGAAAAGGCCATTGTCAACGGAATTGAGCTTGGCTACATCAAGGCACCTAAGGGAACCTTCATCGAACCAAATGAAATCAAAGACTATCCTGCGGGTGAGATTCTGATCCTCTGTACAGGTAGCCAGGGTGAACCTATGGCGGCTCTCTCTCGAATCGCTAACGGAACCCACCGTCAAGTGCAACTCCAACCTGGTGATACCGTTATCTTCTCATCTAGCCCAATTCCAGGAAACACCACTAGCGTCAACAAATTGATTAACATCATTTCAGAAGCTGGTGTTGAAGTTATCCATGGTAAGATTAACAACATCCATACATCTGGACACGGTGGCCAGCAAGAGCAAAAACTCATGCTCCGCCTCATTAAGCCAAAATACTTCATGCCTGTTCACGGTGAATACCGCATGCAGAAAGTCCACGCTGGACTTGCCGTAGATACTGGCGTAGAGAAGGACAATATCTTTATCATGAGTAACGGTGATGTGCTTGCCCTTACTGCAAACTCTGCCCGTATCGCAGGTCATTTTAATGCTCAAGATATCTACGTCGATGGAAATCGTATCGGTGAAATCGGTGCAGCTGTACTTAAAGATCGCCGAGACCTATCTGAAGATGGTGTTGTATTGGCTGTCGCAACCGTTGACTTCAAGTCTCAGATGATCCTATCTGGACCAGATATTCTCAGCCGTGGATTTGTCTACATGAGAGAGTCCGGCGACTTGATTCGTCAGAGTCAACGCATCCTTTTCAATGCTATTCGTATCGCATTGAAAAACAAAGATGCCAGCGTCCAATCTGTCAATGGCGCTATCGTAAACGCCATTCGACCATTCCTTTACGAAAATACTGAACGTGAACCAATCATCATTCCGATGATTCTCACACCAGATGAAGAATAAGAAAAAATTCTCTGAAATCCTATGACTTCAGAGAATTTTTGTTATTTCACAACAAATTCGTAACGTGTTTTGCTGGTGAATGTTTCACCTGCTTTGAGGATGACTTGATCTTTAAGGTCGCTATGAATAGCATCTGGCAAAGCTTGCGCCTCAAGAGCAATTCCATTGTGCTGAATCATTGGCTGACCAGCGATGATGACACTCTCATCCACAAAGTTTGCTGTGTAGACCACAAAGCAAGGAGCCTCTGTCTTGAAGAGCAAGAAGCGACCTGAACCTTGGTCATAGAGGAATCCAGCATTGTCATGTCCTGCAGGAAGAGCAAATGGATGGTCCAAACCAGATACGAGTTGGATTTGCTCATCTTCTTCTGCAAAGATATCTTTCAACAAAGCACCATTGTAGATATGTTTGACCACATCACGGTTAGCATCTGGAGTTTTAGCTGGAACACCGTCAGGAGCGATTGGATAGATACCCTCTGTGTTCAGTTGGAAAACATGGCGGTCAACTGTCTGAGTGAAATCACCTGACAAGTTAAAGTAGCTATGGTTAGTTGGATTGACCAAGGTATCCTGGTCTGTCGTTACCTTGTAACTAACCTCGTAGGCACCACTTTCTTCCATGTTGTAACTAATCCAGATCTTAAGATTTCCAGGGAAACCTCCTGTACCGTCTGCTCTTTCTGTGTAAAGAGTCAAACCATGGTCACTCACTTCGACTAGATCAAACAAGCTAGAATCCCAACCAGTTGAGCCACTGTGGTTACAGTTGCTAGCGTTGTTGACTTCTAGTCCATAGGTCTTCCCATTGAGTTCAAATGTCGCACCTGCGATACGACCTGCTACTGGACCTACACTTGCTCCATGTTTAGGGCTATTTCCCACATAGCTTTCGAAATCGTCAAAACCTAGGATAACATTGGCAAAATTGCCAGCCTTATCTGGAGTTACATAACGTAAAATTGTTGCTCCATAAGTCATGATTTCCAGTTGGTATCCTGCCTCCGTCTCAAAACGGTAAGCGAGGACATCCTTGCCATCAACTTTCCCAAATACACGTTCTGTGTATGCTTTCATCCTTCTCTCCTTTTTCTATTTCAATTAAGTAAACAAACCATAGAAAGCGCATTCACGTTCTATGGTTTTATTGTATGATTTACAGATACCTTTGTCAAGAAACCATAAATATTTTCTTAACAAAAGTAGTTCCTTCTATTTCTATCCTATGCTTCTACACGTTCAGTCCATGAAGTAGCTGTTGTTTGAAGAACCTTATTAAGTTCATCAATGTTTTCAAATCCAGTTGTACGAAGCCATTCGCGAGCTGCTGCTTCACCATCTTTGATGTAAGCTTCAACTGATCCTGCCCATGTTGCACGTCCACAAAGAACACCATTGAAGTTTGCGCCTGATTCATGAGCAAAGACAAGAGTTTCTTGGAAGAGTTTAGCGGATACACCTGCACTCAAGTAGATGTAAGGAAGGTTAGTAGCTTCGTCTTGAGCTTTGAAGAAAGCAGCTGCTTCTTCACGTGTATGAACGATTTCTCCATCACCAAAGCCTTCAACGTATTTCACGTTAACTGGAACTTCTACTTTCAAGACATCAATGTTGAAACGTGGGTCTGAGAAGACTTTCATAGCACCGATAACCTTATGTGGTTTCACTTTAGCATATTCTGCAGAACCTGCATCAGCGATCTTTTCATCGTAAGCCAAGATTTCAAGGAAGAATGGAATATCTTCTGCCACACACTCAGAACCGATACGTTCGATGTAGGCTTGTTTTTGTTGGTTGAGTTCGTCAGAGCTATCTACGTCATAGTAAAGCAAGAACTTAACTGCATCTGCACCTTGTTCTTTGATACGTTTTGCAGACCAAACATCCAAGCAGTCTGGCAAGCGTTTGGTACTTGTTGTATCGTATCCTGTTTTTTCATAAGCAAGGAGAAGACCTGCATTTTGATCAAGAGCTTTTGTAGCTGGAAGTCCGTACTCAGGGTCAAGTAGCATAGATGAAGCGTATTTAGTCAATTCATCTGCTACCAATACTTTAAGTTCTTCCATTTGAGCTACTGTTGGCTCTTCTGTTTGGTACTGAGCCATAAGGCGTTTCAAAGCACCACGTTGGTCAAAAGCAAGAGCTGAGATGATACCATTCTCATCAGAGAGTTTTTGCAAGCAAGCGCGTTTATTTGGGCTTAATGTTAATTTACTCATAGATTCTTCCTTATTTTTCAAATTCGTGAATAATGACACCTTGAACGACACGGTTCACTGTACCTGTAGGTGATGGTGTATCTGGTCTATTTCCAACTTTAAGCGAAGTCAAAAGAGCAAATAACTGACCGTAAACGATATAAGGGAAGACACGGTAAACATCATTCAGAACTCCACCGCATCCAAGTGCTACTTCCTTCACATTTTCAAGTCCAAAGGCTTGATCACTCAAGAGAACAACACGTCGAGCAATTTGGTCGCCTGCAACTTCACGAACCAAGTCCAAGTCATACTTACGAGTATAGTCTGTTGTCGTACCAAAGACCAAAACGACTGTATCTTCGTTGATCAGAGATTTTGGACCGTGACGGAAGCCAACTGGGCTTTCATACATAGTCGCAACCTGACCAGCAGTCAATTCCAAAATTTTAAGCTGGGCTTCGTGAGCCAGTCCGAAGAATGGGCCCGCACCTAGATAAATCACTCGGTTAAAATCTAGGTCAACCAACTCTTTGACATCTGCCACATTGTCAAGAACTTTGCGAGCTAAACTAGATAACACGTCGAAACGTTCAGCTTTAACAGCAAAGTCTGTCGGATCAAATACCAAGAGCGCTGTCAACATCATTGAAGTGAAGCTTGAAGTCATAGCAAAGCCAGCATCGTTAGAAGCAGCTGGTTGCAAGAGCAAGAGGTTGCGGTCATCACCATGCGCTTGGAGAGCCAATTTCCCTTCAGCCGCACATGTGATTGTTACTTGATAAAGTTCATCAACCAAGGCCTTAGCCAAGTCAACTGTTGCCACACTCTCAGGTGAGTTCCCGCTTCGCGCGAATGATACCAAAATAGTTGCCACATCTTTTTTCAAATAAGTTTGTGGGTTTGCTACAATATCAGTTGTCGCGATAGCATTGAAATTCCATTTACGTTCATCATACACTTCCTTAAAGTAAGGAACCAGAGTATCACCTACATAAGCAGAAGTCCCAGCACCAGTCAGGATAACTTTGATGTAGTCATGTTTGTCAGCAATTCCTTGCAAGAAGGCTGCAATTTCATCACGTCGTGCTTGATAAGCTTCAAAAGCATCTTTCCAAACGTCTGGTTGTTGGTAAATTTCGCGAGTTGTGATTTCTGCCCCCAACTCAAGCAAATCTTCTTTTGTATAATCTAGCATTGAAAACCTCTAATCTAATATTGTTTCATGATTGAAAACATGGGAATGGGAGTCGCTCCCATTCCCATGTATATTTTCTATAAGATAGTTTGTTACATCTTATTCATCTTCATCGTCGTCGAAGCTTGCCAATAGATCATTAACTTTGACAATGCTTTCTGAAGCACGACTCTTATAATCTGCATCAGCGCCAGTTAGGCTCGCATTGATAAATTCAATCACCATTGGAAGATTCATTCCTGCATAAAGTTCAATGTCACGACCTTCCATAATCAGACGGCTCACCACGTTACATGGTGTTCCACCAAGGAGGTCCGCAAAGACTAGGAAATCATCCAAACCTTCGACAGCAGCTTCAAATTTCGCAGTGAAATCTTCTGGTCCATCTTCTGGAAGAAGAGCTACTGCATGAATGTTGTCTTGTGGACCCATAATCATCTCTGTGCTACCTTTAAGTTCTTCACAGAAACGACCGTGACTCACTAAAATCAATGATTTAGTCATAAATTATGCGCCCATTCCAAGTACAAATTTACCGATGAATGAAAGTCCAACTGCAAGAGCAATGATGATACCGATTGCTTTTGTAGAGTTCATACCTTTCTTACCAAGCAACCAGAAGATAAAGGCTGTGAAGATTGCTGGAAGCAAGCGTGGGAAGATTGAGTTCAAGATATCTTGGAAGTCAATCATTTTCTCACCGATTGGCAATTTGTATGAAATTTCAAAGTTGATCATTGTTGCTACAAGAGCACCCATCATGAACACACCAAGTACAGATGCAGCTTCAATCAAAGCTGTCAAAGTGCTTTGCATGTTGTTGATAAGGTTAACCCCTTCTTTGTATGCAAATTCCAATTGTTTCCAACGGAAGATGTCATACGCTACTGCAACTGCGATCCAAAGGAAGATACCCCAAGGTTGACCAGCGATAGCCATTGTTGCAGCGATAGATCCCATGATAGCAGGTACAAGTGAACCAAAGATAGTATCTCCAAGAGGAGCGAATGGTCCCATCAAACCTGTCTTGATACCGTTAACCGCATCTTTTGAGTCAACGCCATCTTTTTCTTCCATGGCAAGGTCAAAACCAGCGATGATTGTGTGGAAGAATGGTGAAGTGTTGAAGAATTGAGTATGAACT
This sequence comes from Streptococcus infantis, assembly GCF_000963255.1. Classification (GTDB taxonomy): domain Bacteria; phylum Bacillota; class Bacilli; order Lactobacillales; family Streptococcaceae; genus Streptococcus; species Streptococcus nidrosiense. Next base: position 53,370 of record NZ_JYOV01000003.1, on the reverse strand, counting down.
TTCATCATTTCTTTCAACTCAGGAGTTCCATCTCCATACATTTTACGCAATTGTGGCAAGATCATGTAAAGGTAACCTGATGCTTGCATACGTTCGTAGTTCCATCCCAATTGGAAAGTGAACAAGCTACGTTTGTTAATTTGATTAAAATCTTCTTTTGTTAATTTGTAATTAGAATTCGTCATCTTCAATTTCCCCACTTTCTGATGGTGTAGAAGGTGCTGCTACAGCAACTTTTTGGCTGTTCTTGAAGTGAACAACTGCAAGGAAGATACCTACGATAGAGACACCGATCATAGACAAACCTTTGAAGTTGTTGGCAAAGCCAATTTTTTCAGCAACGTCAGCAGGAAGAGTGCCAATGAGACCAGCAACTGCTCCACCAAGACCTGTTACGTATGAGTAAAGTACAGTCAACATAGCTGTCAAACCGAATCCCATAGCAAGGTAGTGAAGGTTACGTTTAACTGGAAGGTAACGAAGCAAGATAGCGAATCCAAGACCTGGAAGCATACGACCTGCAAGAGTCAAACCGTCTGCAACCCATTGGAATTCTTTAACAAAGTTTACAACTGCTTGTACGAATTCTCCACCGAAAGCTAGGGCGAAGAATACTGGAAGGGCACGAGAAGCAGCCCATGGAAGCGCACCAAGAAGGTAGTTACGTTCGATTCCTTTGTAGTCAAAGCGTTCGATCGCAGCATCAATACGGTGTGCGAAGAATGTAGTAGTCATACGACCAAGTACGTCGAAGTAAGTTAAAAGTGCCGCTACTGGTACAGCGATTGTAGTAATCGCAAGGTCAGTTTCAATACCTTGTGAAACTGAGAAAGCAGTCGCAAGAACCGCACCAGAAGTTGCGTCGATACGAGAAGCACCACCGAAGGTACCTACCCCAAGGACAAACAACTGCAAGCTACCACCGATAAACAAACCAGTTGTCAAATCTCCCATGACTAAACCAGTAATGAAACCAGCGAATACAGGGGAACCTGCAGAAGAAACGATCGTCAACTCATCACAGATTTGATAAGCTGAGTACAAAGTGAGAAGTAAAATTTGCCACCATTGTATCATAACAATGACCTCCTAAAAATTTTTTCCTATTTTAATAAGCTCAAAAAGTCTGAAACTGGATCATTTGGAACCATTTGAGCAGTAAGTTTAACACCTTTTTCCGCCAATTTGTGGAAATCTTCTACGTCTTTATCTACAACGTTGATTGAACGTGTGATAGAACGAGTTTCTGGTGTTTGAGACATGTTGCCGACATTGACTGTTTCAAGCGGTACGCCTGCTTCTACCAAACCGAGGAAACGGTCAGGTTTGCGTGCTACAATCAAAAGACGTTGGCTATCATATTTTCCAGCAAGGATATTGGCTGCAGCTTTTTCAACTGGCAAAATGCTAAGTTTTACACCTGGTGGTGTTGCAAGTTTCAATCCGCTCTTTTCAACATCGTTGTTAACAACTTCATTGTCAACGACCATGATACGTGAAACATTAAGTTTAGCAGACCAAAGGTTTGCTACTTGTCCGTGGATCAAACGTCCATCGATACGGCATCCTACAATTGTCATAAATTTTCCCCCTTTATATGTTTTAGTGTAGGTTTACGAGTTAAGTGTATGTGATCTTTATACTCCCCTTCAGTTTCAAAGATAATGATGCGGTTAGCACCTTCCTTGAGATAGCTGTGCGGAATATAAAGCGATAAGGTTGGACCAACATTCCAGAAACGTCCTAGATTACGGCCATTGACATAGGCAATCCCTTTACCAAACTCAGATAGTTCTAAGTAGGTGCCCTTCGGAGCCTCAACTTCAAAGTCATAGGCGTAAAAGGCAGGTTGTCCTTCTGTCCATCCTTTTGAGAAATCAATCTTTTCAGGATTATCTAGTGGAAGCGGATAGTGTTCCCAGTTCAACATGAAGTGTAGATCTTTGCAGACACCTGTACGAATCCCTTTTCGTTGTGTATCTGCTAGGAACTTATGCCCGTAATTGACACGCCCCATATTTTCTACCAGAACATCAAAACGAGAGAGCGCTTTCTTTTCTCCTTGATAGAAGATGTCCTCACCAATTTCTGTCTGGTACTGAGTTGCGACCCATTTACCATCTACAAATAGCTGAGCTCTGTCTCGACCGTCAATGATACGGATACGTTCTTCTTCTGCATCCCAACTAGCTTCTGTACGATAGAGTAGATAACCGTAGCTTTGTCCCAACTCTTCCATTTTCTTAGGATAGAGACTTTTAGTTGGACTTGTTAGGCTATCCAAGGTTTCAAATAGAGAAACTTTCTCGACCAGTGGAATGTTTTCAACTTCCATGCTCTCTTTGTAAAGCGGTTCTAATTGTGGATACTCAGGATAGTAAGTCGCCATCATTTTCTTAACTGCCATGTATTTAGCAGTTGGATTCCCAGCTTCATTAAGGAGAGCGTCATAATCATAAGATGTTACTTGTGGTAAATCAATAGTTCCTCGAGCTGAACAACCATTCATAAAACCAAAGTTGGTTCCACCGTGGAACATGTAAAGGTTGATAGAGCCTTGCTCTAGTACCTCATGTACGGCTTCTGCTAACTCCTCTGGCTCACGCGTGATGACTGGTTCTTTCCATCGGTTAAACCATCCATCCCAGAATTCCATACACATGAGTGGCCATTTCTTGCCATACTCATCAAAGAACTCTTGCATTTGCGAGAAGTTAAAGTTTGCTTTTGAACCAAAGTTCCCTGTCACAAAGAGATTATCTTCAATCAAGGTACCAGCTTTCAGAGTTGCTCGCCATGGACCATCAGATGTAAAGAGCGGACAAGTCACTGAACGTTCTTCCATCAATCGGCGAATCTCACGCAAGTAGGTTTTGTCCTCACCGTATGAACCGTACTCATTTTCAACCTGCATCATGAGGATGTTACCACCATTATCCAACAATCTTGAAACAAGACGTGGAAGTAAATGATCGTAGTAGCGTCCTACCATTTCTATAAAGGCTGGATCAGAGGAACGGATTCGCATGTCTTTATTTAAAAGCCATGCTGGTAAACCACCGAATTCCCACTCTGCACAGATAAAGGGAGATGGTCGAACAATAGCATACAAGCCTAAGTCCTGAGCTGTCTGAAGAAATTTTTCAATATCAAGATTGCCTTCAAAATTGAAGTTTCCTTCAGTTGGCTCATGCAAATTCCAAGCGACGTAAGTTTCAACAGTGTTGAAGCCTAAAGCCTTGAGATTGTACAATGAATGATACCAGTCTTCTTCAGGAATTCTAAAATAATGAATGGCACCAGATAAAATTTTGAATGGTTCCCCATCTAGGTAAAAATCATCCTCAATTTTAAACCTTGTCATTTTACCACCCCATACTTTTCGTTTGCGCTTTCATTTGTTGTTATATTAAATGATAAACTAATGAATCCATCTTGTCAATAGATTTTTCGAAAATTATTTAAAATTTTTCTTTTTTTTACTGAATTGTTTTCTAAAATTCTTGTAAAAAAATTTTTTCTTAAATATTTTCGATCTAGATAGCATAAATGTATGAGTTTTTAACCGTAAATAATATGTAAGTCAATCGCTTAGAATATTATTTTATTTTTTTACATTATTTACTATCATTTTCAAACTATTTATGGTAAAATCGAAGATGGAGAAGGAAAAAATGAGGTGAAAATATGGCAATTCCAAAGTATCAATATATCAAAGATGAATTGAAAAATAAAATCATTTCAGGTCAATTTGCAAGTGGCGACAAGTTCTACACTGAAGCAGAGTTGATTGCAATGTATGACGTAAGTTCAATCACTGTTGTTCGCGCCTTAAACGACCTTGCTAAAGACGGTTATATTGTCCGCCAACAAGGAAAAGGAACCTTTGTGGCTCGCGCTCGCAAGCACAAACTCGTAGAATTTTCTGATGTAGAAATTTTTGAAACCAAGGACGATAAAGTCACTGTTCTTTCTATTGAACGCGGTAACGATCTTAACTACTTAGAAAAATTGGGATTGCGTGGCGATCAATTTTATTACAAAATCGAACGTATCCGTGAATCTAACGGTGTTACTTATATCTACCACACATCTTATATCCCTGAACAATACATCAATGCAAACTATCCAAATCTTGAATACTATAGTTCTATCTATAATCGTTTCAAATTGGACTACCACATTCACATGAATGACGAGCATTTTGAAGAAATCAATGAAATTGTATTTCCAACTCCAGAACATGCTGCTTCTATCCTAGGAATCGACTCTCAGTTCCCAACTGTTCTCCAAACCAAGACAACTAAACTTGAGTCAACTGGCCAAGTGTTGGAATACATTGAAACTTACAAACGTTCTGATTTCTATAAGATTAAATTTATCTCATGTGATCGCGATCACTAAACATTAAAAAGTCTGAGACAATCGTTTCAGGCTTTTCTGTTTTTCATTATAGCACGCTAGCTTTTAGTAGGAAATATCAAATGACTTTAAACTATAATTTGGAGAAATTTTACTAAAAACAGAGTAAAAATTGAAAATTAGTTCAAATTAAATAACTTCTTATATTTTTTATAGGTATTTTATTAAAATACTTGACTTTACTAGTTTCAGATAATACAATAGAATCAGTTTGTGAAAACGCTACCAAAACAATAAATTAGGAGGTTATTTAATGAAACCAGAAAATAAACAGCGTTTCTCTATTCGTAAATACGCAATCGGAGCAGCTTCTGTCTTGATCGGCTTTGCCTTTCATGCGCAAGCTGTTGCCGCTGATGGAGTCGTACCTACTACAACGGAGAATCAACCTACTATCCAAGCTACAGGTGAATCGTCTCCACAGACCAGCAAAGAAAAACTTGAAACTAGTCCTACACCAGAAGCCGTAGCTCCTGCAACACCTGTAACAAACACTGAAGCACCAAAAGTTGAAGCTACTCCTGCACCTATCGTAGAAAAAACTGTTACAACCGAAGAAACTCCAGCAAAACCAGAAGTAACTGAAGAAGCTAAGCAGCCAGAACCAGAAAAGACAGAAAACAAAGAAGTTGCTACAGTTGAAGCTCCTGTAGTCGCTACAGAGAGAGCAGCTCAAGTCAATGAAAAACTGGCTAAAAAGAAAATCGTTTCAATCGATGCAGGGCGTAAATACTTCTCTCCTGAACAACTGAAAGAAATCATCGACAAAGCCAAACACTATGGCTATACTGATCTTCATCTCCTAGTCGGAAATGATGGCTTGCGTTTTATGCTTGATGACATGTCTCTAACTGTAGGGGACAAAACTTATGCAAGCGATGATGTCAAACGTGCTGTTGAAAATGGAACCAATGCTTACTACAACGATCCAAACGGCAATCATCTAACTGAAAGCCAAATGACCGACTTGATTAACTATGCTAAGGATAAAGGTATTGGACTTATCCCATCTGTTAACAGTCCTGGTCACATGGACGCTATCCTCAATGCCATGAAAGAACTGGGTATTGAAAAGCCTAACTTTAACTATTTTGGTAAAGAATCAGCGCGTACTGTTGACCTTGACAATGAAAAAGCTGTTGCCTTCACAAAAGCTTTGATTGATAAGTATGCAGGCTACTTTGCTGGTAAGTCTGAAATCTTCAACATCGGTTTGGATGAGTACGCTAATGATGCTACCGATGCCAAAGGATGGAGCGTTCTTCAAGCCTATAAATGGTATCCAGAAGATGGATTCCCAGACAAGGGTTATGACAAATTCATCGCCTATGCAAATGACCTAGCTCGTATCGTCAAATCTCACGGTCTGAAACCAATGGCCTTCAACGACGGTATCTACTATAATAGCGACACTACTTTTGGTACTTTTGACAAAGATATCATCGTGTCTATGTGGACTGGTGGCTGGGGTGGTTACGATGTCGCTTCTTCTAAGTTACTAGCTGAAAAAGGACACGAAATCCTCAATACTAACGATGCTTGGTACTATGTTCTCGGCCGTAATGCTGACGGACAAGGTTGGTACAACCTTGATCAAGGATTGAACGGTATTAAGAGTACACCGATCACTTCTGTTCCAAAAACTGAAGGAGCTGACGTTCCTATTATCGGTGGTATGGTAGCGGCTTGGGCTGATACTCCATCTGCTCGCTACTCTCCATCTCGTCTCTTCAAACTCATGCGTCAATTTGCAAACTCAAATGCTGAATACTTCGCTGCTGATTACGAGTCTGCTGAACAAGCTTTGAAAGAAGTTCCAACAGACCTTACCCGCTACACAGAAGAAAGTATTGCAGCCGTTAAAGAAGCTGAAAAAGCCATCCGTGCTCTCGATAGCAACCTTAGCCGTGCTCAACAAGATACTATTGACCAAGCGATCGCAAAACTCCAAGAAGCTGTTAGCAACTTGACCTTCACTCCAGAAGCTCAAAAAGAAGAAGACGCTAAACGCGAAGTTGAAAAACTAGCTAAGAACAAGGTAATCTCTATCGATGCTGGACGTAAATACTTCACGCTCGACCAACTTAAACGCATCGTAGATAAAGCCAGCGAACTCGGTTACTCTGACCTTCACTTGCTCCTTGGAAATGATGGACTTCGCTTCCTACTTGATGATATGAGTATCTCAGCAAACGGCAAGACTTATGCAAGCGACGATGTGAAAAATGCCATCATTGAGGGAACAAAATCTTACTACGACGATCCTAATGGAACTACTTTGAACCAAGCTGAAATCACTGAGCTTATCCAATATGCTAAGGACAAAGGTATTGGACTAATCCCAGCTATCAATAGCCCAGGTCACATGGATGCTATGCTTGTCGCTATGGAAAAATTAGGCATCGCAAACCCTCAAGCCAACTTTGACAAGGTTTCAAAAACAACTATGGACCTTGAAAACGAAGAAGCAATGAACTTTACAAAAGCCCTTATCGGTAAGTACATGGACTTCTTTGCAGGCAAGACTAAGATCTTTAACTATGGTACAGATGAGTATGCTAATGACGCTACCAATGCTCAAGGTTGGTACTACCTCAAGTGGTATGGTCTCTACGGCAAATTTGCTGAATACTCTAATAGCCTAGCTGCCATGGCTAAAGAAAAAGGTCTTCAACCAATGGCCTTTAACGATGGCTTCTACTACGAAGACAAGGATGATGTTGAGTTTGATAAAGACGTTATCATCTCTTACTGGTCTAAAGGCTGGTGGGGTTACAACCTTGCGTCTCCTCAATACCTAGCAAGCAAAGGCTATAAATTCCTTAACACGAATGGAGATTGGTACTACATTCTCGGTCAAAAACCAGAAGATGGCGGTGGCTTCCTCAAGAAAGCTATTGAAAATACTGAAAAAACTCCATTTAACCAGCTGGCTTCAACTAAATATCCTGAAGTTGACCTACCTACTGTTGGTAGTATGTTAGCTATCTGGGCAGATAAACCAAGCGCAGAATACAAGGAAGAAGAAATCTTTGAACTCATGACTGCCTTTGCAGATCACAACAAAGACTACTTCCGTGCTGACTACAAAGCGCTACGCGAAGAACTTGCTCAAATCCCTGAAAACTTAGAAGGATATAGCACAGAAAGTCTCGACGCTCTCAAGGCTGCTAAAGATGCTCTTAACTACAACCTCAATCGTAACAAACAAGCTGAATTGGATACACTTGTAGCTAATCTCAAAGCTGCTAGACTTGGTCTTAAACCAGCTGCCACTCACTCAGGAAGCCTCGATGAGAGTGAAACTGCTGCTACAGTTGAAAACCGACCAGAGCTTCTTGTTAAGACAGAAGAAATTCCGTTTGAGATTGTTAAGAAAGAAAATCCTAACCTTCCAGCAGGACAAGAGAAAGTCATCACTGAAGGTGTCAAAGGTGAACGGACTATCTATCTTTCAGTTGTGACTGAAAATGGCAAGCAAACAGAAACAGTTCTTGAAAAACAAGTAACGAAAGAAGCTGTCAATCAAGTTGTCGAAGTTGGAACATTAGCGACACATGTAGGAGACGAAAAAGGTCAAGCTCCTGTTGTAAATAAACCTCGAGTAGTCATCGAAGATGAAGAAATTCCATTTACAACCATCACTCGCGAGACTCCTTCACTACCTAAGGGACAAACTCGTCTAGTAACTGCAGGTGTCAACGGTCGTCGTAGCCATTTCTACTCTGTGACTACTGCTGCTGATGGATCTGAAGTTAAAACATTGGTTACAAGTGTTGTCGCTCAAGAACCAGTCGCTCAAGTGATCGAAGTTGGAAATCCTGTCACTCATGTCGGCGATGAACATGGTCAAGCAGCTATCGCTGAAGAAAAACCAAAACTAGAAATTCCAAATGAACCAGCTCCAGCAACTGTTCCTGCTGAGGAAAACAAAGCTCTTCCTCAAGGTCCAGCTCCTGTAGCAAAAGAAAATAAACTTCCTGAAACAGGAAGCCAAGGTTCAGAATGGTTGATTGCTACTGGTCTTATGACTGCTCTCACAGCTTACGGACTTAGCAAGAAAAAAGATTAAGCACAAATAAAAAGCGGGACAAAAGTCTCGCTTTTTATTGTGATTATTAGTCACCCAAACCGATGCGTTCGAAGATCTCATCCACACGTTTGGTATAGTAAGTTGGGTTAAAGATTTCGTCGATTTCTTCTTGAGTCAGGCGTGAAGTCACTTCTGGATCTGCTTCAAGAAGTGGTTTAAAGTCTACTTGGTTATCCCATGATTGAGCTGTCTTTGGTTGTACAAGGTCGTAAGCTTGCTCACGCGTCATACCTTTTTCAATCAAAGCAAGCATAGCACGTTGACTGAAGATCAAACCAAATGTAGAGTTCATGTTGCGGATCATGTTTTCTGGGAAGACTGTCAAGTTCTTAACGATGTTTCCGAAACGGTTGAGCATGTAGTCAATCAAGATAGTTGTATCTGGTGCAATGATCCGCTCAGCTGATGAGTGAGAGATATCACGTTCGTGCCAAAGGGCTACGTTTTCATAAGCTGTTACCATGTGACCACGGATAACACGCGCAAGACCTGTCATGTTTTCAGAACCGATAGGGTTACGTTTGTGCGGCATTGCTGAAGACCCTTTTTGACCTTTGGCAAAGAACTCTTCCACTTCACGTTGCTCAGATTTTTGAAGACCACGAATCTCAGTCGCCATACGCTCGATAGAAGTTGCGATGCTCGCAAGAACTGCAAAGTACTCAGCGTGAAGGTCACGAGGAAGGACCTGTGTAGAGATTTCTTGAGCACGGATACCCAATTTGTCGCAGACGTATTTTTCAACGAATGGTGGGATGTTGGCAAAGTTACCAACCGCACCAGAGATCTTACCAGCTTCCACACCAGCAGCCGCATGCTCGAAACGCTCGATGTTACGTTTCATTTCGCTGTACCAAGTCGCTAATTTAAGACCAAAAGTTGTCGGTTCAGCGTGCACACCGTGGGTACGCCCCATCATGATAGTGAACTTGTGTTCTTTCGCTTTGTCAGCGATGATGTTAAGGAAGTTTTCAAGATCCTTGCGGATGATGTCGTTGGCTTGTTTGTAGAGGTAACCATAGGCCGTATCTACCACGTCAGTAGAAGTCAATCCATAGTGAACCCACTTACGCTCTTCACCAAGCGTCTCAGAAACCGCACGTGTGAAGGCAACCACATCGTGACGAGTTTGCTGCTCGATTTCCAAAATACGGTCAATGTCAAAGTCCGCTTTTTCACGAATCAAAGCCACATCTTCCTTAGGGATTTCTCCCAATTCAGCCCATGCTTCGTCAGCCAAGATTTCCACCTCAAGCCAAGCACGGTATTTATTTTCTTCAGTCCAAATGTTCGCCATCTCAGGGCGAGAGTAACGTTCGATCATGTTGTTTCTCCTTTAATCTTCAATATTCATGTAATTTTTTATTTTATACTATGACGCTTCAAATTTAAAAACTAAGGTTCTTTAGGCTATGTTTTAATTTCTTCCAAAAGCCTTTGATTTCTTCATCTTCATCAATATAAAGACTACTTTTTAAAACAATAATTACAAATCTCCTATCATAGGTAAAAGCTTGAACAGTGAGGTAATATCCTAACAAAACAAAAATAATAACTAATAGCATCTGACCGATAAAGCTATTTTCTATCCCATTTTCATTACCCGACCAGAAAAATTTTAAAAGTTCTTCTTTAGTGATAATGTCTTTAAGAAAAGTAATATATGTCGTGCTAACAAAAATCGAAATAGTGGCCAAAATACCACAACTCCAATTTGCAAAACTGGCTATCTTTTTTAATGAAGACTCTATGTCATTAATTAACATTATTGTAGAATTTTCATCTAACACGTTTTCATTTTTAATGTATATTGCTAAATTTTTTATATTAATTCTCTCAAAAAGAATTATCAATCGGTAAAACACTCCCAAAAGTACCAAAAAAAGAAGTACTACTATATTATTTTCATTCAGTTCACCGTTTAGAATTAAAAAAAGTAAAGCCAAAATTCCATACAACAATATATACTTGAAGAATTTATTTGTAATAGAATCAATTAAGCTTATCTTATCTCTCAAAAATTTTTTTACTTCAAAATATTTTACCGGCATTTTATTCCTTTCTGGACTCTTACATATCATACGTGACTTCACTAAGCAAAGTCACGTGTTCCATATTGCGATTGTACTTCACTTCTAGTTTACCATATAAGTGTAGGTAAGTACTTGTTCTTTTTTTCTATTTTATAAAAAGACAAGTACCTTCATCCTGAACTCAGTTCCTAGGAAACTTTCTCTTTCATCAGATTTCTCTTTGACTTTCTTACATTTACTCCTACTAATCTTAAATTTTGTGTTTCAAAACGATAGATTTATTCATCATCTTCTTCACTATTTGGGTCATTGAGAGGGGTTGGTAAATCTAAATGCCCAATAGTATCAGATATAGCTTGAATAGACTTCAATATCCCAGTATCTATTTTAGGTACTTGAATATTATGGAACACTTCCATCATAGATTTGATCGCATTATTAAAATCAAGATTGTTAGCATAAAACCTATCCATTGCTGGTCTTATCGCTTCTGATACTGTTTTTGATAAAGATGATAAGCTAGCCAGAAACTCCTGATCAAAAATATCATTTGTAAGTTTTCTAGTTGCTTCAAAATCCCATCTCGCAAGCATGTTATATTGAACCTTTTTTAATTCTTCGATTACATCTGATAATAACGAATCTATTTTTTTATAACGTTTATAGGTTAGCATGTGAAAATGCATAACGTCATTTCTGTAGTCTTTAATACTATTGTAGCTGTTTTTGAGCACATCTGCTCTCTCATTATCGGTGAATGGTACAAAATGCTTTTCCCATATAGTGATTGGGAGGGCTTTTTTTATCATCTGTTTCAGATGATATTCGCTTTTGTCTTGAAAATTTTTAAAATGATTAGTTAGGTTGTTAACTGGATTTATATTTATTTCAAATATCAATGAATGGAGTTCAGCTATTTGCAGTCTTTCAATATGCTCTATTGTATGAATTTTTGATAAATCTAATTTATCATTAGTCTGTTTCTTAACAATCCTTACAATATTCTCGTCCTCTAGTGGAGACAAAGCTAATACAAAAATTTTTCGTAATAACGATTCATATGTTTGAAACTTAGGATAAAGCCTATTCGAAAAATACATAGACAAACTATTAGATAGAATTGAATATTTCAAATGATTTTTTCCTAAAAATTCTCTAAATTTTGAAAGAAACTCACCAAATTTTTCTGCCGACTTCAATTTATAATTACTATATTCATACCTAAGTGAAATTTCGACTATCCCACTTCTAAATTGTTGGGTATTTATTGTAAATTCATCATTTTCGTAAAAACACTTATAGTCAATCGAACACTCCGCTAAGTTCTTATCACCAACTGCACCTTGCTTACTAGAAGTAATACTAATTATCTCTGAACTAAGAAATAATTCATCAAGTTTGACAATGCTTATATTTTTAGTTAATAACTCCACCTCAAATTTCATATTTCTCCTAAAAATCAATCCCTTTCCCAAACTCCTCCACCTCATCCGGCGCATCACTAAACAAAGTCACATGTCCCATTTTGCGGTTGTGCTTCGCTTCTATTTTACCATATAAGTGGAGGTGGGCGCTTGGATTTTCTGTGACATATGTTTCAGCAGCCTCGACGTGTTGGCCGAGAACATTGAGCATAACAGCTGGCGCATGAAGGTTAATCGCTGGAAGTGGTGCTCCCAGAACACCCAGAATATGAGTGTCAAACTGAGAAAAGTCGCAGGCTTCAATCGAGTAGTGGCCTGAGTTGTGTGGGCGTGGTGCAATTTCATTGACAATGATGTCGTCAGCAGTCGCAAACATTTCCACACATAGCGTTCCAGAAAGGTTCAGTTGTTCAGCGATTCGTACTGCCATAGCTTTGGCTTTGTTTGCTAGACTTTCAGAAATGCGAGCAGGCACAATAGTTTTTGAAAGAATGTTGTTACGATGGATATTCTCCTGAATAGGGAAGACTGTCACATCCTTGCCATTTCCTGACACGATGACAGAAATCTCAAGGTCAAAGTTGACAAATTCTTCCAAGACACAGTCTGCTGAATCAGCTAGTGCATAGGCTTCTTCCAAGTCTGCTTCTGAACGAATAACCTTTTGTCCATGACCATCGTAACCACCAGTCGCCGTCTTGAGAACATAGTTTTTCGACAAGTCGATATCTTCCAAGTCTTGGCTATATTTCACAACCTTGTAAGGAGCCACAGTGACTTGAGCCTTGTTAGAAAGAAAGTCCTTCTCAAAGATTCGATTTTGAGAAATGCGGAGCAAGTCCGTTCCTTGAGGAAGCTGACCATCCTTGATGACAGCGTCCAAACCATCGGCGTCGACATTTTCAAATTCATAGGTAAGAACATCACAGCGCTCCGCCAATTGACGGAGGGCATCCACATTATTATAAGGAGCCACGATAATCTCCGCCACGCGAGAGGCCGGACAATCCGCCGCAGGATCCAGCGCGATAACCTTATGCCCCATATAGATAGCAGAAATGGCCATCATCTGACCAAGCTGACCACCACCGATGATTCCGATTGTTTTAGATGAGCTCATTTGTAGACTCCTCTGCGATTTTTCCTTGTTCTTCAGCAAAATTAGCAAGTGCTGTCGCAATAGCCTGGTCCTCTACTGAGAGGAGACGGAGGGCAAAGAGAGCAGCGTTGGTCGCACCTGCTTCACCTATAGCCATAGTTGCGACTGGTACGCCTCCCGGCATCTGAACGATAGAGTAGAGAGAATCCACACCGCTAAGCGCACGTGATTTGACGGGCACACCAATGACTGGAAGGGTTGTTTTTGCAGCAACCATCCCTGGCAAGTGGGCAGCGCCACCCGCACCAGCGATGATGACTTTAATGCCACGACTACGTGCTTCTTCCGCATGTTTGAACATGAGGTCTGGTGTACGGTGTGCGGAAACAACTTTCTTTTCGTAGGCTACACCGAAGCGGTCTAGGACTTCTGCTGTTTTTTGCATGGTTGCCCAGTCGGATTTTGAGCCCATGATGATGGAAATTACTGGTTTCATAGTTAATAATATCCTTTTCTTTTTTGATAATGGTCTTAGGTGGTGGGGACGGAAGCAAACCTTCGGTTTCATTCCTAAACTTTGAGCCTAAGGTCTCAAAGTTTCCCCCGACCAGAACATTCACTGTTCTGTCCTTTCACCACGGCGACCATTATCCTATTCTAGCTCGCTTTCGCTCGCCAATGACAACTATAATATCTGTTAATCTTTGATTGCTTTACTACCAATGTCATTTCGGTAGAACAACCCTTCTGTGTTTTGTTTGTTAAGTTCGCTGTAGATGGTATTTTGGGCTTCTTTGACGGTATCTGCTGTGGTGACCAGCATGTAGACACGTCCGCCGTTTGAAAGAAGGTCTTGTCCATTTTCAGCAAATTTGGCACCGGCATAGTAAGTGATAATATTGCCCTCTGTCTTGGCTGGAAGCTTGACACCCTTCTCATAAGCGAGTGGGTATCCGTTTGAGGCTACAACCACGCCCAGTGTCACACCCTTGTCCGTCCAAGTGATCGCTGGCTCTTTGCCATCCAAAATGTCAGTGATGTTTTCTGCAAAGTCAGAAGTCAAACGAGGCAAGATAATTTGTGTTTCAGGATCGCCAAAACGAGAGTTGAACTCTATGACTTTAGAGCCATCAGCTGTCAAGATAAGCCCCGCGTAAAGGACACCAAGATACGGACGCCCTTCTTTGATCATGCCTTCAAGAACTGGATTGACAATAGTGTCAACCGCCGTGTCAACCACGCTCTGTGGCAAGTGAGGAACTGGCGCATAGGCACCCATCCCACCAGTGTTAGGACCTTTGTCGCCATCGTAGGCACGTTTGTGGTCCTGAGCAGTTGGCATAATGTAGAACTTGTCCCCATTGACAAAGGCAAAGAGAGAGAACTCTTCCCCATCAAGGAATTCTTCGATAACCACACGCGCACCTGAGTCACCGAATTTATTGTCCAAAAGCATCTCTTGAGTAGCTTCGACGGCTTGCTCAACCGTCTCCGCAACAACGACACCTTTCCCAAGGGCCAAACCGTCTGCCTTGACGACGATTGGAGCGCCTTTTTCTTCGATGTAAGCCTTAGCTTCCTCGAAATCTGAAAAGGTGCCATAGGTTGCTGTCGGAACGTCGTATTTAACCATGATTTCCTTAGCAAAATCCTTAGACCACTCCAGCTCAGCTGCAGCTTTAGTCGGACCAAAAGCTTTGAGACCAGCTGCATTGAAATCATCTACAATACCTGCCGCAAGGGCATCATCTGGACCGATAAAAGTCCAAGCAATGTCATTTGCTTTTGCGAAGTCAATCAGCTTAGAATGTTCGGAAATAGAGATATTTACCAAATCCAAACCATCTAAGGTCATCCCGTCATTTCCAGGTGCCACGAAAACTTTCTCAACGTCTTTAGACTCTAATAACTTCTTGGCAATCGCATGCTCACGACCACCTGAGCCAACAACCAACAGTTTCATCTCTCAACCTCTTTTGCGAATTATTTACTATCATTATACCACAAACGTTCGTTTTAATCTTGTTTCGTTTAGCTTTTTAATCAAAAAAAGGAAAGAAACTGTTTTCTTCCCTTTTATTTTCTTAATGTCTAAAATGTCTCACACCTGTGAAGATCATAGTCAAGCCATGTTTATCAGCCGCTTCGATTGACTCTTGGTCACGGACTGATCCACCCGGTTGGATGATAGCTTTAATACCTGCTTTGGCGATTTCTTCCACGTTATCTGCAAATGGGAAGAAAGCATCTGAAGCAAGAACAGCACCGTCAAGACGGTCTTTAGCTTGGTCAATAGCAATACGGACTGAAGCCACACGGTTGGTTTGACCTGGGCCAACACCAAGTGTCATGTGGTCATTAGTCACGATGATACCATTTGATTTGACGTACTTGATAGCTTTCCAAGCAAACTCAAGAGCTGTCGCTTCTGTCTCAGTTGGTTGACGTTTGGTCACCACTTGCCAGTCAGCTGGACTTTCTTTGACCACGTCTTGGTTTTGAACGAGGAGACCACCAACAACACCAGTGTATTCTGCTTCTGCTTCACTGGCATCTTGAGCATCGAATGGCAAAGCTAGGATGCGCAAGTTTTTCTTCTTAGTTGTCAAGATTTCAAGCGCTTCGTCAGAATAGCTTGGCGCAATGATGATTTCAAGGAAAACACCATGCATCTTCTTAGCTGTCGCAGCGTCAACTTCACGGTTAAGAACGACGATTCCACCGAAGATTGACACTGGGTCAGACTCATAAGCGTAATCCCAAGCTGTTTCGATATCATCAGCTTGACCAATCCCACATGGGTTCATGTGTTTGAGAGCCACAACTGTTGGACGGTCTTTGAAGTCACGGATGATACGGATAGCAGCATCAGCATCACGGATATTGTTGAATGACAATTCTTTGCCGTTAAGTTGTTTAGCTGAAGCAATTGAGTAAGCTGTTGGCAAACCTTTTTGATAGAAGTCTGCGTCTTGTTGAGGGTTCTCACCGTAACGCATTGGTTGCTTAAGGTCATAAGTCAAAGTAAGTTTTTCAGGTTTTGTTTCACCCACTTGAGCTGTGAAGTATTCTGCAATCAAGGCATCATAAGCCGCTGTGTGACGGAATACTTTAGCTGCCAAACGTTGGCGAGTTTCGTAAGAGGTTTCGCCGTTTGCTGCCAATTCGTCAAGCACAACAGCATAATCAGCTGGGTCTACCACAACTGTTACGCTAGCATGGTTTTTAGCTGCTGAACGAAGCATTGATGGCCCACCGATATCGATATTTTCAACCGCATCCGCGTAAGTTACGTCTGGTTTGAGGATTGTTTCCTTAAATGGGTAAAGATTTACTACAACAAGGTCAATCAATTCGATATTATTATCCTTAGCAGCCTCTAGGTGACTATCAAGGTCACGACGAGCGAGGAGGCCTCCGTGGATATTTGGGTGGAGAGTCTTCACACGACCGTCCATCATTTCTGGGAAACCAGTCACATCATCGATGGCAATGGTATCTACCCCAGCATTGTCAAGGGCAACCTTGGTCCCACCTGTCGAGATGATATCCCAACCGAGTTTTTTGAGTTCTTGGGCAAATTCAACGATGCCCGCTTTGTCTGAAACACTAATTAGTGCACGTTTAGTCATTTGTTCTCCTTTTCCAAAACCATATATTTAACTTCATATAAAATATCTATTAGATACACTTCTTTTGAAGCTTTACCCCATATGGGGTATTTTATAATATTTTTTATTCCACTATCTATGAAATTAATCAACCATACTATTATAGCTACGATTAAAATTAAACCCAAAAATGTTTCAACAGGAATAGCTGTCTCATCTGCAACAAATAATTTATTTAAAGCCAAAGTGATAAAAGCCGTTACCAAAATTATACCAACTATGCCTACTGACTTTACTAAACTTTCATACTTCTTAATTTTATTATCCTGTTTATCTGTCAAATCAGCTATTAACAACTTCACAGCATAACTAGCTTTTTCCCCATACACAAGAATCAATTCATACTTTATTTCTCTACATAGCTCTTCAAATTTATTAGGTTTTCCATCTGAAATTTTATCAAATTTTCGACTGAGATAAATAAAGCCCCCAAAAGAAAGTACAGTAAAAATAAGAGAAACTATTTTAACACACAAATCACCAAAATTCCAGAACCAAAGTACACAACTTGTCAACATTAAAATAATAAATACAATTAAGCTAATTAGAAATAAATTTCTAATTTTTATTACTTTAGGGTAAAATTGTTTTTCATACTCATTAAAAAAATCTTCAAATTCTTTAACTTTATCTAGTAAAGTCTTAATAGCTTTATTATTCAAAATTTACTTTCTCCTTAATTTCAAACTATCCAAGACTTCTGGATAAAGTTTGTACTCTGTTTCGTGGATGCGAGTTTCGAAAGTATCAAGGGTATCCCCTTCAAGGCGTGGCACACGGACCTGTTTGATGACCTTACCGGTATCAACACCAGAGTCCACCCAATGAATAGTCACGCCAGACTGGTCCACACCCGCATTCCAAGCATCCTCAATACCATGAGCTCCTGGGAATTCAGGGAGATAAGCCGGATGAATATTGATGATACGGCCTTCATAAGCTGCTAGCAAGGTGGGGCCGACGATTTTCATATAGCCTGCGAGACAAACCAAGTCAATCTGGTGTTCATCCAAGAGCTCAACAATGGCTCCTTCGTAGTCCGCCTTGTTCTCAAACTCTTTGAGTTCGAAGGCATAAGATAAAACCCCTAGCTTTTCGGCACGTTCTAAGACATAGGCATCCCGGTGATCTGAAAAGACAAATTCTACTGGAAATTGTTCCGCAATCACCTGAAAGTTTGAGCCGTTACCAGAGGCAAAAACAGCAATCCTTTTAGTCATTATTTAATCACCACACTTGCATCTGTCTTCTTCACAATACGACCGATTTCATAAACTGGTTCGTCAAGAAGTTCTTTGACACGTTCAACATTTTCTGGTTTTACCGCAAGCATGAGACCAATACCCATGTTGAAGATTTCAAACATTTCTTCATGTTTGATTTGGCCATATTTTTCAAGAGCTTTGAAAATTGGAAGAACTGGGACTTTGCTTTCGTCAATTTCAGCAGCCAAGTCATCTGCGAACATACGTGGCACATTTTCGATGAAACCACCACCTGTGATGTGAGCGATTCCGTTGACCAATTCTTCTTTGATGAGTGGCAAAGCTGCTTTGACATAGATACGAGTTGGCTCCAAAAGAACGTCTTTAAGTTTCTTCCCTTCCAATTCTGGGAGGACTTCTTCACCTGTGTAATCAGCAAAGACACGACGAACAAGTGAGTAACCATTTGAGTGGATACCGCTTGAAGCAAGCCCAAGAATCACATCCCCTTCAGCTACTTTTGAACCGTCGATGATTTGAGATTTTTCTGCAACACCGACTGCAAAACCAGCCAAGTCATAGTCGTCTTCACCATACATACCAGGCATTTCAGCTGTTTCCCCACCGATGAGGGCTGCACCAGCTTGCACACAACCTTCAGCCACACCAGCAACGACTTGTTCTAGTTTAGCTGGTTCATTTTTCCCAGTTGCGATGTAGTCCAAGAAGTAGAGAGGCTCTGCACCTGCAGCGATGATATCATTGACACACATAGCTACACAGTCTTGTCCGATGGTATCGTGTTTGTCATACTTGATAGCCAGCATTAACTTAGTACCAACACCATCTGTACCTGAGATCAAAACTGGCTCTTTGACACCTGTTTTTGAAAGGTCAAACATCCCACCGAAACCACCAAGAGCTCCCATGACACCCGCACGCTCTGTACGTGCCACGTGTTTTTTGATGCGTTCAACAACTTCATAACCCGCTTCAACATCTACACCCGATTGGGCATAAGCATTTTTATTTGTCATTTGTTTTTTCCTTTTCCTTTCCTTCAATGGGATTTTTTATTCGTAAAAACTTGTTTTTTCTCCTAAACTTCTACGATATTCTTCTTCATAATCATAGAGAGGAGTTGGATAGTTCCCATCAAAGTAAGCCACACAGAGACCGCCATTTGGTGCATCTGTTTCAATCCCAATAGAGTCAATCAAGCCATCAATAGAAAGATAAGTCAGACTATCCGCACCAATGATTTGGCAAGTTTCCTCGACGGTATGATTAGCCGCAATCAACTCCTGACGTGTCTGGATATCAATCCCGTAGAAACACGGATAGGCAAGAGCAGGACTACCAATGGCAACGTGCACTTCTGATGCCCCCGCTTCTTTCAAGAGTTGGACAATACGACGAGATGTTGTTCCACGTACAATCGAGTCATCAATCATGACCACACGTTTGCCTTTCACGACACCAGAAACGGCAGACAGCTTCATTCGAACTCCTTGCTCGCGCAATTCTTGAGTCGGCTGGATAAAGGTCCGTTGTGTATATTGGTTCTTGATAAGACCCATTTCATTTGGTAGCCCAGACTCTTCCGCAAAGCCCATAGCTGCACTGAGTGAGGAGTTTGGCACACCGACCACAATGTCAGCTTCATGCTTGAACTCACGTGCTAATTGAGCTCCCATTCGCTTACGAGCCGTATGGACATTGACACCATGGATATTGGAGTCAGGACGGGCAAAGTAGATATACTCCATGGAACAGATCGCCAACTGAGTATCGTTTGTATAGCTGTCATACTGGATGCCATTATCATCAATGATGACAATCTCGCCTGGTTTCACATCGCGAATCCACTCAGCACCGATTACTTCAAAGGCACAGGTCTCAGATGAAACCACTACTGCTCCATTGGCCATTTTCCCGATTGACAGAGGACGGAAGCCGTTTGGATCAAGGGCTGCTATTAACTTATCTTCAAACATCAAGAGATAAGCGAAACCACCTTTAACCAGACTGAGCGCTTCCTTGATTTTACCCATCAGATTTGGATTGTGGCTACGGCGAATCAAGTGAGCCAAGATTTCTGAATCAGAGGTTGAACTGAAGATTGCCCCTCTTTGTTCTAATTCTTGCTTGAGCGATTCTGCATTGGTCAAATTCCCGTTATGAGCCAAACCAAACTGCATATCGTGAAAGCGGAAGAGGAAAGGTTGGATATTATCTACAGAAGCTTCTCCCGCAGTCGCATAACGCACATGTCCAATCGCTCCGGTTCCTGTCAATTTATCTAAATTAGCAGGATTTTTGAAGACTTCTGATAAAAGTCCCATATCACGATGACGCTTCAATTTCCCTTGGTCATTGGAGAGGATTCCTGCCCCCTCCTGACCACGGTGCTGAAGACTATGAAGTCCAAAATAGGTCATTTTGGCAGCATCTGGGTGGCCCCAGATACCAAAAACACCACATTCTTCATTAAGAGATTTTACTTCGTATGTCATTTTATATACCTAATTTTTATTTCTGTATCATTCCTTAGCGATACTACAGCGGAATGATACGGTAGAAGCTCGTTTCACTCGCAACAACAAATCATTTGCAATTATCGCAAGTTACATCTACTTGATTTTACATTCACTGATGGTTATCTATTAAAAAAACTGCAAAGCTTATTTCCCAGTAAAGTATTTAACCGCTGATGCAAAGAGATGTTGATCTTTATTTCCTGGAATATTTTGGAAGAGACCGTCTTCGAAACGTTCTGAATGCCCCATCTTACCAATAATTTGACCGTTCTTGCTTGTGATACCTTCGATCGCATTGACAGAACCATTTGGATTGTATTTTGAATCCATGCTTGGTTTACCTTCGAAGTCAACATATTGGGTAAAGATTTGACCATTGTCACGAAGCTCTGCAAATTCTTCAGCTGTCACGACAAATTTACCTTCACCATGTGATACTGGGATGGCATGGATATCACCAACCTCAACTCCGGCAAGCCATGGTGAGTTGGTATTGGCAATACGTGTTTCAACCATCTTCGCCACGTGCTGGTTGGCATCATTGTAGAAGAGGGTTGGACTCGTACTGCTTGCATCTTCAAAGTTACCATATGGAAGAAGACCTGATTTAACAAGGGCTTGGAATCCGTTACAGATACCAATGATTAAACCACCACGTTCGATGAAACTATCAATGGCTACACGTACTTTTTCATTGAGCAAGATGTTAACGATAAATTTAGCAGATCCGTCTGGTTCATCGGCTGCTGAGAAGCCACCTGCAAAGAAGATAATGTTAGCTTTTTCGATATTGTCAACCATAGTGTCAACAGACTTGACAATCGCTTCTTCATTCAGTGTTACAAATGGTACCAAATTGACTTTTGCACCTTCTTTTTCAAAGGCCTTAGCTGAATCGTACTCAGAGTTCGTACCTGGGAATACTGGTATGTAAACCACTGGAGTCTCAACTGTTTCTTTAGCTTTGATCACAGCATCAGATGCCACAGCAGGTACTTCTTCCAACTCAGTTGCTTGTGCAAATTCCGTTGGGTAAACCTCTTCCAATTTACCTTGGAAGGCACTGTCAAGCTTGTGTCCATCAAGCGTTACATCATTGACAGAAAGTGTAAAGTCAGCTACTGTTCGTCCAATCTTGGCAACACCTGCAATGTCTTCAGGCGATGTGAAGACGAATCCACCCAATTGAGCTGTCAAGCTAGTGTCAAGGTCTGCTAATTCGACGTTTGCACCAATATGGTTACCAAATGTTGCAAGGGCAAGAGCTTCAACCACACCACCATATTTGACAGCTGATGCAGATGTGACTTTATGGTCAGCTTGAATTGCTTCAAATTGAGCAAAGTTAGACTTGATAAGATCAAAATCAATTTCTTGTGCCAAAGATTGACCTGGAATATAGTAAATATTTTCACCAACAGCCTTAAATTCTGGAGATAGGACCTTACGGCTATCTGCTGTTGTCACACCAAAAGCAACCAAGGTTGGTGGTACTGTCAATTCTTCAAAGGTACCAGACATAGAGTCTTTACCACCGATAGATGGCAAACCAAGTTGAATCTGAGCTTCAATGGATCCAAGGAGAGCAGCCACTGGTTGACCAAAACGCTCTGCTTGTTTATCCATTCGCTCGAAGTATTCTTGATAAGAGAAACGAGCCTTAGACCATTTTGCACCAGCAGCAACCAAACGAGCAGTTGCTTCGATGACCGCATAAGCCGCACCATGGTATGGAGACCATTCTGCTACATAAGGGTTGAATCCTTGCGCCATGACAGAAGCAGTTGTTGTCACACCATGTTGAACTGGCAATTTCTGTACAGAAGCTTCCGTTGGTGTGATTTGGTAGCGACCACCGAGTGGATGATTAACTGTTGAACGACCAACTGAGCTATCAAAGATGGTTTGTAAACCTTTTTGACTGGCATGGTTAAGGTCAGCCAAGACTTCAAAAGTATCAGCTTCAAGGGTTTCAGCAGATGTTTGACGTTCTTCTGGAAGCTTGACATCCTTGTCAACCACCTTAGCATCTACAACCACACGTACACCGTTTGTATCAAGGAAACGACGTTCCAAATCAACAATGGTTTCACCATTCCAGTGCATGACAAGATTTGGTTTTTCAGTTACTGTCGCAACGACAACAGCATCAATATTTTCTTTGTTACATGCTGCAATGAAGGTATCTACATCTTCTGGACGAACCACTACAGCCATACGTTCCTGAGATTCAGAGATGGCAATTTCTGTACCGTTCAATCCTTGATATTTCAATGGCACTTTGTCTAGATCAATTTCAAGACCATCTGCCAATTCACCGATAGCCACACAGACACCACCAGCACCAAAGTCATTTGATTTCTTGATAAGACGTGTCACTTCTCCATTACGGAAAAGACGTTGAATCTTACGTTCTTCGATAGCATTCCCTTTTTGAACCTCAGCACCAGCTGTTTCAACAGATTCAACGGTTTGAACCTTAGAAGAACCTGTCGCACCACCGACACCGTCACGTCCAGTCTTACCACCAAGCAAGATAATCACATCGCCAGCTTCAGGCTTTTCACGGACAACATTTTCCTTAGGAGCCGCACCGACAACTGCACCTAGCTCCATACGCTTAGCAACGAAACCTGGGTGGAAGTATTCACGAACGTAAGTTGTTGCAAGACCAATTTGGTTACCATATGAAGAATAACCGTGAGCCGCTGTTTTAGAAATCACTTGTTGTGGCAATTTACCAGCACGAGTTTCTGAAATCGGAGCTGTAATATCACCAGCACCTGAGATACGCATGGCTTGGTAAACGTATGAACGACCTGACAATGGGTCACGAATAGCACCACCGATACAAGTAGCCGCCCCACCAAATGGTTCAATTTCAGTTGGGTGGTTATGAGTTTCGTTTTTGAACATGAGAAGCCATGGTTCTTTGACACCATTGACATCCACTTCAATTTCAACAGAGCAGGCATTGATTTCATCAGACACTTCCATGTCATCCAAACGACCATTGGCACGCTCATAGCGACCAAAAATAGTCGCCATATCCATCAAGGTTTGAGGTTTTTCTGTGCGTCCCAACTCATCACGCATGGCAATATACTTGTCATAAGTCGCTTGCAATTGTTTTTCAAATTTAGAAGCTGAGAAGTCGATGTTTTTCAACTCAGTCTCGAAAGTGGTGTGACGGCAGTGGTCAGACCAGTAAGTATCCAAAACCTTCAACTCAGTCTCAGTTGGCACCCGTCCAATGGATTTGAAGTAATCTTGAATGAAGAGAAGGTCATCCACTTCCATGGCCAATCCTTGCTCCGCCTTATACTGTGCAAAATCTTCTGCCGTATAAGTTTCAAAGAAATCCAAAGTCGGAATAGTTTTGTCAGACTCAGAGAAATCCTGCTTCGCAATGCCAACAGTGATATCTTTGAAACGAGAATCCACTGGATTCAAGAGGTAATTTTTGACAGCTTCCAACTCATTCGCATCAATATCCTTGTTAACCAAGTAAAGTTGCGCTGTATTCACTGTTACATCATTTGAACTACCAAGCAAAAGCAAAGCTTCTTGTGAAGATGCCGCCCGTTGGTCAAATTGACCAGGCAAACTTTCAATGGCAAAGAAAGCATACTTCTCAAGATCAGCATGAACCGCAGCTTCATCCAAAACAGTATCGGTCACCTGCTCAGAGAAGATATGTTTTTCTGCACGAGCAAACAGGTCATCTGCCAAACCAAAGACATCGTAAACCTGAACGATACGAAGATCATTCAAGGTTTTCAACTGAAGATTATGCTGTAATTCTTTTACTAAAGAGTCAGATTTGACACGAAAATCAGCTTTTTTCTCAACGAAAATACGTTTATCCATTTTAGTTCCTTTATTTCTATTCAAATAGGTTATCGAAGACGAAGGGGTTCCGTTCCAAAATGATTACTTCAATCCCTGCAATTTCTCCAACACAACCTTGTACACATCCGTTAAACTGCCCAAATCTCTACGGAAAACATCCTTATCCATATGGTGCCCTTCCGCATCCCAAAGACGGCAGTTGTCTGGTGAAAATTCGTCTGCCAAGATAATCTTGCCATCCTTATCAAAACCAAATTCCAATTTGAAGTCAATCAAGCGAAGACCAATTTGTGAAAACCAATCTTTCAACAATTCATTGATATGACGTGTTTCTTCCTTGATATAAGCAATTTGCTCATCATTGGCAATATCCAAAAACTTCACATGCTCATCATTGATGAATGGATCATCCAACTCATCGTTCTTGTAGTAAAATTCAACGATTGGAGTCTCCAAGTCCAAACCTTCTTCCACACCAAAACGTTTTGAGAAAGAACCTGCAGTTACGTTACGAAGCACAACCTCCAAAGGAATGATTGTCACTTTTTTATTCAATTGTTCTGTGTCAGAAATACGTTCGATAAAGTGTGTCGCCACACCAGCAGCATTCAATTTTTCAAAAATAAGAGACGAAATCTGATTATTCAGCACACCTTTACCCTCAATGGTCTCTTTACGAGCTCCATTCAGCATGGTTGCCTGGTCCTTGTAGACCGACTTAATCACATTTTCGTCTTCTGTAGTATAGATATCTTTAGCTTTTCCCGTATAAATAAGTTCACTGGACATTTTCTTGTTCGCCTTTCGTATTACTTTACATCATTCTAACACAACAGACACTAAAAATCAAATATTTCACGAACTATATTTGATATCATATCTGAAAAAGTACAGAAAAATCGCAAATGATTTTTCATTTGCGATTTTCTAAGATTGATTTGAGTTAAAATGAGAACTTTATTCTTGTTTCAAAAAACGATCAAGATAGTAGCGTAAAAAACTCTTCCTACCTGTAATCATAGTCAAACGACCTTCAAGTCCATAACGAAGTTTTTCTGCTTGTTCAGCATTCAAATCCGTCTCTGCCTCTAATTTAAAGAAATTGCCCTTTTCTGTCTGAGTCGCACTGGTATCGATATTCGTAATCTTGGAGGTCAATACTAGCTGCTTATTGGCATCCGTTACCGTTGTAAATCGTACCTCATTTCCATGCTTGAGACCAGCCACTTCCTTAGAACTGATATAAGCTGTTAGTTTTGCTTTTCTCTCTCTAGCCAACTGCGGAAAAAGGTGAGCGAGGATAGTTCCTTCTGGAATGATGGTAGATCGACTATGCTCAGGATTCAAATGTAGAACACCATCTTCTGTTGCTGTAATTTTCCCCTTGTCTAAAAGATTTCCTTGAATCTTTTTCCCTGACTCCGCTTCAAGAATTTTCTGATCCAAGAGCGTTAATTCCTGGCCTACCTTGGCTAGTTGCTGAGATTTTAATGACTCCAACTGACTTCCCAAGCCAGATGCATAAGCTTGCTGGGCTCCTGAACCTGCATACTGTACTCGATAACCTGCAAGAGTTGACTCCAGCTGAGTGATTTGAGCATCTAGCTGAGATAAGGCCTGCTGTTTGGTTTCCGATCCTTGCTCCTTTGTCGACTGATAAATAGCATAAGCTGGATGATCACTCTCTAAGTGTCCATCACCCTGAATAGCAGACTTGGCTTGCTGATATTCTTTAATTTTGGACTGGGTTTCACCGATGAGATTGCCTAACTCTGCCTGACTACCACTAGCTGCTGCATTTTGAGATGATATACTAGCATTTTGTTGCTCAACCTGACTTCGCAGACTAGCAGCTTGATTTAGATAATCTAAAAAACTATGCTGATAGCCAAATTTATCTGCTTCTGGAAATTGATCACTTCCTGCTTGTAGGCTTGCTTTTAAATACTCCAGTTGAACCTTCTGATCCTTGAGCATTTCCAACTGACTAGCATAATTCTCAGCCTGAACGGCTTCTGCTCCCTCTTGGTATTGAACGAGAAGATCCCCTTGCTTGACAAACTTATTTTCAGCCAAATGATTCGCCACAATCTTACTATTACTACTAGACTGAATGGTAGCAATGATACGAGCAGGTTCTACCGTAGCTCCAGCTGTCAAGCTTATCTCCTTTTGTGCAAAGATTGAAAAGAGTAGCAGGAACAAAAACAAGATAAAACTTGGAAAAATCACATAACTAGAAAAATTATGGTAACGACGATTGTAAAACTCAGCACTTTCTAAAAATTCTGATTGCATCTTTTCTCCTCTCTAACTATTCACCAAGTGGGCATAAAAACCACCCTGAGCCAGTAATTCCATATGTGTCCCCTCTTCGACAATCTTGCCCTGATCCAAAACGACAACCTTCTCTGTCCGCTCAGCAATGGTCAAACGATGGGCGATGAAAATCAAGGTCTTATCCAAAGCCATCAGATTATCAACAATTCGCTTCTCGGTCAAAATGTCCAGACTGCTGGTCGCCTCATCCAAGATCAAGACAGGCGCATCGGTCAAGAGAGCACGCGCCAGAGCGATTCTCTGACGTTGCCCACCTGAAATCCCTGCCCCATCCGAAGTCAATTCTGTCTGGTAATTCAGTGGCATACGCTCAATATCCTCCCGAATCTCTGCCAACTCCACTGCTCTCAAGATATCCTCCTGGGTCGTCCCCTCCTTAGCTCCAAGGAGAAGATTCTCCAAGATCGTTCCATTAAAAACGTAGGGTTGCTGAGGCAGATAGTTGATATACTGGCGCAGAGCCTTTTTATCTATCTGATTGATATTAACGCCACCCAGACTAATCTCCCCCTGACTTGGATCGTAAAAATTAACCATCATCTTAGCCAAGGTCGTCTTACCTGATCCTGAAATTCCCACAAAAGCCACTTTAGAGCCTTGCGGAATGGTTAGATTGATGTCCGACAAGACATCTCGACCATAGCCATACTTGTAGTGAACCTGCTTGAAAGTCATATCTCCTTCTAGCAAGCTCAAATCTGAGACTGTTTTCTTTTCCTCAAACTCAGATGCAACCAGATAAACTTCATTCAGACGGTTATTGGCTACCTGCGCTGTCTGAAGTTTGGTTTGCAGATTGATGATATTCTCCAAAGGATTTGTAAAGTAAACAAGCAAGGTATTATAGGTAATCAACTGGCCCAAACTCATCTTATTGTCCATAACTAGGAGAGCCCCCATCCAGAGAATGCCAACATTGAGCAAGAGTTGGGCAAGCTTTTTCAGAGCCTTTTGCTGACTCTCTACCCGACTGTAGGTAAAAGATTTTTTCAGATAATCCACAAATTCCTTGTCAATCTTTTGGTAGCGCGAGCTTTCACTGGTCAAGGACTTGATAGTCTCAATACCATTGATGTCCTCAATGATCGAAGAAGACAGAACCGCATTGGCTTCCATGGTATCCCGATTCATCTTTTCAAAAGGCTTCATAAAAGCAAAGATAATCACTGTATAGATAGGAAGGGCTAGTAAACTCATGAAAAAGAGATTACTATTCTGCGAAAATAAAACTACTGAAATAATCAAGACAGTAGATACATCCAAAAAGATTGACAGAATAGTCGAAGCTAGCGCATCGATGATACTATTTGCATCCGTGAAACGAGACACGATTTCCCCTGTACGACGTGTCGCAAAAAAGGACATGGGCAAATGAAAAACGTGCTTGATATAGGACAAAATCACATCAATTGACAAGCGTTGCCCCAAAACAAGTAAGAGATACTCCTGAGCATAGGACAAGATTTGCTGGAGAATATAAACGATGACCAACCCAATAGAAATAATCCCTAGCGTCGAGCGCATCTGATCTGGCACATAAGTGTCAATGATTGATTGAAGATAATAAGAACCCACAATGTTAATCAAGGTTACCAAGAGTGTTGCCAAAACGATATTGACAATCAAGCCACGCTGTTTTACTAGTATAGGGATAAAGGATAGCAGACCATTTTTTTGTTCCTTATGAGGCTTATAACTCGGAGATGGAGCCATAAAAATAGTGATTCCTGTCCACTCCTTGGCAAATCGCTCACGAGAAATCTTGGTCAGCTTAACACTAGGATCTGGATCAGCGATATAAATGCTGTTCTTGTCCTTCCCAGTCACCACATAATAATGAAGCAATTTCCCTTCCTTAAGCACATGAGCTACAAAAGGAAAGGTTACATCCGGCAAATCAAAGAGCGTCATATCCGCCTTAATAGCTCGCGTCTCAAAGCCAATCTCCTCTGCCACCTTGACCAAGCCCAAAGCCGTCGTCCCATCCATGGTCGTCTTGGCCAATTCTCGCAAGTGAGCCAAAGAATAATAACTACCATAATAACTAAAGACCATGGCTAATGAAGCTACACCGCAATCCATCTGGTCTACCTGAGGACGATAATGCCGTTTACTAAATTTCATATCCTACTCCTTTTCCTAACAATCTCCAAAGAAAACTTTGTAAGATTATTTTATACAAACAAAGAAGCAAAAAGAAAATTATTTCTAAAAAAACAATAACTGCACCTGAACAGCACTTTTTCCTAAATAAAAATAGGTAGAACAAACGTCCTACCTAGAAAATATAATGATTAATATTTCTTACCTTTTTCAATTTTTTTACGATTTACCACGAATTTTTAAATTAACGTCTACTTCCTAGATAACGTCCAAACATATAAGAAGTTCCTCCTAAAACACCCCAAGCTACTGCTGTAGAAGTAGTAACAATGAAACCTCCCTTAGTTACAGCCAAGTCTTCCTCTGTCATAATAGCAAATTTTTCATCCAGTTTCTTCATCTTTCATCTACTCCTTTTTAAATAATACTAGCTAATCCAATAGCTACTCCAACCAAAAGTCCTACTATTCCTGAGGCTGATATAATTATTGCCGCAAATTCTTCTGAGATATTCATTTATTTCTCCATTCTTTTTTAGTTCTTATTCAATTGATAACAACTAAAAGATGATTATTCAATAGCATTTGCCACATACTAATAATAGTTCTATTTAAACCTTGTCTTTACCTGAATCTAAATAACTCATCATCAAAATAAGCATCGGAACAAATAACTCTGTTTGGAAGTATTTTTCAACATTAAAGGTAATTACATTTAAATCTCCTAATATGCAAAGCACTCCAAAAATAATTAAAAAGGCTCCCATTACATTTTTTAGATTTTTCATACAAGTTCACTTTTATTCCTTTTTAGTTCAACTTAATGATTAGTTTATAATTGATCATTTTTTATTTTCTGAACTACACTTATACCCTACATAAAACAGACCAAGCAGAATTGGATAGGTTTCTAGATAAAACAAGGTATTGATCGGTTTTTTCAAAATCAAATACGTTACAATATAGATAATGACTGACACGATAAAATAACCTTCAGCAAATCCCAATAAAAATTTTTTCATAGCAGACTCCTATTTATCTGACAAGAATGGCAGAGTTTTTTCGCCATTCACACGCACAAAATCCTTTTCATTCAGATTCATCATTTATAGTTTGGATTATCTTTTGACAAATCGTTGCAAAAAATCCCAAAATAGCCTGAGGCAATCAATCCAACTAAATACCATTTCCAATCAAAGGATAATAACGAACCTGTACGAATTACATGAAGCACGAGATTGAGACCTATTGCCACCAAAGGAACTATGGTAACAATGTATTGAGATCAGTGTTGCGATTGTTCATTATCTAACGCCCACGACGAGCAAAATCTGAACCAAATTTGTAACCAGCATTAAAAATTTGTACAGCAGCATTCAGTACTCCTGCAATCCCAACTGCTTCCGCAAGACCAAAACCACCTTTTGTTCCCACTAATTCATCGTCAGATAATTGATAAAATTGTTCTAAGTTCATGTTCATCATTACTCCTTTGTATTATATTTTATTGCTATATAAATGATTAAAATGAGTATTGGATAGGTAAATACTTCTGAAATATCCATAAAATTTACACTATACTGTCCAGGTAATATTTTATAGTCAATTAAAATTTGAACAATAGTAAAAATAATACGTAGCGATAACAATACCCCTAATAATATCACTTCTTTTTTTAAAAACATAGAAATGCCTCTCTGACTACAATCAGATTATGGTCTATTTGCATAATACCCCAAAGCTGCTCCTCCAGCAAAAAGCGCTGTTGCTCCACCTGCTACTGCCGCACCTACCTTCCAAATAGATACTCCAGCGAGTACAAGAGGCAGTGCTCCCCCATCCACTTCCATCAACTCTTCTTCCGTAAGAGCTGCAAAGTTCTGTTCCATTTTGTCAAAGTTTGTCATTTGTTTTCTCCTTTATTTTTATAGTTTTTTTGTTTGTGATTGTTAACCTTTAAACCATTTTAAAAGCCAAATTGGATAAATAACTGAAATCATTTTTTCTCTCCTTCCTTATCTTCTCACTTGTCTATTCGAGAAATCATTTTAAAATAAACAGCTAAATCAAATTTATTTTAAGAACCACTTAATGAACCATGGATACATGATTGGCATAAACATGAAGCAATCTCCTTACTCTTCTTCTCACTTATCTATTCGAGAAATCATTTTAAAATGAATGAATAAATTTAATTTATTTAAAATACAATTTGATAAACCATGGAAGTAAAATTGGTAAATACATTAATCAAACTCCTTTCCTTTTCTTCTTACTTATCTATTCGATAAAATAATTTCAAAATAAACAACTAAGTCAAATTTATTTTAAAAACCACTTGATCAACCACGGATAAAGACCGGTCACATACATCAGTAATCCTCCTTTTTTGTTCTCATCTCTTTATTCGTAAACTCAACTATAAAACTTCAACATCTTATCTTTTTTCGAGAAATAAAAAAACAACATGACTTGCATGTTGCTTTATGTTAGATTTTATCTTTAATGGCTTTTAATACATCTGCTACACTTTGGAGGTGATCGATTTCTTCATCACTAATTTCGATTCCGAATTCATCCTCAATGGTTAGTACGAATTCCATCAAATCTACCGAATCAGCATCTAAATCATCCTTCAAACTCAAGGCTTCTGTTACTACGAAGTCTTCCCCTTGACGTTCTTGGATAATGGTCACGACGCGGTCAAAAATTTCTTTATCTGTCATATATATTATTCTCCTGAAAATTCACGCGCAGTTTGAGCAACTACGTCTGTTTCTAGCATAGTACGAATCTGACGAATCGTACTATACACAGCCTTGGCATCACTTGAGCCATGAGTCTTAACAACCGGCGCCTTAACACCAAACAAAACTGCACCCCCAACATCTGAATAGTTGAGCTGCTTTTTCAAGCCTTTAAGACTATCCTTAAGAAGAAGAGCACCAAGTTTTGCTCGAAGTCCACCACCTGTAATAGCATTTTTTAGCAAGCCCATGATCCCCATGGCTGTTCCTTCAATGGATTTGAGCACAGCGTTTCCCGTGAAACCATCTGCCACGACCACATCTGCAACGCCATTCATCAAATCACGCGCTTCCACATTACCGATAAAGTTCAAACTCTCATCAGCTGCTAGCAAGTCATAAGTTTCCTTGCGGAGTGGGTCTCCCTTACTGCTCTCTGTCCCGTTATTAAGCAAACCAACTCGTGGTTTTGCAATTCCACGAACATTTTTGGCATAGAAAGAACCTAAGATGGCGTATTGATGTAAGTGATGGGCTGTGTTTTCTGCATTGGCACCGAGGTCCAGCATATCAAAACCTTTCCCATCAACTGTTGGTAAGGTTGACATAAGCCCTGGACGATCGATATTCTTGATGCGACCTACGATGAAAAATCCTGCCGCAAGCAAAGCACCTGTATTTCCTGCAGAGAGCACGGCATCAGCCTCACCATCTTTGACAGCCTTAGCAGCCAATACCATACTGGCATTTTTCTTCTTACGAATGGCTTTTGTCGGTTCATCATCCGAATCAATTTTTTCATCTGTATGGATAATGCTGACGCGTTCTGTAGCTGTTAGATATTGCTTGATTTTGCTTTCGTCTCCGTAAAGTTGAATCTCAATATCTAAAAAGTCAGCAAGGGCTTGATTAACACCCTCAACGATGGCTTGAGGTGCGTAATCGCCACCCATTGCATCTACTGCGATTTTTTTCATTTGTCTTCCTCTTTTAGTAATTGTCCCCAATCAGCTAGGGAATCAATAAATTTCTTTGATTTTAGGTGAATTCCGACGTACTCTTCATAAATTTGATCCATGAACTGACGCAATTCTTGCTTGATTTCAGACTTGAGCGAAATAGTCTCTAAAGTCTCAAAGTTAATAGCTTGAAATTGATTGAGCAGATAGGGAATGTTTGGATTCAGATGACAACGTTTCTCGTCCTCATGGTAATGCTCAGGACATAAGCAAGCACCATATTTGAAAGAAAAATCAAAGGCCTGACCCACCCGATGGCAAAAGACACACTCATTAAAATTAAGACTAATCCCAAAACGGGTTAAGATCTGAATTTCAAAAATATTGGTCAAGACCTGATAATCTAAACCCTCTTCCATCAACTCTAAAGTCTTTTGTAAAAAAGCAAACAAGGGAGCATCTTGGTGATTGTCCTGCAAACTAGCATCTGCCAAAGCTGCCACATAGGTCGCATAGGCCATGACAAAGAGATCACTATTGATTTTTGGAAAGGTCATCACCTCATGATAGTCTTCGATATAACTAAGTCCATCATCATTGATTCGCAAAAGAAAACGAGCCAGCACCAAAGGTTGAATAACTGGAGCCAGTTTGGACTGACCGGCATGTTTGACAAAAAACATCCGCTTGCCGACCTGCTCTGTAAAAATCTTGACTAGCTTGTCATCCTCACGAAAATTACGATTGTAGAGCACCAACCCCTGACTCGTAATAGACTGAATCATGCTTCTCTCATGTACTCCTCAAGACGTTTCATAGCTTCTCTGATGGTTTCCATGCTAGCTGCATAAGACAAGCGCACATAACCTTCTCCATATTGACCAAAAGCTGCACCAGGGATAAAGGCAACAGCCTTCTTGTGAGCAAAATCTTTTAGAAAAGCAAACGAATCTTGATTGTAGCCTGTTGGAATCTTAGCAAAGATATAAAAGGCACCGTCAGGTTTGATAATCTCAAAACCAAGATTAGTCATTTTCTCGATAATGTAGTCCCGACGTTGGATATACTCCTTTTTCATCGGCTCTGCATCGTTCTTACCAGCCGTCAAAGCTTCCACCGCAGCATGTTGCGCCATAGTATTCGCAGCAGTTACCAAGTACTGGTGACTCTTGATGAGTTGGACTGTGAAGTTTGCTGGTGCGAAGATAAAGCCTAAACGCCAACCTGTCATAGCATGTGATTTGGATAGACCGTTAATGATAATGGCCTGATCTCTCAGCATTGTTCCCAAAGAGACATGATTTTCCCCTGTATAAGTTAATTCTGAGTAGACCTCATCACAGACAACGAAAATCTCATACTTGCGTAAAACGTCAGCCAAGGCTTCCAACTGTTCGCGACTATAAGTAATTCCTGTAGGGTTGACTGGATAGTTAAGAATAACAGCCTTGAGCTTGTCACCCTGCTCCAGAATTGCCTTCTCCAGCATTTCAGGAGTCAAGACAAAACCATTTTCAGTTGTATCAATCTCGACAATCTCTGCGCCAACTAGATTGACAATTGGTTCATAACCTGGATAGGCAGGAGCTGGCAAGAGAACCTTGTCACCCTCTTCTAAAATAGCTGTCAAAGTAGCAGATAGGGCTTCTGTCGCACCGATTGTGACCAAGATTTCATTTTCAGGATTATAGTCTAGCTGGTATTTTTCTCTTACAAAATCACTAGCTGCCTGGCGTAAGGTCATCAAACCACTCATCCCTGTATAGTAGGATTGGTTTTGGTCAATGGCTCGCTTAGCTGCCTCCTTGACATGGTCTGGAGTTGTAAAGTCAGGCTCTCCCAATGTCAGACGTAGAACCCCAGGAATCTCAGAAATAGCCTGGTCAAACTGACGAATCAAGGAAACTTGAATCTTATCTAATTGTTTATTAAAGCGCTTGGTTAAGTCCATAGATACCCTCCTTGCTTAAAGAACATATGTCTATTATACTACAAAAGCTCTCTGACCGCAAAATTCCATTTAATGACAGCCTAATTCCTACTTTCTATTTACTTTTTTTCAAGATAAGACTATAATAAGAAGTGCTTATTTTAGGAGGTTTTTATGTCATTTCTATCAAAAAATGGGGCCGGACTTTTAGCCTGTCTTATCATTTCCATCATCTCTTGGACCTTAGGGAGCTTCTTGCCTGTTGTTGGGGCACCTGTTTTTGCCATCTTTATCGGTATGATTCTCCACCACTTTCTCAGTTCCTATAAACAACTGGATGCCGGTTTGACTTACAGCTCCAAGAAATTGCTTCAGTATGCTGTTATCTTGCTTGGGTTTGGGCTCAATATCTCACAAGTCTTCGCAGTCGGAAAATCTTCCCTTCCTGTCATTCTATCTACCATTTCTATAGCCTTGATTGTAGCTTATCTTTTCCAACGCTTTTTTGACCTAGATACAAAGCTAGCTACCTTGATCGGTGTTGGTTCCTCTATCTGTGGAGGTTCTGCCATTGCAGCGACCGCTCCCGTCATCCATGCCAAAGAAAAGGAAGTCGCCCAAGCCATTTCCGTTATCTTTTTCTTCAATGTCTTAGCAGCGCTTATTTTCCCAACCCTAGGAACCTGGCTTCACCTATCAAACGAGGGCTTCTCCCTCTTTGCAGGAACTGCGGTCAATGATACTTCCTCTGTAACAGCCACTGCCAGCGCCTGGGATAGTCTTTACCACACAAACACTCTTGAGTCTGCTACTATTGTCAAATTGACCCGTACCCTAGCTATTATCCCTATCACTCTCTTCCTCTCTTACTGGCAAAGTCGTCAACAAGGCAACAACCAAGGAGTAAAACTAAAAAAAATCTTCCCTGTTTTCATTCTCTACTTTATCCTAGCTTCCTTGCTAACCACCGTCCTTACTTCCTTCGGTGTCAGCAGTAGCTTCTTTTCACCTCTCAAACAACTCTCCAAATTCCTCATCATCATGGCTATGAGTGCTATTGGTCTTAAAACCAATCTCATTGCTATGATTAAGTCCAGTGGTAAATCCATTCTTCTTGGCGCCCTCTGCTGGATTGCCATCATCCTGACTAGCCTGGGTATGCAAACGCTCATCGGTATTTTCTAATACTCTTCGAAAATCAAATTCAAACCACGTCAACGTCGCCTTGCCGTACTCAAGTACAGCCTGCGGCTAGTTTCCTAGTTTGCTCTTTAATTTTCATTGAGTATAACACAAAAGGTAGCCCGCAAGCTACCTTTTTATTGTTCAAGAATTAAGCGTGTATGTTCTCTCTTGATGCAACGATTCATCACGATATCATCGCAACCTCCAGCACGCAAGATTTCTTCCGCTTCTAGACTTTCAAGTCCTAGTTGCGCCCAGAAAATCTTAGCATCTGCCTTGAGAAAATCACGAGCTACATCAGGCAGAAACTCACTACGACGATAGACATTGACGATATCTATAGGGAAAGGAATCTCAGCTAGACTGGCATAAGCCTTTTCTCCCAAGATTTCCCCACCTGCAGCCTTAGGGTTTACTGGAATGATTTTATAGCCACGAGCCTGCATTTCCTTTGTCACTCGATTGCTCGTTGTTTCCTCACGATCAGATAAGCCCACTACTGCTAGAGTCTTACTAGTTGCTAGATACTGACGGATCACACCATCACTTGGATTGATAAATTCTTGAGTCATAAAAATCCTCCTTTTTCATCAGTATAGCATATTTTGAAAGGGTTTGCAGAAGTTTACTATAAAAACAAAAATCAAAAAATCCTCCCAAAATTAAACTATTTCATTTAATCTGAGGAGGATTCATAATTTTTTTATTTATAGATTATTCTCTTGTTGGTTTATACTGAAGGCTTTCTCCATGTTGTTTGACAAAGTCACTCATCTCTGAGTCAGGAATTTGTCGAAGGTAGAGATTGGCACGAATCGTATCATCTTCTTCACGACAAGTAGAAAGAACAAGATATTTATCCTTAGCTGATACCTTAACATTTGGTTTCTTAACCTCTGCAGTATCATAAATAATATTTAGCTGTTTCTCAAAATCCGCATCATCATCAAAAGAAGTACGGTAAAAAGCTGTTTCTTCTGGAACAATAATCATGGCAACAGCTTCATAATAATACTTTCTTTCTGGAGTTTCAATGACTACATAAGGATGTTCATCAAAATATTCTTGGCGACTGAAGTAATTCACATCTTTAAACATACGATGATCAGGAACTTTACTACCACGAGCGTGACCAAATAACCAAGTCAATCGATCACTAAAGTCCTTCTTGTTATCGGCGTCCATAAAGACTGCCCCCATTAAAGGCTCGTTAACACCATCAAAGCGCTTATCTAAATAAGTCGCATTATCCGTTGTTTGAACAACTGGTTCATCCAACTGTGTGCCAGGAATATATACATAACCAACTGTTTCAGAGTTTGTTTCGAGCAAGCCTTTAAATTTATTTGCGAGATATTCCTTTTCTTCTGCGCTAGCAGTATAGGCTTGTTTTGGAGCTTCCTGAGTAACCTTTGCATCATTTAGCTTATCTCCACTTGGAGCTAGAAAGCTCTTATAGATAAAGAAGCCTCCCAAAGCAACGATAGCTACTGCAACGATTGAAGCAATTATTTTAGTAATTGGTGATTTCTTTGTCGTAGAACGTCTACTCATCTTTTCCTCCCTCATTTTTTACCAAAAAAATCACTGAAACCAAGTTTCAGTGATTGGCTACTTTTTAAATAAAATTATTTAGCAGCGTGTGTTTTTGGAAGGGCTTTTTGACCTGCTTTAGCATTTGCTCCTGCTTTTTTAGCAGCTGCGTCTGCTTTTTTAGCTTGGTCTACAGCACCTGGTTTACCATCTTCTGGTTTAGTTGCAGCTTGGTCAGCTGCTGCTTGTTCTTCTGTTACTCCACCGTGGTTAAGAGCTTTATCTTCTGCATCGCGCATTTCTTTAGTTTTGTTGTCTTGAACACCAGTTGGATCGTTCCAGTATTTACCTTCACGTTGAGCTGCTTCACGGTATTTTTCTTGCAATTTTTGAACGTAACGGTTACGAACAGTATTGTAAATTTCGTTATAAGCTTGCTCACCTTTAGCTTTAGCTGCTGCAACTTCAGCTTCTAGAGCGTTTTTCTTATCAGTAAAATCATGGCCTGAGTATCCTGAGTCCAAGAAAGCTTTCAATTTAGCTTCAGCTGCTTTAACTGCTGCTGCTGCTGTTTGATCAAATTGACGTTGTGCCTCTTCACGGATTTCAGCGTCATGTGCTGCTACTTGTGTATTAGCTTCATCTGCAATATCACGTTCAGAAACATAATGTTTTTGAATCAATGCGTTTGAGCTATATGAATTGTCAGATGCAAATGCTGGAGCTGCTGCTGAGAATACTGCAAGAGCTACTACTGATGACAATAAAACTTTTTTCATTGTTTTATCTCCTCTTTAAGTTTAATTTTAATTATAAGGATAATCCTTATTAACTCAAATTATATCACATATATTTAAGTTGTCAAGATTTTTCTTAAATTATTTTTAAAATTTCTGGTAAAAAACGAGTAAAATTTATTATATTCTTAAAAAACAAGCAATATTATCGAAAGATTAAGGAAAAAAATGGACTAAAAAACGAACAATTAGTGAAATTTTCACATTTTCCTGATCTAATTAAGAAAACTCCCAACAAGGCCTATCACTTTGTTAGGAGTTTTGTCTGATCCAACGAATTCGTTAGATTTTTTTCTCAATACTAAATAATGGAGATAGAGGACGTTTTTCGTGGATACGAATGATAGCATCCGCCAAGAGATGTGCAATAGAGATTTGCTCGATCTTATCAATCAAACGCTCTTCTGGTAGGTAGATAGTATCCAAAACAACCAATTTTTTAATAGCTGATTTTTGGATATTATCCATAGCAGGCCCTGAAAGAACTGGGTGCGTACAGCTTGCGTAAACTTCGACAGCACCAGCTTCAGCAAGAGCATCCGCCGCATGGCAAATAGTTCCAGCTGTATCGATCATATCGTCAATCAAGATACAAGTCTTGCCTTCTACCTTACCAATGATATTCATCACTTCACTGGTATTCATCTTGTCTACGCTACGACGTTTGTCAATAATAGCAATTGGAGTTTTCAAAAACTCTGCTAATTTACGTGCACGAGTCACCCCACCATGGTCTGGGCTGACAACTACATAGTCAGAACCAACCATGCCACGACGCTCAAAGTAGTCTGCAATCAAAGGAGCACCCATCAAGTGATCGACAGGAATATCAAAGAATCCCTGAATCTGTGCAGCGTGCAAGTCAATCGTCAGCAAACGATCCACTCCAGCTACTTCAAGCATATTTGCTACAAGTTTTGAAGTGATTGGCTCACGCGCTCTCGCCTTTCTATCCTGACGTGCATAACCATAGTAAGGCATAACAACGTTGACAGATTCTGCACTGGCACGTTTCAAAGCATCTACCATAATCAAAATTTCTAGCAGATTGTCATTTACAGGTGAGCTAGTTGATTGTAGGATAAAGACGTGTTTTCCACGGATTGATTCTTCGATATTAACTTGAATTTCTCCATCTGAAAATTGACGTACAGTCGATTTTCCCAACTCTATCCCAATCTCTTGCGCCACACGCTCTGCCAATTCTCTATTTGAAGAAAGGGCAAACAGCTTTAAATCAGAAAAAGACATGATTTCCTCCAGTATTTATGTATCGCTTGTGTTTTTTCACAATATTTTCCAACTACCATTGTAGCGCTTTTTTCTTGATTTTTCAATAAAAAATAAGACAAGAGTAGACATTTATACCTTTGCCTTGTGCTCATTTATATTCCTTATATTCAAGCAAAAATGTGACAACTTAGACATTCTATCTCATAGGAAGATAGGAACTCACAAAGGAAAAGTTAGTATACCTCTCTCATACTACCTGTATCCACGTCATAAACAGCCCCTGAAATAACGACATCATCTGGAATCAGTGGAGACTCTCGAAGTAACTGCATATCCTCACAAACACTCTCCTCAACATCTTGAAAAGGGAGAAAATCTTGACCCGAGACATCGACTCCTAATTCAGCTTTTAAATGTTCTTGAAATTCTTCATTTTGAAAAGTCTGTGCACCACAGTCTGTATGATGAAGAACCACAATCTCTCTTGTTCCCATTTGTTGCTGGGAAATCACGAGTGAGCGAATCATATCGTCTGTCACTCGACCGCCCGCATTCCGTAAAATATGAGCATCTCCAAGTGCTAACCCCAAAGCTTGTGCAACGTGCAGACGTGAGTCCATACAAGTCACAATGGCTACTCTTGTTTTAGGCTTGATTGGCAGATTTAACTGACCATGCAGGGCAACATAAGCCTGGTTGGCTTGCATAAACTGTTCAAAATACGACATGACAACACACTTTCTTACTTTTAAGGTAATTTGAAAACCAAATTATTTATCCTCTATCTTACCATCTTTTCTTCGTCTTGTCAGTTTTCAACTTCCATATAAAAAACTAGAACAGAGATTTCTAGCATCTAGCTTAGGTCCCTATCCTAGTTTTTATTGTTATGATTCTTTTTGGATATACTTGTTGAGAGAACCTGCAAAGCTTTGAAGATTGAGACTTTGTACATAAACCTCACCAGTACCTCGGAAGGTATTTACCACTCCTTCGCCTGTACCAATAGATTGCCAGAAACCATTTTCTAAGTGGATATGATAGTCCAAAGATTGACTCCAAGCCACCACATGGGCATTGTCAATAGTTATTTCTTGGTTTTGAAGCTCAATTTTCTTAATAGATCCAAAAGCATTAGCCAAAAGAGTTCCCTGACCTTGGGTTGTCATCACAAAGAGACCGCCTTGCCCTCCGAACAGAGCCTTCCCAATAGACTGGCGCTCCATTGTATAGAAAGCTGTACCATCAAGAGCTAGAAAGGCTCCATCATTCAATCGATATTGCTTTTCTCCTAGCTCGAGAGCAATCACTTGACCAGGAGTATCGGGTGCTAAAGCAAGGTTGCCGTTGTCAGACTCTGCAACTGCTTGAGTAATGAAGGTGCTTTCGCCAGAAACCATAGAACGTCCCACAGCTTTGACAAAACGCCCCAAACCAGAACCACTAGCATTGAGCTGGGTATTGAGGCTTACGTTAGGCGTGTGGTAGACCATACTACCTCGCTGGATATAGACGGTTTCTCCTTGATTGAGTGACAACTCTACCAAAGGAAATTGCATTTGACTATCCATAGAAAATTTCATCAGAAATTCCTCCTTGTTTTTAATAAATATTAGCTATAAAGTGTTTTGCAATCTAAAACTGAGTAAGACTATTAGGCAAATACTTTTTTCAAGACTTCTCCAATAGTGGTCACTCCAATCACCTGAATTTCTTTAGGTGGTTTGATTCCAGTCAAGGAATTTTTCGGTACATAGATTTTTGTAAAACCAAGTTTCGCTGCTTCATTGATCCGTTGCTCGATACGATTTACGCGCCGAATTTCTCCAGTCAAACCTAATTCTCCTACAAAACATTCCTGAGGATTGGTTGGCTTGTCCTTGTAGCTCGAAGCAATGGCGACTGCAACAGCTAAGTCTATCGCAGGCTCATCTAATTTGACACCACCAGCCGATTTGAGATAGGCATCCTGATTTTGAAGCAAGAGACCAGCCCGTTTTTCCAAAACAGCCATAATCAAGCTAGCACGATTGAAATCAAGCCCGGTCGTCGTACGCTTAGCATTCCCAAACATAGTCGGCGTCACCAAGGCCTGCACTTCAGCAAGAATTGGACGTGTCCCTTCCATAGTCACCACGATTGACGATCCAGTGGCTCCATCTAAACGTTCTTCTAGGAAAACTTGACTCGGATTGAGCACCTCAACCAATCCACCTGATTGCATCTCAAAAATCCCAATTTCATTTGTCGAACCAAAACGGTTTTTGACCGCCCTCAAGATACGGAAAGTATGGTGGCGTTCCCCCTCAAAGTAAAGCACCGTATCCACCATATGCTCCAACATACGAGGTCCCGCCAAGGTTCCTTCCTTGGTCACATGCCCGACGATAAAGATAGCGATGTTATTAGTCTTAGCCAACTGCATGAGTTCTGCAGTCACCTCACGCACCTGAGACACAGATCCTTGCACTCCTGAAATCTCCGGAGACATGATGGTCTGGATAGAGTCGATAATGAGGAAATCTGGCTGGATGCGCTCCACCTCTGCGCGAACACTCTGCATATTGGTCTCAGCATAGAGATAAAACTCACTATCAATATCACCCAAGCGCTCTGCTCGTAGCTTGATTTGCTGAGCAGACTCCTCCCCACTGACATAGAGAACTGTCCCCACTTGAGACAGCTGGGTTGAAACTTGTAAGAGCAGGGTTGATTTTCCAATCCCAGGATCTCCACCTATAAGGACAAGACTTCCTGGTACCACACCTCCACCAAGAACTCGGTTAAACTCCTCCATCTCAGTCTTGGTTCGATTGACATTGATGGAAGTTACTTCAGCCAGTTTCATGGGCTTGGTTTTCTCACCTGTTAAGGACACACGCGCATTCTTGACTTCTGCAACCTCGACTTCCTCAACAAAAGAAGACCAAGACCCACAGTTTGGACAACGTCCCAGATATTTAGGGGAATTATACCCACAATTTTGACATACAAATGTCGCTTTTTTCTTTGCGATGATAAACCTCTTTCTATATCTCTATCTCACACTCAATCACTTGGCAAAAATCAATCTTCTCATCTGGTACAAATTGGCTCATGAGCATGCGATGGGCTACAACTACCACAGTTTGATGTTCCCGATACTTAGCCATGCATTCTAGAAAACGAGACTTCATCTCTACAGCTGTCTCATATTGAATAGGACTATTAGGAGGTAAGGATCCATTATTTCCTAGAAACAGAGTACGAGCTTTTTCAAAATTCTCTACGCCACTTTCATAGACTTGCCATTCATGTAATAATGGCTCCACTCTCAAAGGAAGTCCAGTAGCACAAGCCACATAGCTAGCAGTCTCTAAAGCTCTTGTGACTGCAGAAGAAACTAGTAGATCAGCTGAGTGTAGCAAAGAATTTTTGCTCAGTTCCTGAGCTTGCTGCCATCCCTTCTCAGATAAAGGCGCCAAATCCATCCCGAATCCAGTATAGGAACGCTCCTCTAACTCACGATAATCTGGCTCTCCGTGACGGATAAAAATAATTTTCATATTAAGATCCCCATAAAACTATTAATTCTCCTTGGTAGCTGCCAAAACGGAAGCCTTAACACAGCCATTGCCATCTACCCCTATAAACTCTATGCTTTTAGCACCGTTTTCCTCTAAATCTGGATTAGTAAAGCAAGAAGCCCGACGCTTCTCAAAGATACGAGAAGATACAAGCAGCAAGCCGGTCGCAAATTTCTTCTTTCTGTCTTTTCTCCCCCGTCAAGGACACACGCGCATTTTTGACCTCTGCAACCTCAACTTCCTCCACAAAAGAAGACCAAGATCCACAGTTAGGACAACGCCCCAGATATTTAGGGGAATTATATTCACAATTTTGACACACAAATGTCGCCTTTTTCTTTGCGATGATAAACCTCTTTCTAAATCTCTATCTCACATTCAATCACTTGGCAAAAATCAATCTTCTCATTTGGTACAAACTGGCGCATCAGCATTCCGTGAGTTACAATGATAATAGTTTTATAATTTTTATATTTTTCCAAAGCACTTAAAAAACGATGACGCATCTCTAGACCAGTTTCATAGCGATAAGGAGAATCTTCAGATAAACCTCCTTGATGTTTTAGATAATATTCATGAGCTACCAATACACTAGTTAAATCAGAGTTAGTACCATCTAAGTCTGGACGCCACTCATGAAAAAACGGCTCCACAAATAAATCCAATCCTGTTTCAACCGCTATATAATGTGCTGTTTCTAAAGCCCTCGTCACAGACGATGAAATAATAATCTCTGCCTTTCCAAAACATGCAGTTTTAGCAACTTCTTTTGCCAGACTGCGACCTTTTCCTGTCAATGGTGCTAAATCACGACCAAAACCACTATAGAGTTGCGGATTTTCAAGTTTATCAAGCATACTATAATCTGGCTCCCCGTGACGTACAAAGATAATCTTCATCTTAGTGCCCAGTTGATCCAAATCCACCAGTCCGAACACCATCTGCCGCATCGCCATCCGCAATCAAAAATGGAGCAAAGACAGCCTGAACCACGCGTTCCCCAACTTCAAGAATCACTTCTTGATCAGTAATGTTCTTCATCTGTGCAAAGATATGCCCTTCATTTCCTGGGTTACCATAATAATCTCCATCAATGACACCCACAGAGTTAATCAAAACCAAGCCCTTCTTACGAGGGTTTGAAGAACGATCATAGAGGTAGAGAACCTCAGTCGGTTGCATATAGGCTTTAACCCCTGTTGGAACAAGGACAATCTCTCCTGGAGCAATGACTGTGCGCACCGCAACCTTTAAATCATAACCAGCCGCATGCGCTGTCTCACGCTTTGGTAGCAAACTCTCATCTGTAAAACTAGAAACTAATTCAAAACCACGAATTTTCATATTTTCCCTCTTTTTAATCTTTCATTCTAGGCTATTTTATCTTATTTATTCGAAAAAAGCACGAAAAATCTTCTATATAAAATAAAGAAAAGTGTCCTATCAAAAAGCAAACAATAAAATCATACAAAAAAATTTAAAGACATTTCAAATGTCACTTATTTTCCCTTTTATTAACAAACTCATTCTTTTTTAGCCACACTTAAACTGTTTTCTTTAAAGCACAAAAAAAGAGCACACAATTCACTTCGCTTAGGGCTGCTGGATTCCTCCCCTGACCCGCTTCACGCAGAACTGTTGCTCCATTAGTTATTATACCACATTTCCAAAGATTTTAAAAGAGAAATTATTTTTTCCGTCGATTTCTGAAAAATTCCTGCATAATGCCTGCACATTCACTCTCTAAAATACCTGTTTCAACCTCTACACGATGATTGAGGCGCTCATCTGTCAAAATATCATACAGACTTCCAGCTGCACCAAATTTCTGATTTTTAGCCCCATAAACTACCTTAGGGATACGAGCAAGCCCAATCGCCCCGCTGCACATCACACAAGGCTCAATGGTCACAAAAAGTGTGCAGTCCAACAAACGCCAGCTCTCTTCCCTCAGATTCGCATTCTCGATGGCCATAA
The DNA here is from genome assembly GCF_000963255.1 of Streptococcus infantis. GTDB lineage: Bacteria > Bacillota > Bacilli > Lactobacillales > Streptococcaceae > Streptococcus > Streptococcus nidrosiense. The sequence goes on along the minus strand of NZ_JYOV01000003.1, from coordinate 8,662 downwards.
TTTCCGCATGCATGACCGCACGTTGCAACTCCTCACGTGCATTGTGCCCCCGACCAATGATTTCTCCATCCTTGACAATTACGCAACCTATTGGGATTTCATCATGTTCTAGAGCAATCTCTGCCTCCTTTAAGGCCTCTCTCATAAATACTTCTTTTTCTTCAACTGTATAATCCATAGCTTCTCTCTTTCCACGCCTATCAATTCTATCATTATAGCATGTTTTCCTAGACAAAAAAAGAGCTCTGTAATATTTGCAGTAACTAACTTTTCTATAGATAGTAATCTATCTCTGGATTGTAGAAATAAAGTTTTAAAAAGAGTATAATAGTAGCAAAATTTAGAGAAACACTAGAAATCATGAACTGAGAGTAATGGAGACAACTGATACAGAATGTCTAGATCTGTCGGAAGATTTTTAACTATAAGTCTCCAAGAGATGATTATCCTGAGATTTAAATAATAAACAAGATGAAAGGGTAAATAATGAAATTAGAATTTTTACAGGATGAACCAAAACTTATCTTGATGTCCCCTTACAAAGATACATTTAATAGAGTAGGAGGGCCATCCATAATATCTTTATCTGTTATGGTTCTCTGGATTCTAAAGCACCTGATGGCTTATAATACTGATTTTTCAGACAAGATTGTTATGGCGATAGTGCTAATTTATGCTCCCCTCCTTATATGGTTTATGGGGTATTATCTCTTCATAAATGGAGTAAAATTAGAAATTTATAAAAACAATATTGTTCAGTATTATACCTATAGCAGTAGAGGCCACAGCCTATTACATTATCAATTTGGACTTCAAGATATCGAACAAATAACCATTAAAAAGCGTCCTTTTAATTGCGTAAAGTTAAGCATAAAAATTAGAAATCCTATTTTTTTAGAAGGACATGAAAAAAAACTAAATAAGCTAGTCAGAGTCAGTATCATCACAGACAAACTAAAAGCAGATGCTTTTATGCACGAAATAAAGCAATTTCAAAGTGATAAATCAGATAATCAAGTAAGCTGATTCAGAAAAAATTCAAGTTTGTCTAACTTACAAATTCTCAAGAAAATAGTTCACTGAAGAGGCTGGGATCAGAAATCCCAACCTCATTTTTTCTTAGTTATGCGCCTTTGATGTGATGGCAAATTGAACGATTTGTTGGTATTTGAGAATTCAAAAAGCGTCTTTTACCAAAACTTCTTTTCTCAATTCACAACTTTAACCAATTTACCCAAATGTTGAAACCTCACAGATCTGGGTGTACCAAATCGAGAGTTGGTCTAAAGATTTCTGTCCCACTGTTTTTTTCTTTGTCTTAAAAGTAAAGAAGCCACCTAAATATGACTTAAAAGCTGACAAAAAAAGCCACCGAATGCGGTGACTTTATAGGGAGATTATTATGAAAAAGAAAAGTTTAGGATATTTGTTACAACAAGTTAGGAGGTCTTCTTGTAACTGTCTATAGTGTAGCTGAACTATCTTAAACAAATCTTAAAAATCTCTTATGACCAAACACTTTCTAAAATATTTGTTTGTTCACGACCAGGACCGACTGAGAAAGTAGAGATACGAACACCAACCAATTCGCTAACACGACGAACATAGTTACGTGCATTTTCAGGAAGATCTTCCAAAGTACGTACTCCAGTGATATCTTCTGACCAACCTGGTAATTCTTCATAAATAGGTTTACAACGTTTCAATTGTTCAAGACTAGCTGGATAGTAGTCAATGCGTTGACCGTCAAGATCATAAGCAACACAGATTTTAACTGTATCCAAACCACTCAAAACATCGATAGAGTTCAAAGAAAGATTCGTAATGCCAGAAACACGGCGACTATGACGCATAACCACTGAGTCAAACCAACCTACACGACGTGGACGACCTGTTGTAGTACCATACTCATGACCTACTTCACGAATGCGTTCTCCCACTTCATCAAACAACTCAGTTGGGAAAGGCCCATCTCCTACACGACTTGTATAGGCCTTACATACACCTACAACCTTGTCAATCTTGCTTGGACCAACACCAGAACCAATTGTCACACCACCAGCAACAGGGTTTGAAGAAGTAACAAACGGATAAGTTCCTTGGTCAATATCTAACATGACCCCTTGTGCACCTTCAAAAAGAACACGTTTGCCATTATCAAGTGCATCATTCAAGATAACAGAAGTATCTGTTACATATTGCTTGATTTGTTGGCCATACTCATAATATTCTTCAAAAATATCATCAAATGAAATAGGTTCGCTATCATACAATTTTACAAATTGACGATTTTTCTCAGCAAGATTGCGTTCTAAACGTTCACGGAAAATCTCTTTATCCAAAAGATCTGCAATACGGATTCCAACACGAGCAGCCTTATCCATATAAGCTGGTCCGATACCCTTGATAGTAGTACCAATTTTATTTTCACCCTTAGCTTCTTCTTGCAGACGGTCTAACTCGATGTGGTACGGCAAAATAACATGCGCACGATCAGAAATACGTAGATTATCTGTTGTAACACCTTCATCATGAAGATAGCTCAACTCTTTCACAAGTGACTTAGGATTTACAACCATCCCATTCCCAATGACAGAAATTTTTTCAGGGAAGAAAATTCCAGAAGGAATCAAGTGCAACTTAAATTTCTTTCCATCAATCACAATTGTGTGACCAGCATTATCACCACCTTGGTAACGTGCAATCACTTCTGCATTAGCTGAGAGGAAGTCTGTAATCTTCCCTTTACCTTCATCACCCCACTGGGTACCTACAACAACAACTGAAGTCATAATCTTGTCTGAGCCCTTAGGCTCTTCCTTTCTCACATACATGGCAGGAATCTCACCTGCAATTATATCTTACAATTTATTATAATAAAGATTCTCAATTTTTTCAAGACCAAAGACTAGAAACATTAGGGAATTAGAGAAAATTAGAAAATTAATATTTAAAAAATATTGTAAATTTATATTATGAAAAGAAAAAACTATAAAATCGTTCGGAAATATGAAAATTATAAATTATCCCCCAACCCAGTCATTTGAAATCAATAACTGTTCAATGTACAAACGGTAGCAAGCTCTATAGTGGAAAGAAAATAAAGGATGCATAATATCAATCTTGTACCGAACTAAATAATATAGTAAAAATCGAAGATGAAAAACTTCCCATTCTAAATCATTATCTACTAAATAACTATATTCCTTTTCAATAACATCATAAAAATCAAGATATTGTTCATAAATCTGTTCAATCATTTTATTTAACTCCATTTCTATTGATAAAATGAGTATAACAAAAAAATAGAAGAACCTGGGAAGATACTTCTATCATGTACTATAATGAATATCCAAATAAATAACAGATAAAAAAATTGACAGTTCAGCTCAACAATCCTACATTTCAAAAAAGATCTAAAATTTCTATAATGAAAAGAAGTCACTGTCTAAACTATGATGGCAAGATCACACAATCTATTAAAGAATTACTTATAAGACCTATTAAAAAGACTTATAATAAAGCACTCAAATCTAAAAAACTTATAAAAGATATTAAATATTAATAAAGAGCTAAATAAAAAAAGGATCAAGATGACCCCTGAAAGATAAATAAAAAAACGTTCCTTAGAACGTTTATATACTCCGCCAGTAGGACTCGAACCTACGACATCATGATTAACAGTCATGCGCTACTACCAACTGAGCTATGGCGGATTAAAGCTAAGCGACTTCCTTATCTCACAGGGGGCAACCCCCAACTACTTCCGGCGTTCTAGGGCTTAACTTCTGTGTTCGGCATGGGTACAGGTGTATCTCCTAGGCTATCGTCACTTAACTTTGAGTAATACCTACTCAAAATTGAATATCTTTCAAATTTCACTTAAAATAATCACGCTTCGTATTCTCAGTTACTTTGGATAAGTCCTCGAGCTATTAGTATTAGTCCGCTACATGTGTCGCCACACTTCCACTTCTAACCTATCTACCTGATCATCTCTCAGGGCTCTTACTGATATAAAATCATGGGAAATCTCATCTTGAGGTGGGTTTCACACTTAGATGCTTTCAGCGTTTATCCCTTCCCTACATAGCTACCCAGCGATGCCTTTGGCAAGACAACTGGTACACCAGCGGTAAGTCCACTCTGGTCCTCTCGTACTAGGAGCAGATCCTCTCAAATTTCCTACGCCCGCGACGGATAGGGACCGAACTGTCTCACGACGTTCTGAACCCAGCTCGCGTGCCGCTTTAATGGGCGAACAGCCCAACCCTTGGGACCGACTACAGCCCCAGGATGCGACGAGCCGACATCGAGGTGCCAAACCTCCCCGTCGATGTGAACTCTTGGGGGAGATAAGCCTGTTATCCCCAGGGTAGCTTTTATCCGTTGAGCGATGGCCCTTCCATACGGAACCACCGGATCACTAAGCCCGACTTTCGTCCCTGCTCGAGTTGTAGCTCTCGCAGTCAAGCTCCCTTATACCTTTACACTCTGCGAATGATTTCCAACCATTCTGAGGGAACCTTTGGGCGCCTCCGTTACCTTTTAGGAGGCGACCGCCCCAGTCAAACTGCCCGTCAGACACTGTCTCCGATAGGGATCACCTATCTGGGTTAGAGTGGCCATAACACAAGGGTAGTATCCCAACAGCGTCTCCTTCGAAACTGGCGTCCCGATCTCATAGACTCCTACCTATCCTGTACATGTGGTACAGACACTCAATATCAAACTGCAGTAAAGCTCCATGGGGTCTTTCCGTCCTGTCGCGGGTAACCTGCATCTTCACAGGTACTAAAATTTCACCGAGTCTCTCGTTGAGACAGTGCCCAAATCATTACGCCTTTCGTGCGGGTCGGAACTTACCCGACAAGGAATTTCGCTACCTTAGGACCGTTATAGTTACGGCCGCCGTTTACTGGGGCTTCAATTCATACCTTCGCGTTTCCGCTAAGCACTCCTCTTAACCTTCCAGCACCGGGCAGGCGTCACCCCCTATACATCATCTTACGATTTAGCAGAGAGCTGTGTTTTTGATAAACAGTTGCTTGGGCCTATTCACTGCGGCTGACTTAAAGTCAGCACCCCTTCTCCCGAAGTTACGGGGTCATTTTGCCGAGTTCCTTAACGAGAGTTCTCTCGCTCACCTGAGGCTACTCGCCTCGACTACCTGTGTCGGTTTGCGGTACGGGTAGAGTATGTTTAAACGCTAGAAGCTTTTCTTGGCAGTGTGACGTCACTAACTTCGCTACTAAACTTCGCTCCCCATCACAGCTCAATGTTATAGAACTAAGCATTTAACTCAATTCACACCTCACTGCTTAGACAGACACTTCCAATCGTCTGCTTTAGTTAGCCTACTGCGTCCCTCCATCACTACATACTCTAGTACAGGAATATCAACCTGTTGTCCATCGGATACACCTTTCGGTCTCTCCTTAGGTCCCGACTAACCCAGGGCGGACGAGCCTTCCCCTGGAAACCTTAGTCTTACGGTGGACAGGATTCTCACCTGTCTTTCGCTACTCATACCGGCATTCTCACTTCTATGCGTTCCAGCACTCCTCACGGTACACCTTCTTCACACATAGAACGCTCTCCTACCATACCTATAAAGGTATCCACAGCTTCGGTAAATTGTTTTAGCCCCGGTACATTTTCGGCGCAGGGTCACTCGACTAGTGAGCTATTACGCACTCTTTGAATGAATAGCTGCTTCTAAGCTAACATCCTAGTTGTCTGTGCAACCCCACATCCTTTTCCACTTAACAATTATTTTGGGACCTTAGCTGGTGGTCTGGGCTGTTTCCCTTTCGACTACGGATCTTAGCACTCGCAGTCTGACTGCCGACCATAATTCATTGGCATTCGGAGTTTATCTGAGATTGGTAATCCGGGATGGACCCCTCACCCAAACAGTGCTCTACCTCCAAGAATCTCTAATGTCGACGCTAGCCCTAAAGCTATTTCGGAGAGAACCAGCTATCTCCAAGTTCGTTTGGAATTTCTCCGCTACCCACAAGTCATCCAAGCACTTTTCAACGTGCCCTGGTTCGGTCCTCCAGTGCGTCTTACCGCACCTTCAACCTGCTCATGGGTAGGTCACATGGTTTCGGGTCTACGACATGATACTAAGACGCCCTATTCAGACTCGGTTTCCCTACGGCTCCGTCTCTTCAACTTAACCTCGCATCATATCGTAACTCGCCGGTTCATTCTACAAAAGGCACGCTCTCACCCATTAACGGGCTCGAACTTGTTGTAGGCACACGGTTTCAGGTTCTATTTCACTCCCCTCCCGGGGTGCTTTTCACCTTTCCCTCACGGTACTGGTTCACTATCGGTCACTAGGGAGTATTTAGGGTTGGGAGATGGTCCTCCCAGATTCCGACGGGATTTCACGTGTCCCGCCGTACTCAGGATACTGCTAGGTACAAAGACTATTTTGAATACGAGGCTATCACTCTCTTTGGCTGATTTTCCCAAATCATTCTTCTATAATCTTTGAGTCCACATTGCAGTCCTACAACCCCGAAGAGTAAACTCTTCGGTTTGCCCTCCTGCCGTTTCGCTCGCCGCTACTAAGGCAATCGCTTTTGCTTTCTCTTCCTGCAGCTACTTAGATGTTTCAGTTCACTGCGTCTTCCTCCTCATATCCTTAACAGATATGGGTAACAGGTAGTACCTGTTGGGTTCCCCCATTCGGAAATCCCTGGATCATCGCTTACTTACAGCTACCCAAGGCATATCGTCGTTTGTCACGTCCTTCTTCGGCTCCTAGTGCCAAGGCATCCACCGTGCGCCCTTATTAACTTAACCTTATTTTTCTGACCTTTCAGTCATAAACTCTTATTAATACTACAGCGTTTTCGGTTTATTTTCTTGTTACTATTTGATATAGATATTCAATTTTCAATGTGCATTACTTGGTGATCTCTCACCAATGGAGCCTAGCGGGATCGAACCGCTGACCTCCTGCGTGCAAAGCAGGCGCTCTCCCAGCTGAGCTAAGGCCCCACAAGACCTCTCAAGACTAAACAAGACCAATGTGCATTCCTTATCCTTAGAAAGGAGGTGATCCAGCCGCACCTTCCGATACGGCTACCTTGTTACGACTTCACCCCAATCATCTATCCCACCTTAGGCGGCTGGCTCCTAAAAGGTTACCTCACCGACTTCGGGTGTTACAAACTCTCGTGGTGTGACGGGCGGTGTGTACAAGGCCCGGGAACGTATTCACCGCGGCGTGCTGATCCGCGATTACTAGCGATTCCGACTTCATGTAGGCGAGTTGCAGCCTACAATCCGAACTGAGACTGGCTTTAAGAGATTAGCTTGCCGTCACCGACTTGCGACTCGTTGTACCAGCCATTGTAGCACGTGTGTAGCCCAGGTCATAAGGGGCATGATGATTTGACGTCATCCCCACCTTCCTCCGGTTTATTACCGGCAGTCTCGCTAGAGTGCCCAACTGAATGATGGCAACTAACAATAGGGGTTGCGCTCGTTGCGGGACTTAACCCAACATCTCACGACACGAGCTGACGACAACCATGCACCACCTGTCACCTCTGTCCCGAAGGAAAACTCTATCTCTAGAGCGGTCAGAGGGATGTCAAGACCTGGTAAGGTTCTTCGCGTTGCTTCGAATTAAACCACATGCTCCACCGCTTGTGCGGGCCCCCGTCAATTCCTTTGAGTTTCAACCTTGCGGTCGTACTCCCCAGGCGGAGTGCTTAATGCGTTAGCTGCGGCACTAAACCCCGGAAAGGGTCTAACACCTAGCACTCATCGTTTACGGCGTGGACTACCAGGGTATCTAATCCTGTTTGCTCCCCACGCTTTCGAGCCTCAGCGTCAGTTACAAGCCAGAGAGCCGCTTTCGCCACCGGTGTTCCTCCATATATCTACGCATTTCACCGCTACACATGGAATTCCACTCTCCCCTCTTGCACTCAAGTTAAACAGTTTCCAAAGCGTACTATGGTTAAGCCACAGCCTTTAACTTCAGACTTATCTAACCGCCTGCGCTCGCTTTACGCCCAATAAATCCGGACAACGCTCGGGACCTACGTATTACCGCGGCTGCTGGCACGTAGTTAGCCGTCCCTTTCTGGTAAGATACCGTCACAGTGTGAACTTTCCACTCTCACACTCGTTCTTCTCTTACAACAGAGCTTTACGATCCGAAAACCTTCTTCACTCACGCGGCGTTGCTCGGTCAGACTTCCGTCCATTGCCGAAGATTCCCTACTGCTGCCTCCCGTAGGAGTCTGGGCCGTGTCTCAGTCCCAGTGTGGCCGATCACCCTCTCAGGTCGGCTATGTATCGTCGCCTTGGTGAGCCGTTACCCCACCAACTAGCTAATACAACGCAGGTCCATCTGGTAGTGATGCAATTGCACCTTTCAAGCAGATATCATGCAATATCTACTGTTATGCGGTATTAGCTATCGTTTCCAATAGTTATCCCCCGCTACCAGGCAGGTTACCTACGCGTTACTCACCCGTTCGCAACTCATCCGGAGAAGCAAGCTCCTCCTTCAGCGTTCTACTTGCATGTATTAGGCACGCCGCCAGCGTTCGTCCTGAGCCAGGATCAAACTCTCATTAAAAGTTTGAGTTCTCACTCATTTCTGTCACTGACAGATTTATTGTTTTTT
>NZ_JYOV01000002.1 GCF_000963255.1 Streptococcus infantis | reverse complement strand
ATTTCTGTCACTGACAGATTTATTGTTTTTTCATTGTTCAGTACTACAACCTTAGTTGTAGTGCCCTGCACATTGGTTCGTCTTGTTCAGTTTTCAAAGGTCTTTGTCACTCACTTCTCTCAAGTGACAACTATATTAGTATATCACAGCCGCTTTCGCTTGTCAACACTTTTTTGAAACTTTTTTTAATTTTTTTCATCTAGTGTTTTATCTGCTTCATACTATAGTCCGTACGGGATTCGAACCCGTGTTACCGCCGTGAAAAGGCGGTGTCTTAACCCCTTGACCAACGGACCGGAGTTGTTATTTTCAACTCTTACTATTATACCGACTTTTCTTACTTTGTCAACACCTTTTTTTAATTTTTTTTAGAAGTCTTGTAATCTTTCCTTCAGCTCTCTGAGAAGGGCTTTGCGGCCTTTAAATCGTTCGTCTGCCCAGAGGCGTTCGTAGGCTTCTTGTTTATCTTCTGGTAATTTTCTTCTATATGTATCCAACAATTCATGAAGGGCGTAGTAATCATCCAACCACAATCCTCCTTCTGGTAGGCGATGGCTAATTTCTCCTACTTCTTCGTAGGCCATCCGGTCTAGGCGACGCTTTTGACTCTCTTGTTTTCTGACGCTATCAAGGATTCGATTGCGAAATTTTGTTTTGAAGTAGACGTAGAGTTTCTTTTCTTCTTCCACTAGTTCTGGATGCTTTTCTAGAAGTTCATGGAGACAGATCAGTCCTTCTTGGTCCCAATCCTCTTTCTCCCACAGGTGGAGATAGTAGTCTTTTCTACATTTATGAATAATTCCTTTTACCTTTGCATAATATTTCTCAAGCATTTGCTTTCCCCCTTTCTCTGCTTATAGTTTAGCAGAGAAAGGGGGAAAGAGGGGCACTAATTTCTATCTTGTGCTGTTTTTACTCTCTAATGATATGGCAGTTGTGAATACTGACAAGTGAGGGTAAAAAAGACAAAGATTTGAATCCTTGCCTTTTACCTTTTAAACAATTTAGCGAAACAAATCTACAATGGTATCCCAAACTGTCTGAGCTTTTTCTTTAATCTTAGCATCTGAAATAGCTTTTCCTGCTTCATCGACCAGATTTTGTGCTCGTCCACGAATATCTGCTAATATATCATCCGACTGCGTACTAGTATCACTTGTAGTTTGTTTAGGTGTATTTTCTGGTGCAATACCATTCATTTTATAAGCATTTTCAACTGTAAAGGTGCTACCTGGCGTATATGGTAGGATTGTTTCCGCCATACTTCTAAAAATGTGAGCAGCACCATTCGAAGTCGAACCTGCTAGATAATGATTTTCATCGGTAGTAGGGAAACCAAGCCAATGGCTAATCACTAAATCAGGGGTATATCCAATCACCCATTGATCACTGGTATATTCTGGGTTAAAGGCTGCCTCTGTTGTTCCTGTTTTTCCAGCCATGACATAATCATCTGGAGACGAACTGACCCCTGTACCATTTGTAAAAGTACCTAACATCATACTGGTCATTTTATCAGCTACCGATTTGTCAACCACTCGTTTTTGAGTATTTTTATGACTAGCAATCACTTGACCACTAGCATTTTCAATACGGGTGATAAAGTGAGCATCCGGCATGAGTCCTTCATTTGCAAACACTGCGTAGGCTTGGGCCATCTGAAGAGGGTTCGTTTCTACGCCGCCACCTAAAGCTACTCCAAGCACACGATCTACATCGCTCATGTTGAGACCAAACTTTTCACCCGCTTCAAAGGCTTTATCAATTCCAAGTTCTTTAACAGTAGCTACTGCAGGTAAATTTAGAGATTTAGCCAAAGCTTGATACATGGGTACTTCTCGTGATGTCTTGATTCCTGCGTAGTTGTCTACTTTATAATCACCATATTGCATGGTATGATTATCCAACTCCTTATTAAGAGACCAACCCGCTTCAACCGCTGGTGTGTACACTATCAAGGGTTTAATAGTCGAACCTGGGCTTCTTTTTGATTGGGTTGCATAGTTAAAATTCCTGAAACCTGTCTTATCATCCCCTGCCACTCGACCAACAACTCCTCGAACTCCACCCGTTTTTGGCTCCAAAGCGACACTACCAGACTCTGCATGTGTCCCATCTTCAGCTGTCGGAAAGAGCGAAATATTTTGATAGATAACCTGCATATTTGCTTGGTAATTTTGATCTAGCTCCGTATAAATTCGATAACCGTTATTAACGATTTCTTCCTCTGTTAGATTATACTTTTCAATAGCTTCATTAACAACTGCATCAAAATAGGAAGGATAACGGTAGTCTGATATTTTCCCTTCATAACTATCTTTCAATTGAGAAGCCATATCAACACTTGCTGCTTCTGCTTCCTTATTTTTATCAAGGTAGCCGGCAGCCACCATATTTTGTAAGACAGTATCTCTTCGATTAGTTGAATACTCAATGGAATTCAGAGGATTGTACAATTCTGGGCCTTTAAGCATACCTGCTAAAGTGGCGGCTTCATCAAGAGTTAATTCCGATGCCGAAACTCCAAAGTACTTTTTACTAGCATCCTCAACACCCCAAACTCCATTACCGAAGTAGGCATTGTTCAAATACATGGTTAGAATTTCTTTTTTACTGTATTTTTTGGTTAATTCTAAAGCAAGGAAGAATTCTTTAGCCTTTCTCTGAACAGTTTGGTCTTGCGAAAGATAAGCATTTTTCGCTAACTGTTGGGTAATTGTAGAACCACCACCCGAGCGACCAGCTGTTAGGATAGCTAGGAAAAAACGACTATAGTTAATTCCACTATTTTTATAGAAGCTTCTATCTTCTGTCGCAATAACAGCATTCTGCAAGTCTTCACTAATTTCCGAGAGCTCAACATAGGTCCCTTTTTGGCCTGACAAGGCACCAGCCTCATTCTCTTCTCTGTCAAAAATCACCGTTCGTGTTTTCAAAGCATTCTGCAAGTCTGTAACATTTGTCGATTTAGCCAAGGCAAATAGATAGACCCCAACAAACAAGCTTGCACTTAGTCCGAGAATTAGAAAGATTTTGGTCAGATGATAGCGACGCCAAAATTTTCGAATGGGTCCGACTTGGCCAACTTTCTTTCGCCCACCTCTTGACCGTCTTAAATTAGTCGAGGTATTTTCTTCATTATTAGCTTCGTCGATTTCTATTTTTTCCATTTCAGCTTCATCTTTCTTAAATAAAGAAAGAAATTTTTCAAATAATGTATCTAATTTCATGCGTTTATTTTATCATCTTCCCCATAGGAAGACAAGAATTTAGCTAGTTTCTCTATCCAAATAATCTATTTTTTGTTACAATATCTGTATGAAATTTACCTTTGTTATCCCTGATTCTCTTCCTGAAATGACTGTCAAAGTCTTCTTGGAAGATCAACTACTCATTCCAAGAAAAATACGGCATTTCTTGAGAATTAAAAAGCACATTCTCATCAATCAAGAAGAAGTCCATTGGCATCAAACTGTCAAAGCCGGAGATGAATGTCAACTGATTTTCGATGAGGAAGATTATCCTACAAAAGAAATTGTTTGGGGGAATCCTAATCTTGTCCAAGAAGTTTATCAGGACCAACATTTAATCATCGTCAACAAACCCGAGGGTATGAAAACACATGGAAATCAGCCTGATGAGATTGCTCTTCTCAATCATGTCAGCGCCTATGTAGGTCAAACTTGCTATGTCGTTCATAGACTGGACAAAGAAACAAGTGGACTCGTACTATTTGCTAAAAATCCATTCATACTACCCATCCTCAATCGATTATTGGAGAAAAAAGAGATTTTCCGAGAATACTGGGCTCTGGTTGATGGAAAAGTAGGTACTAAAGAGCTTATCTTCCGAGATAAAATCGGTCGCGATCGTCACGATCGTAGAAAAAGAGTTGTGGATCAAAAAAATGGTCAATACGCCGAAACCCAAGTAACTCGATTGAAACCATTTCAAAACAAAACTAGCCTCATTCGTTGTCGATTAAAAACAGGGCGAACTCATCAGATTCGGGTTCATCTATCTCACCACGGACATCCAATCCTAGGAGACCCGCTCTACAATCCACACTCAAAAACTAAGAGACTAATGCTTCATGCATTTAAACTTTCCTTTGTCCATCCTCTGACCTTAAACAAATTAAGCTTTACTGCGCTATCAGACACATTTGAAAGAGAATTAAACCAAAATGGATGACACTATCATCCATTTTTTCTTATAGATACAAAAAAAGCAAGACCAGTTAGCCTTGCTTTTATCAACTCAAGAATTATTTAGCAATTTTAGCGAAGTATTCAAGAGTACGTACAAGTTGTGCAGTGTATGACATTTCGTTGTCGTACCATGAAACAACTTTAACCAATTGTTTACCGTCAACGTCAAGAACTTTAGTTTGAGTTGCGTCAAACAATGAACCGTAAGACATACCTACAACATCTGAAGATACGATTGGATCTTCTGTGTAACCGTATGATTCATTGGCTACTGCTTTCATAGCTGCATTCACTTCATCAACAGTAACATTCTTTTCAAGAACAACTACCAATTCAGTTACTGAACCAGTTGGTGTAGGAACGCGTTGTGCAGCTCCGTCAAGTTTACCGTTCAATTCTGGGATTACAAGACCAATAGCTTTAGCAGCACCAGTTGAGTTAGGTACGATGTTAGCAGCACCAGCGCGAGCACGACGGAGGTCACCTTTACGGTGTGGTCCGTCAAGAATCATTTGGTCACCAGTGTAAGCGTGGATAGTAGTCATCAATCCTTCAACAACACCGAAGTTATCTTGAAGAGCTTTAGCCATTGGAGCCAAGCAGTTTGTAGTACATGAAGCACCTGAGATAACTGTTTCAGTACCGTCAAGAACGTCGTGGTTAGTGTTAAATACAACTGTTTTAACATCTGATCCACCAGGAGCAGTGATAACAACTTTTTTAGCTCCACCTGGGTGCAAGTGTTTTTCAGCAGCTGCTTTAGTAGCAAAGAAACCAGTTGCTTCAAGAACGATTTCTACACCGTCGTTAGCCCAGTCAATTTGTTCTGGATCACGTTCAGCAGAAACTTTAACGAATTTACCGTTAACTTCAAATCCACCTTCTTTAACTTCCACAGTTCCGTCGAAACGACCTTGAGTTGTGTCATATTTCAACAAGTGTGCAAGCATAACTGGATCTGTAAGGTCGTTGATGCGAGTAACTTCAACACCTTCTACGTTTTGGATACGGCGGAAAGCAAGACGACCGATACGTCCGAAACCGTTAATACCAACTTTAACTACCATTAGTGATTTCCTCCTTATGAAAATCATGAAAATTTTATTGTGAAAAGAGTAACTTGAATCACTACAAATCACCTTTCAACATACCTATTATATAACTATTTTAGTTTAATTGCAAGCGCTGGCCTTGTTTTTCTGATAAGCTTTGGTAATATTTTCATTTCTTTACTTAGCCTTGCGGCCTACTCCAATTCTATGCATTTCTTAATAAAAAATATATTCTCTAAGCATAAAAAACCGAGGTTTACCCTCGGTTTTGGCTGATAATCAATTATTTACGGCGTCCTGGTCTTTCTTTGTAACCATAGTAAGCATCTTCGATGATTTCTTGCATATGGTCAACCATTGGAAGACGTGGGTTAGCAGGTGAACATTGGTCTTCATAAGCAAGGAAGGCCAATTCACGTGAATGTTCTTTCCATTCTTTTTCGTCAATACCTTGTGCTTTGAAGTTCATTTGGATACCTACGCGCTCACCAAGTTCGTAGACAGCTTTTGCGTAAGATTCCACCCCTTCTTCTGGTGTAGAAGCTGGAAGTCCAAGCATACGAGCGATATCTTGATATTTCTCGTCTGCACGGTAGTAGTTGTACTTAGGCCATGTAGCTGTCTTAGCTGGGCGAGTACCGTTGTAACGGATAACGTATGGAAGCAAGATTGCATTTGTACGTCCGTGAACTGTGTGGAATTGCGCACCAATCTTGTGAGCCATTGAGTGAGAAATACCTAGGAAGGCATTCGCAAAGGCCATACCAGCGATTGTTGAAGCGTTATGCATTTTCTCACGTGAGTGGAAGTCTGCATTCTTAACTGAGCTTTCAAGGTTTTCGAATACAAGTTTGATTGCTTGAAGAGCAAGACCATCAGTATAGTCACTAGCCATTTGTGATACGTAAGCTTCAGTTGCGTGAGTCAATACGTCCATACCAGTATCAGCGGCTACAAATCCAGGAACTGTCAATACCAAAGCAGGGTCTACGATTGCCACAGTTGGTGTCAATGAGTAGTCAGCGATTGGGTATTTACGGTTGTTTGCTTTATCAGAGATAACGGCAAATGGAGTTACTTCAGATCCTGTACCAGATGTAGTTGGGATCGCGATGAATTTAGTCTTCTTACCAAGCAATGGGAATTTGAAGGCACGTTTACGGATATCCATGAATTTTTGTACAAGGTCACGGAAGTCCACTTCTGGTTGCTCGTAGAAGAGCCACATAACTTTAGCAGCATCCATTGGTGATCCACCACCAAGAGCGATGATTGTATCTGGTTTGAAAGAGCGCATAATCTCAGTACCACGTTCAACTGTAGTGATATCTGGATCTGGTTCTACATCTGCAAAGATTTGGTAAACAACCTTATTGCGACGAAGGTCAAGTTGTTCGATGATACGATCAAGGAAGCCAAGCTCTACCATAGCGTGGTCAGTAACGATCATGACACGCTCAACGTCACGACATTTTTGAAGGTATTGAATTGAATCACGTTCAAAGTATGTTTTTGAAGGAAGTTTCATCCATTGCATGTTATTTCTCCGTCTTCCGACTTTTTTGATGTTCAAGAGGTTAATGGCGCTAACGTTATCCCCAACTGAGTTACGTCCGTAAGAACCACATCCGAGTGTCAATGATGGCAAGAAGGCATTGTAAACGTCCCCGATACCACCGAAAGTAGAAGGTGAGTTACAGATAACACGAATAGCTTTAACAGCTTTACCAAATTCTTTAGTCAATTCTTCATCAGCAGTATGGATGGCAGCTGAGTGTCCAAGACCGTTAAATTCAACCATTTGACGAGCTTTAGCAATACCATCTTCACGGCTTTCAGCTTTCAAAACTGCGATAACTGGTGACAATTTTTCACGAGTTAATGGCTCGTTTTCACCAACTTCTTTACATTCTGCAGCAAGAATGTTTGTTCCTTCTGGAACCGTAAATCCTGCTTGTTCTGCAATCCAAGTTGCTGGTTTACCAACGATGTCAGCGTTCAATTTTGCACCAGCACAGTTTTTGCTGTTTGCTTTCACGCCGAAACAGAACTCTTCAAGAAGGGCTTTTTCTTTTTTGTTTACAAAGTAAGTATGGTAAGATTTGAACTCTGCTACAAATTCATCGTAAATTTCTTTATCAATGATAACCGCTTGTTCAGATGCACAGACCATACCATTGTCAAATGATTTAGACATTACGATATCGTGAGCAGCTTGGCGGATGTTAGCTGATTTTTCAACATAAGCTGGAACGTTTCCGGCACCTACCCCAAGAGCTGGTTTACCACATGAATATGCAGCTTTAACCATGGCATTACCACCTGTTGCAAGGATTGTTGCAATACCTTCGTGGTTCATCAATGCACTAGTTGCTTCCATAGATGGTTCAGTAATCCACTGTACACAGTTTTCAGGAGCACCTGCTTTAATCGCTGCATCACGAACGATTTGAGCTGCGTGAGCTGATGATTCTTGAGCTGATGGGTGGAATGCAAAGACAATAGGATTACGAGTCTTCAATGAAATCAACGCTTTAAAGATTGCTGTTGAAGTTGGGTTAGTTGTTGGAGTGATACCACAAACAACACCAACTGGTTCAGCGATAAGAGTCAATCCTGTTACATCATCTTCTTCGATAACACCAACTGTTTTAGTGTGGCGCATGTTGTTTACTACGTGCTCACAAGCAAATAGGTTTTTAGTTGCTTTATCTTCAAATACTCCACGTCCTGTTTCTTCAAAGGCATGTAAAGCCAATTCTCCGTGAGCATCAAGTGCTGCAACTGAAGCTTTTGCTACGATATAATCGACTTGATCTTGGTCGAGTTTACGCATTTCTTCAAGAGCAACTAAAGCTTTTTGCACCAAACCATCGACATGCTTTTCAGCAGCGAGTTTCTTTTCTTCTGGTGTTACAGTTTTTTTATCAGCCATATTTTCCTCCATAGCTTTCAAGGATTGTAAGTCCTTTGTTAATTTTTTCACAAGTTCATTATAACTCTTTTTTAAACGTTTGTAAACAGTTTCATAGACATTTCACAAACTTTTTTTATTTGTTTGTGAAAACAATTTCAAATATACCCACACATGCGCTTTTTCACTTAAAGTTTGTGAATTATTCCATAAAAGTTTTATTTTTCACAAACTTAGTTGTAAAACAGTCTTGTAAGCCGTTTTTATTTCCATGTAAGCGCTTTCTGTTGTTCTGGAAGAATACCTCCTTCTAGGAGGAGGTTATTGTGCTTGTTGAAATAAACCTTGTTTGAAGTCCCCTTCATAGACTACTTCTTGTTCGGTAGTCAGTTTTCCTTTTCCTTCAGCTTGGCCATTTACAAAGTCTCCCTCATATACCCAACCTGCTTTAGCTTGGTAGGTACCTTTACCATTGAAGGCACCATTGCTAAATTCTCCAGTATAGGTATCACCGTTTGAGAAGGTAACAGTGCCCTGACCATTCATCTTACCACGAACTAGGCTCCCGTCATAAATAATAGCATCGTTATCAAGCTTAAGAACGCCCTGTTTTGGAAGATTGGTCAGAAATACGAGACCTGCACAGACAACAATGATGATCACTGTCGCAATTTCTAAACGGGGACGTGTTAAATAGACACTATATTTTTCATAGAGTTTTTTTAAATTTTCCATGTTCACTCTCATTTTCTAAGCGACTTAACCAAGCCTGGCAACCAGTTAAAACTCGGTCATAAGTTTCTTCAAAATCACCTGTATACCAGGGATCTGGAACGCTTTCAGATGCAAAAGGCTGTATCTTGTATTGTTGATCCTGTGGACACATCTCACGCAAATCAGCGAGATTAGACTCATCCATCCCAATGATATAGTCAAAATACTCAAAATCTTTTTTAGAAATTTGTTGGGAAGTTTTTGAAGTATCATAAGGAACGCCATGACTTCGAAAGATTCCTTGCGTTCCTTTGTGGATTGGATTACCGTGTTCCCAGGAAGAAGTCGCTCGACTTTGAATCTCATATTTATCGGTCAGGGATTTCATTACAAATTCCGCCATGGGACTACGACAAATATTGCCAAGACAGACAAAGACAACTTTTTTCATCATTGTTCCTCTCATTTATAGAAAAACGGGAATGCATTCCACCCCGTTTTATTCTTCAATAGCACTGCCTTCTTCGATAACTGCACCTTCAGGTGTGACAGCTTCTTTGACTGGCAAAACTGTTCTAATTGCACCTAATTCGAAAGTCAAGTATACTCCGTCTACATCAAGTACAATCGTTTTGTTTTCAGTATCAACTTCGTCGACTGTACCGTAGAGACCACCGATAGTGATTACTTCGTAGCCTTTTTGAAGTTTGTTGAGGCTCTCCATACGTTTTTCAGCTTGTTTCTTTTGAGAACGTTGCATGAAGAACATCAAGCCGAACATCAAAACAAGCATAATCAAGAATGTTAAATTCCCACCCATTATTTTTTACTCCTTTGTAATTCAGATAAAACTACTATATCAAATTTCACTTGTTTTTACAAGATTGCACCTTGATTTTAGGTCAATAAAAAACCAGAGCAAATGCCCTGATTTTTCTTATTTCAAGTTGTTTACAAGTTCTACTAAGTTTTCAACTGTAAATCCATATTCTGCTAAAACTTTTGGTGCTGGGGCAGATGCTCCAAAGGTATCAATACCAAGAACTGCTCCATCAAGACCAACGTATTTATACCAGTTTTGAGTTGCTCCCATTTCAACTGCTACACGGCGACGAACTGCATTTGGTAAGATTTCTTCTTTGTAGGCTGCATCTTGTGCGTCAAATATATCTGTAGATGGCATGCTGACTACGCGAACTTTGCCACCTTGACTTGCCAATTCTTTAGCAGCTGCAACAGCCAGATTAACCTCTGAACCAGTCGCAATCAAGATAGTGTCAAAGTCTGCTGCATTTTCATATACAACGTAAGCACCTTTCGCAACCTTATCAAAGTCTGTTCCTTCCTCAACAGTCAAGTTTTGACGAGTCAAGACGAGAACAGTCGGTGTTTTCTCGCTCTTCACTGCTTGATACCAAGCTGCTTGAGTTTCACGCGCATCTGCCGGACGGAAAACATTGAGGTTTGGAATTGCACGAAGTCCTGCCAAATGTTCAATCGGCTCATGAGTTGGTCCATCTTCACCAACTGCGATTGAATCGTGGGTGAAGACATAAGTTACAGGAAGACCTTGCAAGGCTGACAAACGTACAGCCGCTTTCAAATAGTCTGAGAAGACGAAGAATGTTCCACCATAAACACGAAGTCCACCGTGAAGAGCCATTCCGTTTAAGACTGTACCCATAGCAAATTCACGAACACCAAATTGGATGTTACGATTTAAGCGATTTGCATCATCTTGAAGTCCATCAGTTTTGATGTAAGTCATATTTGAATGAGCAAGGTCAGCTGATCCACCAAGGAAGGTTGGCAATTTAGCAGCTACTACATTCAAAGCATCCTGACTTGAGTTACGAGTTGCTTGAGAGAAGCCATTTTCTAAAGCTGGGAAGTCTTCTGGAGTCACCTCAACTGGATCGCGTCCTTCAATGATTGCCTCCACTTCTGCAGCAAGTTCTGGGTGAGCTTCTTTGTAATCTGCGACTAGTTTTGTCCATGCTTCGTATGCTGATGCACCACGGTCTGCAACATTTTCTTTGAAATCAGCATAAACTTCTGCCGGGATTTCAAATGGTTCGTAGCCCCAACCAAGGGCTTGGCGAGTTGCTGCAGTTTCGTCTGCACCAAGAGGAGCACCGTGTACGGCATTAGTCCCTTGTTTGTTTGGAGAACCATAACCAATAACAGTTTTCACTTCGATCAAAGATGGTTTTCCTGAATCCTTAGCTTCTTCAATAGCAGCATGAATAGCTTCTAAGTCTGTTCCATCTTCTACCAAGGCTGTATGCCAACCATAAGCATTGTAACGATCACGGACACTTTCTGTGAAAGAATCTTTTGTCTCTCCATCCAAGTTGATATCATTTGAATCATAAAGAACAACCAACTTGTCAAGCTTTTGCAAGCCTGCATAAGAAGCAGCTTCACTTGAAACACCTTCCATCAAGTCACCATCTCCACAGATAACGTAAGTGTAGTGGTCAAAGATGTTATAACCTTCACGGTTGTACTTAGCCGCAAGGAAACGTTCTGCTTGTGCAAAACCTGTCGCAGTCGCAATCCCTTGTCCTAGAGGGCCTGTTGTTGCATCAACCCCTGCTGTATGACCAAATTCTGGGTGACCTGGAGTTTTAGATCCCCATTGACGGAAGCTCTTCACTTCATCCATGCTCACATCTTCAAATCCAGAAAGATGAAGAAGAGCATAAAGAAGCATTGATCCGTGACCAGCTGAAAGAATGAAACGGTCGCGGTTAATCCAGTTTGGTTGAGCTGGATTGATACGAAGTTCTTTAGTGAATAGGCTGTATGCCATCGGTGCAGCTCCCATAACCACACCTGGGTGACCTGAGTTCGCTTTATTGATAGCGTCAATACCTAGAAAACGAATCGCATTAACAGATAGATTTGACATAGAATTTCCTTTCTCTTTGAGGTGATAGGTCTATCACGCATCTTATTTTACTATTATATGAAAAAATACCTAGAATAGCAATAAAACAATTTACTATAAAATGAATCAATCGATTATACTAATTTCTAGTTGCTTGATAGTAAGGTAACAGTTTTTCAAAATATTTATCTAATTCATCTAAAAACTTGTCTAGAGATTGTCTGTCTGTCACTGGAACATCCGATTTAACTAAAACTTTGCGAACTTCCTGATGGGATAGTTTTTCTCTTAAAATTTGACGATTTTCCTCAGTAGCCTCCATCTTGTGACTTTCTCCATTTGAGTAGACTAAATAGTAAATTCCGTCTATCACTGGAACTTCTAAGACCTTGGCTTGTTTGCCTAATGTTCGCTCATCCTTCTTACGCTCAATAAAACTCACTTCTAGTGAAACTCCAAAATCAGAAAGGCTTCCATACAAACGAAGGGCCAACATCGATTCTGTCACTTCTCCCTCACGCTGTAGATAGGCCCAGAAATGCGGTCGCAAACGTTGGGCTTGATTCATCCACTGACTCGTCCCTTGGAGATCCCATTCTGGATGTCTTTCCTGAAAAGCCTTGGCTAAGTGTGTAAAGACCTTTCTGGCCTCCTGCCCCTTGCTCCTCAAATAAAGCATTTTTTCAGCTTCTTGACCTGCCCTCTCGGGTTTTTGATACTGTAAACCAGAGAAAGCTAGATATTCTCTCATTGTATTCAACATAGGCTCAATCTTCCTTAGCTAGCAAAAAATCAGGATGCCCCTGATTTTGCTTTGATTATTCTGTATCAACCACAACGTAACGATTTGGTTCATCACCTTCTGAATAACTAGTGACACCCTCCATACGTGAAATAATACGATGGATGATTTTACGTTCGCTGCTAGACATTGGATCAGTCACCTGACTACGCCCCTCTTCTAGGACACGTGTAGCTAACTTCTGTGCATAACTTTGCAAGACTTCTGCACGGTGTTCTACATAATCATTAACATTGATGGTAATATAGAAGGTTCTTGAATAGCGGTTATAAAGATAATTTTGTGCTAAAAGTTGAAGAGATTTCAAAACCTTACCATGGTAACCGATAATACGGCCCGGTTCATTGGTATCAATTTGCATATTGATAGAACGGCGATTTGAGGTACTTGAAATTGCTCCCTCAACATCCATATCATCAATAATACCTTGAACATAGTTGGTCACTTCTTCGACCACCTGGTCAATATCATAGGTCGGTTCAATCTTCAAACCTAGATTTTCTAAATCATCATTCTGATCGACTTCTTCTTGCTCTTTAGATTCTTCTGGCAGTAAATCTTTTAGAATGGCAATATGACCAGTCTCCTCTAAAATTGTACTAGCCTTTTTCTCATTTTTTAGAATTTCGGCCTTAACCTCTTCAGAGATCCCTTGCCCTTCTTCCTCGATTTTCTTGATTGCTTCAACAACATGCCCTAAGTCTACGGTTGCCTCACTAACAGTCTTAACGGGTTCGTTCTTAGCATTAACTTCCTTTGGAACTCCTTTGACTGCTTGCTGATTTGCCTTAACAACAGTTGTCTCACTAATTGCTTCGATATCAACTTGCGCTGGTTTCTTCCCAAAAAGGCCAAAGAAACCTTTTTTCTCCCTTGAGACAACCTTAATATGCGCCTTCATTCTAGGAATCCCCAATTCCTTCAATCCCGTTTGGATTGCTTCCTCAACAGTTGAACCTGTAAATAATACCATTACAAGATTCCTCCTTACTTTTTCTTTTTCTGTGCTTTCTTGAGAGCTTTTCTCTTCTTGATTTCTAAATCCTTCTTAGCCTGTACTCCCGCCTCACGCTCTGCAATAATCTTAAATGGATTGTTGAGCAAATAAGTTTGGAGCACCTGATAAGCATTGGATACCGCCCAGTATAAGGCAACCCCACTTGGTGAATACATGGCAAAGAAGAAAATTATGACTGGCATTGCATACATCATCCCTGTCATGGCGCCATTTTTCTCAACCATGGCCTTATTGGATAACCAGGTGCTAAGGAAAGTAAAGATAGCTGCCAGAATAGGCAAAACAAAAGTCGTATCAACGCCGCCAAGGTTAATCCATAAGAAATGACCCGTTTTTAGAAATTCTACCCTACTCAAAGCTTGGAACAAGGCCAACAAGACTGGCATTTGGATTAAGATTGGCCAAAGAGAAGCTGACTGTTTGACACCATGTTGCTTGAACAACTGACGCATTTCTTGGTCCAACTTGGTACGGCTCTCCATATCCCGTCCCGGATAACGTTCTCGCAACTCTTTAACCAGTGGTTGTACTTCTTGCATCTTTCTAGATGCCACCATTTGTATCTGAAAGACTGGTAAAAGAATGGTTCTGATTAGAAGGGTAAATAAAATAATCCCCAGACCAATACTTGTATCAAATGATAAAAAGCGAATGGTTTCAGCAAAAAAATAAACAAATTTACTCCAAAAACCTGTTGATTCAGCTGTAATCTCACTCGTCGTACCACTAGCCGTGCAGGCGCTCATCACAAATAAAGCAAGCACCATTAAGCTAGTCAACTGTAATTTCTTTTTCACTCCCATTTCCTTCCTGGTAAATCTTTGATAACTTTAATACGTGAAGTAGATTTTTTTCCATTTCCGCGTAGTCCAAGATTTCAACACCTTTTCGAGCAATCACAACAAAATCTACATTTTCAACCAGCTGATTTTTATGTTCAATCAAAATATGTCGAATTCTTCTTTTGATCTGATTCCTTGTGACAGCGTTTCCTAATTTTTTACTGACAGATAGGCCAACTCGAAAATGCTGTTCATTATTTTCTAATCGATAAATAACAAATTTACGATTAGCAAAACTCTCCCCTTTTTTAAATATTGCACTAAAATCTTTCTCTTTTTTTACACGAAAGCGTTTTTTCAAAATTCAACTCCATCTATTAAAACTACTACTATTATACCATAATTTTTCAAAAAGCCAATCATAGCAAGGTTTTAGCCCATTTTACAGAATGAAAAAACTGGTTTTATCCTTTAAATCATCTTATTTTTGAACAAATTTACAAATTTGAACATGCTACTTTCTTTATTTTCTCTTGATATAAAACAAAAGTCACTCCAAAGAGTGACTTTTGTAGGAGATTATTATGAAAAAGTTAGGATTTTAATTAAATAAAGTTAGGAGGTCTTTATTTAATGATAGTAGTATACAGGTCTATCCTTAAATCCAACTTAAATAGATTCCACTTCTTTTTAATTTTTAAAACTATGGATTGGAGCCGGAATTTGCCCTCCACGTGCAATGAAGTCAACAGACGAGGCACCGTTAACTTTCATGACCGGAGCCGTTCCTAGAAGGCCACCAAATTCAATCATATCGCCTTCTTTTCCTTTTGGAATAATACGTACAGCAGTTGTTTTCATATTGATGACTCCGATAGCAGCTTCATCCGCAATCATTGCCGCAATCGTTTCTGCAGGTGTATCTTCAGGAATGGCAATCATATCCAAACCAACTGAACAGATAGCCGTCATAGCTTCTAGTTTTTCCAAATTAAGGGAGCCATTTTGCACAGCAGCAATCATCCCCTCGTCCTCAGAAACTGGGATAAAAGCACCAGACAAACCACCAACTTGGTTGCAAGCCATAACTCCACCTTTTTTAACTTGGTCGTTCAAGAGAGCCAAGGCAGCAGTCGTTCCATGAGTCCCAACTGTCTCTAACCCCATTTCCTCAAGGACACGGGCTACAGAATCACCCACTGCTGGAGTTGGAGCCAAACTCAGATCGACAATTCCAAAATCAACTCCAAGTCGCTCACTAGCCATTTGACCAACTAATTGACCAATGCGGGTAATCTTGAAGGCTGTCTTTTTAACAGTTTCAGCAACAACATCAAAGCTCTGACCACGAACCTTTTCCAAGGCACGTTTAACAACACCTGGACCAGAAACACCGACATTGATGATGACATCTGCTTCACCAACCCCATGAAAAGCGCCTGCCATAAAAGGATTGTCCTCTACCGCGTTGGCAAATACAACCAATTTAGCCGCCCCCATATCAGATAAAGAAGCTGTTTCCTTGATAATGCGTCCCATATCCGCTACTGCGGTCATATTGATACCCGATTTAGTCGAACCAATATTTACTGATGAACACACCTTATCCGTTTCTGCCAAAGCACGAGGAATGGAGTTGATAAGGATTTCATCACCTTTTTGATAACCCTTTTGTACCAAGGCTGAAAAACCACCAATGAAGTCAACACCAATTTTTTTCGCAGCTTTATCCAGTGCTTTAGCTAAGACTACATAATCCGTCGCATCGGTAGCAGCACCAATCAAGGAAATTGGAGTTACTGACACACGTTTATTCACAATAGGAATTCCTAACTCAGCCGCAATTTCATCTCCAACAGCCACTAAATTAGCTGCTTTTGTAGTAATCTTTTCATATATTTTGTCCGCAGCACGATTGATATCTGGATCGATACAGTCCAAAAGGGAAATCCCCATGGTAATGGTTCTAATGTCGAAGTTTTGCTCCTCAATCATTGCGATTGTTTCGGTAACTTGTCTAATATCCATAAATACCTCCTAGATATTGTACATAGCATCAAAAATAGCCGCACTTTGAATATTGATTTTGACATTCAAAGTCTGACCAAAAACCTCAAATTCGTTTCTAAGATGTGTAAAATCTTGTTTTTCATCACTAGATACCACAGCCATCATAGTAAAGAATTCGTCCAAGACTGTTTGTGAGATATCATCAATATTTAAGCCTAATTCAGCAATTTTTGTCGCAACACCTGCAACAATTCCAGATTTATCTTTACCAACAACAGTAATAATAGCTTTCATGATTAAACTCCATTTCTAACACAGAACGATATCCATTTTGGACAAAAATAAAATGAAAAATGAGGATAGAGTAACTAAATCACTTAATAGTGAATAATTATCCAAGTTGAAACCCTAAAAAAATCTCTTAGTTGATCTTGTACCAGGCTAATATTTTTTACCAAGTCGCTAGTTTAGAACTTAAAACTGATAATTTATTGGCACATAACCTCTTTATAGAATATTTTTGAGAAAATGAACATTGTTGATTTTCTTTTTCAATAGTATAGCATATTTCTTACTAAAATACTCAAAAACGCCTGCTTACGAAATTGTTCTTAAGTAAAAAACAATTTCGTAAACAAGCGTCTACCTTATCATCTTATGATGAGTGTTCCCGCTAGGACATAAGTCCTAGCGGTAGACCAGAGCTAGACTAAGAGCACAAGACTCCATCATCATAACACTCAACAAAATTGATGATTTTATACTAATTCGATGATCGCCATTGGCGCTGCATCACCACGACGTGGTTCAGTTTTAAGGATACGAGTGTATCCACCGTTACGCTCAGCATAACGAGGTGCGATTTCTGAGAACAATTTTTGAAGTGCTGTAGTAGAAGTGTACTTATCAGTTGCTTCATCATAGTTTTCAGATGCGATTTCATTACGTACGAAAGCAGCTGCTTGACGACGTGCATGCAAATCACCACGTTTACCTAGAGTAATCATTTTTTCAACAGTTTTACGGATTTCTTTAGCACGAGCTTCAGTTGTTACGATTGATTCGTTGATCAAAAGGTCAGTTGTCAAATCGCGAAGCATTGCTTTACGTTGTGAGCTAGTGCGTCCTAGTTTACGGTAAGCCATTTATTCCTCCTTTATTTATCTTTTAATCCAAGACCCAAATCAATGAGTTTGACTTTCACTTCTTCCAAACTCTTGCGTCCAAGATTTCTTACTTTCATCATCTCTGCTTCAGATTTTTCTGTCAAATCATGCACAGTGTTGATACCGGCACGTTTCAAACAGTTGTATGAACGCACAGACAAGTCAAGTTCCTCAATCGTACGTTCCAAGATACGGTCGTCCGATTCAGTATCAGCTTCTTTCATCACTTCTGCTGACTTAGCAATCTCTGTAAGATTTGTAAACAAATCAAGGTGCTCTGTCAAGATACGTGCTGAAAGCCCTAAAGCATCTTCTGGAATAATTGTTCCATTAGTCAAGATTTCAAGGGTTAATTTGTCGAAACCATCATTGCTACCTACACGAGCAGGTTCAACTTGATAGTTGACTTTTGTAACTGGTGTATAAATAGAATCTACAGCAAGTGTTCCAACTGGTGCATTATCTTTTTTGTTTTCATCAGCAGGTACATATCCACGACCACTGTTAACAGTCATTGTCGCTTTTAGAGAAGAACCTTCACCGATTGTAAAGAGATAATGATCTGGATTTACAATTTCAATGTCGCTATCTGTCAAGATATCTCCAGCTGTAATTTCAGCAGGACCTTGCACATCTAGTTCAATGATCTTTTCGTCTTTAACGTAAGATTTTACTGCAATACCTTTGATGTTCAGAATGATTTGCATCACGTCTTCGCGAACACCCGGAACTGTATCAAATTCATGCAATACACCTTCGATATTGATAGATGTTACAGCAGCCCCTGGAAGAGAAGCTAGAAGTACACGACGAAGAGAGTTACCAAGTGTTGTACCGTAACCACGTTCAAGCGGTTCGATTACAAACTTGCCATAATCTTTATTTTCATCAATTTTTGTTATATTTGGTTTTTCAAACTCGATCATTTAGTTACTCCCTCTTAAACGAAAAGCAGTGTAAGGTTATGATTATACACGGCGACGTTTTGGAGGACGAGCACCATTGTGTGGCACTGGAGTCACATCACGAATTGCTGTTACTTCAAGACCAGCGGCAGCAAGAGCACGAATAGCTGACTCACGACCAGAACCTGGACCTTTAACAGTAACTTCAACTGACTTAAGACCGTGTTCTTGTGCAGATTTAGCAGCAGCTTCAGAAGCCATTTGAGCAGCAAATGGTGTAGATTTACGAGAACCTTTGAAACCAAGAGCACCAGCTGATGACCAAGCAATTGCATTACCATGCACATCAGTAATCATAACAATAGTGTTATTAAATGTAGCGTGAATATGAGCAATACCAGATTCGATATTCTTTTTCACACGACGTTTACGTGTTGGTTTAGCCAAGACTTTTACCTCCTATATTATTTTTTCTTACCAGCAATCGCAACAGCTTTACCTTTACGAGTGCGAGCGTTGTTTTTAGTGTTTTGTCCACGGACAGGAAGTCCACGACGGTGACGGATACCACGGTATGAACCGATTTCCATCAAACGTTTGATGTTCAAGTTAACTTCACGACGAAGGTCACCTTCAACTTTAATTGCATCCACTTCACGACGGATAGCATCTTCTTGATCTGGTGTAAGATCGCGAACACGTACATCTTCTGAAATTCCAGCAGCTGCCAAGATTTTCTTAGATGTTGGAAGTCCGATACCGTACACATAAGTCAATGAAATTACTACGCGTTTGTCATTTGGAATGTCAACTCCAGCAATACGAGCCATGTTTTCTCCTTTCTATCTTATCCTTGACGTTGTTTGTGTTTTGGATTTGCTGGGCAAATTACCATAACACGACCATTACGACGAATTACTTTACAGTATTCGCAAATTGGTTTGACCGATGGTCTTACTTTCATTTCTTATCCCTCCAAGTTTTTCGATTATTTAAAGCGGTAAGTGATACGTCCACGTGTCAAGTCATATGGACTCATTTCGACAGTAACACGATCTCCCGCTAAAATACGAATATAGTTTTTACGAATTTTACCAGAAACTGTTGCTAAAATCTGATGTCCATTTTCAAGTTCAACCGTAAACATTGCATTCGGCATAGTATCAACTACTTTACCTTCAACTTCAATCACATCGTCTTTTGCCACGCAAAAGTACCTCCATAAATTTCGATTTGATGCCTCTAGACACAGAGACAACAATTATAAGTCAGACTAACTCAGTATAACATTTGTAGAGACATTTTGCAAGCATGAAAAACGCTTTTATTTCAATTTTGTCAATACTTTTTCGATATCTGCAAAGACATCATTGATATCTTGGTTACCTTCGATATCATGTACCAAACCTTTTGCACGATAGTGGGCAATAATTGGTTCACCTTGGGCAATATTAACATCCAAACGACGTTTTACTGTTTCAGGTTTGTCATCTTCACGTTGGTAATAGTCTTCTTCTTTATAGTCAACTGGTGGATTGAAAACTTTGTGGAAAGTTTCGCCAGTTTCACGGTGAATGATACGACCACTCAAACGCTCCAAAAGACAATCTGGATTTACTTCGATGTTAATAACACCTTCAAGCTCAATCCCTAATTCAGCTAAAGTTTTATCCAAGGCATGAGCTTGTTCAATTGTACGTGGGTACCCATCCAACAAGAAACCAGTTTCTTTAATGTCATCTTGTGAGAGACGCTCTTTCACGATACCATTTGTAACTTCATCTGGAACCAACTCGCCTTTGTCGATATAAGACTTAGCTAAGACACCCATTTCAGTTTGGTTAGCCATTGCTGCACGGAACATATCACCTGTTGAGATATGAGCAACATGAAATTGTTCAACAATTTTTGCTGCCTGTGTACCCTTACCTGCACCAGGTAAGCCCATAATCAAAAGATTCATGATTCAAACTCCTTTTTTGTTTTTAAATAGAAGCAAAAATTCATTTCAACTCCTATTTAAAAACAAAATAGAAGAGAGGAGATAAAAATCTGACAAGGTCTTTGATTTTTAAACTCCACTCTCTGAGCAATAGTGAATTTTCTTTTCTATTACAATTATTCTGTTGTATTCATGAAACCAACATACTTACGTTTCAATAAATAACCTTCCAATTGTTTAATTCCTTCAATACCTGTTGAGATAATGATCAAAAGACTTGTCCCCCCAAAAGCAACGACTTCTGAAAGACCAAATAAATCCTTAGCTACAATAGGTAAAATAGAAATGACACCTAGGAAGAGGGAACCGACTGTTGCGAGACGACGAAGAAGTTTTGACATATACTCT
The DNA here is from genome assembly GCF_000963255.1 of Streptococcus infantis. GTDB lineage: Bacteria > Bacillota > Bacilli > Lactobacillales > Streptococcaceae > Streptococcus > Streptococcus nidrosiense. The sequence goes on along the minus strand of NZ_JYOV01000002.1, from coordinate 117,142 downwards.
TCTGTCCCTTTACCAGGACGGACTCCGTGGATATAAGCACCGCTCTTTTGCAAATTTTCTGCTGCCTTCTCTGGATTAATCTGTACAAATGTATAGAAGAATGTAAAGAGGATAATCAACAGAGCGTACAAAGCGATACCTGTAGGGGCTGTTGTAGATAGCAACTCCTGAGCACTACGTACCCAGGCCCAATCAAGACCAGATGCACTTACAAATTGTAAAATTGCCGCTGGTGCTGCAGTAATCGAGCTAGCAAAGATAACTGGAATAACTCCTGCAGGGTTAATCTTCAATGGAAGATAGGAACTTGACGGTGCTCCTTGTGCTACCTTAGTATACTGAATTGGTATCTTATATTCAGCTTGTTGAACATAAGTTGTAAAGTAAACAATCAATAAGACTGCTACAATTAAGATAGCAACAAAAATGAGGGATGAAGTCAAGCGACTGCTTGGTACATTGACAAAGTAGTCAACATAAATTCCCTTGATCATATCAGGAATTGAAGCAACAATCCCCGCAAAGATAATCATGGAAACACCATTTCCATAACCCTTATCAGTAATTTGCTCTCCCAACCAAGTTACAATCATACTACCCGCTGTTAGGATTGCTCCAATCACAAGGAAAACTTGTGGTGTTAAAGGAACAGTCAAAAGTTTGGCTCCAGATAAAGCATTAAAACCAGCAGTAATTCCGATAGATTGCACGAATGCAAGAACAAGGGCAATATATCGAGTTGCCTGGTTCAATTTTCTACGACCAACTTCCCCTTGTTTGCCCCACTCTACAAACTTTGGTAATAAATCCATTTGTAAGAGTTGGACAACGATAGAAGCAGTAATGTATGGACTAACACCAAGTGCAAAAACTGAAAAGTTTTTCATGGCATTACCAGACACCAAACTTAACATATTTAGAAAAGATAGACCACTCAAAGCATTCAAGCTATTGGCATTCACCCATGGAACCGTAATGCTAGTCCCGATACGGAAGACAAAGACGATAAAAATTGTAAAAAGAATTTTTGATCGAACTTGCTTGACTTTGAAGGCTTCTCTCAATAATTTAAAAAACATAGGTCACCTCTCTTAGATGACTTCTACTGAACCACCTTTAGCAGTGATAGCTTCTTCAGCTGATTTAGAGAATTTAGCTGCTTTTACAGACAATTTCTTAGTCAACTCACCGTTACCAAGAATCTTGATACCTGATTTTTCAGCTTTAACAATTCCTGATTCGATAAGAACAACTGGAGTTACTTCTGCACCATCTTCAAAGACGTTCAATTGGTCAAGGTTAACAATTGCGTATTCTTTAGCGTTGATGTTAGTGAATCCACGTTTTGGAAGACGACGGAACAATGGAGTTTGTCCACCTTCAAAACCAAGACGTACTCCGCCACCGCTACGAGCTTTTTGACCTTTTTGACCACGACCAGATGTTTTACCGTTACCTGATGAAGTACCACGACCAACACGGTTACGAGTTTTACGAGAACCTTCTGCAGGTTTCAATTCATGAAGTTTCATTATATATTTTCTCCTCTTTTGTAAAATGCTAGCGCCGATAAGAGAGAAAAGGTTGTCTCTCCTATCAACTCGCCTATACGTTTGTCATCAAAGATGACTATATCTAGTTTTAGGGGATGGTATACTGCACATCCCCTAAAATTTAATTAGTTTACTTCTTCAACTGTTACCAAGTGAGATACTGCAGTAATCATACCACGTACTGCTGGGTTATCTTCTTTAATAACAGAGCTGTTCAATTTGCCAAGTCCAAGTGCTACAACAGTTTTACGTTGTGATGGAATGCGTCCGATTGGAGACTTAGTCAAAGTAATTTTAATTTGAGCCATTTTATCCCCTTTCTTATGCCAAATCAGAAACTGAAATACCACGAAGGGCAGCAACTTCTTCAGCGCGTTTCAATTGTTTCAAACCTTCAACAGTTGCGCGAACAATGTTGATTGGAGTATTTGAGCCAAGAGATTTAGATGTAACATCAGCCACACCTGCCAACTCGATAACGGCACGAACAGCACCACCAGCGGCAACTCCAGAACCTTCTACAGCTGGTTTCAACAATACTTTAGCTCCACCGAATTCTGAAATAACTTCGTGTGGGATTGTTGTTCCAACCATAGGAACTTCGATCAAGTTTTTCTTAGCATCTTCTACTGCTTTGCGGATTGCTTCTGGAACTTCTTGAGCTTTACCAGTACCAAATCCTACGCGACCGTTGTGGTCACCAACGACTACAAGAGCTGCAAAACGAAGACGACGTCCACCTTTAACAACTTTAGTAACACGGTTAACAGCAACTACGCGTTCTTCTAATTCAACTGCATTGTCTTTAAATGCCATTTTCTAGTGTCCTCCTATTAGAATTTCAATCCGTTTTCACGAGCTGCATCAGCCAAAGCTTTCACACGTCCGTGATATAGATATCCACCGCGGTCGAACACCACTTCTGAAATACCTTTAGCGTTTGCACGTTCTGCAACGAGTTTACCGACAGCAACGGCTTGTTCAGTTTTTGTTCCTTTTGAAACTTCTTTGTCAAGAGTTGAAGCACTTGCGAGCGTTACACCCGCTACGTCATCAATAACTTGAGCGTAGATGCCTGTATTAGAACGGAATACGTTCAAACGTGGGCGATCAGCAGTTCCAGAGAGTTTTCCGCGAACGCGACGGTGGCGTTTTTGGCGGAGTTTGTTTTTATCTGGTTTAGAAATCACAGTTTTCACCTCTTTAGTTTTAAATCGTGTGCTATGCACAAAGTTGGAAATGATATTGGTGGCTGAAAATCAACCACTCAATATTATTTACCTGTTTTACCTTCTTTAAGACGAACATATTCGCCAACGTAACGGATACCTTTACCTTTGTATGGTTCTGGTGAACGAAGGCTACGTACGTAAGCAGCTGTTTGACCAACTACTTCTTTTGAAATTCCGCTAACAACGATTGTTGTTGGGTTTGGAAGTTCAAAAGTAATTCCTTCTGGAGCTTCAACTTCGTCTGGATGTGATTTACCAACAGCCAAAACAAGTTTTGATCCTTGAAGTTGTGCACGGTAACCAACCCCACGCATTTCAAGTTGTTTCTTGAATCCTTCTGATACACCAATAACCATGTTGTTCAAAAGAGCACGAGTAGTTCCGTGGATAGTTTTCATTTCTTTTGAATCGTTTGGACGGTGAAGAGTTACTTCAGTACCTTCCACACGAATTTCAATATCTTTTGAGAACTCACGAGTAAGTTCTCCTTTAGGTCCTTTTACAGTTACAACGTTGTCATTGTTAGTGATTTCAACACCAGCAGGCAACACGATAACTTTATTACCAATACGTGACATGTTTTTATTCTCCTGTTAAATTGTCAGGCCTTGTCGGCCAGTTTTCACGGGGTTAAATCGATTTCTCGATTTAAAGGAATATTTAGGTTTCAATTTCAAAGTGAATCTAGGCATCGTCTCGCAGGCATAACTTTGGGTTAGGCAAGAGACGATAACGACGAGTCACAAAGAAATTGGGAGCTAAATATTACCAAACGTAAGCGATAACTTCTCCACCAACGTTCTTTTGGCGTGCTTCTTTATCAGTAAGCAAACCTTCAGAAGTTGAAAGGATAGCAATTCCAAGACCGTTAAGTACTTTTGGAAGGTCTTCACGTTTTTTGTAGACACGAAGTCCTGGTTTAGAAACACGTTTCAAGTTTGTGATAACTTTTTCACCGTTTGGTCCGTATTTAAGGAATACACGGATGATGCCTTGTTTGTCATCTTCGATGATTTCTACGTTCTTAACAAAACCTTCGCGTTTAAGGATTTCAGCAATCCCTTTTTTGATGTTTGATGCAGGTACTTCAAGTACTTCGTGTTTTGCTTGGTTAGCGTTACGAATACGAGTTAGGAAGTCTGCGATTGGGTCAGTCATAACCATTTTATTTTTCTCCTCTTACTAGTAGTTTGCAAGTTGCACTTGCTAGTTAATACATGATACAAAGAGCGTAACAGCAAGAGCAAAAATAGGCAATTTGATGCAGGAGCGATGCTCCAAAGCAAATTGATCTTTTTTGCCAAAGCTGTAGCTCGTGTTCAAATTGGCAAGCCCAACTGAACCCGGGCTAAACTCTGTGTGAAAAAGATAAACTTTTCTAGAAACTAAAGTTTCTTCGTCAAGTTTCCTATTTTCACTTGGAGTTTTGACGCCCTTGATATCTTAAATTACCAAGATGCTTTTGTTACACCAGGGATTTGACCTTTATATGCCAATTCACGGAAGCAAACACGGCAAAGTTTAAACTTGCGGTAAACTGAGTGTGGACGTCCACAACGTTCACAGCGAGTGTATGCTTGAGTAGAGAACTTCGCTGGGCGTTTGTTCTTAGCAATCATAGATTTTTTAGCCATTAGTTATACCTCCTATATTATTTTGCAAAAGGCATTCCAAGGCCTGTAAGCAATGCACGTGACTCTTCGTCAGTGTTAGCAGTAGTTACGATAACGATGTCAAGACCACGAGTTTTGTCAACGTCATCAAAGTTGATTTCTGGGAAGATCAATTGTTCTTTCACACCAAGTGTGTAGTTCCCGCGTCCATCAAATGATTTTGTTGGAACACCATGGAAGTCACGCACACGTGGAAGTGAAACTGAAACCAATTTATCCAAGAATTCGTACATACGTTCACCACGAAGGGTAACTTTTGCACCGATCGCAACACCTTCACGAAGACGGAAGCCGGCGATTGATTTTTTAGCTTTAGTGATAAGTGGTTTTTGACCTGAGATAAGCGCCAATTCTTCAGCAGCTTTTTCAAGGCTTTTAGCGTTTGATACAGCTTCACCAACACCCATGTTCAAAACGATCTTATCTACTTTAGGCACAGCCATCACTGATGAGTAGTTGAATTGTTCTGTCAAAGCAGGAACTACTTCATTAAGATATTTTTCTTTTAAACGATTTGCCATTATACTTCTCCTTTCCTTCGTGATTAATCAAGCACTTCGCCTGATTTTTTGTTGTAGCGAACTTTTTTACCGTCTACAAATTTGTAACCAACACGACCAGCTACACCATTTTTGTCCAAAACTTGAACGTTTGATACGTGTATAGCTGCTTCCTTCTCGATGATACCACCTTGAGGAAGTTCGTTAGTTGGACGTTGGTGTTTCTTAACGATGTTAACACCTTCAACGATAACTTTGTTTACTTTTGGAAGGGCAGTAAGGACAACAGCTTCTGTTCCCTTATCTTTACCAGCGATTACGCGAACTTTGTCGCCTTTTTTTACAAACATTTTTTTCTCCTTTTATTCTTACGCCCAATGGGCACCCTGGCTAAGCCAGGGGACTGTGTTTGTTTGTTTTTGCTCTGTGAAAATTAAAGTACTTCTGGAGCAAGTGACACGATCTTCATGAAGCCACCTTCACGCAATTCACGTGCAACTGGGCCAAAGATACGTGTTCCGCGAGGAGTTTTATCTTCACGGATAATAACTGCTGCGTTTTCGTCAAATTTGATGTATGAACCATCAGCACGACGAGCACCTGATTTAGTACGAACGATAACTGCTTTAACAACGTCACCTTTTTTAACCGCACCACCAGGAGTAGCTTGTTTTACAGATGCCACAATAACATCACCGATGTTCGCAAATTTACGTTTAGAACCACCAAGAACTTTGATAGTCAAGATTTCGCGTGCACCGCTGTTGTCTGCGACTTTCAAACGAGTTTCTGTTTGAATCATTTCAGTTTTCTCCTTTCAGGTTTGATTAGATGATAACCGCTTCTTCAACGACTTCTACAAGACGGAAACGTTTTGTAGCTGAAAGCGGACGAGTTTCCATGATACGTACGATATCGCCTTCTTTGGCAACATTGTTTTCATCATGTGCTTTGTATTTTTTAGAGTAGTTAATACGTTTACCATAGACTGGGTGGTTACGTTTTGTTTCAACTACAACTGTGATTGTCTTGTCCATTTTGTCAGATACAACACGTCCAACAAGAACTTTACGATTATTGCGTTCCATTGAAATTTCTCCTTCCCTAGTCTATTATTTCGCTTCAGATTGAACTGTTTTGATACGAGCGATTTGTTTTTTAACTTCTTTCAAGCGAGCTGTTTGTTCTAATTGACCAGTAGCAGCTTGGAAACGAAGTTCAAACAATTCTTTTTTCAATTCGTTTTCGCGCTTCGCGAGTTCTTCTTGAGAAAGACCACGAAGTTCTTTAACAAATTCTTTTACTTCATTAAGTTTCATGCCTTCTCCTTATTCTGCTTCACGTTTTACGAATTTACATTTAACTGGCAATTTGTGGCTAGCAAGACGAAGCGCTTCACGAGCGATCTCTTCAGATACACCAGCAACTTCAAACATTACTTTACCACGTTTAACTGGTGCTACCCAACCTTCAGGTGCCCCTTTACCAGATCCCATACGAACCCCGATAGCTTTAGCTGTGTATGATTTGTGTGGGAAGATTTTAATCCAAACTTTACCACCACGTTTCATGTAACGAGTCATGGCGATACGAGCAGCTTCGATTTGGCGGTTAGTGATCCAGTGGCTAGTTGTAGCTTGAAGACCGTATTCACCGAATGCTACTTCTTTTCCACCTTTAGCTTCACCGCGCATTTTACCACGGAATTCACGACGGTGTTTAACACGTTTAGGTACTAACATTGGTTATTTACCTCCTTTAGTGTTTTTACGAGCTGGAAGAACTTCACCACGGTAGATCCATACTTTAACACCAAGTTTACCGTATGTAGTGTCTGCTTCTTCCCAAGCGTAATCGATATCTGCACGAAGTGTGTGAAGTGGAACAGTTCCTTCAGAGTATCCCTCAGCACGGGCGATATCTGCACCGTTCAAACGACCTGATACTTGAGTTTTGATTCCTTTAGCTCCAGCACGCATAGCACGTTGGATTGCTTGTTTTTGTGCACGACGGAAAGCAACACGTTGCTCCAATTGACGAGCAATTCCTTCACCAACAAGGTGAGCATCCAAATCAGGTTGTTTGATTTCGATGATGTTGATGTGTACTTGTTTTCCAGTCAATTTGTTAAGTTTAGCACGGAGTGCATCAACGTTAGCACCACCTTTACCGATAACCATACCTGGTTTAGCAGTGTGAAGTGAAACGTTAACTTTGTTTACTGCGCGTTCAATTTCAATAGTTGAAACAGCTGCGTCAGCAAGTTCTTTTTGAACGAATTTACGGATTGCAAGATCTTCATGAAGGTAATCCGCGTATTCTTTTTCAGCATACCATTTGGCATCCCAATCACGGATGATGCCGACACGCATACCAATTGGATGTACTTTTTGACCCACGATTTTACCTCCTTATTTTTCTGCAACAGCTACAGTGATGTGAGCTGTACGTTTGTTGATTGGTGAAGCTGAACCTTTCGCACGTGGACGGAAACGTTTCATAGTTGGTCCTTCGTTTGCGAATGCTTCAGATACTACCAAGTTAGCTTTATCCAAACCAAAGTTGTTTTCAGCGTTAGCTACAGCTGAGTTCAAAACTTTCAAGATGATTTCAGCAGCTTTGTTTGGAGTGAATGTCAAAATTGCGATTGCATCGGCTACGCTTTTACCACGGATGTTGTCAAGAACAAGACGTGATTTACGAGGTGAAACACGTACTGTGCGAGCCATTGCTTTAGCTGAAGTAATTTCTGCCATTTATGTTCTCCTTATTTTCTACGTGTCTTCTTGTCGTCTGCGGCGTGACCTTTGTAAGTACGAGTTGGTGCAAATTCACCAAGTTTGTGACCTACCATGTCTTCTTGGATGTAAACAGGTACGTGTTTACGTCCATCATAAACTGCGATTGTGTAACCAATGAAACTTGGGAAGATCGTTGAACGACGTGACCAAGTTTTGATAACTTTTTTCTTTTCGTCGTTAGCTTGAGCTTCAACTTTTTTCATCAAATGCTCATCGACGAAAGGTCCTTTTTTAAGACTGCGTCCCATTTTTATATTTTCTCCTTTAAATTTTGTACCACAGCGGCTTGCGCTCACAAGGAGCGCTACCGAGCTGGCGGAATTTCCTAGTTGCTTAAGCGACTAGTTTTAAATTATTTCTCGTTGCGACGACGAACGATAAGTTTGTCAGATTTCGCTTTCTTGTTACGAGTTTTAAGACCAAGAGCAGGTTTGCCCCATGGAGTAGATGGTGCTTTACGACCAACTGGTGCTTTACCTTCACCACCACCGTGTGGGTGATCGTTAGGGTTCATTACAGAACCACGAACTGTTGGGCGGATACCTTTCCAACGGCTACGTCCTGCTTTACCAAGGTTTACAAGTCCATGTTGTTCGTTTCCGACAACACCAACTGTAGCACGACAAGTTCCAAGAATCATACGAACTTCGCCTGATTGAAGACGAACAAGAACGTATTTACCTTCTTGTCCCAATACTTGAGCAGAAGCTCCAGCAGCACGAACCAATTCACCACCACGACCTGGTTTCAACTCAATGTTGTGGACCAAAGTACCAACTGGGATGTTAGCAAGTGGAAGAGCGTTACCTACTTTGATATCTGCTTCAGGACCTGAAACGATACGTTGACCAACTTCAAGACCTTTTGGAGCGATGATGTATGCTTTCACACCGTCAGTGTAGTGTACAAGAGCGATGTTTGCAGAACGGTTTGGATCGTACTCGATAGTTTTAACAACTGCTTCAACGTTATCTTTGTTACGTTTAAAGTCAACCAAACGGTAGAAACGTTTGTGTCCACCACCTTGGTGACGAACTGTGATACGACCGTTGTTGTTACGACCAGCCTTGTTCTTCAAAGCAACAAGCAAAGTTTTTTCAGGTGTGCTTGTTGTGATTTCAGCGAAATCCAAAGAAGTCATATTACGGCGACCGTTTGTTGTTGGTTTATAAACACGAATTCCCACGATATTTCCTCCTTAGATTATTCAGCTTCAGCAGCAAACAACTCGATTGCTTTTGAATCAGCTGTAAGTGTGATGATTGCTTTTTTAGTTTTGTTAGTAAAACCAGTGTAACGTCCAACACGTTTAGCTTTAGGTTTTACGTTGATTGTGTTAACATTTGCAACTTTAACACCTTCGAAAGCAGCTTCAACAGCTTGCTTGATCAAAAGTTTGTGCGCACGAGTGTCAACTTCAAATACATATTTGCCTGCTTCAAGTTGAGCCATTGAGCTTTCAGTGATGACAGGTTTTTTGATAACATCATACAAATTCATTATGCAAGAACCTCCTCGATTTTAGAGATAGCTGCTTGAGTAACAAGAAGTTTGTCACTATTTGCGATGTCAAGAACACTTGCAGTTGTAGCAGTCGCAACTTTCACGTTTGGAAGGTTACGAGCTGAAAGAGCTGCGAATTCGTTTCCTTCTTCAAGAATAACAAGGACTTTAGAATCGATGCTCAAAGCTGCAAGAACTTTTGCAAATTCAGCAGTTTTTGGAGCTGTAAATTCAAGAGAATCAACGGCTACAAATTTGTTTTCAGCAACTTTTTCTGAGTAAACAGATTTTAGTGCAAGGCGACGAACTTTTTGAGGAAGTTTGTACGCATAGCTACGTGGAGTTGGTCCGAAGACGATTCCACCACCACGCCATTGTGGAGAGCGGATAGAACCTTGACGAGCACGTCCAGTTCCTTTTTGACGCCATGGTTTGCGTCCGCCACCTGAAACGGCTGAACGGTTTTTAACAGCGTGAGTTCCTTGACGAAGGCTAGCACGTTGGCTGATGATGACATCAAACACAACAGATTGGTTTGGTTCGATACCAAAGATTGCATCGTTAAGAACAACTTCGCCCGCTTGTTTACCAGTTTGGTCGAATAATGTTACATTTGCCATTTTGACTGTATTCCCCTTTCCTTATTATTTACCAGCTTTAACTGCTGATTTGATAGTGATAAGAGATTTCTTAGCACCTGGTACGTTACCTTTGATAAGGATAACGTTCTTTTCTGGAACAACTTGTACAACTTCAAGGTTTTGAATTGTTACACGGTCGCCACCCATACGTCCTGCAAGGTTTTTACCTTTGAATACGCGGTTAGGTGCAACAGGTCCCATAGAACCTGGACGACGGTGGTAACGAGAACCGTGAGCCATAGGTCCACGTGATTGTCCGTGGCGTTTGATAACACCTTGGAAACCTTTACCTTTAGAAGTACCAGTTACGTCAACAACATCTCCAGCTGCGAAAGTTTCAACTGTGATTTCAGCACCAACTTCCAAGCCTTCAACGTTTTTGAATTCACGAATGAAGCGCTTAGGAGCCGTGTTAGCTTTTGCTACATGTCCTTTAGCAGGTTTGTTGCTCAATACTTCGCGTTTGTCATCGAAACCAACTTGGATAGCGTTGTATCCGTCTGTTTCAACAGTTTTAACTTGAAGAACAACGTTTGGAGTTGCTTCAATAACTGTTACAGGGATCAATTCGCCAGCTTCAGTGAAGATTTGAGTCATTCCCACTTTTTTCCCTAAGATTCCTTTTGTCATGAGAAAATAGTTCCTTTTCTATATTTTTTATTCAAAAAGTTTTTAACGAGCGTTTTTTATGCTCAAGTTATCAAGCTTTAAATTAAAGTTTGATTTCTACGTTTACACCACTTGGAAGATCCAATTTCATCAAAGCGTCAACTGTTTTTTGAGTTGGGTTAACGATATCGATCAAACGTTTGTGTGTACGCATTTCAAATTGTTCGCGAGAGTCTTTGTATTTGTGAGTCGCACGAATGATTGTGTAGAGGCTACGCTCAGTTGGAAGTGGGATTGGACCCGCAACTTGTGCACCTGTACGAGTAGCTGATTCTACGATTTTTGCAGCCGCTGTGTCAAGCGTACGGTGTTCGTAAGCTTTCAAACGGATACGGATTTTTTTGTTTGCCATCTTTTTCTCCTTTTCGTCTATTTAAGATAATAGGCTAGCTCCACAAGAAAACCGACGCGCGTTGCGTGGCAATGCAACCGAGCGTGTCGCAACCTCTTGCATCAAAGCTAAAGCTGTAATTTACAGCACCATAATAGAATAACACAAAGCCCCTGCGATTGCAAGGGATTTGACAGGTTTTTTTAAATTTTTTAGATGAAACTGTTTTCTTATTCCATTTTAATAAATTTTCATATTTAAGTGCTAGATTATCTGTCTTTTCTTCTATATAATGTTAGTTTTAATTTGAAATTTATCATCTGATTGATCTACCAAGATATCAGCTCTTGACTCGGTTTCTTTATAGTATTGTAGATACTGCTCCCGTCTCATCTGCTGACTAGCTAATATAAAGGATGCATCACCATTTCTCACAGTCGTATCTCGAGCTAGACGTCTCTTTAATTCGGTCTCCTCATCTGTGTAGAAACAAATGGTTTTGTCAAAAAGTTCCTTGGGTAGAAAACCCACAGACATCCCTTCGACTATCAGAATTGGTTTTGCTCCCGATAAGACCTCACTAGCCTTCCAGGGTTCCTCAATTGTTAAGATGTCCATACCCGCTTGCAGAGCAAGAATATCTCTTTGTAAACTTGCCAACTCATGCGCTACCGGTAAACATGCTGTCACCTTTTGGTCTGGTGCCTCTTTAGGTACCACTAATTGTCGTCCTGAAGTAATATAGGGATCTGTCTCTAGTAAATTTACCTTTTCAGCATCCAATACTTGGTATAATTCTTGAGCAAAAGTTGATTTCCCTGAAGCGCCGTGGCCGTAGATACCTAGCGTCCTAATTCTTCCCGAGTCTATTTCTGATACTAGTCTTTCTATTAACTCTTTTTTCTTCATTCTCTCTTCACCTGTTCATAGCTTTCTTTTCCATCGTTAAGCTTGTCCCAAATGACTACCTTTCCACTTTGGAGAGACTTTTGTACATCGATAATTCGTTGATTGGAAGAGCCGCGGAATTGAAGCATAAGATTTCTCTTGCTCCGATCATAGCGACCATCGACCAGGATATCAATCATAGATAAAAGCTCTAGCTTATCTGTAGTTTCCAGCATCATTTCTTCCCAAGTGTAGCCTGTCCAAGACCAGATGTCTTTTTCTGGCAATTCCTTTCGAATGCGTTTTACAAGGGGCAAAAGAATACCTGTATTGAGGAATGGCTCTCCTCCTAACAAAGTCAATCCTTGAACATAGGGCTGGGCTAAGTCTGCCATGATTTGTTCTTCCAATTCTGGCGTATAAGGAATTCCTGCATTGAAAGACCAGGTCGCTACATTGTAACAGCCCTCACAGTGAAACATGCAGCCGGCTACATAGAGAGAATTGCGCACCCCTTCTCCATCCACAAAGTTAAAAGCCTTATAGTCAATGATACGCCCTTGACTAAGCTCCTCACTCTTCCACTCGCCTGGTTTTGGTGTATTCCATGTCATGCTTTCTACTCCAACTCTATCCAGTAGCGCTCCGTTCCATTTCGAACATCCTCCAACTCTCCACCATTAGCTAAGATAACAGCTCGGCTGGCAGGATTTTCTGTGCTACAAGTAACCAGAGCACGATGAATGTTCTTTTCTTTAGCCACTTGTAGACCTTGACGGAGAGCTTCCTTGGCATAACCTTTGCCTCTTTCAGATGGGCGAATAGAATATCCTATATTCCCTGCATAATTCAGCAGTCCCTCATTCAGTCTCAACCGTAAATTTAAAAAACCTAAAGCATGGCCTGATTCATCAAACAAAACGAACTGAATTGATGGGACGCGATTTTCAGGCAAGTTTATTCCCATTTCTTTATTAAGGTTAGTTTCTAGCCAATTCTCGTAAGAAAAACCCTCAGTATCCCAAAATCCGCCATCGTGGGCTGATTGGCTTTTTTCAAATTCTGCCATCATCTCTAAAACTGTTTCTTTATCTGCTAATCTTGGTCTGCGTAGTTCCATATTCCCCTCCCCGCTATAGGAAAAGCGAGAGGCAATTCTCACTTTTTCTTGTTTTTTGTTTAAAAACTGTTCTCTAAGGCTAACTACTCGGTCTTTTTTGCTGCTTCCACCTTTCGAATGCTTTTCTTGGAATCGTTGGACCAAGGCCTTACCTTTATCGTCTAATTGATATTTTCCCACTCTCTTTCTAATTTCTTACTTCATGTCCTGCTGTTTTGATAGTAGAACCGTTCATGTGTTTGACACGCGCAGCAATTTCCTTATGACGTCCGTTGACCATCGGCCGAGCTTGTGGGTTTCCAAGATAGCCACAAGTTCGTTTAACAACATCTACTGTTTAAAGTTAAAAGCCTTATAGTCAATGATACGCCCTTGACTAAGCTCCTCACTCTTCCACTCGCCTGGTTTTGGTGTATTCCATGTCATGCTTTCTACTCCAACTCTATCCAGTAACGTTCTACACCATTGCGAACATCCTCAAACACCCCACCATTAGCTAAGATAACAGCTCGGCTTGCTGGATTTTCTGTGCTACAAGTCACCAGAGCACGATGGATGTTCTTTTCTTTAGCAACTTGCAAGCCCTGACGGAGAGCTTCCTTGGCATAACCTTTGCCTCTTTCAGACGGTCGGATGGAATAGCCAATATGACCACCTTCTTCCAATAAGAAGTCATTGAGACGCAATCGAAGGTTGAGGAATCCAACTGCTTTACCATCTTTTGCAAAAGCAACTAACTGAATATCAGGCACCCACCCTTCAGGCAAATTAATCCCCATTTCATGATTCTGATTACTTTCCAACCACTCTTCATAAACAAAATTCTCAGCATCCCAAAATCCGCCATCATGGGCTGACTGGCTCTGTTCAAACTCTGCCATCATCTCTAAAACTGTTTCTTTATCTGCTAATGTTGGTCTGCGTAGTATCATTTTTACCTCCTACTAAGAGAAAAGCGAGAGGCAACTCTCACTTTTTCTTGTTTTTGTTTAAATATTGTTCTCTAAGTATAGCCACTCGGTCTTTCTTATTGACTCCACCCTTTGAATGTTTTTCGTGAAATCGTTGAACCAAGGCCTTGCCCTTATCGTCTAATTGATATTTTCCCATTCTATTTCTTTCTAACTTCTTACTTCATGTCCTGCTGTTTTGATAGTAGAACCGTTCATGTGTTTCACACGTGCAGCAATTTCCTTATGACGCCCATTAACCATCGGACGAGCTTGTGGGTTTCCAAGATAACCACAAGTTCGTTTAACAACATCTACTGTTTTAGGATCGTTATTACCACAGTTAGGACAAGCAAATCCTCTCTCTGTCGGCTCAAAATCTCCTTCAAAATCACACTTGTAACAGCGGTCAATTGGAGTATTGGTTCCGAGATAACCTACACGGTCATAAGCATAATCCCAAACAGCTTCCAAGGCCTTTGGATTTTGTTGAAGAACTGGATACTCACAGTAGTGGATGAAGCCACCTGATGCACCCGCTTCTGGATAAACCTTTTCAAAATCTAGTTTTTCAAAAGGAGTTGGATTTTTACGCACATCATAGTGGAAGGAATTTGTGTAGTATTCTTTATCAGTAATGTCTGGAATAGAGCCAAATTTCTCTGTATCCAAGCGGCAGAAGCGGTCTGTCAGACTTTCAGACGGTGTTGAATAAATAGAGAAGTGATACCCATATTGGTCTGACCACTCTTCCACTCGATGTTTCATATCTCGAATGATATCAAGGGTGAATTCTTTAGCTTCTGGATTGGTTTCCCAATTGTTGCCAAAGAATACTGTCGCTACTTCATAAAGTCCAATGTAGCCAAGCGAAACAGTAGCACGACGGTTCTTAAAAAGCTCGTCAACACTTTCTTCCTTCCCAAGACGACGTCCGAAGGCACCGTATTGATAAAGAATTGGTGCATTAGCTGGAGTGGCTTCCTTGGTTCTTTCCACACGATAAACTAGAGCATCTTCAGCAATATTCATGCGCTCGTTGAAAATTTCCCAGAACTTATTCATGTCGCCTTCGGATTCGAGGGCAATACGAGGAAGATTGACCGTCACCACCCCTAGATTCATACGACCAGAGTTAACTTCTACTCCATTTTCATCCTTCCATCCTTGAAGGAAAGAACGGCATCCCATCGGAACCTTGAAAGAACCTGTCAACTCGACAATCTTATCGTAAGACAAAACATCCGGATACATGCGTTTAGTTGCGCATTCAAGTGCTAACTGCTTGATATCGTAGTTAGGTGAACCTTCCTCCAAGTTAAGTCCTCTTTTAAGAGTAAAGATAAGTTTCGGGAAGATAGCTGTACGGTGTTCTGAACCTAACCCCTTGATTCTAATGTTCAGGATTGCCTTTTGAATTTCTCGTTCAAAACGATTGGTTCCTAGACCAAAACCAAGGGAAGTAAAGGGTGTTTGTCCATTTGATGTAAAGAGGGTATTAATCTCGTACTCTAGAGATTGCATGGCATCATAGATGTCTTTTTGGGCTTTCTTCCAAGCATATTCTTCGCGTTTATCAGGTAGAACCCATTCCTCTGCATCTTTGAGGTGTTTTTGGTAATTTTTTTCTGCATAAGGAGCCAAGACTTCATCAATACGGTCTGCTGAACAGCCTCCATACTGACTTGATGCAACGTTGGCGATGATTTGCGATATCTGAGCAGTCGCAGTCTGAATAGACTTAGGACTCTCTACCTCAGCATTCCCAATCTTAAAACCATTTTCCAACATGCCCTTGAAATCAATCAGACAGCAGTTGGTCATCGGAGTGTAAGGGCTATAGTCCAAATCGTGATAGTGGATATCCCCTTTTTGGTGGGCATTAGCCACATGCTTAGGAAGCATTTGAAGACCGATTGATTTCCCAACAATCCCCGCCGTCAAATCACGCTGGGTATTAAAAACATCACTATCTTTATTAGCATTCTCATTGACAACTGCCTGGTCTTTGTTGAGAAGTTTATGGATACTGAAGTTGATATCTGTTGCTTTTGAGCGCTCAAAATCCCTTTGAGTTCGGTAAGTGATATATTCCTCTGCCAAGGCATATTCTTTAGCTTCCAATAACTCATGTTCTACGATATTTTGGATTTCATAGATTTTTACACCTTGAGGAAAGCGACTATGAATCTCTTCTACAATACGTTCAACTAGAGTATTAAGACGCTTTTCTACCAAGGGGGTTACATCCATGACTTTTTCCGCAGCCTTATGCAAAGCTTTGTCAATCTTATCTACATCAAAAATAACGCGTCTACCGTCGCGCTTTTCAACAAATAAGGTTGGATCAGGGTTTGTTTTCTCTTCCAATACAATCATATCCAGGCTCTTTTCTTAAATTTTCTTTCTTAAAGTATTATATCACTATAAAAATAAAAATCAATATCTTGTGTAAAAAAATAATTTTTTTAAAAAATCACACAAGATATTGATAATTTTTATTTTAATTTGTACAGTTTAAAGTCTTTGAATTCACTTTGAACTGGTTGATAACTTTCTGCTAGAAGCTGTTCTACTTCCGTCCAGAGAGCTGTTTTGGTATTGACCACAATCACTTTAGGCTGATTATCACGTAAATCATTGACAAGTTTGCTACGATTTGCATCAAGACCAGTATATAATTTTGGTGATAGCAACTGACTAGCTGCTAAACGTTCACTAGTCTTATAACCATTAGTAAGATCATCCCATATATAAATACGATCTGTTGCCTGTGTTTGCCCTTTAATCGTAGTTTCGATACGAGTTCGTTCTTGATATTGTTCTGAGTGAAGAACATAACGGGCTCCCAGAGGAGCAAAAAATAGATAGGTCAAAGCTAACACTGGCAAATAGACATTACCCTGAAGAAATATTGCCCATATTGAAGGAACTTCTCGATGTCTTCTACGGCGATTGGCTCCTTCTAATTCCCCAGTTCGAATGTGAGTCAATAGAAGAATGGACAAGAACGGAAGAAAAGTAGCTAGACGACTACCGTGAATCGGTTCTGTAGAGAAAATTTCCAATCCTAGTAACAATAAGATAGCTACTGAAGCAAAAATAGATAAGACATATTGCTTGCTTGGCTTAGACTGAAAAAGCCCTGTAAATACGAATCTTAATCCTCCAAGACCAATTGTTAATAATCCATAAAAAAGGAGGTTGTCTAGCAAGGCTGGATTGGACATAAACTTCAAACTATCTACTGGATAGAGAATTTGACTAATAGCATTCCCGAAACTCCCGTTATAAGCCGTATAGTAACCAATTGGATAAAAGAAAAGTGAGAACCCAAGACCAGCT
The DNA here is from genome assembly GCF_000963255.1 of Streptococcus infantis. Lineage (GTDB taxonomy): Bacteria > Bacillota > Bacilli > Lactobacillales > Streptococcaceae > Streptococcus > Streptococcus nidrosiense. The sequence continues at coordinate 99,936 of NZ_JYOV01000002.1, read as the reverse complement.
GCAAAAAATTGATAGAGCCCATGAACTAAGCGACCACGCCCAATATTAAAGGCTAACAATGCAAAGAATAAGACTAGAGCATATAGAGCTGTAACTAGAGGGGCAAAGAAAAATGCTAGAGCCAGGCTAATCCCAATACGCACGAAACCTTTGTCATGATTATACTCTACCAAATACCTTGTTACTAAACTAAGAGCGTAAAACAGGAATGGAAGGGCCAAAATGGTGGCATAACCACCGCCAAAGCTAAGTCCTCCAGCAAGAAGATAAAAGATGGTCAACACTTGTTGCGACTGCTTGTTCTCCTCCGTCAAGGCATAAGTTGAACGGAAAAGAAAAATACCAGCACCCACTAGAGCAAACCAAGTAAAGACTGCAAACAAAATACTACCCTTGCTTAGATACTGTAAAAAGTAATAGAGAAGGCCACTCGTTCCAAAATAGTCTGTGTAGATATCTCCCCCCTGGTGCATCGCCCATCCCATATAAAAATCTTGTGCCTGCTCTGGGCTAGTTAGTCCTAGCAAGAAAGGAAGAACTACAGATACAAGTACAACTAAAGTGCTCCAGATTAGGATCTTAAATAATGGTAAGGGAGCAAATGAACTTGGTTCATCCTCGAAGCGCTCCTCTCTCCCAACTAAATCATCCTGAATTCCCGTCCAAGATGGAGTTGGTTCCTCTTCTAATCTGCCATATACGTTCATTCATTCTCTCCTATGTTTTAATTTGTTCTAGTATATCAAAAAGTCTAGAGCTTGTCAGCCTGTGGTGGCCATTTGTCTAACTTTTGACAGAGACTAGCGAAGCGCTCAATCTCATAAAAACGATGATAGGAAGTATTTTTATAGTGGTCTAAAAAATTTTTTTCTTCTACCGTCAGCATGGTCATTCCTCCTTTTCTCTTTATTCGAAAAAAGAAGAAAAATCTAAAAAACTGAATTCCCCAAGCGAGAATTCAGCGATTTGTAATTAGTCAGCCTTTTTTTCTAGATTTTTTGAAATGCTTCGATTTTTACCTTCCAAATACACCATAAGAATGGAGATATCTGCTGGGTTAACCCCAGAAATACGGCTGGCTTGACCGATGGTTTCTGGATTAATGAGTTTGAACTTCTGACGAGCCTCTGTCGCAATGGAGTCAATATCATCCCAATCAATATTGGCGGGAATGCGTTTTTCTTCCATACGTTTCATCTTGGCAACCTGATCCATGGCTTTTGAGATGTATCCTTCGTACTTGATTTCCGTTTCAATCAATTCGATAATTTTGTCATCCAATTCTTCAGCAGCAGGTCCGATGAAGGCAACCACATCTTGGTAAGAGACTTCTGGACGACGGAGGAACTCCTTGGCAGTGACTGCATCAGTCAATGGTTTGAATCCCATCGCTTCGACCTTGGCATTGGTTTCCTTGACTGGCTTGAGTTTGATACTGTCTAGGCGTTTCATCTCATTGTCAAATTGATTTTTCTTGATCTCAAAGCGTGCCCAACGTTCATCATCCACAAGACCAATCTCACGACCCATCTCAGTCAAACGCATATCTGCATTGTCATGACGGAGGATGAGGCGGTATTCAGCACGACTGGTCAAGAGACGGTAAGGTTCAATGGTTCCCTTGGTCACCAAGTCATCAATCATGACCCCGATATAACCGTCACTGCGCTTCAAAATCAACTCAGGCTTGCCTTGGATTTTCAGAGCCGCGTTGATACCTGCGATAATCCCTTGGCCTGCTGCCTCTTCGTAACCAGATGTACCATTTGTCTGGCCAGCTGTGAAAAGTCCTGAGATTTTCTTGGTTTCCAGAGTCGCACGCAACTGGTGTGGTAAGACCATATCATACTCAATGGCATAACCAGTTCGCATCATTTCTGCATTTTCCAAACCTTTGATGGAATGTACCAAGTCACGTTGTACATCCTCAGGAAGGCTGGTTGAGAGACCTTGGACATATACTTCTTCTGTATTGCGTCCTTCTGGCTCTAGGAAGAGTTGGTGGCGTTCCTTGTCTGCAAAGCGTACAATCTTGTCCTCAATCGATGGACAGTAACGAGGCCCCACTCCCTTGACCACACCTGTAAACATAGGCGCACGGTGGAGGTTATTTTGGATAATCTCATGACTGGTACCATTGGTATAGGTCAACCAGCACGGTACTTGGTCTTTAACATAGTCCTCATCACGTGAAGTGTATGAGAAATGATTAGGCGCTTCGTCTCCTGGCTGAATCTCTGTCACATCGTAGTTGATAGAGGAAGCCTTGACACGTGGAGGGGTTCCTGTCTTGAAACGACCGATTTCGAGGCCAAGTTCCTTGAGATTATCAGCTAGGTTAATAGAAGCTAGGCTGTGGTTAGGACCTGATGAGTACTTGAGGTCTCCGATGATGATTTCCCCACGTAGGGCTGTCCCTGTAGTCACAATAACAGCCTTAGCAGCATACTCTTGATGGGTCGCAGTACGCACACCGACAACCTTGCCATCTTCCACCAAAATCTCATCAATCATGGTTTGACGAAGGGTCAGATTTTCTTGGTTTTCAACCGTTTTACGCATTTCCTTAGAGTAAAGTTCCTTGTCAGCCTGCGCACGAAGGGCACGGACAGCTGGGCCTTTCCCTGTGTTGAGCATCTTCATCTGGATGTAAGTCTTGTCAATGGTTTTGGCCATTTCACCACCAAGGGCGTCTACTTCACGCACGACAATCCCCTTGGCAGAACCACCGATAGAGGGATTACAGGGCATGAAAGCCAACATTTCAATGTTAATAGTCGCAAGCAAGACCTTGCAACCCATACGGCTAGCAGCTAGGGAAGCCTCGACCCCAGCGTGTCCAGCACCGATTACAATAATATCGTATTCTTCTATAAAATTATAAGTCATTTCTTAACCTTTCAAAAATTTCTCGCAAATAAGGAACTAACTTTTCCTCCTCTAGAGCTTGATCCATAGCAACCCATTTAAAGTGCGTATGCTCTTCAGGATCTAATCTGATAATTGGCTTCTCCCCAACCCACTCTGCTTTATAAACTAAGCGAGTAAAGACAGTATCCTTAGAGGTATCCAGTTGACTATCTTCGTGAAGAAGTTTGAGCGAACTGCTGTCTAGCCTAACTCCCGCTTCTTCAATACATTCTCTAAGAGCTCCATCTCGCGGAAGTTCACCCTTTTCAACCCCGCCACCAAGAATATCCCAGTAAGTTGGATAAACGTTGGGTTGTCCTCTTTTAATTTCCGAACGCTGAATGAGTAAATAATCACCACCACTATGAACAAGTACATGGGCAATAAGCTTAACCATCATTTTCTCTCCTATTCGTTAAGATGGATGTGTCGTAATTGTCCGTCCCAATTTGGCAGGGCTGTTTTCAAAAAGGCTGGAACTAGCTGAATATCCTCAAGCTTGTCCAAATCAATCCACTCACAGGGCTGCATTTTCTCATCTTCCTGCATGGTCAATGGGGCATCCTCAAGTAAGTCCACTAAATAATGAAACTCGATGTTGTGATAATAGACGCCGTCTTCTTCAAAACGATTTTCAACCACAAAAGCTAGCTGCCCAGCTTGAGCTTTTACACCCAGTTCTTCCCTCACTTCACGGACTACCGCGTCTTCCGTGCTTTCATTGACTTGAATCGCACCGCCGATAGTGTAATACTTGCCCTTATCTTTTGTGACTAGAAGTTTGCCATTTTGGAGAATCAAGGCTGTCGCCCGAACGCCAAAAACTGTGTTCCCCACCTTTGTCCGAAAGTCTTGTTGAGTCATTTTTATCCTTTCCTCTAAACGACACAAAAACAGTCAAAACTCGTAAGAAGTGCAGGACAAAAAAGCCTGCAACATCCATGAGCTTTGACCATCATTTCTATTGCTTTTATTATTGTAGCAAATTGAGAACATTTGTCAATCTAAATGTACTATGATTGGCGTATCGCTTCAAAAGCTCCTTTGTCAATCTCAACTGGGTCAGAAAAGGCATCTAGAACAATCCCTCTCACCGGAAAACTCTCTATCCCTTCCGCAGCAAACAAACAGTCCGTAAGAGACAATTGCAACCAAGAAAAGCGGTCATAATAGTCCTTAGGAATATCTTGTTCTGTTAAGAAACAAGGATAATAGTAGTCGTCTCCTTTTCGCAGAATATCTGGTTTAAGTCGAGCGCCTTCTTGTCCGTCACTCCCATTCACTAGAGAAGCATTGAAAGGGACCCAAACTTTAGCTTGTTTCAACTCCTTAAACAAGATCTCTATCGACTCTGTCGTTTTTTCACTCAGATACTCTTTCTTATAGTCAGAAAGAGTCATTATCTTATCTTTTTTAGGCGTTTTCTTCTTAAAAAATTGAAACATTCTCATTCCTCTTAGAACATCTTTAAATGTATTGACAAACCTTGCCATCGCGATAGGCATTGTCAATCAAGCCACCACCTAGACACTCTTCGCCGTCATAAAAGACAACTGCCTGTCCTGGTGTAATGGCGCGTTGCGGTTCTGCGAAAACGACCTCTGCCTTGTCTCCTTTGACATGTACAGTCACCTTCGAGTCTGGCTGACGGTAGCGGAATTTAGCCGTACATTCGAGCGTAAATTCCCCTGGCATGTCACGAGTAAAGTGGACTTGACTGGCTTCTAGGCTGGTTGACATGAGCGAATCATGGTAGAAACCTTGGCCTACATAGAGGATATTCTTGCTTAGGTCTTTTCCAACAACGAACCAAGGGGCATTGTCACCGCCGTGTTGACCACCGATACCAAGTCCTCCACGCTGACCAATCGTATAATACATAAGACCTGCATGTTCGCCCATATCGCGACCATCCACAGTCATCATGCGACCAGGCTGAGCTGGCAGATAGTTGCTGAGAAATTCTTTAAAATTCTTTTCTCCGATAAAGCAAATTCCTGTCGAATCTTTTTTCTTAGCAGTCGCAAGGCCTGCTTCTTCTGCTATTTTTCGTACTTCAGGTTTTTCCAAATGTCCCAGTGGGAACATGGTTTTTTGAAGTTGTTCTTGCGAAAGTTGGCTGAGGAAATAGGTCTGGTCTTTCCCATTGTCCACACCACGAAGCATATGAACGATGCCATCCTCATCACGCGCCACACGGGCATAGTGACCAGTCGCTACATAGTCTGCTCCCAAGGTCATAGCATAATCCAAAAAGGCCTTAAACTTGATTTCCTTGTTGCACATAACATCTGGATTTGGTGTGCGTCCTGCACGGTATTCCGCTAGGAAATACTCAAAAACGCGGTCCCAGTACTCTTTTTCAAAGTTGACAGAGTAGTAAGGAATACCGATTTGATCTGCCACTGCAGCCACATCCTTGTAATCTTCGGTCGCCGTACAGACGCCGTTTTCATCTGTGTCATCCCAGTTCTTCATGAAGATACCAATTACATCGTAGCCCTGCTCTTTGAGCAAGAGAGCCGTCACCGACGAATCGACACCACCACTCATCCCCACGACAACACGTGTTTTAGAGTTATCACTCATGGTAGTTCTCCCATCTATTCGTTTATTCACGATTGAAGGTCGTGTGTGCTTCACGATTGAAGGTCGTTTGAGCAGTTTTCATTATAACATGCTTGCTTAGAGAAGACAAGAAAGATGACAGAGGCCTTCAATTAGGAAACACGAAAAAAGTCGAGGAGATCCATCCCTCGACTTTTGCATCTTATTTTGTTCGTCAGTTCTTAGTACCAACCGTTGTTAAGCCAGAAGTTCTTAGCAGCTGTCCATGAACCGTAACGTCCTGCAACGTAAGCGTCTGCTACACGTTCTTGGTTTTCTGCTGAATAGTCACCGTTCAAGTATGAATCTGTCAATTGGTAACGTCCAATGTAACGTCCGTTTGTAGCTGTGTAGCTACCGCCTGATTCTTTTTGAGCGATCCATTCTTTAGCTTCTGCTTCAGATCCGCTTACAGTTGAAGTTGATGCTGAAGTTTCTGTTGTAGCAACAGTTTCTTCTGCTACAGTTACGCTTGCTGCTGGTGCTTCATAAGTTGTTGTTTCAGTAGCCGCAGGTGCTGCTACTGGAGCTTCTGCTGTCGCAGCTGAAGTAGTTGGTGCTTCACCATCAATAACCAATACTTGGTCTACATAGATCAAATGAATATCTTTAATCTTATTTTTTTCTGCCAATTTTTCAACAGTTGTATTGTATTTTTCAGCGATTCCTGATAGAGTGTCACCTGATTTTACTGTGTAAGTTGTTGTTTCTTGTGCAAAAGTAAGTGATGGTGCAAGGAAAGCAAGCGCTGCTGCTACTCCTACAAGTCCTGTTTTAATTTTGTTAGTTGTTGATTTCATATTAAAAGATTCTCCTTCTTTCTTATATTTCCATCATACCCTACTATTATTACTGTTTCTTGACGGTTTTATGTAGAAATGTTACAAGACTATGTTTTATTTCGCTTAAACAGCCTCTTTTTGTTACAAAAGGCTTGATTTTATGGGGTTTTTAGATATTTTATCATGGAATTGAGCGCTTGCATCTAATCTTTGATATAATAGAGTTAAGAATCTTTTTAAGGGGAAACAGATGCAATCACTTCGTTTTCAATCTGTCTTTGATATCATTGGGCCAGTCATGATTGGCCCATCTAGTAGTCACACGGCAGGAGCTGTTCGTATCGGTAAAATCGTCTCTTCTATCTTTGACGATACTCCAACCGAGGTCGAGTTCCAGCTTTTTAATTCTTTTGCAAAAACCTATCGCGGGCACGGAACTGACCTAGCCCTTGTCGCTGGAATCTTAGGAATGGACACAGATGATCCAGAAATTCCAAATAGTTTAGAAATTGCCCATAAGCGTGGCATCAAAATTGTCTGGACTATCCAGAAAGATAGTAACGCCCCTCACCCAAATACTACGAAAATCACTGTTAAGAATAAGCACAAGACCATCAGTGTGACAGGAATTTCAATCGGTGGTGGTAACATCCAGGTGACAGAGCTCAATGGCTTTGCCGTATCCCTCAACATGAACACCCCTACCATTATCATCGTTCATCAGGATGTTCCTGGTATGATCGCTCACGTAACAGAGGCCCTCTCTCGCTTTGATATCAACATCGCTCAGATGAATGTGACCCGAGAAAAGGCTGGTGAGAAAGCCATTATGATTATCGAAGTTGATAGTCGCAACTGTGATGAATCTATCGAAGAGATTCGTAAAATTCCTCATTTGCATAATGTCAATTTCTTTCAATAGGAGAAAATATGTTTTACTCTATCAAAGAATTAGTCGAACAAGCCGAACTTGATTTTCAAGGCAATGTTGCTGAGCTCATGATTACGACTGAGTTTGAATTGACTGGTCGTGAGCGCGAAGAAGTTCTCCTTCTCATGGAGCGCAACCTTGAAGTCATGAAAGCTTCAGTTGAGCTTGGTCTTAGTGAAAAAAAATCTCGTAGCGGTTTGACAGGTGGTGACGCTGCCAAGCTTGACCACTACATCAAAAAAGGAAAGACCCTATCAGACTTCACTGTCTTGTCTGCTGCCCGTAATGCTATCGCCGTTAATGAACACAATGCCAAGATGGGGCTGGTCTGTGCGACACCTACTGCTGGTAGTGCAGGCTGCCTTCCAGCCGTTCTCACTGCTGCTATTCAAAAGTTGGATTTAACTCATGAACAACAACTAGACTTCTTATTCGCTGCAGGTGCTTTTGGACTCGTGATTGCTAACAACGCTTCTATCTCGGGAGCCGAAGGTGGCTGCCAGGCCGAAGTCGGTTCAGCTTCAGCCATGAGTGCCGCTGCTCTAACTCTAGCTGCAGGCGGAACGCCTTATCAAGCGAGCCAGGCTATCGCCTTCGTTATCAAAAACATGCTCGGTCTCATTTGCGACCCAGTTGCAGGTTTGGTTGAAGTTCCTTGCGTCAAGCGGAATGCCATGGGAGCAAGCTTTGCCTTCATCGCAGCCGACATGGCTTTAGCTGGTATCGAATCGAAAATTCCAGTTGATGAGGTCATCGATGCCATGTATCAAGTAGGATCTAGCTTACCAACTGCCTTTCGTGAAACTGCTGAAGGGGGGCTCGCTGCCACACCTACAGGTCGTCGCCTTCAAAAAGAAATTTTCGGCGAATAATTTCATCATTATGAGGAGAATCAATGTCATCTATATCTGCTATCTTTTTTGACTTAGATGGAACGCTAGTTGATAGTTCTATCGGTATTCACAATGGTTTCACCTATACCTTTGACCAACTTGGAGTTTCTAGTCCTGGTGCCAAAACCATTCGAGGTTTTATGGGGCCCCCACTAGAAACCAGCTTTGCTAGTTGTTTGCCAGCTGAGCAGATAGAAGAAGCCATTCAGCTCTATCGTTCTTATTATAAGGAAAAGGGTGTTTACGAAGCCCAACTCTTTCCACATATCAAAGATTTACTTGTAGAACTAGCTGAGCATTATCCTCTTTATATCACTACTACGAAGAATACACCAACCGCAGTTGACATGACTAGCAATTTTGGGATTGATCACTTCTTTGATGGCATTTATGGTTCAAGCCCTCAAGCCCTACACAAGGCTGATGTTATTCGTCAAGCTCTAGAAACTCATCATCTAACTCCCGAAACAGTTGTTATTATCGGAGATACCAAGTTTGATATGATTGGTGCCCAAGAAACTGGCATTAAAAAACTAGCGGTAACTTGGGGATTCGGTGAGGAGAAAGACCTCATGGACTATCATCCTGACTGGATTGCTCACCACCCAACAGACATTTTACAGCATCTACAATTAAAACGTTAAACAAAAGACTCCCAGCCTAAAAGTTAGGTTTGGGAGCTTTTTGTCTGATCTTAATGAGGAGAATGACATTCCCCGTACTCATCCAATTATTCAAAAGGGGAAACTTCTTCACTTTCAACTTCTTTAGGTCTATTGATTGTTACTATTTCTACTTCCTTACTTGGCATGGCTAGCAGAACTAATAGAGCAAAACGTCCGACCACTGGAACAAAGTGAAGGAAGATAAAGGCCCAGTGGAAACCTCCATCACGCAAACGTCGAATCTTTAATGCTAAAGTAGGCAACAAAAGGAGTAGAGCCAAAATGGCATAAATACTGACAACCAATATAACTAAAGTAAAGTTCAGAGAAGGACCTTGGTTTATCTCTTTATTGAAGATAAGGATATACAGGGGCAGGAACAAGATATGATTCATCAGCCAAACCCACCAATATTCTGGACGTGTTGAGCGTCCTACAAAATCTACATAACCTTTTAAAAAATTTATATAAGCCCTAAACAAGATATTTCTCCTTTTTAACAACTGTATACTATAAAGTAGCCTCATTGTTATAAAACACTCCCAAATCTATTTTTAGATATGGGAGTGTTAGATATTTGCTTAACAATATAAAGAAAACTCTAAAACAGTTTCACTTGTAAAACCTAAACTTCTTAGTTTTTGTCTGATTCTTCGAATGGTGAAACTTCTACAACTTCTTCAGTTTCATTGATGGTTACTACTTCTACTTGTTTCGTTGGCATAGCTAACAAAACTAAAAGAACAAGAGGTCCAACCATGGGAATAAAAATGATAAAGATTAGAGCCCAGTGGAAACCAGCATCACGTAGACGACGAACTGTCAAAGCTAACATAGGTAATATTAGGGCTAGCCCGAAAATCATGTAGATAATAGCAATTCCACCCAAGGCCACTAGAGCAGCCTCATTTCTTGGATTTGCGAGCACCTTAAAATATGCTGAGTAAAAAGGGACAAGGAGGATCATATTTGTTAACCAAATCCACCAATACTCTGAGCGTGTTGAACGGCCTGTAAAATCTACATAACCTTTAAAGAAATTCTTATATGCGTTAATCATAAGTTACTCCCTATTTTTTTAATTCATACGAAATGAAAATGAAAGAGCAAATTAGAAAGTTCGTTATAAACCATATCTAAGTACAGTCAAACGATGCAGACCTCATTTACTTTGATTTTCAAATAGTATAAATTTAGTTTACCATAAATGTTCAACAATGACAAGTTTGTTCAAAAATTGGTAAAGGAGTAGCAGTTATCAATAAAAGGTATGATTCCACTTACCTCTAACATGAAGCTAGGAATCATACCTTTTTCTTTTTTAATGAATGTGAGTTGTTTCGTTAGCAAAACCGATAATAGCTTGCTTCAACTCTGAACCTTGCAAGGCACGGAATTCTTCAATCTTTTGATTGATAACTTCAAGTGGCATGACATTAACCTTACCAACAAAAATCTTATCCATGACTTGATTATCAACTAATTCAGTAGATACCAACAACTCCTCATAGAGTTTCTCACCTGGACGAATCCCCACTTCTACAATCGGAATTTCATTTTCAGTACGTCCACTAAGAAGAACCATTTTCTTGGCCAAATCATAAATCTTAACTGGTTTGCCCATATCAAGGATAAAGACTTCCCCATCTTTAGCATAAGCTCCTGCATGGATCACCAAACGGCTAGCTTCTGGAATGGTCATAAAGTAACGAGTCATACGGAAGTCTGTCACAGTCACTGGACCACCCTCTGCAATCTGACGCTCAAATACTGGAATCACACTACCACGGCTACCAAGAACATTCCCAAAACGAACCGCACAATAGGTAGATTGACTACGTTGGTTGAATCCTGTAACAATCAACTCTGCCACACGTTTGGTAGCTCCCATTACGTTTGGTGGATTAACGGCCTTATCGGTCGAAATCATAACCATCTTCGGTACCTTAGCGGCGTCAACTGCCTTGGCAACATTGTAAGTTCCGAGGATATTATTTTTAAAGGCTTCTTTTGGATTACGTTCCATCATTGGCACGTGCTTATGGGCAGCAGCGTGGTAAACAATGGCTGGTTGGTACTGCTCAAATACTTGAAGCAAGCGATCGTAGTCTTGGATGTCTGCAATCACAGGAACATAGTCAATTCCTTGGAAGCTACGAATCAATTCATGATAGATCAGATAAATGGAGTTTTCCCCATGACCCAAGAGAACCACGCGCTCTGGATTAAAGCGACTAACCTGACGGCAAATCTCAGACCCAATAGAACCTCCTGCACCTGTCACTAAGATGGTTTTTCCAGTAATTTCTGAGCCTAGACGTGACTCATCTAGTTGAATTTCTTTACGTCCCAAAAGGTCAGTAATATCGATTTTTTGGAAACCACCTACCTGAGGATGCAATCCTTGTACAACCGACTCAATCTTGGGCATCTTATAACACTTCAAGCCAAGTTGGTTACACATTTTTAGGATACGCTCATACTCTGATGGATCGAGAGAAGGAATCGCAACGATAACTTTTTCAATCTGATGACGTTTAGAGAGTTCTGGCAACTGTTCATAAGATCCTAAGACTGGGATTCCACCTAGTTTTTGACCTTTTTTCTTTTCATCATTATCCAAAATACCCACTAACTCAAGATCACTCGTAGGATGTTGGTAGCTGTTCATAAAGAGAGCTCCACCGTCTCCCGCACCAATCAAGAAGGTACGACGATGTTCCCCTTCTCCATCACCCTTTTTGCGTCTTGAATAGATCAACTGCCAAGTAATACGTGGGAGCAAGATCAAGAAGGTGCTGAGCAAGATAAAGAGAACGATGAAACGCACAGAGAATAGTGGCAAGAAGGCATAGCAAAGGAGATAGGACAAGACACTGCTGACACTTACTCCGATGAATATCTTCATAAAGTCTGTGATTTTGCTATAACGACTAATGCTAGCATTGAGCCCCCAGAATCCAATCATGATTTGATAGAAAAGGAAGGTCAAGCTTGTATAGATGACATAGTCCACAGGAGCTGGATTGATCAATCCATAAAACAAGATATAAGAAACAATGATTGAGGAAATCATGCTGGCAGCATCAAAAATCCCCCAAAAGACTTGTTTTTGTTGTTTATTTAACACTTCAACAAGATCAATTACATAATCTGTCATTTTTTTATTCATGTGAATGGTATCCTCCTACACAAAATCACATTTTCTAGTAATTACAAGATATTTTTCTAAAACCGATTAGTTATTTGCTTTTTCTCAATAGTTTTAAAAATATAAACTGTCGGACAAAGCCTGGACATAGGGCAACGACAACTTGGATTAAAACACTTTTCAGATATTCGCCATAAGAAATCTGTCCACGCGCGTGCATTCTTTGACGTGCTTGGCGATAGAGTTTGAGATAGCGAAGGCCACCACGACGTTCAAACATCCCCGCTCCCACGCGTACCTTACAAAGAATCTGATCCACATTTCCAGTCCGAGCACCAGCGCTAATCATATTAAGCCAGAGCAAATCATCTTCCATATAGAGCCCATCTTCATAGTTACCTGCCTTAAGAACCATCTCTTTTTTAAACATAACCGTCATATGATTAAAGGCACTTCTCATACGTTGGTAGGCGATAATCTCTTCGTGCTTAATCGGCACACGACGGTAAGAAACAATTTCATCAGGTTGATCGATGAATTCTGCGATATGACCGCCTAGTAGATCCAAGTTTTCCTTTTCCATCAAGTCAAACTGTTGCTCAAAACGGTCTTCGACAGCAATATCATCTGTATCCATTCGGGCAATAACATCATATTGGCACTGCAAAACACCATACTGTAGTGCCAAGCCCAGGCCACGGTTTTGTTCAAGTGGACAACGTTTAATTGGAATACTTGACTGTGCTGTCAATTTATCCAAAACTTGATATAGTTCAGGTGTCAATGGACCGTCTTCAACGATAACCACTTCACTAGGCTTAAGCGTTTGATGTAAGATACTCTCTACCGCTTCTTCTAGAAAGGTAGGATTTTCTTTGATATAGACTGACATCAAGACACTAAATTTCCGATTTTCAGACACAGCAGTTCTCCAATGTATAGATTTTCTTTCACTATTTTATCACAAATTCCCAGACTTTCCTATTTTTATTTGAATCCCAGAAAAAACTAGTAAATCTATCCTTCTTTTTCACCCATGATTTCGCTCAACTAAGGAGCGGATTTTCTCACACCATCTTGACATCTATTGGAAAAAGCCTTAAAATAAGCTGTTATCAAAATCAGTTTATTGAGGTTCACATGAAAAAACGATCACTCTTTTTTATTCTAGGAATTATCTTAATCGGAGCGGTCTTAAGAGCTCCTTTTACGGCCTTACCAACTGTTTTGGGAGATATTGCTCAAGGTTTAGGAGTTGAGGTCAGCTCGCTTGGGGTTTTGACCAGCCTTCCTCTCTTGATGTTTGCTCTTTTCTCCTCTTTTGCGACACGTTTGGCTCAAAAAATTGGACTTGAGCATCTTTTCACCTACAGCCTCCTCGTCTTGACTGTGGGTTCAGCGATTCGTATCTTCAATCTTCCCCTTCTCTATCTGGGAACCTTACTCATCGGAGCAAGTGTCGCTATTTTTAACGTACTTCTTCCTAGTATGATTCAGGCAAACTATCCACAAAAGATTAGCTTCCTGACAACGGTTTATGTGACGACTATGGGAATCGCGACAGCACTAGCTTCCTACCTCTCTGTACCCATTACTCAGGCAACATCTTGGAAGGGGCTGATTCTCTGCCTGTCCATGGTCTGCCTGCTAACCTTATTGGTCTGGTTCCCCAACCATGGCCACAATCATTTCCTAGAAGGGCATGAAGAGAAAAAAGAAAAAGAGAATATCCTAAAAAGCAAGCAAGTTTGGGCTATTATTGTCTTTGGTGGACTTCAGTCCTTACTCTTCTATACCAGTATGACCTGGTTACCAACCATGGCCATCAGTGCAGGGCTAGCTCATACGAATGCCGGACTTCTGGCTTCTATCTTTTCACTAATTAGCATTCCCTTCTCCATGACCATTCCAAGTTTAACGACGCGTTTGTCAAATCGTCACCGTCAAATCATGTTAACAATCATCTCTCTGGCTGGTATGTTAGGAATTGCCATGCTTTTATACCCAAGTAGTAATTTCTTTTATTGGCTGATGGCTCACCTCTTAATTGGCACGGCCTGTAGCGCACTTTTCCCCTATCTCATGGTTTGCTTCTCCATCAAAACCAGCTCTCCTGAAAAGACAGCCCAATTATCTGGACTTGCCCAGACCGGTGGTTACATTCTAGCGGCCTTTGGACCAACTCTCTTTGGTTACAGTTTTAACATGTTCCAGTCTTGGGTTCCAGCGGTACTGATTCTTCTAGTAATTGATATCATCATGACAATCGCCCTCTTTATGGTGGATCGAGCGGATAAAATCCTTTAAAAGGTTGAAATTCAACTCAACGAGAAATACTTTTCAAGCCAGACGGATGTCTGGCTTTTTTCTTTTAAAAAGGTTTGAAAGGCCTCCTCACAAGACTTTCGTTAAGCTAAAACATGCTATAATATACCTAGGAAGATTTATCGTTTAAATTTGATAAAGAAGACCATGATGGAAACAACTATACAATTTATCTCTCAAAGAAGTCGAAACTCTCTCAATTGAAGGGGATTGTTTTTCCCCTAAAAACATCCATGTAGATTCCTCTAACTTTTTAAATGATATACCATAGTTACGCTATTTCAACTTTTTTACTGGTATCCTAAAAAGTAAGGATGCAACTTCAATCATTAATCTGATAAAGCTAGAATATCTAACAATCAAACCTTCCAAGGAGGTTAACCTTTTGCATCATAAAATCCTTCAATTCCCAAAATTGAAGGACGGCTCAGTCATTGAGAAACCAGAAATCTATCTAAAATAAAACCTTAAAGAACTTTACTTGTTTTAACTCAATTACAAACAAGTATTTGTTTAAAAGTCTAAAAAGACTATTGAAAATGTAGTAACATTTAAGGAGAAATTTATATGCTAGCAAAATCAGGGGACGTCTATTGTGTTTACAATTTCCATCTAAAAAAATACATAGCTTGCCAGATAACCAAGATCGAAGAGGGGGAGAAAAAGCCTCAGGCTGTCCTACTGTCATTAGACTGGTCAGGAGAACAACCTCTTACAGAAGAAGAACTATCTTTCTTAAAGCCACTGTACATTGATTTTATGTACTGGGATAGAGGCTTGCATCTGAGTAATGTTGATATTCATGTACCGTCAAATTATATTTTTATTGGGAATACAAGACCATTAACAACCGAAAGCACAAACACATATGCTATGTTTTGGGGGAATGGTTACGATATTTATAGGCAACTAAAATGGCAAGAAATCCCAAAAGAAAAAAGAGATTTATTTAAGAAAGCAGATAAAAGCAAGGAAAAGGTTTCATTTGCAGGAAATGAGTATCGTATTTCTAAATACAATATCAATGACGAGTGGACGCCCTTTGAAAACGCATTAGAATTAAAAGTCTTTCCTTGTTTATCTAAGTTGGCATTAACTAAATGGCACAAAAATATATATGAATATTTACAGTCGACTCCTTTTATTACAGAACTAGTTCTTGAAAATCATGGACAAACAAAACTGGATTTTTCTAAGACATCCATACATCGACTTTCCATTGATTTGACAGGTGTAGAGGAACTTAGATTAAACGATGATTTAGAGGAACTATTCTTATTAGGAGACATGAGCAACAATTGTCAGATACTTGTAAAGGATCATGGAGCCAGCTTACGATTACAACTTGATAACTCTCTACCCAAGGTGCTGGGATTAAAGGATTTGGGAGCCATCCATTGTTCAAACATCCTTGAAATAGACTTTGCACAAATCTTGAATAACTATCCAAATCTTAGGGAATTGAGATTGTGGGGGAAACCTGGTAATATTCTTAATTTCCATAAATTATCAGAGTTAAAAGAGTTAATCAATTTCTCAACCGTTGATTTGTTTGGCTTTACTGCAGAGGATATCCCAAAACCAGAAGATTTACCTCAATTAAGCATGTTTTGGATGAGCAGCTTACCAGAAGATGCCGCTAAAGTATCCAAAAAATATTATAAAAAACAGCAAGACAAGGGACTGAATCTTTGGATAACAAAACCGAGGAAAGCTGAATGGCTAGCCCAAAACCTAGATAATCCATTTCGCTCATGGGATGGACAAGAAAATATTTCAACCGCAAATGCAAAAAAAGCAGCCTCTCTATATAGAAAGACTAGAGCAAGCCTTATAAAGCTTCTAGAAAACCCCAATGAGAACACTATGACAAACGTAGAAGTTCTCATAAGAGAATATACTCAAGGTTTCAATAAAATCGACAAACGTAACTGTTTTATTGAAACAATCGAGAGAGAGGATATCTATAGTGCCCTAGTTGAGATCTTAGATTTACTACCTGAAGATTTAGGAATAGACAAAGAAAAATTTATAGAAATCTTTGATGAGCTAAAGGATTTTTAAATGAGAAGCCTTTCTAGTTCATTCCTGAAACGGAGATTATCATGACTAACTTTATACAGACTATCACAGTAGAAAATCGACAGGTCGACAAAGAAAATTACTTTACAATTGGCTACTCTCCTGAGATAGAAAAATCTTTACTGTGTGTTTATATTTCTTGGATTGCTGGCTACGAACGCTATTACGAGTTAGATGACGGAGATTTGGCTCTCTTTGAAAGGAAACGAGAAGAATTTCTCAAAAAATATGAAAAAGAAATCAAGGCTTATCGGACTGAAAGATTGATTGGTTCTGGGGCTCTGAGGGATTACAATTTCAGATCTTTGCCTGAGAATATCCTAGAAAACTTGGATAGCTATCCCCCATTTAAGGGATATGTTTATCAAAACGGCATCCTCTGTGCCAAAATCAAGATTGAAGACAAGTATTTTTATCTTCCGCCCATTTATGATGAGGATTGCAGATAAGCATTGCCTCAAAGTAATGCAAAACAGCCTCCAATCTTCTAGTTTTTACTAGAAGATTTTTTATATATAAAATTTTTACACATATTACTTGACAGGGCTTACAAATAGATGTATGATGTATGTGTAGAATAATTATATATAAAATTTTTACATACTAAAAAAGGAGGTGCCCCATGTATTTTCCAACATCATCGGCCTTGATTGAATTTCTCATCCTGGCCATCCTAGAACAAGGGGATTCCTATGGTTATGAGATTAGCCAAACCATTAAACTCATTGCCAAAATCAAGGAATCCACCCTCTACCCCATCTTGAAAAAACTGGATACCAACCGCTATCTGACTACATACTCTCGCGAATACCAAGGTCGGATGCGCAAATACTACTCTTTGACAGAAATCGGAGAGGAGCAACTCTTTGTCCTTCGAGAAGAATGGACACTCTACACTGACACTATCAACGGCATCATAGAAGGGAGCATTCGCCATGACAAGAACTGAATATTTGAATCAGCTTGAAGCCTATCTGATGAAGCTGCCTCAATCTGATCGTATCGAAGCCATGGACTACTTCAAAGAACTCTTTGATGATGCTGGGCCAGAAGGTGAGGAGGAGCTTATCGCTAGCCTGGGAAGTCCAAAAGAAGCTGCCCATGATGTCCTGACTACACTTCTTGATAAGAAAATCAACCAAGAAAATTCCAGCAAGAACGACCGCCATATTTTACGCATCGCTCTACTAGCCCTTCTTGCAGCTCCTATCGGAATTCCGGTCGGAATTGGTCTTCTCATGGCTATCATCGGCATTTTTATCGCTGCTGTCAGCGTACTTATTGCCTTCTTTGCTGTATCAGCAGCTGGAATGGTTCTCGGAGCTGTTCTCCTATTTGAAAGCTTCTACATTCTGGCTGAATCTACATCTGCTTTTATTCTGATTTTTGGTGGAGGTTTACTGGCAGTCGGAGCTTCATCCCTAGTCTTGCTAGCAACTTCCTATGTGACCCGTTTCTTTGGATTACTGGTCCTTCGACTTATCCAATGGATTCTTAATAGAGGAAAGAGAGGTGAAAGACATGCGTAAATGGACAAAAGGATTTCTTATCTTTGGTGTTGTTACTAGTATCATTGGTTTTTCCATGATGATCATCGGGATCCAAACAGATGGTGTCAGAAGCCTCCTTGCAATGTCTCAAAATCCAGTATTTGAAAGTCGAATGGAAGAACTCGTTTTTGATCAAGATATTGAAAATCTAAACATCTCACTAACAGAACATTCGCTCGTCATTACGGAGTCAAACGATGATAAGATTCACCTTCAGTATCATCCAACCATCTCTGAAAAAGAAAATCTTCAACACTCTATCAAAGAGAAAAGTCTTGAAATAACTGACACCAAGTCAACTACACGTCGCTCTATAGGTTCTAGTATCGAGGGTATTCTCTATATCGCAAGCGGAATTTCTAGTCGCAATGATGAAGTTGTTCTCTCATTACCAAGAGGAAAAGACTTAAAAAATCTAACTGCCCAGGTAAACCATCGTATCCTTTCAATTGCTAATGCAAAACTCAGCAATGCCAAGATTCTGTCAAATGGATATCTCCTTCGTATCACTGATAGCGAGATTAAAAATAGCCAACTGATCACAACTGGAATTGTCAATGTATTTGAAACCAGTCTAACAGATAGCCGCATCCAAGCAGATCATGAACATATCAAGGCAGACGATATCCAAGTGCATGGTCGAGTGGAATTCGAGGCAAGAAAAGATATCTCACTCGAGTTATCTCAAAAGGAACTTGATCGAATCAATGTTGAGTTTTCTGCTGAACATGGTGATATCTATCGTTGGCATCGAGACAGACGTGACATACCTACGGGAGGTAGTAAAGGTGAAGCATTAGCGAACCCTTACAAAACAGAAAAAAAAGATACGCAAGATCTCCTCGTCGCAAAATCTAATCAAAGTATCTATTTCCCATAATAAGATCGCTTGCTTTCTTATAGAAATCATGAATAAAGACAACTAGTAGTTACTACTCAAAAATTAATCAAAAAAGGGAGGTCTATTATGACTCAAGAATGGTTTGAAAGTGCTGATTTCGAAAAAACAGCCAACAATGATAAAAAAGATAGCCCATCCGACTCAGTTCTCCTTGAAGAAGATTCAGAGACAAGAGAAGAGGCGCCAGTAGTTGAGGAAAATCCTCAAGCCAATCCAGAAGATAAGGAAACTAGTGAGGAAACTGTAGAGACTGAAGAACTCGCTGAAAAATCAGAAAAGATAGACGAGTCAGAAGAACCTGTTAAAGAAGCTTCTCAGAAAAGTCAATCTTTGGAAAGCCCGTTTTTACCAGATTCTACATCTGCCAAAACAGCACTATTCGCAGTATTCAAAGAAGAACTGGCTGATCTTTGGTTTTGGCTACAAGGTGCCCTTAAAGAACCGACAACAAGCATTGATACAGATAAAAAACATAGTTATAATGCCTTTGCCCTGCTGACTATCTTTTCTGCTCTTAGTTTCTTCTGTGCGATTTATCATATCAAGCATAACTACTACGGCCATATGGCGGCTATCAACTCTCATGTCAGCGAGCAGTTCCCTTCACTGAATCTCTTTTCTATCTTCTCCATCTTGGTAGCGACAAGTTTATTCTTCTTTTCTATCCTTATGGGTGGATTTGTAGTTAAACGTTTTGTCAATCAGGACAATGACTGGACGCTGGAAAAATCCTTGCAAGAGTACAGCAGACTCTTCGCCCTTCCTCTCCTGCTCACAGGTATTGCCAGTTTCTTTGCCTTCTTTAATAGTCTACGCTTTGCGGCTCTTCTCTGCCTCATTAGCATTGGTCTGGTACTTCTTGCCAACCTCTATACCATCTCAAGACCAAGTAAAGATAGCCAAACTGATTCCTTCTATCGCCTTCTCTTGGCATTTCTAGTCAACGGTGGTATCCTATTTCTCTTCTTCCTAGCAGAAATGACTCTAGTATTTGAATATCTACGAATCCTAGCTTTTATGTAAGATAAAGGTAGCGAGATAGAAAGATATTAACTTTAGAGGATCATTACTATAAAATTTTAGAAACAAAAAAGCGAACAAGACAGAATTCTGATAATCAGAAAACTAATCTTGTTCGCTTTTTAACTTATATTTGGACTTTTACTCCAAATTTCTTTTTTATCTATTTACTAAGGCTTCAAAATCCTCTCCTGAAACTGGTCCTACCTCTACTTGGTTGGCATCCAAATCCTGACAAAGTTCCTTTGGAAGAGCTTCTAAAAAGGCTTGGTAATCGAGTCTAGCTACTGCTTCATAGTCTTCAGCTTTTGAACCATCTCCAGATATTTTCACCAAGTCAATCTCCCAGACAAGGTCCTTACCAGCCAACTGCTCAACATAAGGCACGGGAACAACAGGACCTTTCGGCAAAATTGTCTTAACCCCCTGAGCCAGGTGATAGATGCCGTGGATCTTACCCTCACCATCTGGATAGAATTTAGCACTTGCTGGATATGCATCCGACCCTTGAACCTTTTTGACTAATGCTTCAAAACGTGCCACTCCATCTTCTTCCAAGAAGTTTTCTAAGTCCTTCTTATCAAAGTAAATAGTTGATAGAATTCCTTGGCAGAAGCCCAAACGAGCACCCTTATCAGCTAGATAGCTCTTGACAGTTTCTTGGAAATAGTTTTCCAAATCAAAGTCTGACAATCCTTCAACTGCTTCACCAACCTTGCTAGACAAGGCTTGTAAGAGAGCTTCTACAATCTCCCAGTCAGCTCTTGTAATCAAATCAGGAATGATTACTTGGTAGCCTTTTTGAGCATCTGCATAACGAACTTTAAAGAGAAATTGAGACTTGCCTACGATTCCACACTCGATATACTCAAGGCGATTGAAGGGTTGACGGAGATAGACTGCATCATAGCTATGTGACTCTAAGCCATCTACTAGGGCCAAGACTGACTTAGCTGTTAAAATCTCCTGTTGTCCTAGAATGCTTTCTTTATTTGGAATAAAAAATGTTTTCACCATAAATGGTCTCCTTTGAAATCGTTTACATATAGTATACACCATTTTCCTGAAAGATGCAGAAACAAATTTAAGATTTTTTGGTCAAAAGCATAGAAAAAAACAGCCCCTAAGGACTGTCCTACTTTTATACAACTTCAGAATGATCCAAGTTCTCACCAATCGCTGCTAAACGCTCGATGACTTGATCTTGTGTCAATTCATGTTCTAAAACATAGCGATTGCGTGGGTGAACACGGCATTCGTGTGAGCAGCCACGGAGATATTTATCTTCGTTGTCTTCTGATGCCAAGATA
Organism: Streptococcus infantis; assembly: GCF_000963255.1. Lineage (GTDB taxonomy): Bacteria > Bacillota > Bacilli > Lactobacillales > Streptococcaceae > Streptococcus > Streptococcus nidrosiense. Next base: position 78,809 of record NZ_JYOV01000002.1, on the reverse strand, counting down.
CGACGGTTACAGAATGGATTTCCACAGTTGACATAACGTTCACATGGTGTTCCATCAAACCAATCTTTTCCGACGATTGTTGGGTTGACATGGTTGACATCGACTGCAATACGCTCGTCAAAGACGTACATTTTCCCATCCCAAAGCTCTCCTTGAACCTCTGGATCTTTCCCATAAGTGGCAATTCCGCCGTGTAATTGACCGACATCTTTGTAGCCTTCACGGACCATCCAACCTGAGAATTTCTCACAACGGACTCCACCAGTACAGTAAACTACGACACGTTTGTCCATGAATTTTTCCTTGTTATCACGGACCCATTGTGGCAACTCGCGGAAGTTGCGGATGTCTGGACGGATAGCACCACGGAAATGGCCAAGATCGTACTCGTAGTCATTACGAGTATCAAGGACAACTGTATCTTCGTCTAGAAGAGCTTCTTTAAATTCCTTTGGAGACAAGTAAGCACCTGTTGTTTCAAGTGGGTCGATGTCGTTGTCAAAGTTATCATCCTCTAAGCCAAGGTGGACAATCTCTTTCTTGTAGCGAACAAACATCTTCTTGAAGGCTTGCTCACTTTCTTCGTCAATCTTGAACCAGAGATCTTCCATACCTGGAAGGCTGTGAACATAGTCCATGTATTTTTGGGTTGTTTCGTAGTCACCAGAAACAGTCCCGTTGATCCCTTCGTCAGCCACTAGGATACGACCTTTGAGGCCGATTGATTTACAGAAAGCCAAGTGGTCAGCCGCAAATTGTTCTGCGTTTTCAATTGGGACATATTTATAGTAAAGTAAAACTCGAATATCTTTTGACATTTGCTTCTCTTTTCTAAGATTAAATTATCAGAATTTTTCATTCAACTATACCAGTATACTCTCCCAAGAAAGCGAATGCAATTTATTTGACTGAAAATTGAAAACAAGACCCAGTTTCAGATCTTGTTTCAGCTAAATATTCGCTGAAAAAAGGTTAGCAAAAACGGCAAGGTAGCTACGATATTATTCATAACATGAACTGCATAGCCAGGATAGATACTCTTGGTATAGCGAGTTAAACCCGCACAAAACACTCCAAATGTCGAAAAAACAAGAATATCTAGGAAATTGGGAAAGCTTGAAAAGTGAGGAAGAGCAAACAAAACCGAAGGAAGAATCAGGTCAAGCCCAAATTTCGAATCTTTAAAAAAGGCATGTTGGAACAAGCCCCTATATATCAACTCTTCCATCAGAGGACCTAGGAAAAATAAGGTCAAGTAGAGACCCAATTCGGCAAAATTTGTCTCACTGTAGCCGATCAACACAGCCCACCCTTCAGAAGTTGATTGTACATGTCTAGCTGTTTGGAAATTAAAAGATATGGAAAGTACAGTTACAAGAATCGTCAAAACTGTATACCACAACCATTTTTTCTTAGGAATGACAAAAAGATAACCATGGTCTGTCTTGATTAAAATCCCTATCATGATGCCAATAAAGACTAGACTAACAAGATTTCGTATCCAGAAAAAATTACCAATCTGAGAAGAAAATTGCCAGTAATTTTGGATCATAAGCGTCAACTGAGAAAGCCCATATACGAAAAATAAGTAGGATAAGATTGTACTAGTTTTGAAAATAAGATGGTATTTTTTCATATGTCTATAACCCATGTTACATGTAAGAGCAAATTTCTGATTTCAAACGCAGATAATTATATGCAAATACTAAAAAAAGAATCACCACCTTATCTAGAAGGCTCTAGACAAGGCAGTGATTGCAATTTTTAGGAATGAATACACGAAATCAATTATTCTTATGATTTTTTGCTTTTCAAGAATTCGTCGTATTGTTTTTGCATTTCATCCAATACTTTTTGGTAAGCACCTTCAGATTTAAGTTTTTCCATCAATTCTGGAATAGCTTTTTCTGGGTCTACAGTACCAGTGTTGATAGCTGTATCGAATTGTTGCATAGTGTTAGTGATAGCTGAAATTTCAGATTTCACATTGTCAGTGTTGAAGATGAATCCAAGCGCTGGAGATTCTTTTGCAGTTTCCAAATCTTTCTTAGATTGTGCAATTTGTTCATCTGTAACGTTTTCGTTGATGTAAAGGATCCAGTTGTTACCAGTGTTCCATCCTGACATGTGAGTGTTTCCTTTGTATCCATCAAGGACTTTAACACGGTTTTCTTTACCTGCAACTTTTTCCCAGTTCTTGCCTTCTGGTCCATAAACAAGTCCGTTCAAGAGTTCTGGGTTAGTGTTCAAGAGGTTCAACACTTCCATTGCTTTTTCTTTGTTCTTAGAGTTGTTTGAGATTACAAAGTTAGCAACTTGAGTTGTTTGGTTTTTCTTGATGAAGTTAGTAAATGGTTTGATTTGGATGTCTCTGTTAGCAACACGAGAAAGCAAGCTGCTACCGTAGTCAGCTGGTCCTACTGTTTCTTCGCGAACAAGCCAAGTATCTTGAGTAAGGTCATATGTAGTTTCGCTTGTTGCTACGTCTTTTGGAATGTATCCTGCTTCATAGTATTTGTGAAGAGTCTTCAAGTGTTCTACGAAACGAGGAACTTCGTAACGGTTTACAATCTTAGTAGTGTCGCCTTCAAGGTCGATGACGAATGGAAGTCCGTTTGCAACTGGGTAGTCAAAGTTTTCTGATGGGATAAAGTTTTTACCAACAGCAAATGGCATTACATCTGGAGCTTTTTCTTTGATTTGTTTCAATACTGGTTCAAGTGTTTCGTATGAAGTTACACCTGAGATATCGATTCCATATTTTTCAAGAAGTGGGCCGTTGAAGGCAAAGTTTTGTGAAGATGCAACGTTAGCTGCTACCGGAACTGCGTAAATTTTACCGTTTACAGTGTTACCTTTGATGTAAGCTGGGTCAAGTGCTTTGTAAAGGTCAGCTCCTTCTTTCTTGTACAATTCTGTCAAGTCAGCATAAGCACCTTTTTGAGCGTTTACGACATAGTTATCTGCAAAGGCGATATCATAGTTTTCACCTGATGAAGTGATAACTGACATTTTCTTGCTGTAGTCACCCCAACCAAGGTATTGGATATCCAATTTAGCGCCAACTTTTTCTCCGATGATTTTGTTTGCATTTTCTAGCAATTCATCCAAGTTATCTGGTTTGTCACCGATTTGGTACATTTTGATAACAGTTGTATCACCTGATGATGATGATTCAGCAGCTTTTTGGTTATTTCCTTTAAGGTTTCCACAAGCAGCAAGGCTAGCAGCTAAAGCGACAAGGCTAGCAGATGCAAAAGCATATTTTTTCCAGTTTTTCATTATAAAAACTCCTTTTTTTATTTTTAAAGTTATTAACAAAATTAAATTGTTGATTTTCCTTTGTCAGAAAAATCAGAGTTAGAGAAGAAACATTGTTTCTTAGACTTCCTTACTCTTTAACACCACCGATAGTCAAACCTTTTACAAAGTAGCGTTGGAAGAATGGGTAAAGGATTGCAATCGGAACAGTCGCAACAACGACCATGGCCATACGACCTGTTTCTTTTGGTAGGGCAACCGCAAGTTGTCCTGACATACCAACTGACTTAGCAATGTAATCCATGTTGTTTTGAATTTGCATGAGCAAATATTGCAATGGATACAAGTTGTCACTCTTGATGTAAAGAAGGGCGTTAAACCAGTCATTCCAGAATCCAAGCGCTGTCAATAGTGTAATCGTTGCGATACCTGGTAGTGACAGTGGCAAACAGATTTGGAAGAAGATACGAGCTTCACTAGCTCCATCGATACGAGCTGATTCGAGGATTGCTTCTGGGATGGTTTTCTTGAAGAAGGAACGCATCAACATGATGTTGAATGGTGATAGAAGCATTGGAACAATCAAGGCCCAAATAGTATCACCAAGGTGAAGCAATTGAGTCACTACGATATAGCCTGGTACCAAACCAGCGTTGAACAACATACTAAGAAGAGCAAAGATTGTAAAGAATTTACGATACTTAAATGTTGAACGTGAGATGGCATAGGCGTAAGTTGTCGTGATAAAGACGTTTGTCAATGTACCGACAACTGTCACAAATACTGAGATAAAGAGCGCTTGTAAAATCTTATCTTTGAACTGAGCCAAGAACTCAAAACCATCTAATCCAAACTGTGATGGGAAGAAGCTATATCCATATTGAACAATACTCTTCTCATCTGTAACTGAGATAATGATGACAAAGATAAAAGGCAAGATACAAGAGAAGGCCAGCAAACCAGAAATGATACTAAAGAAGATATCTGCTTTCTTGCTGAAGGAGTGTATGCCAACATTATCAATTTTTTCTTTTTGAATTTTTTTTGCCATATGCTCCTCCTTTCTAGAATAGTGCTGAGTTAGGATCAACACGTCTTGCAAGTAAGTTTGATAGGATAACCAGAATCAAACCGACGACTGACTGATAGAGACCGGCTGCTGAAGCCATACCGATGTCTGCTGTCTGTGTCAAACCATTAAAGACATAGACGTCCAATACGTTTGTTACGCTATAGAGCTGACCAGCGTTGTGAGGGATTTGATAGAAGAGACCGAAGTCTGCACGGAAGATGTTTCCGACTGCAAGGATGGTCAATACTGTCACAAGTGGTGTCAACTGAGGGATGGTTACGTTGCGAATACGTTGCCATTTGCTAGCACCGTCCACTGTCGCTGCTTCGTAGTAAGTTGGGTCAATACCCATGATTGTAGCGTAGTACATCACACTACTGTATCCGAAGCCTTTCCAGATACCTAGGAAAAGGAGGAGGTAAGGCCAGATACTGATGTCTGCGTAGAAGTTAATACCCTTCATCCCGAGAGCTTCTAAGGTGTGATTGATAAGCCCTTTATCGATATTTAGGAAAGCATCTGTAAAGAAACTGATGATAACCCAAGATAGGAAGTACGGGAATAACATAGAAGTTTGGTAGATTTTAACCATTTGCTTAGAGCGAAGTTCACTAAGGATAATGGCAATCCCAACCGATACGATCAAACCAATAAAGATGAATCCAAGGTTGTAAAGGACAGTGTTTCGAGTGATGACAAAGGCATCTTTTGAACTAAATAAGAATCTGAAGTTATCTAGTCCAACCCATTTACTATTTATAATACTGTGGACGAATCCTTCACCAGTCATATGGTAGTCTTTGAAGGCAACCACATTTCCAAATACTGGGATGTAGAAGAATAAGATCAACCAAAGTGTCCCTGGTAAAACCATTAAGAGAAATATCCAATTATCTCTCAAAGTTTTTGAAAACTTGTTCATAATTTCCTCCCTTTTTATTTTTCTAAAACTTGATAATCTCACAATTTTTAGACTTGATAACGTTTACAAAAACAGTATACTCTTATTTTAAGGATAGTTTAAACTACAAATTATAGAAAAAACTCCACAAATTATTTTATGTGGAGAACTTTTTTATAATAAGAAGTGTGTTTCACGAGAAACACTCTGTTTCTAATTGTGAGAATCCATTTAAAATCACAACCACCCGTCTAACGGGTGGTTTCCACCAGGGCTATAAGCCCAAAGTACCAAAAGCTAGCAAAAAGCACTATTTTCTATCTATCTAATCGTCTCATTGACTCAAAATGAATTTTATCTACTTGCTGAATGAATTTCATAATGAATTTTGAATTATTTAATATTTCGTCACTTTTAATTGGACGATGTGATAACACATTAATAAACGAAAGGAAACTACCCAGCTCTTGTTTTCGGTTATTCCCCATGTGTTGCCCCGTCGCCTTTTCAAAAATATCTTCAATCTCTTTTTGATTTGTCTTTTGCGGGAGCAAATTAGGCTTCTTGAAATTTAGAAACTCTTCAAACACTCTTCTCATACTATTTGCAGCATGATAAATATCACAGTCATTTAAACTGTTCAAATCTTTCAATGAGAGTTCGTATAGTTCGATAAACAATTTTTTATAAGGTGATACATTTGTAGCACACTCTCGAACTGCACTTTGAAATTGTTGTGTAGGTTCCTTATAGATTTCAAAAAGCTTTGCATCTGTATTATTTTTAAAATGATATGACATATTACAAAAATCATCCCAGGAATGTGTCAAGACAAAGATTTGGATTTTTTTCTCACTTAACAATTTCTTTATGATTTCTAAAACATAAAATTTATTAGCATCATCTAAACTAGAAATCGGGTCATCAACAACTATTAATTCAATTTCTTTTTTTAATTTAGTCTGTTTGTTGTCATTATACAGTTCAAAATAGAAATACAACAATGATAGTAAATTTTTCTCTCCCTCACTTATATCATCTACAGTTAACTTACATTCTTCTATTGTGTGTTGTAAGTAATAATTTTTATCCTCTAAAATTAACTTTATTTGAATTCCTAAATTCTTTAACACATAATTTAAAAATTCCATGAAATCTGTATACTTTGATTGTTTTTCTTTTAATTTATTAATTTCACTATCTATTTGTTCATTTCTTTTTTCAATTTCTAATAACTCTCTTTTCTCTCTGATTAATTCTATAAGTTTTAACATAAAGTTATTCTTGACTAAAGACAAACAGATTTTCCCTTTTGTTAAGATCTCAATATTATTAATAGTGTCGTCAAGTTCTTTAATTTTATCTCTGTATCCCTTTCTAATTTTATCAGCAACACTATCCACTTTTAATTCAAACTTTGAAATTGAATCTGTAAAACTATACGTTGTGCTCATATCTTGAATCTTCGACTCAATAGTTGATGCAAGTTCAGCTAATCTAGATACGTTGTCACTATTAATAATTTCTTCAATAATTCCAGATTCAATATTAATCAAATTTAACTGACTTTTCAGCTTGTTTTCATCTTTAAGAAGAGACAAATTGTATTTAAGTACTCCTTTTATTTTTTCCAGTCGTTCAATATCTTTTTGTTTTTCATTTTCTTTATATTCTTTTACTCTTTGTTTTACATCATCAAGGGTGAAAGAATTCTGGCAAAATAAACAATAATGTTCTGCATCTTTATGGAGTTCTATACCTTGTTCTAACCAATGTAGCAATTCTAATGTGGGGATTTCCTTAATATCCTCATAGGATTTTTCTAGAACATCTTTCAAAAACTTTTTATCTTCGTTAGTAAATTTTGTAATTTTTAATTGTGGAAATGAGCTTGATAATATATTTTGTTTAATTTTCTCAAAACTTTCACTATCAGGTTCAAATGATGCTATAAACTCATCCGATGAGTTGATTTCACGTGCTCTTTTTAAATCTTCTATATAGAGATTAAAAACTTCTATAGGACCTAGTGTGGCTTTTCTTTTATTAATTTTAGCTTTTCCTTTGTTTGAATCATGTATAGTGTCAATTTCAATCCTCAGATTATTTTTTTTATCACTAATGGAACTTTTTAAAGTTTTTACATCTACTTTTTGGGTTTCTAAATCTTTTATCGTTTTAGCTATACTTGCGTCGTTCTTACTAAAAGTTACCCTCACCCCTTTTATAATCGAAACAGTATCATTTAATAGTAATGTATCTTTTACATAATCTTTATTGAAGAGTCGATACGAAGTTTCACTTTTAACACTGGCTTTAAAAGTATCAATGATACCCAATGCCAAAGAACTCTTCCCTCTACCATTATATCCAAATAAAATATTCTTCTTCTTAAAAAAATTAGGGGGAGTAGTATAGTCTTTAAAAGATTTTCGCGATAAATTTGTAATTTGTTCAATCATATTAAAATACCATCTAAATAGTTTTGTATTAATTGTTTAATTTCTTTTCTATGTTCTTCCGTCAGTTCGTATTATCTCAATAAACTAACAATCTCCTCAAGGCCATCATATTGTCCTTTTAGAATCTCAAAAGAAGTATTTAAGATTTCAGCTAATTTTTCTACTGTTTCATCTTTTGGATTCCTTCCTCCACTTTCTCACCTAGCATACTGGACTTTTGCTCCACCTAACTTTTCAACAACTTCTGATTGAGTAATTCCTGCATCTAGTCGGACTTTTTAAAATTGTCTTTTAACATTTTAAAATTGTTTTCACTTTTTCATTGACTGATAATCGAAAAGGTTACTTTGTATTTATATAACCAAAATGGTAATGCAAAATCCATAAAAAACGAAATATGGCTAAATTGAGGATATTATGAAATCTACATAATACGCAACAAAAGATAACAACACTCATTCTTTTTTATTCGCCTAGTTTAGGAGCATCTGTTCTAATAAATGATAATCTATTTAATTACATACGAGACGAATAAATTGATCTTCGAGCTCTTAATCTCCTGTCAAGTTCTCTAGACAAGCATTTTAGTTAGTTTATAAACTAAGTAGTAGGGTATTCTTGCCTTTAAGTCGTATAAATGGTCGAAGCTGTCGCAATAGTATGCCATTGATTAGCTGTCGTTGCTGCGAAGTCCTTGTCTGCGTATAAGTCAGTAAATGGCAGAATCTCTACTTCTAGTTCTTCGATGCGGTCAATTTGACCAGCAAGATAAGCCTCGATACGGCTCTCTGCGCGCTTGATTCGTTGCAAGAGTCCACCCATACGGATGTCTACTGTATCCAAACCAAAGACCTTATTTTCTTTCAACCATTGTTGACTAAAAAGCTTGTGGAAGTTTTCAATCTCACTTCTCAGTTTTGGTAATTCTTCTCTTGCGATTTGTTGCAAGCTTTCTTTATCATCTGCTTGATAGGCTTGACGAATGCGGCGGCCTACATCCACCTTGCTACTTAAAATGGCATTCAACTGTGCCTGAGTTTCAAAGAGATAAGCGTAAGCACCAGCTTTTTCTTTAATGTCAGCAAGAATCTCAGCTGCCTGGGCAAAGTGAGGTTTGTCCTGTTCAGGTGTCATGTGCTTGTCAAGGATTGGGCAGAGAACATCCTGATAAAAGACATAACGGTTAGGATTGATACCACTGAGATTGTCTGGTAGATCAGGCAAGAGGTTGGCAAGATCCAGCTGCATAAAGTCCTCAACAGATAAACCTGTATTGGTCTTGAAGTGATCTGACAAACGCTCTAAATCATTGCGATAGCTGAGTTCTGCCCAGATTTGTAGACTTGGCAGAATAGAGAACTGAGCTGTTTCACCACCATTATCTCCCCAACCAGTCACAATGACTTCTTTAATCTGATTGGCACGGCAGGCTTTATTTGCTTCAACAGCGATGAGACGACTGAAATGGTTGTGTGGTGTGAAACCAATCCACTTCCAAGCACCGCCTGCAAAGGCAATATCCTGGCTAATCTTGTGGTGGTTACCGAAGTTACGATTGTATTTTTCTTCGCTATCCTGATAATAATCCCAGTAAACCAAGGTCACACGGTCTTTGAGACGGTCAAGGTAAACACGAGTTTCTTCTGGAATTTCCACATCACGGTCATACTGGCCGTCTGCTGACATGAGTTTGAAGAACATATCGCTCCACATCTGGCAGTGGAAACCATACTTGTCTGCAATATCCAGCACGCGCTCCAAGTGTTGGCACATGAGGAGGCTACGATCAACCACACCGTTCAGGATAAGATAACGCCCCAAACCAACTAGGTGAGCTTCATCCATTCCGATATTAACCTTGCGAGTTTGCAGTTTAGATAACGTCGCAAACATACCATCAATCAGGTCGTAGACTTTTTCTTCACCGATGAGAAGAATGTCTTCTACATCGCGGAGTTCTTGCACTTCTTTGACTCCCCACTTGACAAAGGCTGATAAGTGGGCCAGGGTTTGGATACATGGGACAAAGGTCATGTCAAACTGTTGGGCGTAGGCTTCGATTTCCTGTAATTCCTCAGCTGAATAAGCCCCACGGAAATAACCAAAGTAAGGTTGTCCTTCAATTTGATAAGTGTCTTCCATGTAGAGCTCAAAAGTTGAGTAACCCATGAGAGCCAAGACTTCAATCATCTGCTTGGCAGATGCGACATTGAGCACGGCATTGCGCGAACAGTCCGCCATATAGGCTAAATCTTCATAGGCCGCCTGCTCTTCAATCTCTACCTTGTCCCCTTCTGCTAAAGCTGTTGCTAGCACAGATAAAGCACGGTAGAGTTGATGAGGTTTACGGTAGGTCAGTTGATACTGCCCCTTCTCACCCTTGATAGAGATAGAAGCTTGGTCAGACTGAGCGACTGCCACCTCTACATCTGATAGAGAAATGTGACTTTTTAATACTTCGATAGCTTGCGCTTGTTTGGAACTAAGTCCTGTAAAAATTACCATTGGTTTTCCTCCTGTAACCAGTTGACAAGGGCACCGTAGAGATTGGCATCTGCGTGATAGGTGCAGGCTTGAATAACTGGAGCAATTGTATATTCTTCATATCTTCCCACAAAGGTGTCTACTGCTTTTTGCACCCCTTTGATAAAATCTGGGTTCTGACTGATAGAGCCACCTAGGCTAATGACATCTGGGTCGATTAGGTACTGGATATTGAGCAGGCCTTGAGCTAGGTTACGGTTCATGCGTTCAATGGCTTCTTGGCAGAGGGCGTTTCCTGCTGCAGCCTCTTGGTAAATCTTACGGCCATCCCAGTCAGACTGACCTGATTTTTCAATCACATAACGCACCATGTTTCCTGTGGAAGCGAGTTGCGACCAGTTGTTGAGTTTTTCTGCTGGTTCGATGGTTGTCATGTAGCCAAACTCACCGCCCAAACCATGGCGACCACGGTGAAGCTTGCCATTGATAATCATGGCTCCACCGATTCCTGTACCAATCACGACACAGGCTGCATTTTCAATCTCAGGATGAGCTAGCAATTCACTGAGTCCAACACAGTTGGCATCATTTTCTAGATGGACAGGTAGCTTGTGATGAGAAAGGGCCTCATACCATGAAAAACCATGGATGTATGGAATAGCACTGATTCCCTCAATCACCCCTGTTTCTTGATTAACTGCACCTGGTACACTCATAGCGATCCCACGATAGTCCTGTTCTGATAACTGTTGATCCAACCAAGCTAGCAAATCTTCTAAAGTTTCTGGAGTTGGAGTGCTGGTCTTATCTAAAATCTTTCCATCAGGAGTTAGACTGGCAAACTTGATCCCAGTCCCTCCAATATCAATTGTTGCAAGTGTCATTTCTTTCACCTGTAAAAAGGAGCGAATTAGCAGTTGGTTCTTACTTTTTCGCTCCTCCTTTCTGTTTATGTTTTCTTTTTGAAATTAAATTTCTTCTTTTTTAATCAATTCTGTACGAATTTCCTGTGGTGCCAATAGTCCTGAGTGAACTGGATATGGGCGTTCTAACAAATCAAGAATAGTTTGTTGTTTTTCAGACACGCGAACATTTTCTTGACTCATATTGTAGTAACGAAGAACGTATCCTTCTTCATTTTCAGCAACTTTAAAGGCTGTTGGGCAGACTTGTGGCAAGTTCAGTGCTGCATGGTTGAAGAGACTACCTGTTGCAGCAACGCTACCTTCTTGTTTTGCAACTTGAAGAGCTGTAAATGGCACCTGGAAGGCTTTTGCACGACGGAAGGCCGAGAAGCGTTCCCCTGCTTGATGGCATTCTACTGCAAACTCAACTTCGATATCGCGCAAGCACTGGGCTTCTGGTGTTGGGAAGTAGCCCCAGTCACCTAGCTCACCTGAAGCACGGAGAAGGGTTACAGCCATGGTATCGTCCTCAAGGATTTCGTATTCGTGCAATCCTTTATTGGCTACAGTCACCCCTTTTACATCATCATACAAGCTGACAAAGGCTTGTTGGTGTTGTGGATTTTCAGGATTTTCCCAAGAAGCTGCTGGTTTATTTGGTCTTGTTACAACTTCATAGATGCTTTCAGAATCGTTACTTGGGCGTGTGTTATGAGTTTTGACCAAGAGGCGGATGCGGTGGTCTTTAGCAGTGTTGGTAAAGCGAGTCTTGAAGCGAATCTGTGGATTGTCCACAAAGACAGTCATTTCTGTTTCAAGAGGAATGGTTATCAACTCTTCTGAACGACCTGCATCTCGTTTCATGAACTCGATGATACCTCTTTGCTCTGCATCCAATTTGTCATCTGCGCTAACTGGAATAGTCAAGTCATGTTTGAGCAAAACCTTAGCATAGCGAGCATTGTTTTCTAAGACTTCATAGCCTTTCAGTTGAGCGTAGATTGGCTCTGTTCCTTTTGGTTGGAAGTAAATGTACTCGTTACCGATATCACCACGGTCCTCAAATTGGATGAAATCTTCGTAGGCTTCATTCGTAGTCTTGTCGTAGACTGTAATTCCTTGGTCTACACTCACAGTTACGAATGGTGTATCAATGACTCCATTTTGGTAAATACCATCACGGTGATTTACTTGACCTTCAACCAATTGGAAGCTTGCCCAAGAAAGAGGAGCAAGGTGAACTGGGATTGTCACGCGCACTTGACGTGCAATATATGGCTGACGGAATTTATCCTTTGGCAAAGTATAGCCAAAACTTGCTCCCAAGTCTTCAATCTTGGCTTCAATGACATGACCATCCAAATCTTCAACGTGATAATCTGGCAAGGTCACAGCTGCCATCTTCTTGTAGCCTTCAGTCGGATGCAATTCTTTGAAATCACAAGTGACAACATCCACTACAACACTGACCGTATCAACCTTGTCATGTAAAGCTGTGTTGACAACGGTAAAGAGGTGATCACTTTGCGCTTCCTGAGTTGCTATTTTATGTTTCCACTCATTGAGAAGGTTAGTCTTGACAAAGTTTCCAACCTGATTGACCTTGGCAAAACGAGTTTCCATTTCTCGGTGGACCTCGTCAATACTGCATCCACAGATGCTATCGTGTGGCGCATTTTGCAAGAGCACTTTCCATGCATAGGTTAATTGGTCCTTATGGTTATGACCACCAGTGAGAATAGTCAATGGTTCCACAACCTGCTCTAACAAGTTGCTATTTTCTTGAAAGGCTTGTTTGAGGTAAATACGTGAAGAAGAGGTGTTAGCAAGAGTATACCAACCATCCGTTTCCTGACTTGTCAACTCACCTGTGACCGTTGATAGGTGTTCAGGAAGTGCACTTTCCACTGCTTGGACATATTCATCAAAAGAACTGTGAATAAAGGTCACATCAGGGAAAAGTTCGTTGGCTACACGAATTGCTTCACTAATATTTCTCTGTACAGGCTGGTGGTCACAACCGTTCATCATCAACCATTGATTGGTCGAAGCGTAGTCACGCACATCTGCCAATTTTTGCTTCCAGAAGGTCAAGGCTTCGTCTTTATCCACTGGAATTTCGTTCCCATTACTATACCAGTTAGCAAAGAGAATACCAAGCACACGGCTACCATCAGCACCCTGCCAGTACATCTCAGAAAATTGAGAGGTGAATTGCTCATCTTCGAGCACTTGGTTGTCAAATCCGATTGGTTTAACACCGCGACCAAAGGCTGCTACGTGAATGCCTGATTTTTGAAGAATTTGAGGAGCTTGCCCCATATTTCCAAAGGTATCTGGGAAGTAACCAATCTGCGTAGATTTGCCCCATTTAGCACATTCAGCTTGTCCAATCAAGGTATTGCGGACGTTAGCTTCGCTGGAGATCAAATAATCATCCTGCAAGATATAGAAAGGACCAATCTTGAGCTTGCCTTCGTCGATATAGCGCTGAACCTTGTCACGGTTTTCAGGGCGAATTTCTAAATAGTCATCAAGGACAATGGTTTGTCCATCCAAATGGAAACTCTTGAACTCAGGGTCATTTTCAAAAAGATCAAAAAGATTGTCAAAAAGTTCCACCAACTGCATACGGTGACTTTCAAACGGTAAATACCACTCACGATCCCAGTGGCTGTGAGAGATGATATGTACAACAACATTTTCCATGAGTAAAACCTCATTCTAACTTAAATTTAAAAATATATTTGTGATTCTTTAGAAGAATCTGTCGAGCAAAAGCTCATTAGCGAATATCCAAGTAATCCAAGACTAATTCGCAGAACATCATGTTGGCCCATGAGAACCATTCGCGTGAGTAGAGTGTCGGGTCGTCTACGTGGAAGCTTTCGTGCATCACACCTGTTCCACCATCACAGGCAACCAACTGATCTAGCAAGAATTTCTTCTCTGCCTTATCCGTCGTTGTCAATCCTTGGATAGATAGAGCAATCGGCCAGATATAACGGTAGAAGGTATGTGAACTTCCGAGTCCACTTGCGTACTCTCCTTGGTAGAAATATGGATTTTCAGGGCTCAGGATAGTGCGACGAGTTGCTTGATACACTTCATCGTTAACATCACAGTAACCCAGATACGGAGCCGCCAATAAGCTTGGCACGTTTGGATCATCCATGATACTAGCATTTCCTAAACCGTCTACCTCAAAGGCATAGATTTTCTCGCCCTTACTGTTTGTAGTGTAGGCGTAGTTCTCAATTCCTTCTTGAATCTCAGCTTGGAGTCGTTTGGCATCAGCAATGATGCTCTTGCTATCAGCTAGATTCAATTCTGCAAAGATTTCTTGGACATAACCTAAGACAACCACTGCAAACATATTTGATGGAATCAAGTAGCTGTACTGACAGCAGTCATCACTTGGACGGAAGGCTGACCAGGTCATCCCTGTCACGGCAAAGTCAGGACCAAAGCCGTCATTTACCAAGGTATCTTCCTTACGATCGGTATCACGGACGAAGCGATAAGGCGAGTTCTTATGATCTTGTTCCACCGTCCAGAGATGAAGGATTTCCTTAGTCGCTGTAACAAAGGTTTCATCAAATTGACTAGTTTCTCCTGTTTCTTTCCAGAGAAGATAAGCCAACTGCAAGGGGTAGCAAAGCGAATCCACTTCATACTTGCGCTCCCAAATCCAGCCATTGAGGTCTGTATGGTCTGTCTCGTGGTGCCCCTTCCAGTTCTCTTCAATGTTGAAGGAGTTGGCATAGGGATCTTTGAGAATCAAAGTCATCTGACGTTTGACCAAACCTGCAATGGTTTGACGCAAACGAGGGTCTCTTTTAGTCACATGGAGGTAAGGTCTCAGCTGAGCAGTTGAGTCACGAAGCCACATAGCTGGGATATCTCCCGTCAGTACAAAGGTCGAACCATCTTCTAAAATCTCAACTGTATTGTCTAAAGTGTCTGTGTAGCAACGTTCAAAGACATCAACCCACTCAGGATGCTCCTTGGCACGCTCTGCTACCTCATCTAGCCACTCTCTGACAATTTCTTTTGAATAAACCATAAACTATTTTGCCTCTTTCAAACAGATTTTCATTTTCAGTATATAGCTTTTAGTCCAGAAAATATATACACAAATGTTAGTCATTATTCTACAAAATTGTTATATTTTGAAGTCGCTTTCTAAAAGTCTCCTTTTTCTGATATAATGTAGAAAACTACTGAAGGGATTACTATGAAACCTATACTTGAATCCATTGATACGCGTTTTGGAACAGCCAGTAAACATGCATTTTCACGAGGAAACACCCTACCCTACACAGGTGTTCCTTTTGGCATGAATTATTTTGTCCTCCAAACTAGTGACCAGGAAGGATCTTGGTTCTTTGATTCCCATCTTCCTATCTTTCAGGGTATTCGACTAACCCACCAACCTAGCCCTTGGATTGGCGACTACTCTTGGCTCTTGCTGACACCAATTACAGGAGAAATCAGCGGCGATACTCTCTTTCATCGTCAATCTTCTTATAATCTTGAACGTGCTATTTTTAATCCTCATTTTTTAAAGATTTTTTCTGAGCGTTATCAGATTGAAACGCAGCTAAGTCCTACTTGCTATGGAGCTTCTATTCAACTAAGACAGATACAAGGAAAAGCCCTCTCCCTCTATCTTCACGCAGCAGATGAACTGACAGTTGAACAAGTCGATAAGCGAACTATGACCCTGAGACAAGAAGGTGAAACCGAAACCAATAAAAGTCCTCTCGTCATGTATGCTGCACTCGCATTTTCTGTAGAAATCCTTTCTATTACGCAAGAGGGACAGGACTGGCGAATTGACTTAGACGAATCGGATGCTCAAGTTCAACTAGCAACTTCCTTTATTTCCAAAGAACAGGCCCTCTTTAATCTCCCTGAACAGGATTTTGAAGAAACAAAAGCAGTTGCCAAAGCAAGTTGGGAAGATCTTCTAGGACGATTTGATGTCGTGGAAACTGGTCCAGTAAACCGAACATTTTTTGACCACTGCCTCTACAGGCTTTTCCTCTTCCCGCAAACATTTTATGAGGTAACTGAGCAGGGTGAAAGCATCCATATGGACCTCGCTTCAGGAACAGTTAAACCAGGTCTTCTCTTTACCAACAATGGTTTTTGGGATACCTTCCGCACGTCATTCCCACTCTTTGCCTTGATTATTCCAGAGCACTATCGTCAGTTTCTCGAAGGCTTCCTCAATAGCTACCGTAACACCGGATACCTCCCTAAGTGGCTTGCCCCTGATGAAAGAGGCATGATGCCTGGCACCTTGATTGATGGTCTTATTGCCGATAGTGCTTGTAAAGGCATGGCACCTGATCTTGAAGAAGAATTTCTTAAAGCCATGATTGAAACTGCAACCAATGCAGATCCAAAAGCTATCAACGGACGACACGGCCTGGAACAATACCAAAAGCTAGGATATCTATCCACAGACCACCACGAAAGTGTCAGTCACACACTAGACTATGCTTACAGTGATTTTTGTATCTCTACTTGCGCAGCAAAATTAGATCAAGCAGAGCTAGCTCAGACCTATACTCAATATTCTAAGAACTATCAAAACCTATTTGACCCTGAGACAGGTTATATGAGGGCGCGTGATGTAGATGGTAACTTCCGTCCTGACTTTTCTCCTTACAGTTGGGGCCGTGATTATGCTGAGTGTTCAGCCATCCAAGCCAGTCTCGGTGTCTTACACGATATTTCTGGACTTAGTCAACTAATGGGTGGGAAAGAAGCCTTTAGCAATTATCTCTTAAAAGCTTGTCAAAGTCTCCCACTCTTTGAAACGACGGGTTATGGATATGAAATTCACGAGATGAGCGAAATGGCAACAGCACCTTTTGGTCAACTAGCCATTTCAAACCAACCAAGCTTCCACATCCCTTATCTGTTCCGCTACAGTAATTATCCCCAATATACCAGTCTCTTAATCAAGACTCTCCGTCAAAAAGCCTTTCGAGCTGGCTGGGATGCTTATCCAGGAGATGAGGATAACGGCAGTTTATCGGCTTGGTATGTCTGGTCCACTCTTGGGCTTTATCCAACCTGCCCAGGAAAAGCAAGCTATGATCTTGGAATTCCGCTCTTTGATCACCTTCGTGTCTATCTTGCAGAAAAAGACCAGTGGTTGGATGTTCGTACTCAGCAAAATCATGAACACTTCCACTTTGTACAAGACTGTCATCTTGACGGAAAAGAAGTTCAGAGTATTGGTCACCAGGATTTGCTAAACGCCCAATCTCTCGACTTTACCCTCAGCTGGTTACCAAATCACTAATAGTTCAAATCCCTTTGTCATGTACAGGGGGATTTTCTGATTAATAGTAAATCTTCCACAAAGTTATCCACAGGTTGTGCATAACTTTCAAATCAATTTCATAGACTTCCAAACGATTTCTCTCAACCATTTTTTTGACATCCTAAACTAAAACACCCTCAATATCCTGTCCTATCAGTCTTTATAACTGACTAGCTTAGTACCCAACTCATACATTCTATCTCTTTTTTCTAAACTAACATTTGGAAAACAATTGTTTATTTCACAAAGTTATCCACAGATTGTGTATAACTTTTACTCAAGTACAAACTCCATCTGATAAATCCCCCCTACATTTTTTATAGGAAATTTCGAATTTTGTTAGGCGCTTTCAAAAAAACATGATATACTGAAACTAATAGAAAAGGAGACATTATGAAAAAAGATCAACACCAACTTAATTGGCTGATGGTTTCTCTGATTGCCTTCAACATGGTTTGGGGGCTAGGAAACGTCGTCAACAACTATTCTCAACAGGGAATTTCAGTCGTCGTATCTTGGATTTTAATCCTCGCACTCTACTTCATCCCTTATTCCCTCATCGTTGGACAACTAGGTTCTACCTTTAAGGAAAGTGGAAGTGGTGTTAGTGACTGGGTTGAAAAAACATCAACCAAACGTTTAGCCTACTTTGCTGCTTGGACCTACTGGGTTGTGCACATCCCTTATCTCGCACAAAAACCTCAAGGAATTCTAATTCCGCTTGGTTGGGCCTTGCAAGGTAACGGACAATTCCTTAAACAAATCGACATCCACTGGATCGTTATTCTCTGCTTGCTAATCTTTGGACTTTTCCTCTACCTTTCTACAAAGGGATTGGCAACTCTAAAAGTCATTGGTAGCTTGGCAGGAAGTGCTATGTTGATTATGTCTTTACTCTTTGTGCTTTTGGCTGTCGGTCTGCCTTTCATTAAACCAGACATCCAATTTGCGACACCGCACATGGATCAACTGAGCACCTACATTCCAAACTTTGATTTTTCTTATTTTACAACGATTTCACTACTAGTCTTTGCAGTTGGTGGTTGTGAAAAAATTTCCCCTTATGTTAATCAAACCCGCAACCCTGCAAAAGAATTTCCAAAAGGTATGATTGTCATGGCCATCATGGTGGGGCTCTCTGCTATCCTCGGATCAGTTGCCATGGGAATGCTATTTGATGGCAATAACATCCCTGAAGACCTCATGCGTAATGGTGCTTATCAAGCCTTCCAAATGTTAGGAAATTCTTGGGGAGTTGGAAACCTCTTTGTCGTGATCTACGCTCTTACAAACATGGTCGGACAAATCGCTGCACTTGCCTTCTCTATTGACGCACCATTGCAAATCCTTCTCAATAACGCTGATGAAAACTACATCCCAAGCTGGCTTCGCAAACGTACTGAAAAAGGTGTCCTCATTAACGGCTACCTTCTTACAGGTGTCCTCGTTAGCCTTATCATCATCCTTCCAATTTTTGGTATTCAAGAAATTGACGGACTTGTAAAATGGATGACCAACCTCAATTCTATCGTAATGCCAATGCGTTACCTCTGGGTATTCCTTGCCTACATGATGCTCAACCGTGCTTGGAAAACATACAAAAATGCCGAATACAAGTTTGTGAACAATCCTAAGTTTGGCTTTATTATCGGTACTTGGTGCTTCCTCTTTACTGCCTTTGCTTGTATCCTTGGTATGGTTCCAAAAATTAACTACGCTGAGAATCCAACTGCTTGGCAATTCTCTCTTCTTACAAACATCTTGACTCCAATTATTCTTATTGGATTAGGTGTGATTCTACCAGTACTTGCCAAAAAAGAACAAAAGAAACAAATCAAATAAATTCTACTACTAGCTAGATAAAATCGCTTTTATCTCTGCTTGCAAGAATTTTATCAGCAAAAATCCCCTTAAACGTTACTGTTCAAGGGGATTTCTTTTTGTTTAATAGTCTATTTTCTACTTGGCTTCATACCAAGTTACGCCTTCATTTTCATCAGCAATGAGGGGCACACTGAGTTGAATAGCTTCTTCCATGGTTTGCTTGACGAGTTTTTTGATGGCAGCTAATTCTGACTTAGGAACTTCAAGAACAATTTCATCGTGTACTTGTAGAAGCATCTTAGTCTGATAACCACCCTCTACCAATGCTTTATCCAGCTGAATCATAGCGATTTTGAGAATATCTGCAGCCGATCCTTGGATAGGTGAGTTGATGGCTGTACGTTCCGCAAAACCACGAATGTTAAAGTTGCGCGAATTGATATCTGGCAACTCACGACGACGTTTGAAGAGAGTCTCTACATAACCCTTATCACGCGCTTCACGCACCACTTCATCCATGTAGTTTTTAATACCTGGGAAGCGTTCAAAGTAGGTATCAATGTAGGCTTTAGCCTCTTTACGACTGATGCCCAGATTATTAGATAAACCAAAGTCTGAAATTCCGTAAACCACTCCAAAGTTCACAGCCTTGGCATTGCGACGGTCGTTTGGAGTTACATCCTCAGGTCGTTCAATTCCAAAGACCCGCATGGCTGTCGAGGTATGGATGTCAGCTCCTTCTTGGAAAGCCTTAATCAAGTGCTCATCTTTAGAGATATGTGCCAAAACGCGCAACTCAATCTGTGAATAGTCCGAGCTGAGAAGGACACTGTCCTCCCATTCTGGCACGAAAGCCTTACGAATGAGGCGCCCTTGTTCCAAACGAACAGGGATATTTTGCAAGTTTGGATCGACACTAGACAGACGACCTGTCTGAGTCAAATCTTGCACATAGCGCGTGTGAATCTTACCATCAGCTAAAATCCAGTCCTGCAAACCAATCACATAAGTGGATTGAATCTTAGCAATCTGACGGTAATCGAGAATTTTCTTGACGATTGGTGCAATAGGAGCTAGACGCTCCAATACATCCACGGCTGTCGAGTAGCCCGTCTTGGTTTTCTTGGTATATTCGAGAGGGAGACCTAGTTTTTCAAAAAGAAGGACGCCCAATTGCTTAGGTGAGTTGATATTAAACTCCTCACCAGCCAACTCATAAATCTCTTGCGTCAGCTTTTCAATGACAAGCTCATTTTCAGCCTGCATCTCAAGAAGTGTTTCTTTTTTGACCTTGATCCCAGCTATTTCCATCTTAGCAAGGACAAAGGCTAGAGGTTGCTCCATGTCATAAAGAAGGTCAAGTTGTCCGTTTTCGCTTAATTTTTCAAGTAAGACAGGCTCTGTCTCAACCAATACAGCAACCTTACGAGCTAAGTGTTCCAAGAATTTCTCTCGCTCAGGGATAGCTTTCTTGACACCCTTACCGTAGAAGGTTTCATCATCGACTAGGTAAGTTTGACCATAGAGACTAGAAATAGTTGAAATTTCATTATTCTCGACAGTAGAGAGAAGGTATTTGGCCAAACGACTGTCAAAAGCAGGAGCCTGCAAATTCAAGCCAAAGCGATTTAAGAGAACTTTTGCTTTCTTAAAATCATACACTTTCAGAGCTGTTTTTTCTAAAAAGTCCTTGAAAATCGGGTCTTGCAAAAGTTCAAGATTGTCTGTGGCGTAGAGTTTGTCTCCGCAAGACCAGGCAAAGCCAATCAAGTCATCTGTATGGTAGTTTTCTCCAAAGAGTTCAAAGTGGAAGATGGAGTCTTCACTCAGCATATCTTGACTCACTTTATCCACCATAGTGAAATTCAAAGTCTCAGCTTGGTTAGTCTGAGAAGCATTCAAGGCTTGCTTGAGTTGTTTAAAGCCCATCTCATCATAGAATTTCCCAAGATTTTCCACATCTGGACCGCTATAAACCAAATCATCCAGTCCAATCTCAATCGGTGCTTTCGTATCAATCGTTGCCAGTGTTTTAGACAGAAAGGCTTGCTCCTTATCATTGATGAGATTTTCCTTCATCTTAGAAGCCTTCATCCCATCGATATTTTCATAAATACCTTCGAGCGAGCCATGTTCTAACAAGAGCTTGATACCCGTCTTTTCACCAATCTTAGTTACACCAGGGATATTATCTGACTTATCTCCCATGAGGGCTTTAAGATCAATGAACTGAGTTGGTGTGAGGCCCATCTTTTCCATGAGATATTCTGGTGTAAATGCCTCAAACTCAGCTACACCTTTCTTAGAAATCTCAACCACTGTATGTTCATCTGTCAACTGGATCAAGTCCTTGTCTCCACTGACGATAGTTACATCAAATGAATCCTTTTCAGCCAAACGACCCAAGGTACCAATGATATCATCCGCCTCATACTGGTCTAACTCATAATGACGAATCCCAAGATGATCTAGCAACTCACGAATAAAAGGGAATTGCTCGCGAAACTCATCTGGAGTCTTAGCACGACCACCCTTATAATCAGCATACATCTCTGTACGGAAAGTCGTTTTACCCGCATCAAAAGCAACCAAGATATGACTCGGTTGAACACGCTCCAACAGGTGATTTAGCATCAAATGAAAACCATAGATTGCATTGGTATGTAGTCCATTGTCATTTTTAAAACGATCTAGTTGCTGATAAAGGGCAAAAAATGCTCGGAAAGCAACTGAAGAACCGTCAATTAGTAATAATTTTTTCTTGTCCATACACCCATTATAAAGGAAAGCAGGGAAAAATACCATTAGGAAGAGCCCAAATGCTGAATAACACTTATGAGGCTGGTTTTTCTACTCGAACTCCATCACCATCAACTTGAAATCCATCGATAGTAGTATTTACTGCCAATTCTCCAGATGCATTTACATAGTAATGTTTTCCTGAAACCTGGAACCACTGACTGGTTTTCATAGCTCCAGAACTTTCCAGATAATACCAAATGCCCTTATCCTTTAACCAACCTGTCTGCATTTCACCAGATGACTTCAAGTAATACCAATTCGAACCTTCTTTTAACCAGCCTGTCGTCATTCTACCATCAGCTTGCAAATGATACCAATTCCCATTTATCTTCTTCCAACCGACTGCTTTTTGACCATTGTCATAGTAGTACCAACTTGTTCCCTCTTTTTCCCAACCATTTTTAGAGCTGCCTGTTTTAGTTAAGGGGATATAGCGTCTGTTTCCACTTCGTGAAATATAACTAATCCATTTATAGCCTTCTTTTTCAAAGGTTTGATCATAATGAACACTCATTCCAGCTTCGTAGTAATCAATGACAGTAGCTGTCAGTGTCGGCTGATCCATAATAGCTGATTTTTCTGTGAAGTGATGAGTTCCACTGAAAGCTAGTAGAGACTGATGAGGCCCTACACTAGCATTCCCAACATCTTTAAAGTGAATAAAACCAGTCATAGAACTCGCCTTTACAATTCTACGATGATACGTTTCTGTATAATCGTAATTGTACTCCTCAATTTCAATCATGTCTCCAATCACGTTAGATACCCAAGCTACGTGACCATATTGCCCTCTTGTACTCCAAGCAATCGCACCAATTGCTGGTTGCTGGTCCACACGATATCCTTCTTTTTGGGCTCGATAACCCCATTGATTGGCATTCCCATAAGCAGCTGGTAGCTCAAAACCATTGACACTACTTAAACGAAAAGCAGCAAAAGAGGTACACTGTCCTGAGTACATGCGCCACTTATCAATTTTTTGACTTCCATTTTTATAATAATAGGGATAATCATCTCCACGTGCCTGTGATCCATTGTTTGCCTGGTTGGCATGAACAGTTCCTCCACCAAATAAAAAAGCTCCTGCTAGTAATAGTGAAGCTGATCCTACAGCTGTCTTTCTGAGAAAAGTTCCCTTTTTATGTCCTGCTTTAGTAAATGTCATTCATTCTCCTTCAAATAATTAGATTTTTGAGGTTGACCTCATCTATATCATTCGAAAGAAAATAAAAAAAGTGAGAAATCTTCTCACTTTCATGATTATCCTTAATCCAAATAATGAATTAAGTTCTTTTCTGTCAAAATATCTGAATAGGTGAAAGATTCAACATAGACATTAGCCTGTTTGTCTCCTTCAACATTTCCAAACTCAACGATGAAGAGCGATGGATAAACCTCAATTAGTTTTCCCAAACGATTCTTTTGGCGTTTACGGCCATTTTCTAAGGTCATTTCCACCACTTGTCCCTCATGCGCCTTAATCTCTTCTTTAATTTTTTTCATTTTAGCCACATCTGTAAATGCGTCTGTCATCTTGGTTCCTCCATCTTCGAAATACTTGAAAATTTATTATATTCTTTTTGGAAAATCAATTCTACCGTTCCGCGAGCACCGCTACGGTTTTTCTCGATAATCACTTCTACTTTATTATTTGGAATTCCTTCCTCCTCTTCACCACCGCGCTCATAATAGTCATCACGATAGAGAAAGGCTACGATATCAGCATCCTGCTCAATAGATCCAGATTCACGAATATCAGACAAAACTGGTCTCTTATCTTGACGTTGCTCTACACCACGAGAAAGCTGACTAAGAGCTATAACTGGAACTTTGAGTTCTTTTGCTAGGATTTTCAACTGACGGGAAATCTCAGATACTTCTTGTTGACGATTTTCTCGACCAGTCCCTGTGATAAGTTGAAGATAGTCAATCAAAATCAAGCCTAGATTACCTGTTTCTTGAGCCAGTTTACGGGAACGAGAGCGAATTTCTGTGATCCGAATCCCTGGTGTATCATCAATGTAGATACTTGCATTAGCCAGATTACCCTGAGCAATCGTATACTTGCGCCATTCTTCCTCGGTCAATTGACCTGTACGGATAGAATGCGACTCTACCAAGCCTTCCGCAGCCAGCATACGATCGACCAAACTTTCAGCACCCATTTCCAGAGAGAAAATAGCAACTGTCTTGTCTAATTTGGTTCCGATATTTTGCGCAATATTCAAAGCAAAGGCTGTCTTACCAACCGCAGGACGAGCTGCCAAAATAATCAATTCTTCCTCATGCAGACCTGTCGTCATGTGATCTAAATCTCGATAACCTGTCGCAATACCCGTGATATCTGAAGTCTGTTGCGAACGAGCTTCTAAATTCCCAAAGTTGATATTCAATACATCGCGAATATTTTTAAAGCCATTTCGATTGGCATTCTCACTAACGTCAATCAAACCTTTTTCTGCACGAGCGATAATTTCGTCCGCAGGTTGAGAAGCTTCATAGGCTAGGTTTACAGACTCTGTCAACTTAGCAATTAGACGTCGAAGCATAGCCTTTTCTGCTACAATTTTAGCATAGTATTCCGCATTGGCAGAGGTTGGCACCGAATTGACAATCTCAACCAGATAAGACAAGCCTCCAATAGTTTGTAAATCACCCTGACTATCTAGTATCGTCCGAACTGTGGTTGCATCAATAGCATCTCCACGATCAGATAAATCAACCATAGCCTGAAAAATCAAACGGTGAGCATACTTAAAGAAGTCCTGTGAATCGATATATTCTCGGACAAAAACGAGTTTAGTCTCATCAATAAAAATAGCTCCTAAAACAGATTGTTCTGCCAGGATATCTTGAGGCTGAACACGCAGTTCTTCAACTTCTGCCATCAGACTTTCCTTCCTTTTACAATATTGTCAACCAATCGTAAATTAAGCTTCCTTGACACGAAGATTGATTACACTTGTTACATCTTGATAAATCTTAACCGGAACATCAATCAAACCAACTGCTCGAATTGGTGATTGAACTTGAATGTGGCGTTTATCAATTTTAATACCAAATTGTTTTTGCAATTCTTCTGCAATCTTCTTGTTAGTAATTGACCCAAAAGTTCGTCCGTCTGGACCAACTTTTTCGACAAACTCAACGATTGTTTCTTCTGCTTCCAGTTTTGCTTTAATTTCCTTCGCTTCTGCAAGCATCTCTGCATGTGCTTTTTCTTCTGATTTTTGCTTACCACGCAACTCACCAATGGCTTGAGCTGTAGCTTCCTTAGCAAGGTTTTTCTTAATTAAAAAGTTTTGTGCATATCCAGTTGGTACTTCTTTAATTTCACCTTTTTTCCCTTTACCTTTAACATCTGCTAAAAAGATTACTTTCATTCTTCTGACTCCTTTTCTTTTGTTTCATTAAAAATAACTGTTTTCAGTTTATTTCCTGCTTCTTGCAGGCTCATATCTGTCAAACGTGCCGCAGCTAAGTTAAAGTGACCACCGCCACCTAACTCTTCCATAATTCGCTGGACATTGATCTTACTTCTGCTTCGCGCAGAAATGGAGATTGCTCCTTGACTATTCTTAGCAACTACAAAGCTGGCCTCTATACCAGACATGGCAAGCATAGCATCAGCAGCCTTACTAATAACAACCGTATCGTACTCTTTATCCTCCAAAGCTTGAGCAACCAGGATTGATGGCTGTACCATTTGCCCCTGCAAAATGAGTTCATTTACCAATCGATATTCTTCAAAATCAGTGGCCGAAATTTCCTGAATGACAATGCTATCACTCCCTCTCGTTCTGAGATAACTTGCAACATCAAAAGTTCGACTAGTTACCCGAGAGGTGAAATTTTTAGTATCCAGCATCATCCCTCCCATAAGAACACTAGCCTGAATACGACTCAAACGTTTCTTCTTAGAGTTTTGAAATTGAATCAATTCTGTTACTAGTTCACTAGCACTACTAGCTCCACTCTCGATATAGGTAATGACCGAATTATCTGGAAAATCTTGGTCACGACGATGATGGTCAATGACAATCGTCTGGGTAAACAAGTCATAAAACTCTTTGGATAAGGTTAAAGCTGTCTTAGAATGGTCAACCATCACCAGTAAGGAGCGTTTGGTAACCATTGTCATCGCTTGATTTAAAGGAAGAAGTTTTGAAACACCCTCATCTTCCAAATAATTGATCGCTCGAGCGATATCTGGAGACAGCTGTGTAGGATCATAAACCACATAACTATCTTCTAGTACATTACTCGAAAACAACTGCATTCCAACTGCTGAACCAAGAGCATCCATGTCAAGATTCTTGTGACCAACAACAAAAACTCGATCGACACTTTTAAGTTTATCTGAGATAGCTGTCATCATAGCACGAGTTCGTGTCCGAGTTCGTTTAACAGATGCTGCTGAACCGCCTCCAAAGTAGATTGGATTTTTGGTTTCATCATTCTCTTTTACAACTACTTGGTCACCACCACGAACTTCGGCTAAGTTGAGATTGAGGAGAGCAACCTTCCCAATCTGGTCGTGATTCCCATCACCATAGGAAACTCCTATACTCATCGTTAGTGGTAAATTCCGTTGCTTAGCTTCCTCACGAAAGGTATCAATAACAGAAAACTTATCCTGCATCAAGTGATCAAGTACAGTGTAGTCAGTAAATAGATAAAACCGATCCATACTCACTCTACGAGAAAACATGGCATGTTTCCCAGCAAATTCTGAAACAAAATTTGCAACAAAGCTATTAATATGACTAATGTCTGATTCAGACGTTTCATTTTCCAAATCATCATAGTTATCAACTGAGATAATCCCGATTACCGGTCTACTTGTCACAAGCTCAGCAGTAGCCTCATACTCACCAGAAACATCAAAAAAGTATAAGACACCTGAATTTCTATCTAAATGCACTGCATAACGTTTCTCCCCAACAATGGCATAAGCCCCTGGGGAAGAAATCGAACTCTTTAAAATCTTTTGAAATTGAGGAAAATCAATTTCTCCATCCTCAGTTGTTAAAATTAATTCCGCATAGGGATTGAACCATTCAATCTCACTGCTGTCCATGTTTAATTTAACAACCCCGACAGGCATTTGCTCTAGGAGGGCACTCAAACTATCCGTAGCCTGATGATTGACATACTGGATTTGCTCGATATCTGTTTTTTTGTAATATTTTTTCTGGAAATTAAATAGCAGAACATAGAATACGATAATTAAAAATAGACTTGCTATAGTGATAAGATTATCCTTTACTAACACAATCAAAATGGTCATAATCGTAAAGGTTACTATAGCAATCAGATACATAAAAAAGGGATTTATTTCATTTTTTTTCATTACAAACCTCTTGCGCATTATTATACCATAAATGTAGCCAAAATGCGACTTTTAAAGAGGTAGCCCTAAAGTCAATCAAGAGTAAAATGTCCAAACTAAAAAGTGGTTTACACTAGTGTAAACCACTTTTACAGACTAATTTTTTTGATTATTTAACTTCTAGAAGACCAATGTCTCCATCTTCACGACGATAAATAACATTTGTTGTTTCATCTTCAACATCTACATAGATGAAGAAGTCATGTCCCAATAAATCCATTTGTAGGATAGCTTCTTCCAAATCCATTGGTTTCAAATCAATTTGTTTTGAACGAACAACTTTTGGTTGTGCTACATCTAAGTCCTCAACTAAAGCATCTGTAAAGAGTTGACTTGTTGATACTTTATTTCTGTTCTTACGTTCAATTTTAGTTTTGTTTTTACGAATCTGACGCTCAATCTTATCTGTCACCAAATCAATAGAACCGTACATATCTTGAGAAATATCTTCTGCACGAAGAGTAATAGATCCAAGCGGAATGGTTACTTCTACTTTAGCAGTCTTTTCGCGGTAAACTTTCAAGTTAACACGCGCATCCAATTCTTGGTCTGCTTGGAAGTATTTTTCGATCTTTTCGAGTTTAGAAACTACATAATCACGAATTGCTTCTGTTACTTCTAGGTTTTCACCACGGATACTATATTTAATCATATAAGTACCTTCTTTCTAAACATATTTGTTTTTCTAATTATATTATAACGCTTTCATATTTTTTTTGCAAACTTTTTCCTCATCTTGCGAGGGAAAAAGTTTTAATATTCTGACAACCAGCCTCTAATAGCATACTTTTAAGACGATTCAGCGTGGTACCAGTCGTATAAATATCATCAAATAGTAAGATATTTTCTGGAAGCTTCACGCCATCTTTCAGCAAAAAGGGAAATTCTGCAAGTAAGCGATCCGATCGATTTTTTGAAGAACTAGCCTCCACTTCTTTTTTAACCAAAATATCCAGATATGCTAACCCAGTATCCTTTATCAAACCTTCAACTTGATTAAAGCCTCTGCTTTTTAAACGATGGTCACTCAGAGGAACAATCACAATCTGATAGTCCTTATACTTCTTTAACTCTTTTTGCAATATCTCAGAAAATACCTTTCTAAGAAGATAATCACCATCAAATTTATAGCGACTAAAATATTCTTTCATAGCCTGATTATAGGAATAAAGAGCCACATGATCAACCTTTACACCTTTTTTACACCAAAATTGACAATCTTGACAGATGATTGACATTCCTTTTTTAAAACAAGTAGGACAATGATTACCACCAATGCTCTCGAAAGACGAAATACAGGATTCACAGACTAGTTCCTCCTCCTTTTTAAAACAGAGCAGGTTAGTAAAGGTTATCTCTGTTTGCAACCTTTTACCACACAATAAACACTTCATACTCCTGCCTCCTGATTCATTTGCTTAATCTCCTTTATGGCTTTCTTAATGGACAGATTGAGTCCGTCATGGAAAAATATCAATTCTCCAGTAGGACGATCCATGCTTCTTCCAACTCGCCCACCAATTTGTACTAAACTTGACTTGGTAAAGAGTTGATGATTGGCTTCCACCACAAAAACATCTACACGAGGGAAGGTAACTCCACGCTCTAATATAGTTGTGCTTATTAATATCGTCAACTCTCCATCTCGAAAGGCTTGTACCTGCTCTAATCGGTCTTCTGTGATTGAAGATACAAATCCTATCTTCTCATTCGGAAACTTCTCCTGCAAAATTTCTTTTAGCTTTTCCCCCTTTTTTATTTCAGATGCAAAGATTAGTAAGGGATAGGCTGTCTTTCTCTGTTTCTCAATGTAAAGTTTTAATTTTGGAGGTAAGCCATTTTTTTCTAAATATCTATTAAAATGCGATAACCAGATTGGCTTGGGAACAATGAGAGGATTTCCATGAAAACGACGAGGTAAACTAAGACGCTTTAACTCCCCTTGTTTAACTTTTCTATCTAACTCATCAGTTGAAGTTGCTGTTAAAAATATTCTCAATCCGGTCTCCTTTACACAATTGTTGACAGCATGGTAAAGCACTGGATTATCAACATAAGGAAAGGCATCCACTTCATCCACAATCAATAAATCAAAAGCTTGATAAAATTTTAGTAGTTGGTGAGTGGTTGCTACAACTAAAGGTGTACGAAAATAGGGATCCGACTCCCCATGTAATAGTGCAATCTCACATGAAAAATCATTTTGTAGTCGTTTATGTAGCTCTAAGCAAACATCTATCCTTGGACTGGCCAAACAAACAGCTCCACCTTGATCAATCACCTTAGCGACAACTTGGTAGATCATCTCTGTCTTACCAGCTCCTGTCACTGCATGTACCAAGGTGGCCTCCTTCTTATCTACCGCCTGAAGGAGTCCTTGTGATACCCGCTCTTGAAATGGAGTCAGTTGACCTGACCATTTTAGTACATCTTGCTGTGGAAACCTTTCTTGCGGAAAGTAATAGAGTTTTTGATCACTTCTTATTCGCTTCATAATCAAGCATTCTCGACAATAAAAAGCACCAATAGGCAAATGCCATTCTTCTTCTATCTGACTACCACAACGCTGACAAGATAGTTGCCCCTTTTCTTTTTTCATGGATGGAATTTGTTTTGCTTGTTGTCTCTCCTCATGACTTAATTCTTGCTCGGTAAAAAGGCGACCGAGATAATTTGGATTTACTTTCATATTTCTTTATTCGTAAAATGTAGAACTTTACGCTATTTTTTAGTACAATAAAAATATGGAATACAGAACTATAAAAGAGGACGGACAAGTCCAAGAAGAAATCAAAAAATCACGCTTTATCTGTCATGCCAAACGTGTCTATAGTGAGGAAGAGGCTCGTGATTTTATCACAACTATTAAAAAAGAACACTATAAAGCTACCCACAACTGCTCTGCTTTTATTGTCGGTGAGCGTAGTGAAATCAAGCGAACTAGTGATGATGGAGAACCTAGTGGGACTGCTGGCGTTCCTATGCTAGGAGTTCTGGAGAATCACAACCTTACTAATGTCTGTGTTGTAGTTACTCGTTATTTTGGTGGTATCAAACTAGGGGCTGGTGGTTTGATTCGCGCTTATGCTGGTAGTGTTGCCCTAGCAGTTAAGGAAATTGGCATTATTGAAATTAAAGAACAGGCAGGGATCCAAATTCACATGTCCTATGCCCAGTATCAAGAATATGGGAATTTTCTTAAAGAGCATAATCTCATAGAATTAGAGACAAACTTTACAGATCAAGTTGACACTATGATTTTCATTGATAAAGAAAAGAAAGAAGGTATCAAGGCTGATCTCATTGAATTTTTCAATGGAAAAGTTACTCTAACTGACAAAGGTTTACGTGAAGTTGAAGTACCTGTAAACCTATCGTAAAGAAAGGAAATATCATATGGCTTTTGGAAGATTAATTCAGGGACTCGCTGGAAACTTCAGTGAGCAAAGTAAAGAAGCTCTTACCAAGGAGTTTGGACAATATTTATTAGAAAATGAAGAAATTCAAAGCGGATATAAACTCATTCGTGACTCAATTATCTTTACAAATATCCGAATCATCTTTACAGATAAACAAGGGGCAACCGGACGGAAGATGTCTATCAAATCAATTTTCCTCATGAACATTGTCAATGTTGAAATGGAAACTGCTGGACTTGGGATTGATGATAGTGAGATTACGATTACTTATTTAGAAAATGCCTTTTTAAAATCTCACAATGAGCATTTTAATTCTCACAAATTTGAATTTCCAAAGAAAACTGATATTGTACCTCTTTACACCTATCTATTTGACTTAGCTTATCATAATCGTTTGAATATGAATGGTTTGAATCACTGATATAAAAAAATCCTATCACTCCGATAGGATTTCTATATTTTACAAAAGTTAAAGTTAGCGTTATACTAGTAGCATCTTATATAAAGAGGTGCTAATATGGCAATTTATAACAATATCACAGAACTCATCGGTAGAACACCGATTGTTAAATTGAATAACATTGTACCAGAAGGTGCAGCAGATGTTTATGTAAAACTTGAAGCTTTTAACCCAGGATCGTCAGTTAAGGACCGTATCGCCCTAAGCATGATTGAAAAAGCAGAACAAGAAGGTAAATTGAAACCAGGTTCTACCATTGTAGAAGCAACTAGTGGGAACACTGGTATTGGTCTCTCATGGGTTGGTGCCGCTAAAGGCTATAAAGTTGTTATCGTTATGCCTGAAACAATGAGCGTGGAACGTCGTAAAATTATCCAAGCTTATGGAGCTGAACTAGTCCTCACTCCTGGTAGCGAAGGAATGAAAGGTGCGATTGCAAAAGCGCAGGAAATTGCTGCTGAGCGTGATGGTTTCCTACCATTACAGTTTAATAACCAAGCTAACCCAGAAGTTCACGAAAGAACAACAGGAGCTGAAATTCTAGCTGATTTCGGAGCTGATGGTTTAGACGCCTTTGTTGCCGGTGTTGGTACTGGAGGAACTATTTCTGGTGTTTCTCATGCTCTTAAAACTGCTAACTCAAACATTCAAGTTTTTGCTGTTGAGGCAAACGAGTCAGCTATCTTGTCTGGTGAAAAGCCAGGTCCTCACAAAATTCAAGGTATCTCTGCTGGATTCATTCCAGATACACTTGATACAAAAGCTTACGATGGTATCGTTCGTGTAACATCAGATAATGCTCTTGCACTTGGCCGTGAAATCGGTGGAAAAGAAGGATTCTTAGTCGGTATTTCTTCTGCAGCAGCTATCTATGCAGCAATTGAAGTCGCTAAAAAACTTGGAGCAGGTAAAAAAGTCCTTGCGCTTGCACCAGATAACGGAGAACGTTACCTATCTACAGCACTCTATGAATTCGAAGTGTAGTCTCCTAAATACACTAAGCCCTTGTATAGGGCTTTTTGTTTACCGTTTAAAATAAAAAAAGGATTCCTATGAATCCCCTCTAACAAAAGAAAAGGAAGCAAATTAGCTTCCTTACTTTTTTATTAGTTATTCAAGGCTGCTGCCATTGTAGCTGCAACTTCTGCTTCAAAGTCGTTTGCAGCTTTTTCGATACCTTCACCAACTTCAAAGCGAGCGAACTCAACTACTGAAGCGTTAACTGATTCAAGGTAAGCTTCAACTGTCTTGCTGTCATCCATGATGTAAACTTGTGCAAGAAGTGTGTATGCTTGGTCAACTTTAGTGTTGTCAAGCAAGAAACGATCCATTTTACCTGGGATGATTTTATCCCAGATTTTTTCTGGTTTGCCTTCTGCAGCCAACTCAGCTTTAATATCAGCTTCAGCTTGAGCAATCACTTCATCAGTTAATTGAGCTTTTGATCCATATTTCAAGTGTGGAAGAGCTGGTTTACCAACCATAGCACGGCTTTCGTTATCTTGATCGATAACGTGATTCAATTGTGCCAACTCATCTTTAACAAATTGCTCATCCAATTCTTTGTATGAAAGAACTGTTGGTTTCATAGCAGCGATGTGCATTGAAATTTGTTTAGCAAGTGCTTCATCTCCACCTTCGATTACAGAGATAACACCGATACGTCCACCGTTGTGTTGGTATGCTCCGAAGTGTTGTGCATCTGTTTTTTCAATCAAAGCAAAGCGACGGAATGAGATTTTTTCTCCGATAGTTGCTGTTGCAGACACATAAGCCGCTTCAAGAGTTTCACCTGAAGGCATTGTCAAAGCAAGAGCTTCTTCGTTGTTAGCTGGTTTTCCTTCTGCGATCGCTTTAGCTGTTGCGTTTACCAACTCAACAAATTGAGCGTTTTTCGCAACGAAGTCAGTTTCAGCATTTACTTCAACAACTGCTGCAACGTTACCGTCAACATAAACACCAGTCAAACCTTCTGCAGCAACACGGTCAGCTTTCTTAGCTGCTTTTGCCATACCTTTTTCGCGAAGCAATTCGATCGCTTTTTCGATATCGCCTTCAACTTCAACCAATGCTTTTTTAGCGTCCATAACACCAGCACCAGATTTTTCACGCAACTCTTTAACAAGTTTAGCTGTAATTTCTGCCATTTTGATTCTCCTATATTTTTTAAAAATAGGAGAGCCGGGCTAAGCCCCGCCCTCCTAGGTAATTACTATTTATATGAATTAAGCGTTGTCGCCTTCTACAACTTCAACGATTTCTTCGATTGAGTCTGCTTGAGCTTCTGAAGCTGCAAATTCTGCTTCAACTGCTGCAACAGCATCTTCACCTTGGCGACCTTCGATGATAGCGTCTGCCAATTTAGCTGTAATCAACTTAACTGCGCGGATAGCGTCATCGTTAGCTGGGATGATTACATCGATATCGTCTGGATCTGTGTTTGTGTCAACCATCGCTACAACTGGGATTCCCAATTTTTTAGCTTCTTTAACAGCGATTTGCTCTTTATGTGGGTCAACTACGTACATTACATCTGGAATACGAGGCATATCTTCGATACCACCCAAGAATTTTTCAAGACGTGCACGTTGTTTGTTAAGAAGTGCAACTTCTTTCTTAGGAAGAACTTCAAAAGTTCCATCTTCTTCCATACGTTTGATTTCTTTCAAACGAGCGATACGTTTTTGGATTGTTCCCCAGTTTGTAAGAGTTCCACCCAACCAACGGTGGTTGATGAAGTATTGACCTGAACGTACTGCTTCTTCAGCAACTGCGTCAGCTGCTTGTTTCTTAGTACCAACAAACAATACAACTGCATCATTAGCTGCAGCATCACGCATGAAGTCGTATGCTTGGTCAGCGTATTTTACAGTTTGTTGCAAGTCGATAACGTGGATTCCGTTACGTTCAGTGAAGATGTACTTAGCCATCTTAGGGTTCCAGCGACGAGTTTGGTGACCAAAGTGTACACCAGCCTCAAGAAGTTGTTTCATTGAAATTACTGCCATGAGTATTTCTCCTTTTTGTTTTTTTCCTCTTCTTGATTTCAGCTTGCAAAACGACCCGAAGGCAACAGCTTCACAATTCATCAAGAATGAGTATTATCGTTTACACGACAAGTTACATTGTATCATAGTTGAGCCTTTTTTTCAAGTAATTTTGCTAGTTTTTCCTTCATAACCTAACTTCCCAACAGAAATTTTAAAAAAATTTATTAACTTTAAATAAAAAAACATCCCAACATAAATTGTTACTGCTAAATGTGCAATAACCGCTTATGTTGAGATTCAGATAAATACAAAATATTTCGAGTTGATAACTTAAATATTTTGATATGAAAGAATCTACTTTATATTTTTTGATAGCAAGTGTCATATCTTCATACTCTATGTTATCAAAAAAACAATTACTAAAGATTAAACTTGCCAATAAGTCTTTGACTTTCTACTTGCTACTTCGAAGTTTCTTCCGGATTTTATAGGCTATATTAAACAAGAAATACAATGAGCTAGTTGGGAAATTAAACTCACCAGTAAATTCCTCGATAGTGGGATTAAACTTAGATTTAAAATTAAATAACCCACCCTCTAAATTATTTTCAATTCCACCCATATTATGAGTCTCTGCTCCACGTTCAAATGAATGCTGAGCAGTCTCAAACCATGTAGGAATAGCAGGTTGATAATGTCTAAATTCCTCATTCATTCCAGCATATAAGTTTTCAGAAGTTTTCCCAAATTCGATGGTTAAAGTTCCAGACAATGGAACGACACTGTCCCCTCTATCAATATGGCTCTTAAGAAAAGAAATTTCTTCCTCTAATCGTTTTCTCTCTTGCTGATTCTCTTTTATTTTGCCTTCTTTCGTTTTATCAGTAAATTTCTGCGCTATTTTAAGATTCTTTTCGAGTTGCTGCTCAACTTCTTTCAGTCTATTAGGTAAATCTAAATAGCTCAGTGTGATAAAAGAGTGATCAGGATAAGTAGTCAGTAACTTCTGATAATAATCTTTGCCTCGTAAACTGATATTCTTACGAGACTCTGTTTTCTTCATTAAAAATGAAAATTCATCTAATAAGTCGAGTCCACCGAATTTCACTTCCAATCCTTTATTTCTTGCAGTTCGGATTGCCTGTCTAGTAGACTTGGATAGTTGATCTAGCGAGAAGTTTTCTTTATGAATATTAGCTTGAAAACGAGGTTGTATGTTTTCTGCCATATCCTTTGTCAAACCTGTCCAATGAACTTTGTTTTTTTGCAATTCCTCAACAATTTCAAAAGTTTTAGAATTTTGAATAGTTTCTTGGTCGATAAGACTTCGACTGATAAACAGACTTGGATCAAATTTGATCATTATTGCATGGCTTTTTTTAGCAAGTTTTTTCAATGTTAAAAGCACAAATTTCAGAAGTTCTTTATCTTCATAATTAATAACTGGGCCTCTTGGAATATAGAACATGGAAAATCCTAATGGAAGAGGCTGAATTAAGATATTCGCTACTCCAACTAGTTGATTCTCTTTATAAAAGCCAACTCTCTCGTTCCCCCAAGTATCCTTTATCTTGGCCCAATCACTACTCTGCAATAAATTCCCTTGAGGATGATTTTTCAAAAATAAATCCCACTCTTGAACATCAACATTCATTTTATAAGTAAACATAATTCCAGTACCAACTCTCTTAAACTCTAGTTTTTATTTCGTTTGATAAACATATTTATTCTAGCTACATATCTGATAATTTTCAATCCATATTTAACTCTCTAATTATAAAAATATTTAGATGAAAATTTCTTATCAATACTATACAAAGGGTGAGATTAATAAAACCTCACCCTAAATTTAATAATAATTAATATGTTAGTTTGGATAAATGTATCTTACTGTACCACGTGATGCTGTAGGATTAAACCATCCACGATAATTTCCGATTGGTTGAGTTCCGCTACCATCATAGTTACATTCTGAAACTTGAATACGCGTTGTTGATTCAACAGCTGTAACAACCGCTACGTGTCCATAGCCACCATCATCCCAACAAGCAATCGCACCAACTTGTGGTGTAGAACCTGTACGGAAACCTGCTGCTGCTGCACTAGTAGCCCACTGACCACCATTACCCCAATAATCACCAGCCCATGGAGCCAAAGTCTTAGCACCCCATGTACATTGACCTGTAGGGTAACTTGAAGCATTTGAACTATAAGTTGGTCGTTGACTTACAGTAGTTGCTGCAGGTGTGTAGCTTGATTCATCATCTGATGATGAAGATGATGAAGAACTTGAAGTTGCTTGTACTTGTGCAGCAAAAGTTGTGTTGGCTGAAGCTGCAAGTGATTGTTGTTGACTTGCTTGTTTAGCTTTATATGCTGCTTCTGCCTCCGCTGCTGCTTTAGCTTCTGCCTCTGCTGCTGCTTTTTTCTCTAGCAAGCTAGCTTTTTCGTTTTCTGCTGTAGCTTTTTCAGCTGCAAGATTTAACTCAGCTACTTTCAATTCTGCTTGTTTTGTTGTCAAAGCTTGAGCATCGTCAGCAAGCGTTTGTTGGTTAGCAATGACTGTATTGATTGCTTCGTTGTTTGCAACTTGTTTTTCAGAGATAGCTTTCTTATCTTCTTTTTGTTGCTGCAACATTTTATTGTTTGCTGATACGATTTCACTCATAGCTGCTACACGAGAAATAGCTTCTGTGATTGAGTCAGAGTTAATAATCGTATTGATGTAACTTGTAGCAGTTCCGTTCGTTTGTGCGCTACGAGCTTGGTTTTCAAGCGATTCGTTACGTGCTACGATATTTTTTGAAAGCTCTGCGATTTCACCTTCAAGTTTTTTTGATTCTTCTTGAAGTTTTTCGTTTTCAGATTGTAATTTTTCTTGTTCTGATTGAATAGCTGAAACTTTAGTTTGAATTTCGTCTACTTGTTTTTGAGCTTCTTTCTGTTGAGCTGTCAAGTTACTAATTTTACTATCTTGAGCAGCAATCTTTTCATCTGTTGTATTTGCTTTAACACTTGAAAGAACAGCTCCTTGTGAGACCAATACTGTACTTAACAAAAGTGATGCTAGGATTTTTTTCTTCATAAGTGTAAATACTCCTTCTTTTAAGACAATACTAGTATATCAAAAAAAGGCTTAATAAATATTACGCCTTTATTACAGTTTTGTTTCTTTCTTATAGATATATTTTTTCAAAAATAAACTGAAAAACTAACATCCAGAGACAGTTTAATATCATTGACGGAACTAGACCATAGACGATAAAGACTGTTATACTTTCAGCAGTTAATCCAATCATTTGCGCTAGAAGAAAACTACCAAATTCAAAAGAGAAAGTCATCATTAAAATAGCTAATAGTCGAGTCCATCTATTTGACAAAATAACTGAGTTGCTTTTATACACTATTGCTCCAATAATCACAAATAGAAGACTAGCGACTCCAATCAAATGGAAGAAATAAATATCGTATATAAGCCCTAGAACTAGGCAATAAGCTAAAAACAGATACTCAGATACTTCTATTGTTTCAAACAACAAGAAGATGAAGATAAAGTGGCTCACAATTTGAAAATGTGGAAAAAAACTATTTACAAATTGCCCTAAATGACTGTCTATTAAGACAACTATAGGCAAGAGTAAAAACATCCCTATCTGCTTCAACAGTCTCATGATGGATTCCCCACTAACTCTACGACTTTTAGATTCATTGGATCAGCATGGAGTTTGACCATAACTTCTCTGGTTAGATAATCACTACTATGGGTAACTGATACAACCTCTCCTACGGGAATATCTGTAGTTTTAAAGTTGCCCAGACCTCCTGTAACTACCTTGTCTCCTTGGCTGATATCACTACTACTATTTAACTGGCTTATTTTAAGCAAGTCTTTTTCTTTGTCGTACCCAATGATAATGCCATATATACTAGTAGAACCGTGTTGGATTTTAACGGAGATTTTCTCCGTATTTTCCGCGTTGGTCAATAAGTTGACCACAGTAGAGTTATCTTCAACCTTTCCCACGCTTCCAATCAGTCCCCCACCAGCAATCACAAGCATATTACTGGTCACACCTTGTTGAGAACCTGAATCAATTGTCAACTCTTGTTTCCAGGTTGCCGGAGTTCTCGTGATAACGTCAGAAGCAATTAACTTGGTTGCATTCAATTTTGATTTCATATCCAATAACTGACGTAGTTGCTCATTTTCTTCCTTCAGACTGTCTGCTTCATTCGTTTCCTTCTTCATCTGATAGAGTTCTTTTTTGAGAGTTTCATTCTCATTATAGGTTCTGGTCAAACGACCTAAATCAGATTTTACGGAAGAAAGCCATTGAAAAGGCTTTTGTACTATTCTATCGACCAATGAAATTCCATCTCCAGCTTTTGTCACAACTGAACTTGATTGTGTTGTCACTAAAAAAACGGATACTACTAATACAACGACAAATAGAACAATGATATATTTTGATTTTTTAAAACGGTTCATACCTCTACCTTATATTACATTCTAAGATTTTAGCAAAAATAGAATTGCACCCAATACACAAACAAATAATAGCGCTATACTGTCTCTGTTCATCCAATTTAACTGTCGATACTGGCTACGTCCATTACCTCCTTGATAGCCTCTAGCTTCCATGGCTGTAGCAAGAGAATCTGCTCTTTTCAAACTGGTAGCGAACAAAGGAATCAAAATAGGAATCATGGCCTTAACCTTTTGAATTACATTTCCTTCTCCAAAATCTACACCACGCGCCTTTTGAGCATTCATAATTCGAATCGTATCATCCATCAAGGTTGGCACAAAACGTAAACTCATTGACAACATGAGTCCAATCTCATGAACTGGAACCTTAAATCTTTTTAAAGGTCCAAGCAAGGATTCAACCGCTGTTGCCAAGCTCAATGGCATGGTTGTCAAAGTAAGCAAGGTTGAGAAAAAGATAATCAACACAAAACGACAAAAAATAATTCCTGCCTGCTCAATACCATAGCTTGTGATTTTTATAAATCCCATCTCGAACAAGATTTGACCACCAGAGATAAAGAACAGTTGAAAAAGGGTTGTAAAAGCAATCAGAAAAAACATAGACCGCAAACCTTTTATAAAAAAAGATAAGGGAACTTCTGATAAAATGACAAATATGCCTGTTGCAATGAAGAGTATGAGATTTGTAATTGGATTATTGGCCCAAAAAGCGATGATGATCAATAAAATCATTGCTACTAACTTACTACGAGGATCCAAACGATGAATAATCGAATTTCCTGGTATGTATCGACCTAAAATCATATTATCCATTGATAAACTCCTTAAACTCCTCTATCGTTATCGGCAATTGTTCGAAAGAAATTCCTCTGTCAACTAGCCTTTGAGCAAATCGTGTGATTTTAGGAACACCCAATTGGATTTTTTCCATAAATTCGACATTTTGAAAGACAAGACTTGGCTTCCCACCCTTAACTAGTTTCCCTTTTTCCATCACATAAACTTGGTCAGCAAATTCGGCCACATCATCCATAAGGTGGGTTACTAAAACAATTGTTATGCCATCTTGATGAAGCTTTTTAAACAAGGTCATCAACTCTTTTCGACCAATTGGATCCAAACCAGCTGTTGGTTCGTCTAAGACCAAAATGCTAGGCTCCATCGCCAAAATTCCAGCAATAGCAACCCGCCTCATTTGTCCACCTGAGAGTTCAAATGGACTTCGTTCAAAGAGTGATTCATCGATTCCTACTAAAGCTAGTTTTTCACGCGCGATAGCTTCTGCCTCTTCTACAGAAACTCCAAAATTTTGAGGGCCAAAAGCCACATCTTTTAGGACAGTTTCCTCAAAAATTTGGTTCTCTGCAAACTGAAATACCAATCCAACTTGTTTACGAATTTGACGAATTTGCTTATTGACAGATGTTGATGTAATCAATGTATCAAAGACACGAACACTTCCTTCTGTAGGAACTAGCAAACCATTCAAAAGTTGAAGGATTGTAGACTTTCCGCTTCCTGTATGCCCAATAATCGCAGTATAAGAGCCATCCTCTATTGCCAAACTGACATCAGACAAGGCAGCTGAGGCAAACGGCGTTCCTTCTTGATACGTATAACTAACATTGTCTAGAATAATTCCCATAAAGCCTCCTCAAGTTCCTCTTCTGTAAGATAGAACTCTGGCAAATTCAAACCACTAGTACGTAGTGATTCTTTCAATTGGTTGACAAAGGGTTGATCTAAGCCAATTTGATTTAAATCTGACCTAGAAAATAATTCTCTAGGAGTGCTTGTTGACTCGACCTCTCCTTTTTTCATCACTAAAACACGGTCACTCATGGCCACCTCATCTAAATCATGCGTAATAGAGATAACTGTCATCTGGTGGTCTTGGCGAATCTTCTGGACTATCTTAATCAACTCTAGTCGTCCTTCTGGGTCCAACATACTTGTAGCCTCATCCAAGATTAAAATATCTGGTCGCAGAGCTACAACTCCTGCAATAGCTACTCTCTGTTTCTGACCTCCTGATAAACGAGATGGTTCCTTTTTAGCAAATTCAGCCATCCCAACCAATGATAAAGCCTCAGAAACGCGTTTCTTCATCTCTTCAAGTGGGATTCCTTGATTTTCCAGTCCAAAAGCAACGTCGTCTTCAACAGTTGCTCCTACGAATTGGTTATCAGGATTTTGAAAGACCATACCAATCTTACGTCTTTTTTCCCAGACATTTTCTGGAGTTAGGCAATCACCGTCTATCCAAATTTCTCCAGATTCAGCCTCGAGCAAACCATCAATCAAGCGAACTGTCGTTGATTTACCACTACCATTATGACCAACGATTGACAACCATTCTCCACGTTTCACGTGAAACGAAAGGTTATGAACATCATAATATTCTTGATCTGCCTGATATCGAAAAGACAGGTCTTTTATCTCAATAATCGATTCCATATCTAACGAAAGGTTCCTTTAAACAAATATGCGCTTCCCTTGAAATAATCATAACCAGAATAAACTGTGAAGAACAAGGCAATATAAAGAGTTATCTGACCAAGAACAGTCCAGTGAAGTAGCAAGAATATAATCGCAAACATCTGACTAAATGTCTTGATTTTTCCAGGCATAGCAGCAGCTAGAACGGTACCTCCTGTTTCAACTAAGAGCAAGCGCAAACCAGTGACTGCAAGTTCACGACAGATAATTATTGCTACCACCCAAGCTGGTGCCATCTTTAGACCAACCAACATAATAAAGGCTGACATGACCAATAATTTATCAGCCATTGGATCCGCAAACTTTCCGAAATTACTAACCACTTGCCATTTTCTAGCTAAATAACCATCTAGATAATCAGTGATACTGGCAATAGCAAAAATAACTGCTGCTATTTTATGTAACACAGGAGATGGTCCAACTGATAGAAGGAGAATAAAAATCGGAATAAATAAAATTCTACCAAGCGTAAGCATATTAGGAATATTCTCTTTTTTCATGTTATCCTTCCTTTAGTTTGAACTTAATGTTAGAGTAATCCAACCAGTTTGACCAGTTAATTTTGAAGTGTCAATTTCCTTATTATCAATTTTCACCGATACTCCTTTAACAACACCCAATGTTATGGTTACTGGAGATCCTTTAGAGATGGTTGTTTTGGCTGTTTTATTATTAGGTTCAAGAGTCACTCCTCCTGCTAAATCAGTATCCGAAACACTAATCCAGCTTGTTGTATCTGTTACAGATAAGTGAAGATCCGCAGAATCTTTAGATGTCTTATATTCCACTGACAAAGTATCTCCCTGACCTGAAACAGTCAAAGTAGTTGCCTCACTCGAACTTGATGAACTAGTAGCTTGACTACTACTTGATGCTACACTACTAGAGCTACTTGTTGAACTCACAACACTATAAGTTGCCGCAGAAGACGCAGTTGGTTGGGTTTGAATATAATTCCACACATAGTAGGTTACAAAAATTAAAATTGATAAAGAAAAAAGAACAAAGTAAAATAGCGGGAGAAATGAATTTTTCTTTCGATTAGACCGTCTACGTCCTGAAAGTTCAATCTCATCTACATCAACTTCTTCATAAGTAATCATACTTCCCGAATCATAGGCATCTAGAACGATATTTTCATCTAATTCAACAGCCCAAGCATACTTTCTCAAAAATGAACGAGCATAAAAAGTACTCGGTAGTTTATCAAAATCATCTGACTCCATTGCCTCCAACAAATCCAGCTGAATATCTGTCTTTCTGTGCAATTCCTCTAAGCTCAGTCCTTGGTTAATTCTTGCAAGACGTAAGACCTCACCAATTGTTTTTTTTCTCATACTTAACATTCCTTCTTTCTAGTGTATTTTCTAGCGATTATATCGGGAAAATTGTATAATCAACCATATCGCTATTATCTATCAAATCATGTCCAGCCTCTAGAACATCTTCTAAAGTAATTTCCTGCAAAAGTTTAGGAAGGTCAAACAGGGTAGAACCTGTATCGGTTGGATGATACTGAGTGGCAATGTATTCAAGGGAATCCATACTATGAAGAAATTCTCCATACATCTCAGTTTTTACAATATCCAAGTGATCCTCAGTTACATCCTCATCTTTAACAAAATTGCGAATAGCTTTACGAAATTGATGAGAAAGTGCCACAGGTTCCTTTGTATCCATTGTTAATATCACAAAATGGAAACGAGGATCTACTTCAATTTCTAAAGACAGGGAAGCATCCAGTTTACCTGTCTCATATAATTTTTGAAATCTTTGTGAAG
This sequence comes from Streptococcus infantis, assembly GCF_000963255.1. Taxonomy (GTDB): domain Bacteria; phylum Bacillota; class Bacilli; order Lactobacillales; family Streptococcaceae; genus Streptococcus; species Streptococcus nidrosiense. Next base: position 35,722 of record NZ_JYOV01000002.1, on the reverse strand, counting down.
TCCAACCAAACATCATTGTAAACAACAATTTCAATAAAAGATGATAACGATACTGATCTCGATTTCCGATGTCTTTATTTCCTCTAATACCAATCGCTAATTTTGGAGAAGCTACTTCCATCCGTAAACTTTCAGTAGTCTTTACAGGATGTAAAGGCATTTGTTCTCTCTTAAACTCATGTTTTTTTTCTTGAGGATGAGATTTCTTAGCAAAATAATCTTCAAGCAGTTCAAAATCAAAATTCCCCACTAAAAAGATATTACTATTGACAGGTCTGTAAAACTCTTTAAAGTTCTCTTCTAAATCCTCCAAACAAATAGCATCAATAGAGTTTTCACTACCAACAATATCTGAAGCTAAAGGACTTTCTGGATAGAGATTTGCCAAAGTCTTGAAAAATAGACATGAATCCGGATCATCCTGATACATCTCTCTTTCCTGCTGAATGATATCCTTTTCGCGCTCCACAGATTCTTCAGTCATATTGAAAGTAGTGACAAGTTCGTCTAGTAAATCTAAACACTCTAGAACATTTTCAGAAGTCGAGAAAAGATAGCTAGTGTTAGTAAAGCTCGTAAAGGCATTACTTTCAGCACCCAACTCTGTAAAAGCTGCCATAACATCTCCAGAATCTTCTCTTTCAAAAAGCTTATGTTCTAAGAAATGAGCGATTCCTTGTGGATATTGTTGTAAGTCCTTATCATCCACTGTAAACCTTGTGTCAACAGAACCAACTTGGACACTTACAACGCCATAAACCTCGTTAAAGTCCTTTTTAGGTAGTAAAGTAACTGTCAAACCATTTTCTAAGCTAGTTTGATACAAAGTTTCTTTTACAGCAGGATAATATTTCTTTTGAAAAGTAGGTCTGGTCATTCTGCTCCTTCCATAAAATAAATAGCCTGCAACTTAAAACTGTTTGCTGCTTCACAAATTGCTTCTCTATCAACTTGTTCAAGCTTATCGATTAAAGTTTTTGTGTCAAGATTCGACTTACCAAAAAAAGTTGACAAATAATATTTATCGACGATAGAATCTTGATTATCCTGAGCAAGTAGTATTGATCGACGAATCATTTGTTTGGTCTGATCAATCTCCTTATCTGTAAACTTGCCATTTTTTATGTCAAGCAACTGATGATTCATCAATTTTCTTACTTTGTTTCGATTTTGCCGATCAATTCCAGCAAACAATCGTAAAAATCCACTAAAGAGATCCAAATGACTTGATACCGTATAGGCCAGTCCCTCTTTTTCTCGCACTTGGGTAAATAGTTTCGAATGAGGAAAGGCTCCTAAAAGACCATTTACAAGAAGCACTGCCATCTGTTCTTCATCACCATATGCCACTGAACTATGGTAGCCCATCTCTAAAACAGACTGTCCTAATCTCTTTCTAACAATACCTTCTCTAAGAATATTAGAATAGGCTTGCTGATATTGAATGTTTACAACTGATTTACGACCTGTTAAAGGAAATTTATGTAAAAACTCTAAAACTTCAATTTCATTAAAATCGCCTAAGAAGAAAATATCTATTTGGTCTTCTTTTAGCATTTTTTGATAGCTTGAAAAACATGTTTTTGAAGTCTCTTCTGAAATTCTAGAAATCAAATCTTTTGGAACTAGCTGCATTGATTCTTCTTGGAAAAACAATTGATCCAACTCTTTATGTGCAAAGAAGAATGGGTCTTCTAATTCTGATTCCAGCCTTGATAAGATCTGTTTTTTCTCGATGTCAAAAGCATTTTTCTCAAATCCATCCTCATCCGACAATGGTGTAAACAGAACCTGATGCAGTAATTCTAAAATTTGAGAAGTTAATACGTTTTTCTTACTTAAAAATTCATCACGCACATAGGTAATATTCAAATCCACAAGATGACTTTGTCCTCTTCGATAGGCGTGCGCTGACAAATCAGTTCCATACAAGGTTGCTAAACATTTTCTAAACAGTTGAGCAGTTGGATAACTTTGGTTGGCAGTTTCAAGCATACTGGCACTTAACATGCGACTTGAAATTGAATCCAAAGACAATGGAGCTGTGAAACGCACAGTAATTTTATTGGTTTTAAATTTTTTTGATTGGATAAAATGCACTGCAATTCCAGGTACTAACTCCATCTCTTACCTCCTTCTACATAGAGTTCTATTATACCATGAAAAGAGAAAATTTTCTTGTTCTCTTTACCCCTTTTAGAATTAAAATCGCTTTCATTTCTAACGAATTTACCTCTGCCATTTCAAGGTAAAATATGGTATAATACCAAAGATTGAGGTGAACTATGGAATACAAATTATTTGAAGAATTTATCACTCTCCAAGCTCTCTTGAAAGAACTTGGTATTATACACAGTGGTGGAGCTATTAAATCCTTTTTAGCTGAGCATCATGTCTACTTTAATGGTGAATTAGAAAATCGTCGTGGAAAAAAAGTAAGAATCGGAGACTCTATAGACATTCCTGACATGAAAATCCAAATCATTCTGACGCAACCGAGCTTAGAAGAACAGGAAGAATATGTCCAAGAAAAACTTGAGATAGAACGTGTGGCTAAACTTGTCAAAGAAATGAATAAGACGGTCAAAAAAAAACCAACAAAAAAGACCCAAAAAGCTAAAACAAAAACTGCACCACGTTTCCCAGGTAGATAAGTATGTGGCTAAAAAACTTATCCATCAAGCAATTTAGAAACTATCAGGACACCGAAATTGAATTTAATCCTAAATTAAATGTATTTGTGGGTCGAAATGCTCAAGGCAAAACTAATCTTCTGGAAAGTATTTACTTTTTAGCTTTAACTAGAAGTCATCGGACAAAGACAGACAAGAATTTAATCCGATTTGAAGAAGAACAACTTCAAGTTTCTGGAATTCTTCAAAAAAGAACGGCTACTGTACCACTTGAGATTGACTTAACCCCAAAAGGTCGGATTACTAAAGTCAATCACTTAAAGCAAGCTCGGCTATCTGACTATATTGGACACATGAATGTTGTTCTATTTGCACCCGAAGATTTACAACTTGTCAAAGGAGCACCAGCTATCCGACGTAAGTTTATAGATATGGAACTAGGACAAATCAAACCCATATACTTGTCAGATTTGTCAAGCTACAATCATGTGCTCAAACAAAGAAATACCTACTTAAAGTCAGCGAATCAGATTGACGAAACATTTTTATCTGTTCTAGATGACCAGCTAGTAGACTACGGTTGTCGGGTGATGGTCCACAGAGAAGAATTTATAAAAAAAATGGAATCTTTTGGTCGTAAAAAACACTTTGATATTTCGGACCAATTAGAAGAATTGTCAATTCGTTATCAACCATCCGTAAACTTCACTGACAAGGGAAAACTAGCAGAATCTTTCTATACCGCACTTCAAAAAAGTAGATCAAGAGATTTATTTAAGAAGAATACTGGAGTTGGCCCTCATCGGGATGATATGATTTTCTTAATCAATGGAATGGACGCAAGCTTTGGAAGTCAAGGACAACATCGTAGCCTTGTTCTTTCTATTAAACTAGCTGAAATCGAATTAATGGAGAGCATTACAAAAGAATCGCCTATACTTTTACTTGACGATGTTATGAGTGAACTTGACAATACTCGTCAACTTAAATTATTAGAAACTATATCTCAAAATATTCAAACCTTTATTACAACAACTAGTTTAGAGCATCTTCAAAACTTACCAGATAATCTCAGTATATTTACTGTAAAGAACGGTCAATTATCTGTAAACTAAATTTTACATTGGCGTAAACAACAAAAAATCTCCTGTTTTACAGGAGATTTTTTATTACATTGAGTAGTTTGGTGCTTCATTTGTGATTTGCACATCGTGTGGATGGCTTTCTTTTAGACCGGCACCTGACATTTCGATAAATTGAGCATTGTCATGCAATTCTTTAAGGTTAGCTGCACCACAGTAACCCATACCAGATCGGATACCACCAATCATTTGGAATACGATATCAGCTGCTGCTCCTTTATATGCAACACGTCCTTCAATTCCTTCTGGAACGAGTTTATTTGCTTCATTGACAGAGCCTTGGAAGTAACGGTCGCTTGAACCTTTCTTCATTGCAGCGATTGAACCCATACCACGATATGTCTTGAACTTACGTCCTTGGAAGATTTCAGTTTCTCCTGGAGCTTCATCTGTTCCTGCAAACATTGATCCAAGCATTACTGCATTTCCACCAGCAGCAAGGGCTTTAACAATATCTCCAGAATACTTGATTCCACCATCAGCAATGATTGTTTTGCCATATTCACGTGCAACTGCTGCTGCATCATAGATAGCTGTAACTTGTGGAACTCCTACACCTGCGATAACACGAGTTGTACAGATTGAACCTGGCCCAATACCAACTTTAACAACGTCAACTCCTGCATCATAAAGGGCACGTGCACCTTCAGCAGTGGCAATATTTCCGGCAATTAGTGTACGATCTGGGAAGTGCGCACGGATTTCAGCAATTTTACGAAGAACACCTGCTGAGTGACCATGGGCAGTATCGATAACAATGGCATCTGCTCCTGCTTCAAAGAGGGCTTCAGCACGTTCAAAAGTATCAGAAGTTACACCTACCGCACCAGCAACTAGAAGACGACCGAACTCATCTTTAGCTGCATTCGGAAACTCAATCACTTTTTCAATATCCTTAATCGTGATCAAGCCAGAAAGACGACCTTCTTCATCAACCAAAGGAAGTTTTTCAATACGGTGTTCTTGAAGAATGCTCTCAGCTGTTTCAAGATCTGTTCCAACAGGAGCAGTAACAAGATTCTCACTGGTCATATGATTTGAGATTGGTTGATTGTAATCTGAAATAAAACGAAGGTCTCGGTTTGTTAAAATACCAACCAATTTACGATTTTCAAGAGTTTCAACCACTGGAACACCACTGATACGGTAACGTCCCATGAGTTCATCTGCTTCTGCAATTGTATGCTCTGGAGTCAAGAAGAATGGATCAATGATAACACCATTTTCAGAACGTTTTACCTTACGAACTTCATCTGCCTGCTGTTCAATAGACATATTTTTATGGATAACACCAAGACCACCTGCACGCGCAATAGCAATAGCCATTTGGCTTTCTGTTACAGTATCCATGGCTGCTGTAATAATTGGGATATTTAAAGTCAAATTATCTGCCAATTTTGTTGTTAAATCCGCATCATTAGGCAATACATGACTCTCTGCTGGAATAAGCAATACATCATCAAAGGTAAAACCTTTTTTCAAAAATTTAGTGTCCCAATTAGACATTGAAGTTTCCTCTTTTCTTTCTTTTTGAGCTTGACGCTTTTTGTATTGTATCTATCATACCATTCTATGAAAATTTGTCAATTATATTGATAATAGATAATGTAAAAAAACTATCCCTTTAATTTTAAAGAAGAGATAGTTTTAGAGTTCATATTTTATCTATTAATGAAAGTAATTTAGACCCATTGCAGCTTTTACTTCTGAAAGCGTTTGACCAGCAACTTCTCGAGCTTTTTCACTACCTTTTTGAAGCATATTATACACTTCACCCATATCTTTAGCATATTCTAGACGACGTTCACGGATTGGACCAAGTTCACGTTCTAGGATTTCCAGTAGATACCGTTTAGTCTTGACATCACCTAAACCTCCACGTTGATAATGCTCTTTCATGTCAGCAATTTCTTGAGCATCTTCAGGACGTCCGAAAACATCTAAGTAATGGAAGACCATATTTCCTTCAATCTTACCTGGATCCTCGACACGAATGTGATCTGGATCTGTATACATACTCATTACTTTCTTACGCAAAGTATCTGCATCATCTGACAAGTAGATACCATTATTAAGCGATTTAGACATTTTGGCATTTCCATCAAGACCAGGTAAGCGACCTGCTCCTTCATTTTCAGGATAAATTCCTTCCGGTTCTACTAAAACATCACAATTATAGGCATGATTGAATGAACGCACAATCTCACGCGTTTGTTCAATCATCGGTTTTTGGTCTGTACCTACAGGAACAAAGTTAGCCTTAAAAGCTGTGATATCTGCTGCTTGAGCAATTGGATAAACTAAAAATCCAGTTGGAATACTTTCTCCAAATCCTTTCTGAGCAATTTCTGTCTTTACAGTAGGATTACGCTCCAGACGAGCCAAAGACACTAGATTCATGTAATACATAGACAACTCTGCCAATTCTGGAATCTGGCTTTGAATGAAAATCGTTGATTTATTAGGATCCAATCCCACTGCAAGATAGTCCAAGGCAACATTCCCTATAGACTCTACAATAGTTTGTGGATCTTTTGCATGGTCAGTTAAAGCTTGCTGGTCAGCCAAAAAAACAAACATGTCATATTTATCTTCTTCCTGTAATAACACACGATTTTTTAAGCTACCAACGTAGTGCCCAATATGTAATTTCCCCGTTGGACGATCTCCTGTTAAAATAATGGGTTTATTCATCTTATTCTCCTTTGATATGGTCCTTTCAATTATAGCATTTTTTTGATAAAAAGACAGATAATTTTTTTATCAAATAATTACGATTTCAACTACTTAACTGTAAACTTTCTGTAAATATTATTTACAAATAATTGACAGATAAAAATTTGAATATTTGCTGATTTTCTAGTAGAATTAGAGTATTACATATAATAGGAGAAAAAAATTGCTAACAGTATCTGATGTTTCACTACGTTTTAGTGATCGCAAACTTTTTGATGAGGTCAACATCAAATTTACAGAAGGAAACACCTATGGTTTAATTGGTGCTAACGGTGCAGGTAAATCAACATTTTTAAAAATCTTAGCTGGTGATATCGAACCTACAACTGGTCATGTTTCTCTTGGTCCTGATGAACGTCTTTCTGTGCTTCGTCAAAATCACTTTGACTATGAGGATGAACGTGTTATTGATGTTGTTATCATGGGTAATGAAAAACTATACAACATCATGAAAGAAAAAGATGCTATCTATATGAAAGCAGACTTTACTGATGAAGATGGAGTTCGTGCAGCTGAGCTTGAAGGAGAATTTGCTGAACTAGGTGGTTGGGAAGCTGAGAGTGAAGCTTCACAACTCTTGCAAAACTTGAATATCCCTGAAGATCTTCATTATCAAAATATGAGCGAACTTGCAAATGGGGACAAAGTGAAAGTACTTCTTGCTAAAGCTCTATTTGGTAAACCAGATGTACTTCTTCTAGATGAGCCGACCAACGGTCTTGATATCCAATCTATTACTTGGTTAGAAGATTTCTTGATTGACTTTGATAACACCGTTATTGTCGTATCCCATGACCGTCACTTCTTGAACAAAGTATGTACTCACATGGCCGACCTTGATTTTGGAAAAATCAAACTCTATGTCGGAAACTACGACTTCTGGAAAGAATCTTCTGAGCTTGCTGCTAAATTGCTAGCAGACCGTAATGCAAAAGCAGAAGAAAAAATTAAGCAACTCCAAGAATTCGTTGCTCGTTTCTCTGCTAATGCTTCTAAATCAAGACAAGCAACATCACGTAAGAAAATGCTTGATAAGATTGAACTTGAAGAAATTGTGCCATCTAGTCGTAAATATCCATTTATCAACTTTAAAGCTGAACGTGAAATCGGAAACGATCTCTTGACAGTAGAAAATCTATCTGTCAAGATTGATGGCGAAACTATTCTTGACAACATCAGCTTTATCTTGCGTCCAGGTGACAAGACAGCTCTAATCGGTCAAAACGACATTCAAACAACTGCATTGATTCGTGCTATTATGGGTGATATTGACTATGAGGGAACTGTCAAGTGGGGAGTTACAACTAGTCGCTCATACTTGCCAAAAGACAATTCAGCTGATTTTGCTGGGGGTGAATCTATCCTTGACTGGCTCCGTCAATTTGCAAGTAAAGAAGAAGATGACAATACCTTCTTGCGTGGTTTCCTTGGTCGTATGCTCTTCTCTGGAGATGAGGTTAACAAACCTGTAAACGTCTTGTCAGGAGGAGAAAAGGTGCGCGTGATGCTATCGAAACTCATGCTTTTGAAATCAAATGTTCTTGTACTTGACGATCCTACAAATCACTTAGATTTGGAATCTATTTCAAGCTTGAACGATGGATTGAAAAACTTCAAAGAATCTATCATCTTCGCCAGTCATGACCATGAATTCATTCAAACATTGGCCAACCACATTATTGTCCTATCTAAAAACGGTGTAATCGACCGTATCGATGAAACTTATGATGAATTCTTAGAAAATGCTGAAGTACAAGCAAAAGTCAAAGAACTTTGGAAAGACTAAATAATACTTTAAAACTCAGTTGGATTACCCAACTGGGTTTTCTAACATTCTATGAGGTAACATGAAAACATTTTTCAGAAACTATTGGACCCATCTTATTTCTTTCATCATTCCCCTAGTGATTATGTTCGGAGTCTATCTTTCTCAAGGTATCTACTGGAACAGTGATACTTCACCTTTATTAGGAGATGGATTTCATCAATATGTTATTTTTGATCTTAATCTTCGTAATATTTTACATGGGAGTGATAGTCTATTTTATACTTTTACCAGTGGTCTAGGTCTCAATTTTTATGCCTTGTCCAGTTATTATCTTGGTAGTTTTCTATCTCCTCTTGTTTATTTTTTTGATGTATCAAGCATGCCAGACGCAGTCTATCTGTCAACCTTGTTGAAATTTGGCTTGATAGGTCTGTCAACCTTTTTTAGCTTGAGTAAAATATTCAAAAATATACCAGCCCTACTTCGATTAGCTCTATCTACCTCATATGCATTAATGAGCTTTACAGTTAGTCAACTTGAGATTAAAACCTGGTTAGATGTTTTTATTTTAATCCCCTTAATTTTAACTGGTTTACATCTACTCATAACGGAAAAAAAACGCATTCTATACTTTACAAGTTTGTCAATATTATTTATCCAAGATTACTATTTTGGTTATATGACTGCCCTGTTTTTGGTAGTTTGGTATTTTTGCCAACTTTCCTGGGATTTTAAAAGTCGCAAGTATTCTTTCCTTGATTTTTTCATAACATCCTTACTCGCTGGTTTAACAAGTTTCATCATGACACTCCCAACCTTGTTTGATTTAAGAACTCATGGTGAAAAATTAACCGCTATTACAAAAATAAAAACAGATGCCAGTTGGTATCTAGATCTGTTTGCTAAACAATTCATTGGTGCTTTCGATACAACTAAATATGGTTCCATCCCAATGATTTTTGTTGGCCTCCTTCCTTTTATCTTAACAATTGTATTCTTTACATTAAAATCAATTAAGTTTCACGTGAAACTATGCTATGCAACTCTACTAATTATCATCATTGTTAGTTTTTATATAGAAGCCTTAGATTTATTTTGGCAAGGAATGCACGCACCAAATATGTTTCTTCATCGCTATGCGTGGATTTTCTCTACTCTCTTGATTTATATTTCAGCAGAAGTTTTAAATAGATTTAAGGATATTAAGTTATGGAATATTTTATTCTCAATGACCTTCCTTTTATTTGGCTATCTGGCAACCATTTATTTTAAAAATCATTATTCATTTCTAACTAAATTAAATATACTCTTAACGATTGAGTTCTTAGTGGTATACTTACTATTGTTATTAGCACTTATCCGAAAAATGATTTCTCTAAAAATCTTTTCAATTCTTATTTTGATCTTTACAGTAAGTGAAGTTAGTTTTAATGCTTCATCTCAATTAAATGGAATTACGAAAGAATGGGGATTTGCTTCTCGTAGTACCTATGATAAAGATATTCCAAGTATGGAAGCTATTTTGGAGTATACCAAACAGCAGCCAGATACATTTACACGAACTGAAAAGTTACAAACTCAAACTGGAAACGATAGCATGAAATTTAACTACAATGGCATCTCACAATTTTCATCTGTTCGTAATCGTTCTGCAAGTACAACGTTAGATAAGTTGGGTTTTAAATCTTCAGGTACCAACCTTAATCTTCGTTATGCAAATAATACTATCATTGCAGATAGTTTATTTGGAATCAGCTACAATATTTCTGAAACCTATCCAGATAAATATGGTTTTCATCCAAGCTATCAAAAAAATAATCTAACCCTTTATAAAAATCAATTCGCTCTCCCAATTGCTTTTGCTACACAGTCTCTTTACAAAGATGTCACTTTTAATGACCATACTCTTGATAACCAAACTCAATTTTTAAATCAAATTGCTGGCTTAAATGAAGAGTACTTTTATCCGATAAATCATCATACAGATTCTGGTGACAACGTGGTCAATCTAAACGGAACTGATACTGAAGATGCAACTATCAGCTACAGCATTGAAGTACCAGATAATAGTCAGGTTTACCTTTCCATGACCAAGCTAAATTTTTCAAACGATAAGAAAAAGCAAGTTGACATCATTGTCAATGGTGAAAAAAAATCCTTTACCACAGATAATGTTTTTACATTTTTTAATCTTGGATATGCAGAACATAAACAAACTTTTGATATCCAGGTTAAGTTCCCAGGAAATGCTCAAGTATCATTTGAATCTCCAACTTTCTATCGCTTAGATACTAAGAAATATACGGAGGCTATACGCAAAATAAAAGAAAATCCAGTAGAAGTGAGCTCTTATAAAAATAAAGTCACTGTAAATTATAAGGTAAAGAATGAGACATCGATCTTTTTCACAATTCCTTACGACCGAGGATGGTCTGCTTACCAAAATGGTAAAAAATTACAAATTCAACAGGCACAAACTGGATTTATGAAAATTGATGTTCCTGAAGGTGAAGGAACTATTACCCTTTCCTTTATTCCAAAAGGATTTGTTGCTGGTGCAAGTTGTTCTCTTATAGCCATTATTGTCTTTATTTTTTATGATATTCAAAGAAAAAAATATTCTAGATAAAAAAACAATCGACCGAATTGGTCGATTGTTTTTAGTCTTCTTCAGCTTTTTTAGGTTGATAGGCTAGCATTCCTAAAGCAACAAAAATCATTACTGTAAAGATAAGGAAAATAATCTGACTATGAATATTGCCTGTCATAGAAATGGTTTGTCGCAAACCTGAAACTGAATAACTCATAGGTAACCATGGATTAATAGTTTTAAAGAATTGATTCGTCAAAGCTAAAGGATAAGTTCCTGCACTTGATGCTAATTGAAGGAGTAATAAAATTAAGGAGAAGAAAGCGCCTAGGCGAGAATTCCAGGTTGTCAATGCTGTTACCATCGCCATGAAAGCAAGACTGGTTAAAATGATCAAAGCAAAGGTTTTGAATTCGTGAACTGCAGTAAGTCCAATTAAATGTACTCCACCATAAACTAATACTCCTGCCAAACCAGCAATGATACCGTTAATTTCAAAGCGAGACTTAAACCAAGCCCAGCGACTTTCTGGATGGCGCCCAGAAGGTAATTTAGCAAAAATCATATTAGTTGAAATAGCAGCAACAAAAAGAGCAACTGATATCATATATGGAGCCATGGCAATTCCATTAACTGCTACTTGGTCCGTATCAGTTTTTGAAAGACTTAGAGGATCAGCCAGTAAGTCTGCATTTTTTGGTTCAGTTGAAGCCTTATTCAATTGTTTATCAGCATCTGTCAACCCTTGATTTAATTGACTTGAACCATCACTTAATTTTCCGAGTCCTGATTGTAAAATTTCAGATCCTTGAGCAAGTTGATCTGCTCCACTAGCTATTTTTTCAGAACCATTAGCCAGTTGATTTGCTCCTGAAACTAGCTGGTCTGATTTATCAGCTAATTGTTGAGAACCCGCTTGTAATTGATTAATTCCAGCAGTTAAATCTGATGTTTTATTGTTTACTTGGTTGACACCTGATGCAAGTTTATCAATTCCTGTTGCTAATTCTGGCCCATTCGCTGCTAATTTAGCAGTAGCACCTGTCAATGTAGAAGATTTTTCTGTCAACTGATTAGAGCCTTGTAGCAACTTATTGAAACTTCCTGTCAAGTTCGAATTTTTCGAACTCAACTGACTTGCTCCTAAAGCTACTTGGTCTACAGATTTTGTATAGCTGTCAATACCAGATGCAAGAGTTTGACTAGCTGGCAATAACTGACCATCAATTGCTGTTTGAACCTGTGTTAATCCACTTGACAAACTTGTCAATGTTGAAGAAGCAGTTGGTAATAATTGACTTGAGTGATTCTTTAATTGAGTTAAACTATTTGTTTGAGTGGTTACATTTTCTAAAGAAGATTGTAACGTTTGAACTGTAGTTAAAATTGTTCGTGCTGATTCACTAGTAGAAGATGATTGATTAGAAACCACAGAAGTTATCTCTGCCTGTTGGTCAGGAGTTAAGCTTTGATAAGCACTCGTAGATTGAATAGCTGATAAAGTAGTTTCTTTTTCAGATTGATTTGAAGTAATGATGCTTTGTGCTGAATTTGCAATCGTTGATAGACTACTAGAAAGCTGGTTTGTTACTTGTGTTATCTCTCCACTATCTGCTGTTTGAATATTTTGAATAGCTTGATTAAATTGCTCTAAACTAGTTGCTAATTGTTTAATCTGATCTTTTTGTTGGTTTGCACCATCTAATTGAGTAGAAAGTTCTTGAATACCTTGATTAAGTTGTGTTAATCCTGTACGTAGAGTCTCTGATTTTGTAGAAATCTGATTTGCACCTGATGATAGACTTTGAACTCCATTTGTATAAGTATCAATACCAAGTGAAAATTGATTTAATCCTGAATTGAGTTGAGAAACACCACCTGTATAGGCTTGTGTGCCTGCATCAAGTTGAGTCAATCCTGATACCAGTGCCGGTGTCTGTGAATTCAGTTGGTTTAATCCATTATCGATTTGTGAAATAGCGCTGGTATATTGATTTAAACCAGTATTAAAATTACCAAGACCAAGATTTAACTGATTTACACCAGCTGTATAGGTTCCTAATCCTGTAGATAATTGATCAGCACCATTAGAAAATGTGAGACTCGATTGAGCTAAGGTTTGAAGATTGGTTGATAAGGTTTGACTCCCATCAGAAAGCTGATTCGAACCATCAGCCAACTGTAAACTTGCATTTGCCGCTTGAGATAAACCAAGTTTTAAATCCCCCATCTTATCAAATAAAGCTTTGGTATAAGATTGAGTAACTTTAGCAGCCACAGTCTGTTTGATTTGTGTCATGGCAGAATCACTCATCTTGCTTGCAATAAAACTATGACCACTTGATGTCTGATAGTCAATCGTCATCTGTTCAGGATGATTTGTAAGGATAGAAGAAGCTTTCTCAGAAAGATTACTTGGCAACGTTACAACCATGTAATAATCTCCATCCCGCAGTCCTCTTTCTCCCTCACCTTCATCTACAAAATGAAAATCCAGACTATCACTATCTTTTAAATTAGACACCATGTCTTCACCAATAGTAAGTTTTTCATCATTATAAGTAGCAGCTTGATCCTTATTAACAATTGCTACAGGTAACTCCGAAAGTTTACCGTATGGATCCCACATTGATGATAAGAAAATGATATTGTAAAGAGCTGGAATTAAGGAAATTCCTATCATGACAATAATAAATGTCGGTTTTTTAAAGATTGCTTTCCATTCTTTAAACATATTGTCTCCTTTTTTAAACTACTTGTCTAAATTTTTGATATAATAGATTATACATAAAAAAATTAAAAAGACAAGATAAAAAATCTATTTTTAAACACATTGTCTAAAAATGTTCATCTGGAGGGAACATGCAAGAAAGTAATAAACGATTAAAAACAAAGCGCATTATCGAAAATGCCATGGTAGAATTATTGATGGAACAACCATTCGATCAGATTACAACTGTTAAATTAGCACAAAAAGCTGGAATTAGCCGCTCCAGTTTCTATACTCATTACAAAGATAAATACGATATGATTGAACATTACCAAAGTAAACTATTTCACACCTTCGAATATATCTTTCAAAAACATGCTAATCACAAACGAGATGCTATTCTAGAAGTATTTGAATACTTAGAATCAGAACCGCTTCTAGCAGCTCTTTTATCTGAAAATGGAACCAAGGAAATTCAAAATTTCCTGCGAAATAAGCTTCACATCCTACTGAGCACAGACCTTCAAAAACGTTTTATGCAACTCAAACTAAATGAAGTAGAATTAGAATACAGTAGCGTCTATCTAACAAATGCTCTCTTTGGAGTCTGTCAAACCTGGATTGCCCACGGAAAAAAAGAAAGTCCACAAGAAATCACGGACTTTTTGATGAAAATGTTAGGGGATACAAATTAATAAAAAGCTCTATAATAGTTATAGGAAATCAAACCCCTATGGATATTATGGAGCCTATTTTGTTGTTCTTATTAGGCTAAGGTAATACAATTTTCTTAGTTTTATTTTCGGACAAAAATCATTCTCTCTCAATATATTGAATATGCCTTCCCTCATTACATCGAACAAAGAATCAAAAAAGGAACACCAAATTAGTGTTCCTTTCATCTGACTCCGCCAGTAGGACTCGAACCTACGACATCATGATTAACAGTCATGCGCTACTACCAACTGAGCTATGGCGGATTAAATAGTCCGTACGGAATTCGAACCCGTGTTACCGCTATGAAAAGACGAATTCTTAACCAACGGACCCTCTACCTGTAGCAGATATAACCATTATATCAATTTATCAAAAATTGTCAATTACTTTTTTTGGTTTTTAGCCATTAGTTCTCTCAATTTTTTAGTTTTTAGACGAGAGATAGGACAACGATGATCTTCATAAAATACAACTTCCATTTTTTTACGATCAATTTCTCTCACATTACCAATATTGACTAAAAATGACTTGTGAGCTAGATAAAAACGTTGGGTTTCCCTATCCTTTTCTTGAATATCTGTCATTGTTCCATAGAATTCTTTGGCAAAATTCTTACCTACAATTCGTAATTTATGAGAAGTTCCCGTTGTTTCAATGTAGAGAATATCATGATAAGGAATACAAAGATCATTTCCTTTATAACTATAATCAAAATAATCAACGACTGATTGGTTTTCAAGTAAAGTAGTCTTAGTGTAAAGCACACAGTCGGCAACTCTATTTTTAAAAACTTGATCACTGGTTTCTTTATCAATAAAATCCAATGCTGAAACTTTGTATTTATAAGTCAAAGTAGCAAATTCAGATCGACTTGTAATAAAAACAATAATGGCATAAGGATTGCGATGACGAATAAATTGAGCAACCTCAAATCCTTTTCTCTCAATCCCATTGATATCAATATCTAGAAAATAAAGCTGATTGACTTCATCATGCTCTACATATTCCATAAATTCTCTTACTTTTCCTGTTGTTTTATAGGAGATAGGAATATTTGTTTCCTTAGAAATTTTATTTAGAGTTGTTTCCAACCTTACTTGGTGTTCTATAATATCTTCTAAAATTAATACTTTCATATCAGTTCCCTCTTAAATCTAATTACTTGTTTAAATACATCATTATCAATTTCTGTTTCTAAAATAACATTGTCATATTTTCCTAAAATTTCTTTAACATTATTAAGTCCAAGTCCTCTATGTCTTCCTTTAGTTGAAAATCCTAATTCAAATAAATCTTCGGATTTTACCTTTCTTTTTTTACAAGAGTTTTGGATGACAACTAGGGTTTCAAGATCCAACTTGATAATAGCTACCTCTAGTTGTTTTTGATAGCTTTCAACTGCCCCTTCAACAGCATTATTGAGCAGAACGCTCATCACGCGCACTAAATCTAACAATTCCATAGATAAAGGTGTAATAATATCTTTTACCTCTAATGTGTACTCTACATCATTAGTTTTCGCATTGACAATAGATTGGGCAATTAAACTACGAAGTGCTGAATCCTCAATATTGTTCAAATCGAAATAGGTATACTTGTCTGAACGTAATTTTTGATTCGCCTTTACAAGTACTTCACTGTAAACTCTGTCAATTTCTTGTAAATCTTTACTTTCGATCGCCATTCTTAAGCTGACAAGCATGCCTGTATAATCATGGCGAAAACCACGAATTTCATTATATAAAGTAACAATCTCATCCGTGTAAGTTTGTAAATGTTTTTGCTCAAACTTCTTTTGTTCCAATTCAATCTCTTTTTCTATCTGAACTTTATGAGAATTCATGGAGAAAAAAGTCAAAAGTAGGCCAACAAAAACAATGGATGATAAAATACTTCCAAAACCATTTAAGTGACGAATCGTACTCACAATATCTGAAGTGAAAGAGACAACGTGTAGAAAAATAAATGCAAAGAGCACTTTCTTCAGAAAAGGATATAGATAGTCTTTATCAAAATATTTAAATTCGAGATGGAAATAAGACACAACAACTTTAATAACCAAATAAGTTAAGATCAGGATAAATAGAGAAAAATAATTGTTATACTTCAATGCAAACTCATCTCCTGTAATAGATGATAAGGTTACTGATAAAAAGTTATTAGTACTATTATATAAAAGAGAAAATAATAGACTGATAAAAATTCCCTTAGATTTCTCATACTTCTTAAATCCAACAAAGTAACCAAATAGGAGGAAAGGAAATAAAAATTTAGACAAACTAAAACTATCTAATTTCAAGAAATAGAGAATTATTTCCAATACTAATGGTATTAGAAATATATAAAGACTAAAAAAATATTGGTCTTTTCTAGTTGCTTTACAAACCCATTCATGAATTTTACTAATAATAAAAACATAAACAATAGCAATTACTAATCCGAATAAATTCATTATTTCCCACCTTTATTTTTACTTACTTTCTTTTTGGAAAAAGAAAATTATTTATTGTATATGGAGGTCTCCATTCCCCACCTCTGATTTCCTGCAGTTCTTTTTCGTTCAATTCTTGGAAATCTTTCATTTGAGCAAAATCTGTATTCTTTTTCATAATATAAACTCCTATAATGTTTTTCTTGTAAATTAACTTACAAAAATATTATATAAAATCTACGATTCCTA
This sequence comes from Streptococcus infantis, assembly GCF_000963255.1. GTDB lineage: Bacteria > Bacillota > Bacilli > Lactobacillales > Streptococcaceae > Streptococcus > Streptococcus nidrosiense. The sequence continues at coordinate 18,746 of NZ_JYOV01000002.1, read as the reverse complement.
TAGAGAATTATTTCTCAAATGCTCAAATTTTATTCTGAAATGTCAAATTTTTACAAAAAAAGCTGGGATTTTTTCCCAGCTTACGATTTAACACTGATCCCAGCAGGATTCGAACCTGCGACCGTTCGCTTAGAAGGCGAATGCTCTATCCAGCTGAGCTATGAGACCTTACTAATCTATCTTATCAAAAAAAGCTAGCTTAGTCAATCATCTATTTATGATAGGGAGAGCCCTGTTGAATCGAAAACGCTCTATAAATTTGTTCTACTAAGACTAATCTCATTAGTTGATGAGGAAGCGTCAATCTCCCAAAACTAACAGAGAGATTGGCTCTCTTTTTCACCTCTGGAGATAGTCCTAAACTCCCACCAATGATAAAAGTGATTGTCGAAAATCCATTGATAGAAGCTCTTTCAAGCTGCTTACTGAACTCTTCAGAAGAAAAAGTTGTTCCTTCAATAGCTAAAACAATTACAAAATCACGTTCCCCTACTTTAGCAAGAATGCGGTTCCCTTCCAACTCCAAAATCTTTTGATTTTCAGATTCGCTGGCCCGATCTGGTGTTTTTTCATCAGCCAACTCAATCATTTCTAGATTAGCAAATCGTGAAATTCTCTTGGAGTATTCTGCTATGCCATCTTTGAGATATTTTTCTTTCAGTTTTCCAACTGTTACCACTTTAATTTTCATTCTTCTATTCTAACATATTCACACTCAATTTCACATCTTATTCACAGATAAGATTTTGAAAAACTTCAATAAATTCACAGGTTTTTGAAAGTTATCCACAAGTTGTGAAAAACTTTTTGTTTTTAAGCTTGAATTAAGCTAGCTATTTTATACTTTCATTGATAAAAAAACATGGAGGCTTCTATGAAAAACTTACAAACTAGTTCCAAAAAATGGGGACAACTTTTAGTAGTCATTCTCATTAGCTTTTTTAGTGGTGTTTTAGGTACTTTTACCACATTGCAACTCAGTCAAAAACAAAATAGTGGTACGACAACTACAACGACTGTAAGCAAAACAGCTGTAAAAAATGAAAACTCAACTACTCAAGCAGTTGATAAAGTTAAAGATGCTGTTGTATCTGTCATTACTTACTCATCAAACTCTCAAAACAGTTTACTCGGATCTGATGAAACTGATACAGATACCAATGCTGAACAAGTATACAGTGAAGGTTCTGGTGTCATTTATAAAAAGGAAGGGGATACTGCTTACCTTGTAACCAATACTCACGTTATTAATGGTGCTAAAAAAGTTGATATTCGTTTAGCAGATGGTACAAAAGTCCCTGGTGAAATTGTGGGTTCTGATACTTATTCAGATATTGCCGTTGTAAAAATTGCTGCAGATAAGGTCACAACAGTAGCCGAATTTGGTGATTCTAGTCAACTAACAGTTGGAGAAACAGCTATTGCAATCGGAAGTCCTCTAGGTTCTGAATATGCCAATACTGTGACACAGGGGATTGTATCAAGTTTAAATAGAAATGTATCTCTAAAATCTGAAGACGGACAAGCTATCTCAACTAATGCTATCCAAACAGATACAGCTATTAACCCTGGGAACTCAGGTGGTCCTTTGATTAATATCCAAGGCCAAGTCATCGGTATTACATCAAGTAAAATTGCCTCTAATGGTGGAACATCTGTCGAAGGTCTCGGTTTTGCCATTCCTGCAAACGATGTAATTAATATTATTAAGCAGTTGGAAAAAGATGGAAAAGTAACTCGACCTGCTCTTGGAATCCACATGGTTAACTTATCAAATCTTAGTACAACTGATCTTCAAAAACTAAAACTTCCTGGAAATGTTACTTCTGGTGTAGCTGTTCGTTCTGTTCAAAAAAATATGCCTGCCAATGGACATCTGCAACAATATGACGTCATTACAAAAATAGATGATAAAGCTATTTCTTCCACTACTGAATTGCAAAGTGCTCTATATAGTCATTCTATTGGAGACAGTATGACTGTTACTTACTACCGTGATGGTAAGGAAGAAACAACAACTATTAAATTAGATAAAAGTACTAGTGATTTAGATAAGTAGTTTACAGATATGTAAAGTTGCTTTACAGAATATCTAAGTTGTGTTAATGTAGAATTATGGAAGAATTTAAAATTGTTCAAATAAAAGATATTCAAAAAAATCCCTATCAACCTCGTAAGGAATTTTCAGAAGAAAAAATTCAAGAACTGGCACAATCTATTAAGGAAAACGGCTTGATTCAGCCTATTATCGTTAGAAAATCTCCAGTACTTGGATATGAAATTCTAGCTGGAGAAAGACGGTATCGTGCTTCAATAGCTGCTGGACTTTCAGAAGTTCCAGTCATTGTTAAGCAACTTTCTGATCAAGATATGATGCTTCATTCTATCATTGAGAATCTCCAACGAGAAAATTTAAATCCTATCGAGGAAGCTAAAGCATATCAATCCTTAATTGATAAAGGTTTTACCCACACAGAAATTGCTGAAAAAATGGGGAAATCTCGACCTTATATTACAAACCTAGTTCGATTGTTAGGATTACCTAAACATATCCTGACAGAAGTTGAAAGTGGTAGACTTTCTCAAGCTCATGCTAGACTCCTCATTCAATTATCAAGTGATAAACAAGATAAACTCTTGAATCGTATTCAAACTGAAAATCTCTCTGTTCGACAAGTTGAACAAATACTACAAAAAACGAAGAAGAGCAGCAGAAAAGAAAAAGACCACTTTGTCAAAGACGAAGAGCAAAAATTGAAAAAAATACTCGGATTAGATGTTCAGATTAAGCTACAAAAAAAAGATAGTGGTAAAATTTCAATTTCCTTCCATAACCAAGATGAATACCAACAATTTATTAACAGCCTGAAATAAGGCTGTTATTTTAGTATTCTTAACTAACATGGTTATCCACTACATTTTAGTTTTTAAAAGCCCAGTATTTCAGAATCTTTCTTAGTTATCCACATTTTGTGGATAACATTTAAAAACATTGTTAATTGTTTTCCACAACTTGTGGAAAAATAATCTTATCTATGGTAAAATGATTCTATCAATAAACCTTTTAAATTCTATAGTAAAGGAGGAGAAAATCATTGAAGGAAAAACAATTTTGGAATCGTCTTTTAGAACTTGCACATGATAAATTAACTCAGTCAGTTTATGATTTCTATATTTTAGACGCAAAACTGGTTAAAGTTGAAGAAAATACTGCAACGATTTTCTTACCCCGCGATGAAATGCAGATATTCTGGGAACGAAATATCAATGGGATGCTTTTAGCAGCAGGTTTTGAAATCTATGATACTGAAATAAAAGCTCATTATATCTTCACGAAAGTTGAAGAAGCTAGCTCACAAGTAGCTTTCGAGTCTGAACCTGGCAACGATTATCAACCAAGTCAATCCACTATTCCATATTCTGAAACTGGACTCAAGGAAAAGTATACTTTCGATAATTTTGTTCAAGGGGATGGTAATGTTTGGGCTAAGTCTGCTGCTTTGGCTGTTTCTGAAGATCCAGGATTAACTTACAATCCTCTATTTATCTACGGAGGGCCTGGACTTGGAAAAACTCACTTGTTAAATGCCCTTGGAAATGAAATTCTAAAAAAGAGCCCAAATGCGCGTGTAAAATACATACCTGCTGAAAGTTTCATTAATGAATTTCTAGAGCATTTGAGACTCAATGATATGGAAAAATTCAAGAAAACTTACCGTAGTTTAGACCTCCTACTCATTGATGATATTCAATCACTTAGTGGAAAGAAAGTACAAACTCAGGAAGAGTTTTTCAATACATTTAACGCCCTTCACAATAATAATAAACAGATTGTTTTGACGAGTGACCGTAGACCTGAACATTTAGAGAGTCTGCCCGAACGTCTGGTCACGCGCTTCTCATGGGGATTAACGACAGATATCACACCACCTGATTTTGAAACACGTATTGCTATTTTACAGAGTAAGACTGAACATCTCAACTATCACTTTCAGAATGATACACTCGAATATCTGGCTGGACAATTTGACTCTAACGTGCGAGAACTCGAGGGAGCACTCAACGACATAAGCCTAATGGCCAAAGTCAAAAAGATTAACGATATCACAGTTGACATTGCAGCTGAAGCTATCCGTGCTCGTAAACAAGACGTTAGCAAAATGATCGTGATTCCAATTGATAAAATCCAGACAGAAGTTGGAAACTTCTATGGTGTTAGTGTCAAGGAAATGAAAGGAACTAGACGTGTTCAAAATATCGTTTTAGCCCGTCAAGTTGCCATGTATCTAGCCAGAGAAATGACTGATAATAGCCTTCCTAAGATTGGAAAAGAGTTTGGTGGTAAAGACCACACAACGGTCATTCACGCTCATGGAAAAATCAAATCCATGCTTGAAACAGATGATAATTTACGTATAGAAATTGAAAACATCAAAAAGAAAATTAAATAACTTGTGGATAACTTTTTAAAAAATCTCTTATTTATCCACATCTTTTAAACAAGGCTCTGTCCTTGAGTTTTCTTGATTACAAGTGTTTTTCCACAGATTTCACACGCTCTATTATTACTATTATCCTTCTAATAATAAAAAGAATAAAGGAGAATCCATGATTCATTTTTCAATTAATAAAAACTTATTTTTACAAGCTTTAAATACAACAAAGAGAGCTATTAACTCAAAGAATGCAATTCCTATTTTATCAACTGTAAAAATTGATGTTACCAATGAAGGAATTACCTTGATTGGATCAAATGGTCAAATCTCAATCGAAAATTTTATCTCGCAAAAAAATGAAAATGCAGGTCTCTTGATTAACTCTTTAGGTTCAGTTCTACTGGAAGCTTCTTTCTTTATCAATGTTGTTTCAAGTCTTCCAGATGTAACACTTGATTTTAAAGAGATTGAACAAAAGCAAATTGTCTTAACTAGTGGAAAATCAGAGATTACTCTTAAAGGAAAAGATAGTGAGCAATATCCACGTATTCAGGAAATTTCTGCAAGCAATCCTTTAGTTCTTGAAACAAAACTTCTTAAAAAGATTATCAATGAAACAGCTTTTGCAGCTAGTACCCAAGAAAGCCGTCCTATTTTGACAGGTGTCCACTTTGTTTTAAGCAACCACAAAGAATTAAAAACAGTTGCGACAGACTCTCACCGTCTCAGTCAGAAGAAATTGACTCTTGAAAAAAATAGCGATGATTTTAATGTTGTCATCCCAAGTCGTTCGCTACGCGAATTTTCAGCTGTTTTTACGGATGATATCGAAACAGTAGAGATTTTCTTCGCTAATAATCAAATTCTCTTTAGAAGTGAAAATATTAGCTTCTACACACGTCTCTTAGAAGGAAATTATCCAGATACTGATCGATTGATTCCAACAGATTTCAATACAACAGTGACTTTTGATGTTGCTAAACTACGCCAGTCTATGGAACGTGCTCGCCTCTTATCAAGTGCGACACAAAATGGTACTGTTAAATTAGAAATCAAAGAAGGAGTTGTAAGTGCCCATGTTCATTCTCCAGAAGTAGGGAAAGTAAACGAAGAAATTGATACTGAAAATGTAAGTGGTGCTGATTTGACAATTAGTTTCAACCCAACTTATTTGATTGAAGCACTAAAAGCTTTGAATAGCGAAAAAGTTACAATCAGTTTTATTTCAGCAGTTCGTCCATTTACTCTAGTTCCAGCTGATACAGATGAAGATTTCATGCAGCTCATCACACCAGTTCGTACAAATTAATGGAAAGAGGTTGAGCCTAGCTCGCCTCTTTTATGATATAATCGAAAAAGAAAAAGGAGACTAACTATGTATCAAGTTGGAAATTTTGTTGAAATGAAAAAACCTCATGCTTGTACGATTAAGTCAACAGGCAAAAAGGCAAATCGCTGGGAAATTACCCGTGTTGGAGCAGACATAAAGATAAAATGTAGCAATTGTGATCATGTGGTCATGATGAGTCGCTATGATTTTGAAAGAAAAATGAACAAAATCATCGACTAGGAACCCAATAGTAAGAGGGTTAGCAAGTTTTCCCTTTTTGTGTTATAATATTGAAGATTGAAATGTGAACGGAGAATGAGAAACTATGGCTTTAACAGCAGGTATTGTAGGTTTACCAAACGTTGGTAAATCAACCCTATTTAATGCAATTACAAAAGCAGGAGCAGAGGCTGCAAACTATCCTTTTGCGACCATTGATCCAAACGTTGGAATGGTAGAAGTTCCAGATGAACGCCTCCAAAAATTGACGGAAATGATTACTCCTAAAAAGACAGTTCCAACAACCTTTGAATTTACAGATATTGCAGGGATTGTAAAAGGAGCATCAAGAGGAGAAGGTCTTGGGAATAAATTCTTGGCCAACATCCGTGAAGTTGATGCGATTGTTCATGTGGTTCGTGCCTTTGATGATGAAAATGTCATGCGTGAGCAAGGTCGTGAAGATGCCTTTGTGGATCCGCTAGCAGATATTGATACCATTAACCTAGAGTTGATTCTTGCTGATTTAGAATCAGTCAATAAACGCTATGCGCGTGTAGAAAAAATGGCGCGTACGCAAAAAGATAAGGAATCAGTTGCAGAATTTAACGTTCTCCAAAAAATTAAACCAGTTCTTGAAGATGGAAAATCAGCTCGTACCATTGAATTTACAGATGAAGAGCAAAAAGTTGTCAAAGGACTCTTTCTCTTGACCACGAAACCAGTTCTTTATGTAGCTAACGTTGATGAGGATGTGGTTGGAGACCCAGAATCTATCGATTATGTGAAACAAATTCGTGAATTCGCAGCAACAGAAAATGCAGAGGTAGTGGTTATCTCTGCGCGTGCTGAAGAAGAAATTTCTGAGTTAGACGATGAAGATAAAAAAGAGTTTCTTGAAGCTATTGGTTTGACAGAATCAGGTGTGGATAAGTTGACTCGAGCTGCTTATCACCTACTAGGACTTGGAACTTACTTCACAGCTGGTGAAAAAGAGGTTCGTGCTTGGACCTTTAAACGTGGCATGAAAGCTCCTCAAGCTGCTGGTATCATCCACTCAGACTTTGAAAAAGGATTTATTCGTGCAGTGACCATGTCTTATGACGATTTGGTAAAATACGGCTCTGAAAAGGCTGTAAAAGAAGCTGGACGTTTGCGTGAAGAAGGAAAAGAATATGTCGTGCAAGATGGCGATATTATGGAATTCCGCTTTAACGTTTAATCAATATTTAAAATAATGTCAATTAGGTTGGAAAAAAATTCCAACCCTTTTGACTTTTGAAAGGAAATATAAATGACAAAATTACTTGTAGGATTGGGAAATCCAGGAGATAAATATTTTGAAACTAAACATAATGTTGGCTTTATGCTGATTGACCAACTAGCCAAAAAACAGAATGTTACCTTTACACACGATAAGATATTCCAAGCTGAGTTAGCCTCATTTTTTCTTAACGGTGAAAAAATTTATCTGGTGAAACCGACGACTTTTATGAATGAAAGTGGAAAAGCTGTTCATGCATTGTTAACCTACTATGGTTTAGATATTGAAGATTTACTGATTATTTACGATGATCTTGACATGGAAGTCGGAAAAATTCGTCTTCGAGCTAAAGGATCAGCTGGTGGTCATAATGGAATCAAGTCGATTATCCAACATATTGGGACACAAGTTTTCAATCGTGTAAAGATTGGTATTGGGAGACCTAAAAAAGGAATGTCAGTTGTTAACCATGTTTTGAGTAAGTTTGATCAAGAAGATTATATCGGTATTTTACAGTCAATTGACAAGGTTGACGATGCTGTAAATTATTATTTACAAGGAAAAAACTTTGAAAAGACGATGCAGAAATATAATGGGTAAGGAAATGGCATTAATCGATTTCTTTTTAGAGAATAAACAAATTCTATCTTGGCATGAGAACTTACCACAGAAACAAAGACAATTATTGCTAGAACTTTCTGGATCAGCAAAATCGTTAGCGATTGCTAGTAGTCTGAAGAGTCAGGATAAGGTTTTAGTGATGACCTCTACATATGGAGAGGCTGAGCGTCTGATTAATGATCTAATCTCCATATTAGGTTCGGATCTGGTTTATCCATTTCTAGTAGATGATTCACCAATGGTTGAATTTTTGGTATCATCTCAGGAAAAGATTTTTTCTCGGGTTGAAGCTTTGCGTTTTCTAAGAGATGAGTTTCAAAGAGGAATTTTAGTTTGTAACGTCGCAGCTAGTCGAGTATTCTTGCCGAATCCTCAAGTTTTTGATGATAGTATCTTAGAACTTCAAGTGGGGCAAGAATGCGAACAAAGAGAATTAAAAAATCACTTGATTTCTCTTGGTTATAAGAAAGTTACACAAGTTCAAAGTCAGGGAGAATTTAGCCTTCGTGGAGATATTCTAGACATATTTGAAACCTCTCAAATATGTCCTTATCGGATTGAATTTTTCGGTGATGAGATTGATGGCATTAGAGAATTTGATACTGAAACTCAATTATCAAAAGATAGTCAAACTCAAGTACTAATCTATCCAGCTAGTGATATTTTGTTAACGAATGAAGATTATCATCGTGGTCAGAAATTTTTAGAACATGAGATTGATAAGGCACTTTCTCCAACTTTAAAGTCTTATCTAGAAGAAGTTTTTAGTTGTACGAAAGAGCAAGTTCTTCATGCAGATATTCGCAAGTTTTTGTTCGTATTTTATAAAAAACAGTGGACCTTGATAGACTATTTGAATCAAGTTCCTGTTATATTTGATGATTTTCAAAAAATCATGAACCAGTACGATGCTTTTGATAAGGAAACAGCTAGCTACTTTACAGAAGATTTACATAATAGTAAAGCAGCATCAAGTTTACAATATTTTGCTGATGTAGAAAGTCAGTTTAAAAAATATGTACCAGCGAGTTTCTTTTCAAATTTTCAAAAAGGGCTTGGAAATTTGAAATTTAATAATCTGTACCAGTTCAATCAATATTCTATGCAAGAGTTCTTTAATCAGTTTTCTTTTCTGAAAGAAGAAATTGAACGTTACAAAAAATTAAAGTATACGATTGTTCTTCAATCAAGTAGCAAAACTGAACTAAAGAAACTGTCAACGATTCTTGATGAATACGATATTAAAGTTGATAATAGTAATGAAAGTAAAATCTGTAAAGGAACTGTCAATCTTGTTGAAGGAAATCTACGACATGGCTTTCATTTTGTAGATGAAAATCTTGTATTTATCACTGAATATGAAATTTTTAAAAAGAAGATTAAACGCAAGTATCGAAGACAAAATATCAGTAACGCTGAACGATTAAAGGATTATAATGAACTCCAAAAAGGAGACTATGTTGTTCATCAAATCCATGGTATTGGTCAATATTTAGGGATTGAAACGATTGAAATCAAAGGAATTCATCGAGACTACGTAAGTGTCCTATATCAAAATGGTGATCGTATTTCTATTCCTGTAGAACAAATTCAAACCTTATCTAAATATGTTTCAAGTGATGGAAAAGCTCCAAAGTTAAATAAACTAAATGATGGACGTTTTAAAAAAGCGAAGCAAAAAGTAAAGAGTCAAGTTGAAGATATTGCAGATGACTTAATTAAGTTATATGCAGAGAGAAGTCAACTTAAAGGTTTTGCATTTTCAAAAGATGATGAAGACCAAAACGCTTTTGACGAAGCTTTCCCATATGTAGAGACTGAGGACCAACTTCGAAGTATCGAAGAAATAAAAAAAGATATGCAGGCTCCTCAACCGATGGACCGACTATTAGTTGGAGATGTTGGTTTTGGTAAGACAGAAGTTGCCATGCGAGCTGCATTTAAGGCTGTCAATGATCATAAACAGGTTGTCGTTTTAGTGCCAACAACCGTTCTTGCTCAGCAACATTACAGTAATTTTAAGGAAAGATTTGAACAATTTGCTGTCAACGTAGATGTTTTGAGTCGTTTCAGAAGTAAAAAAGAACAGACTGAAACACTTGAGAAGTTAAAAAAAGGTCAAGTAGACATCTTGATAGGGACTCATAGAGTCTTGTCTAAAGATGTTGAGTTTGCTGATTTGGGGTTGATGATTATTGATGAGGAACAACGTTTTGGTGTTAAGCATAAGGAAGCACTTAAGGAATTAAAAAAGAAGGTGGATGTCTTAACCTTGACAGCTACACCAATTCCTCGAACTCTTCATATGTCTATGCTAGGTATCCGAGATTTATCAGTCATCGAAACTCCTCCAACCAATCGATATCCTGTACAAACCTATGTCCTTGAACAGAATGATCGTGTCATTCGTGATGCTGTATTGAGAGAAATGGATCGTGGTGGTCAAGTTTACTATCTTTACAACAAAGTTGACACTATTGAAAAGAAGGTTTCAGAGTTACAAGAACTAATTCCAGAAGCTTCTATTGGATTTGTCCATGGTCAAATGAGTGAAATTCGCTTAGAAAATACACTTCTTGATTTCATTGAAGGACAATATGATATTTTAGTGACTACAACAATCATTGAAACAGGTGTAGACATTCCAAATGCTAATACCTTGTTTATAGAAAATGCAGATCATATGGGCTTGTCAACCTTGTATCAATTAAGAGGTCGTGTTGGTCGTAGTAATCGAATTGCTTATGCCTATCTCATGTATCGTCCAGATAAAACTTTGACAGAAGTTTCTGAGAAGAGATTAGAAGCTATCAAAGGTTTTACTGAACTGGGTTCTGGTTTCAAAATTGCTATGCGTGATTTATCCATTCGTGGAGCTGGGAATCTTTTAGGAAGCTCTCAGTCTGGATTTATCGATTCTGTTGGTTTTGAGTTGTACTCTCAGTTGTTAGAAGAAGCAATAGCTAAGAAAAATGGAACTGACAAAAAACGTGAAAAAGGAAATGCTGAGTTACTTCTACAAATCGATGCCTATCTCCCAGATGATTATATATCGGATGAAAGACACAAAATTGAGATTTACAAGAGAATTCGTCAGATTGACAATCGTGTCAATTATGAAGAATTACAAGATGAGTTGATCGATCGTTTTGGAGAATATCCAGATGTGGTTGCTTATCTTTTAGAAATTGGATTAGCTAAAGCATATCTTGATAAAGTATTTGTCAATCGTGTAGAAAGAAAGGTTAATAAGCTGGTCATTCAGTTTGAAAAAATATCGCAACAATTATTTTTAACACAAGATTATTTCCAGGCTCTTTCTCAGACAAGTTTGAAGGCTAATATTTCAGAAAATCAAGGTTTAATTGAAGTTGTTTTTGATATTCGTAATAAAAAGGATTATGAGATTTTAGAAGGTCTTTTAACTTTTGGAGAATCATTAGCAAATATAAAAGAATCAAAAGAGTCACATTAGGAGTTATCTTTTTTCTTCTATAAAAGGTAGAAAAATGGTACAATAATAATTTGAGGTAATAAAAATGAGATTAGATAAATATTTAAAAGTATCAAGAATTATTAAGCGTCGTACAGTAGCTAAAGAAGTTGCAGATAAGGGACGTATCAAGGTAAATGGTATTCTTGCTAAGAGTTCTACAGATTTAAAAATCAATGACCAAGTTGAAATTCGTTTTGGAAATAAATTGTTGCTCGTAAAAGTGTTAGAAATGAAAGATAGCACTAAAAAAGAAGATGCTGCAGGTATGTATGAAATTATCAGCGAAACAAGGGTAGAAAACGATGTATAAAAAAATTGTACAAATGAATAATTCTTTTATTCAAAATGAACACCAACGTCGTAAATACTTGATGGAAGAACGACAAAGACGAAATCGTTTTATGGGCTGGGTTTTGATTTTGATTATGTTGTTGTTCATCCTACCAACCTATAATTTGACTCAAAGTTATCAGCAACTACTCGAACGTCGCCAACAGTTAGCCGATCTGAAAAAACAGTATCAAGAATTGAGCGATGAAAAAGATAAAGAATCAAATCTTGCAACCAAATTAAAGGACGAAACATACGCAGCCAAGTATTTGCGTGCAAAATATTACTATTCAAAATCATGGGAGGAAGTTTATACTATTCCGGACTTACTTCCTAGGTAATGTAAAATGGAAAATTTATTAGATATTGTAGAAAAGTTTTTAAGTCAATCAGATGAAAAATTAGAAGAGTTAGCTCAAAAAAATCATCTGTTACGGCTACAAGAAGAAGAGGAAAAAAAGAATGCGTAAATTTTTAGTGATATTACTACTTCCTATTTTTTTTAAAAGTGTCCAAGTAGTAAGCACTGAGAATCCAGTTATCATTCCAAACCAAGAAGTTTATTCCTTAACCCACGCTTCGTATCATTTTTACTATCAAGATGTTATAGAATCTCCAAAATTTTATGGTGAAACATCTGTTTATTCTACAGAAGATTTGATTAAAGAATCAGGAAAAGTCAATGCAGATACGACATTATCTGTTTTAGAATGGAGATTAAATAAACAAGGACAGCCTGTGTTTAAATTGTCAAATAATCAATTTGTGATGGCTGATAAACGACTTTTATACGATAGTTCAATTGTCAACGATTTTTCTAAACGAGTATGGTTAGAACTAGGATTTGTCGTTTATAATAGTCCTTATGATCAACAAGAATTAAAGTCTACTTTAGCAGCTTATCAAGAGGTTGAAGCAGATATGTCTATTTTTGCTGGTGGTCATGAATTTTTACATATCAAACAAATTGGTTGGATTTCGACGGATTACATTTCCAACGATGACAATCGTATCCAGAAAGTTCAAGAGTTGTTATCTGCGAATTATCAAAATGAACAGTTTTCTATTTATGTTAAACAATTGAGCACGGGTAAGGAAGCTGGAATTAATGAAGATCAAAAAATGTACGCTGCTAGTGTTATGAAATTGCCTTATCTTTATTATGTTCAAGAAAAAATCAATCAAGGTGATTACCAACTTGACACGAAATTGAAGTACGTTTCTGAAGTAAATGATTTCTCTGGTTCTTATAAACCGGAAGGAAGTGGAAGTCTCCCTAAAACCGCGGACAATAAAGAGTACACTCTCAAAGATTTAATTACAAAGACAGCGAAAGAATCTGACAATGTAGCTCATAATATTCTTGCTTATTATATTACGAATAAATCAGATGAAACCTTTAAAAAAGAAATGGCTACTATCGCAGGTGAAGAGTGGGATGTGACAGATAAGTTGGCTTCAGCTAGAATGGCTGGTCAAGTTATGGAATCTATTTACAATCAAAATGGTTTTGTTTTAGAATCGCTATCGCAAACAGCTTTTGATAATCAGAGGATTGCTAAGAATATTTCTGCTAAGGTAGCCCATAAAATTGGGGATGCAGATGAATTTAAACACGATGTAGGAATAGTCTATACAGATTCTCCTTTCATTATTTCAATCTTTACTAAAAATTCTGATTATGATACCATTTCTAAAATTGCTAAGGATGTCTATGAGGTCCTAAAATGAGAGACCGAGATTTTTTAAATCATTTTCTAGAAAAAGGTTATTTTAAAGATCATTCACGAGTTGTACTAGCCTTGTCTGGTGGATTGGATTCGATGTTTCTTTTTCATCTCCTTTCAACTTACCAAGAAGAACTTGGGATTGAATTATTTTTAGCTCATGTAAACCATAAACAACGATTAGAATCGGATCATGAAGAATATGAATTAATAAAACTAGCTGAACAAGTTGGAGTTCCAATTTACGTAGCTCATTTTACTGGAGATTTTTCAGAAGCAAATGCTCGTCAATTTCGCTATAAATTTTTTAGGAAAGTAATGGGGAAAACTTCCTCTACAGCCCTTGTAACAGCTCATCATGCAGATGATCAGGTTGAGACGGTATTTATGCGAATGATTAGGGGTGTTAGATTACAACACTTATCAGCTATTAAAGAAAGACAAACGTTTGATAAGGGAGAATTAATTCGTCCTTTGCTGTCTTTTTATAAGAAGGATTTTCCTGAAATCGAGCATTTTGAAGATAGGACGAATGAAGAAAATTACTATTTTCGAAATCGAGTTCGTAATATTTACTTACCACAACTGGAAAAAGAAAATATTCAGGTAAAGAGAGCATTTTTAGAGTTTGGAAAAGAAGTATCTGACTATCAAATTGCTCTGACTGAATTATCTCAAACAGTCAATGTGGAAGATTTAACTCAGTTTTTATTCTTTTCTGAGGCAACACAGCGAATGTTACTACAACAATACCTTAGTTGTTTTGCTGATTTAAATGTAACAAGAGAACAATTTCAAGAAATTCATCATATTTTAAAAACTAAGAGTCAATATCGCCATTATATAAAAAATGGTTATGAACTTGTAAAAGAATACCAGCACTTTCGAATTGGTAAAATCAGACCAAAGTCTGATGAAAAAAGTAGTGAGTGTGTGTTAAACTATCAAAATCAAGTTCATTATGAAGGTTATTTATTTTCATTTGGAATCCCTCTAGAAGGTGAAAGTATTCAAAAGATGAATGTTTCTCGTGAAACATCGTTGATTTTAAGGCATCGACAGCCTGGTGATTATTTGATAAAAAATGGTCATCGTAAAAAACTAAGGCGACTTTTTATTGATTTAAAAATTCCTAAAGAAAGACGAGAAAAAGCTATTATCATTGAGCAATTTGGAAAAATTTGTTCAGTTTTAGGAATTGAAATCAGTGATTTGAGTAAAAAAATGAAAAATGATATAATGAACACTGTACTTTATATAGAAAAAATAGATAGGTAAAATCATGTTAGAAAAAGATATCAAGAAAATTTTGATTTCACAAGATGAAATTACAGAAGCAGCTAAAAAATTGGGTGCTCAGTTGACAAAAGATTATGAGGGTAAAAATCCGATTTTAGTTGGAATTTTAAAAGGTTCTATTCCTTTTATGGCAGAATTGGTGAAATATATTGATACACATCTTGAAATGGACTTTATGATGGTCTCTAGCTATCATGGTGGGACTGTAAGTAGTGGTGTCATTAATATTAAACAAGACGTAACTCAAGATATTAAAGGTCGACATGTTGTCTTTGTAGAAGATATCATTGACACTGGTCAAACCTTGAAAAGTTTGAAAGATATGTTTACTGCAAGAGAAGCAGCGTCTGTGAAGATTGTTACCATGCTTGATAAACCAGAAGGTCGCACTGTAGAAATCGAAGCAGATTATACATGTTTTACAATTCCAAATGAATTTGTTGTAGGATATGGACTAGACTATAATGAAAACTATCGTAACCTTCCTTATGTAGGTGTATTGAAAGAGGAAGTTTACTCAAAATAGAAGGGTAAGTGTTTGAATGCAAAAACAAAATAATGGTTTCATAAAAAATCCATTTCTTTATTTGTTGATGATTTTCTTGCTAGTGACAGGATTTCAGTACTTTTTTGCTGGCAGATCCGCTGGTCATAGTCAACAAATTAAGTACTCAGAATTGGTTCAGGAAATCACTAACGACAATGTAAAAGAAATGACCTACCAACCAAGTGGTAGTGTTATTGAAGTGTATGGTGTCTACAAAAATGCTAAGACAGAGAAACAGGAAACGGGAATTCAATTTTTTACCCCCTCTGCTACAAAAGTAGAGAAATTTACAAGTATTGTCCTCCCATCAGATACAACTGTAGCGGATTTGCAAAAGTTAGCAAGTGAACACCAAACTCAGATTGAAGTGAAACACGAAAGCTCAAGTGGTATGTGGATTAACATCCTGGTTTCAGTAGTACCATTTGCTATCTTATTCTTCTTCCTCTTCTCTATGATGGGAAATATGGGCGGAAATAGTGGACGTAATCCAATGAGCTTTGGACGTAGTAAAGCTAAAGCTGCTAATAAAGAAGATATCAAAGTTCGCTTCTCAGATGTCGCAGGCGCAGAGGAAGAAAAACAAGAACTTGTTGAAGTTGTTGAATTCTTAAAAGATCCAAAACGATTTACAAAATTGGGTGCCCGGATTCCAGCTGGTGTTCTCTTAGAAGGACCTCCAGGAACTGGTAAAACATTACTTGCCAAAGCAGTCGCAGGAGAAGCTGGTGTACCATTCTTTAGTATTTCAGGTTCTGACTTTGTAGAAATGTTCGTCGGTGTCGGTGCGAGCCGTGTACGTTCTCTCTTTGAGGATGCAAAAAAAGCAGCACCAGCTATTATCTTCATTGATGAAATTGATGCCGTTGGTCGCCAACGTGGTGTCGGTTTAGGTGGAGGTAATGATGAACGAGAACAAACCTTAAACCAACTCTTGATTGAAATGGATGGTTTTGAAGGAAATGAAGGAATTATTGTCATTGCGGCAACAAACCGTTCAGATGTTCTTGATCCGGCTCTACTTCGTCCAGGCCGTTTTGATAGAAAAGTATTAGTTGGTCGTCCAGATGTTAAGGGACGCGAAGCAATTTTGAAAGTCCATGCTAGAAATAAACCTTTAGCTGAAGATGTAGATTTGAAATTGGTAGCACAACAAACTCCAGGTTTTGTTGGTGCCGATTTGGAAAATGTATTGAACGAAGCAGCTTTAGTTGCAGCTCGTCGCAATAAATCAGTGATTGATGCTTCTGATATTGATGAAGCTGAAGATCGTGTTATCGCTGGACCATCTAAGAAAGATAAGACAGTTTCACAAAAAGAACGTGAATTGGTTGCCTACCATGAGGCAGGACACACCATTGTCGGTCTAGTATTGTCAAATGCCCGTGTTGTTCATAAGGTTACTATAGTACCACGTGGACGTGCAGGCGGATATATGATTGCACTTCCTAAAGAAGACCAAATGCTTTTATCTAAAGAAGATATGAAAGAACAATTAGCTGGCTTGATGGGTGGACGTGTTGCCGAAGAAATTATCTTTAACGTCCAAACAACTGGAGCATCTAATGACTTCGAACAAGCTACTCAGATGGCGCGTGCTATGGTTACAGAGTATGGTATGAGTGAAAAACTTGGTCCAGTACAATATGAAGGAAGTCATGCCATGTTTGGTGCGCAAAGCCCTCAAAAATCAATTTCAGAACAAACAGCTTATGAAATTGACGAAGAAGTTCGTTCATTATTGAATGAAGCACGAAACAAAGCTGCTGAAATTATCCAGTCAAATCGTGAAACTCACAAGCTGATTGCAGAAGCATTATTGAAATACGAAACATTGGATAGTACACAAATTAAATCTCTATACGAAACAGGAAAGATGCCTGAAACAGTAGAAGAGGAATCACATGCACTATCTTATGATGAAGTAAAATCAAAAATGAGTGAAGAAAATTAATTATCTTAAATACTATAAACAGAGGAGGCACAAGTTTTCTCTGTTTTTTTAAAAAAAGTTGAGGGAACTCGAATTTAAATCAAAGATTTTTATATAATAGAAAACAAAATACAAGTTCACCTATGTTAATGCTCTCTTAGAGAAAATGATTCAAATTTTCTGAAAATAAGAATGCAAGAGTTACTTGAGTAATATGAAGAAATATTTCAAAAAATGATATGTGCTTCATAAAAAACAATTATTGTAAGAAAAAAATTAACCGAAACTCTGGGAAGACGAACGGTTTAAAGGCCGCAAAGCCCTTCTCAGAGAGCTGAAGGAAACATTACAAGACTTCTAAAAAAAAATTAAAAAAAGGTGTTGACAAAGTACGAAAAGTCGGTATAATAGTAAGAGTTGAAAATAACAACTCCGGTCCGTTGGTCAAGGGGTTAAGACACCGCCTTTTCACGGCGGTAACACGGGTTCGAATCCCGTACGGACTATAGTATGAAGCAGATAAAACACTTGATGAAAAAAATTAAAAAAAGTTTCAAAAAAGTGTTGACAAGCGAAAGCAGCTGTGATATACTAATATAGTTGTCACTTGAGAGAAGTGAGTGACAAAGACCTTTGAAAACTGAACAAGACGAACCAATGTGCAGGGCACTACAACTAAGGTTGTAGTACTGAACAATGAAAAAACAATAAATCTGTCAGTGACAGAAATGAGTGAGAACTCAAACTTTTAATGAGAGTTTGATCCTGGCTCAGGACGAACGCTGGCGGCGTGCCTAATACATGCAAGTAGAACGCTGAAGGAGGAGCTTGCTTCTCCGGATGAGTTGCGAACGGGTGAGTAACGCGTAGGTAACCTGCCTGGTAGCGGGGGATAACTATTGGAAACGATAGCTAATACCGCATAACAGTAGATATTGCATGATATCTGCTTGAAAGGTGCAATTGCATCACTACCAGATGGACCTGCGTTGTATTAGCTAGTTGGTGGGGTAACGGCTCACCAAGGCGACGATACATAGCCGACCTGAGAGGGTGATCGGCCACACTGGGACTGAGACACGGCCCAGACTCCTACGGGAGGCAGCAGTAGGGAATCTTCGGCAATGGACGGAAGTCTGACCGAGCAACGCCGCGTGAGTGAAGAAGGTTTTCGGATCGTAAAGCTCTGTTGTAAGAGAAGAACGAGTGTGAGAGTGGAAAGTTCACACTGTGACGGTATCTTACCAGAAAGGGACGGCTAACTACGTGCCAGCAGCCGCGGTAATACGTAGGTCCCGAGCGTTGTCCGGATTTATTGGGCGTAAAGCGAGCGCAGGCGGTTAGATAAGTCTGAAGTTAAAGGCTGTGGCTTAACCATAGTACGCTTTGGAAACTGTTTAACTTGAGTGCAAGAGGGGAGAGTGGAATTCCATGTGTAGCGGTGAAATGCGTAGATATATGGAGGAACACCGGTGGCGAAAGCGGCTCTCTGGCTTGTAACTGACGCTGAGGCTCGAAAGCGTGGGGAGCAAACAGGATTAGAT
>NZ_JYOV01000001.1 GCF_000963255.1 Streptococcus infantis | reverse complement strand
CTTCCAGATGGTTCTAAAGCAACAGCGAAAGCCGATCAAGATGGAAACTTCAGTGTACCAGTAAGTGCCTTGAAAGAAGGCGATAAAGTATCTGTAACAGCAACAGACGATGCAGGTAACAAGTCAACACCGACATCAGCTACAGTGCCAGATACAACAGCACCAGCAGCACCAAGTGTAAGCCCAGTTACAGCAGGCGCTACAGCAGTTACAGGTACAGCCGAAGCAGGTTCAACAGTAGAGGTTACTCTTCCAGATGGCACTAAAGCATCAGCAACAGCTGACCAAGATGGCAACTTCAGCGTTCCAGTAAGTGGCTTGGAAGAAGGTCAAACAGTCTCTGTTACAGCGAAAGACGCTTCAAACAATACATCAACTCCAACTACAGCAACTGTAGCGAAAGCTGATGATAAGACAGCTCCAGCTGCACCAGTTGTGAACCCAGTTAAAGCAGGTGACACAGCAGTAACTGGTACAGCCGAAGCAGGATCAACAGTAGAGGTTACTCTTCCAGATGGCACTAAAGCATCAGCAACAGCTGACCAAGATGGCAACTTCAGCGTTCCAGTTAGCGGTTTGAAAGAAGGCGATAAAGTATCTGTAACAGCAACAGACGATGCAGGTAACAAGTCAACACCGACATCAGCTACAGTGCCAGATACAACAGCACCAGCAGCACCAAGTGTAAGCCCAGTTACAGCAGGCGCTACAGCAGTTACAGGTACAGCCGAAGCCGGTTCAACAGTAGAGGTTACTCTTCCAGATGGTTCTAAAGCAACAGCGAAAGCCGATCAAGATGGAAACTTCAGTGTA